>JAFYLZ010000005.1 GCA_017556795.1 Candidatus Saccharimonadota bacterium | reverse complement strand
CTTGTTGGTGATTATATTCTCTCAAGTTACCGGCGTAGGCATCGACAACTATGGTATCAAAAAAGCTTTGCCAAAAATCATCATCGCCGCCGTGTTGATTAACGCATCGTTTATAATATGTCAGTTAATGGTAGATCTTTCCAATATTGTTGGTGGCTCGCTCGAAGATTTGCTAACAAACATGGGAGACGAACTTGCCAAAAAAGCAGCATTGATTCCAGGCGGTCTAACGTACTCAGGCGGCGGGGTATTCAGATTTATTCTTGACGCCACGCTGGTCGCTGCTGGTGCCGGAGCGGTACTCTCTATCGCAAGTGCAGCCACGTCTGGTGGTTTCCTTGGGCTGTTGATTCCGGTAATCGTCGGTCTCATCATCGCCCTCATTGCCATTCTGTTCTTCTTCACCTTGCTTGGTATCAGGAAGGCTGCAATCGTTACGCTCGTCGCAGTTTCGCCGATAGCTTTCGCTTGTTATATGTTGCCGAATTTGAAAAAACAAGTCTTCGATCGGTGGTTTAGCATATTTAAAGCAATGCTTCTAGCTTATCCACTTTGTGGGCTCGTGATTGGCGGCAGCAATCTGGCCTCGGGTATCTTAATGTTAAATGCTCCAAAATATGATAGTAACGGATTTTTGTACTACTTCATTATCATGCTTCTCATGGTCGTTCCATACTTCTTCTTGCCATCGATCATCAAAAAATCTATGGGCGCCCTCAGCAACCTTACCCAAATGGCCTCCGGTGCTATGCGGGGCCTCGCTAGGAGAGGTGGCGATAAAGCTAGCAACTGGAACAAAGAACGCCCGGCCAACAGGCAGCGCGCCAATTATCGCAACGAAAGAAGGCAACAACGATGGGCTGAGCGCACTAGTCGTCGTTATCAAAACGGCACGGGCAGTGGGCTTGGCAGGATTGGTGCAATTAAGCGCAGGCGAGACGCTCGTGTTGATGCCGCCATTCAGGCCTTGCAAAAGCAGGCAGACGTTGACGCTATGCGCCAAGCTCGCGTTGGTGACAGAGCGGCCTTCATTGAGGGTTCAGCTGCCAGGGCTGAGCTAGAAGCGGAGAAAGCCCGAGGCACGCTTGATAATTACCGAAGTGGTACATTCGTGGCTGGTACTCGTTTTCAAAACAAGCAGCAAGTACAAGATGCTTTGGAGCGAGGACAGCGTTACGCGGATGCTACGGCACAAAACGCCCTCGTTAATAAACTTGCGTCTGCCAGACATAAAGACGAGGTGGATGACGCGCTTTACTCCAACCAGGCCTCTCTCGATGCGGCTTTGCAAAGCAATATTGATAGCGCTACCAGTACTATGGCGGGGTTTGTCTCTTCCGCTTTGTCTAATGGACAACTTAAGCTCGAAGATGCCGGAGGAAGTTTTACGGTTAAGCCAAACGATGTTAGTAGTTTGGCAAGAGGTCATCGCAGCGCCCTGAATTCACTTCGTAGCGCCAAAACTAACGCAGAGCGCGTTGAAGCCATGGCTAGAGTACAGGCTATTCAATCGGCAATGATGAAGAGCGATGCCGGCTACAAGGCATTGAGAGAGTCGTATAGTGCTGCCGGAAATACTGGCGACAACGATCCTGTCAAAATGGCAGCCTCCAGGCTTCTTGACTCTGATGGTGGCAAAATCAAAAACAAAGACCGCTCGCTTCACGCTATGCTCGGCGATGTGGCTAATGGCAAAGACCTCAGTGCCAAAGACTACCGTGGCGAGGGTATAACAAAAATTTCTCCAGAATCTCTCGGCAACTATGCGCAAGATTATATAGAGGAGGCTATCGCAAGAGGTGCTGAAATTCAGAAAAATATAGCAAGCGGCGCAACAGTATCTGCCGATGACGTCAAATATCTTGACGCTCTTAGAGCTCTTAGAGCAGACTATGGTGCCGATAGTAACACTCATAAACAAGAGCGTATCACCAGGGCGTTTGATAACGCCAATCTAGGTAGCTAAGAGTTAATTACGTGATCAAACAAACAGCTCACGGTGAGTGGGCCGACGCCGCCGGTGCGCGGAGTGATGGCCGAAAGATCCGTGCGTTCGCGCACGGCTTCGGCGATGTCGCCGACTAGTACGCCATCTTCAGATGCCGTGCCGGCGTCCACCACAATTGCGCCTGGCGCAACCATTTCGTTCGTAATTAGTCCCGGAATACCGGTAGCGGAAACAATCAAACTAAAATCGCGCAGCGATGACAAATCGTCGCCGCGGTGGAACATCGTTACGTCAAAACCAGAATCGGTCCACATTTTAAGAAGTGGTGCGCCCACTAATTTGCCGCGGCCCACCAGCGCAATTTTTTGTCCAGCAAGGTCTACACCGTATCCGGCCAGCAGCCAGTTGATTGCCGTAGCGGTGGCAGAATCATAATCACCGTGGCCGGACAAACCATCAACATCCTTAGAAGCGATAATCAAACTAGTTAGCTCGTCGGTTTTTTCGCGTTCTAAAATTGGCAGCTGAATAATAATTCCCGAAATCGAGTCATCCTCGTTGGCGGCCAAAATACGTTCGCGAATTTCGTCGGAATTGGACGCCAAAAAATCTTCCACTTCAACGCCAATATCTTCGCCGTATTGTTTTTTCAAATTCACATATTTCAAAATCACCGGATTATCGCTGTCGCGAATGATCAAGAGCTTTGGCTTTTTGGCCATGCCACGTACCGTCAAAAACTGACGTTCTTTAATAAAGTCAGCCAATTCTCGTCCGTTCAAAACTTTCACTACAAAATCTCCACTGGTTCTTGTTCGAGTTTAAAACCGAATTTTTTGAAAACTATGTCAATAATTTCTTGACGGGCGGCAGCCAAATCGGCATACGACGAAGCGGATTCGTTAATCAAAACTAGTGCAGCCTTTTCGTTCACGCGAAAACCGTGCAAAACTTTTCCGGACAAACCGGCTTGTTCGATCAGCCAGCCAGAATTAATCTTGTTGCCATCGTGGCCGCGGTAGACAGGGAAGCCTTGCGCCAATAATTCGTCGGCGCGAGCGTCGTCCACATAAACGTTCTTAAAGAAACTGCCGGCGCTTGGAATAAAAGCCGGGTCCGGCAATTTGTCGGCACGAATCGCCGAAACCATGCGACGAATCGCGGCTGGCGAAAAATCAGTTTCGTTATTATCGGCAATATATTTTTCGAGCGATTTATAAAATGGACGTGCCATTTGTCCAACATGCAACTCAAAAGTCGCTGCGATTACGAAATAACGACCGTACTCAGAGCTGTTTAAAATACTCTTGCGATAAGCAAAGCCAAGATCGGCGGCGGTCAAAGTTTTAAAAGTCGAATCGGCCGTGTCAAAAACCTCGACGCTCACTAGTACTTGGGAAATATCCTGGCCGTAAGCGCCGATATTCTGTACCGGTGCCGCGCCAACGGTGCCTGGAATTTTGCTTAGCGCTTCGATGCCAGTCAGCCCGGCTTCGCAAGTTTTCGCCACGAGATCATCCCAGACTTCGCCGCCCATCGCGTGAACGGTTGCAGAGTCGCCATGCATATCAATATTAATACCGACGAGCTTGTTCATAACCAAAACACCGTCAAAACCTTCGTCGTGGCCGAGCGTGTTCGCGCCGCCGCCCAGCACAAAGACTGGCAGCTCATGTTCGCGCGCAAAATTATACGCTTCTGGCACGTCTTCCGGCTTTTCGATTTCAATCACAAAGCGCGCCGGCCCGCCCAGGCGCATGGTTGTCAAACTAGCAATCGGGATATTTTCCAAAATTTTCATAGGTTAATTATACCATTTTTCCCCAGTTTTGTGCGTTATGGGTTGCAATGAAAAATAAACTATGCTAATACTCGCGGCGCATAAGTTCGCGAATCGCTGCGAGCCCACATGAATGCGCGTAAGTACTGATAAACGGCATATGGTACCATCGCCAAGATTCGTGAAACTTATGCTATAATGATATTAACTCTAAAAAAGGTAATACTATGGCAAAAAAATCTGAAGTGGTGGCAGAAAAATCTGATGGCAAAAGCGACGCTTTAAAACTCGCGATTGCTCAAATTACAAAACAATTTGGTGACGGTTCGATCATGAAACTCGGTGAGACGCCAAAAATGGACGTTGAATTACTTCCGTCTGGTTCCTTGTCGCTAGATCTCGCTCTCGGCGGCGGTTACCCGAAGGGCCGCATCATCGAAATCTACGGTCCGGAATCTTCTGGTAAAACCACTTTGGCGCTTCATGCCATTGCTGAAATCCAAAAACAAGGCGGCCAAGCTGCGTTCATCGATGCTGAGCACGCCCTTGATCCAGCCTATGCCAAACGCATCGGCGTCGACACTGCTAATTTGTTGATTTCTCAGCCGGACAACGGTGAGCAGGCTCTCGAAATTTGTGAAACTTTGGTTCGCTCTAACGCAGTTGATTTAATCGTGGTTGACTCGGTCGCCGCCCTCGTGCCGCAGGCCGAAATCGATGGCGACATGGGCGAAGCCCAAATGGGTCTTCAGGCCCGCTTGATGTCCCAGGCTATGCGTAAACTCACCGGCATCATTAGCAAATCCAAAGCTACCGTGATTTTCATTAACCAAATCCGCATGAAGATCGGCGTGATGTTTGGTAACCCAGAAACCACGACCGGCGGCAACGCTCTTAAGTTCTACGCTTCGGTCCGTATCGATATTCGCCGCATCGGTCAAATCAAAGATGGTGACAATATTGCTGGTAACCGCACTAAGGTTAAGATTGTTAAAAACAAGATCGCTGCGCCATTCCGCACGGCCGAATTTGACGTGATGTACAACGAAGGTATCTCCAAGACTGGTGACGTGCTTGACCTCGCCGTCCAATACGGCATCGTCGAAAAAGCGGGTGCCTTCATCAAGTACAACGGCGAAACTCTCGGCCAAGGCCGCGAAGCCGTCAAGAAACTCTTCAAAGAAAATCCAAAGTTGATGTCCGAAATCGAAGCCAAAGTCCGCGAAGCCGCTACTGTCGAAAAAGACTAATGAAAATCTACAGCCTAAACGACGACGTTGCAAAAACCGACAACGATATGACTGACGAGGGTTCAACTCAGAACCCCGTTGGCTCTGCTGCGCTTGTCGTCACTGACATTAAGCAAGCCGTCAAAAACGAAAATCGCGTCAATGTTTTTGTGAATAATAAATATTCTTTTTCGCTCGATATCGCGCAGCTTGTAGATTTTAAAATCAAAAAAGGCCAAGCCATTACGGAAGCCGATTTGGAAAGGTTTAAAAACGCTTCCGAATTCGGCAAACTTTATCAGCGAACATTGGAATGGGTGTTGGTGCGTCCGCGCTCGGTTCGTGAAACGAGAGACTACTTATTCAAAAAATCCATCCAGCCAGTTAAGTCTAAAGATCCAGAAACCAAGAAAACTATTCTCAAAAAACCAACCGTGGACCGCGCGCAGTTTACCGAGCAAATTATCGACCGCCTTATCGAAAAGGGCTACCTAGACGACGAGCGCTTTGCCAAATATTTTGTTGAGAACCGCTTTGTTAAAAAAGGTATTAGCAAAAAACGCCTGCAACTAGAACTCGCCAAAAAGGGCGTCGATAAAGAAATCGCCGAGCAGGTTCTAGACATCAGAAATGACGACGAAGAAATCAAAAAAATCATCGCCAAAAAATCAAATCGTTATGACAAGGACAAAATGATTAACTATCTAGTTCGTCAGGGGTTTCCGTTTGAGACGGTGCGTAATCTGGTTTCGGATTTTTACGGAACGGATTCACAAAGTTTGGAATAAAATCTTCTTTTTCGGCGCGCTCTTTGATTTTCTTTTCCTCGTCGCGCACGATTACTTTATAGTCGTTCACTTCGACAATTTCGGCGCGCGGGATCAAAAGTTCCGGATCCATCAAAGCCTTGATGGCTGGGCGCTGCACGATTAATTGCTGAATCATAAAATCATCTTCGGTACAGTTAAAGCTAGAAACTTTGCCAAGCTTGGAGCCCTTGCGGCTTTCAACTTTTAGACCAATCAAATTAAAGCCAAGATCGAGTACGCGTTTAATCCTGACGACGTCGTCGCCGGAAACTAGCTCGTCGGCCGAGTCAATCACCATGCCATAGTTCGAGAATTCACGAATGCTTTGAACGTCAAGAATATTGGAGCCGCTTTTGGCGAGTGGCCCAACAATTTTAAAGCCAACCACTTTGAGTTCGTCTGGATCAATAATTGGATCGCTGGTACGCGCAATCATGCCGCCAGCTTGAATGCTGAGAATTGGAACATCCCGAAGTTTGTTGCCATTTAATAACATAAGCTAATTATAACAGAGATTTCGGTTTTTGGCCAGATTCCGCTGTGGAAAAACCGTGCAAAAAATGTTATAATTTATTCCATGAATCCAGAGAAAATCCGCAATTTCTGTATTATTGCCCACATCGATCATGGCAAGTCAACTTTGGCCGACCGCATGATGGAAATTACTGGCACGGTTGAGAAGCGCGAAATGAAAGCGCAGCTTCTTGATAGTATGGATTTGGAACGCGAAAAAGGCATCACGATCAAGCTCGCGCCGGTTACAATGAACTGGAAGGGCTACATGCTTAACCTGATTGATACTCCGGGTCACGTGGATTTTTCTTACGAAGTGTCTCGTTCGCTGCAAGCTGTTGAGGCTGCCGTTTTGGTGGTTGATGCCACCCAAGGTATTCAGGCTCAGACGCTCGCCAACGTCTATCTCGCGATCGAGCAGAATCTCGAAATTATCCCAGTGATTAATAAAATCGATTTGCCAGCTGCGGATGTCGAAAAAGTCTCTGCCGAAATTATTAATTTGCTCGGCTGCAAAAAAGAAGACATCATCGGCGTTTCTGCCAAGACTGGCCTCAATGTTGAAAAAGTTCTCGACGAAATTATCGAAAAAGCGCCGGCGCCAAAAAGTACCGACAAGACCGAAACGCGCGCCCTGATTTTTGACAGCTACTTTGATGACTATCGCGGCGTTGTGCTCTACGTGCGAGTCTTTGATGGCACGATTCCAAAAAATTCCGAAATTCACATGATGGCCAACCATACCAATGGTCTCGCGCTTGAGGTTGGCGCCTTGACGCCAAAAATGTCCCCGCGCGACGAACTCTCGAGCGGTGAAATCGGCTACATTGTAACCAACCTCAAAACCACGCGTGAGGCAAAAGTTGGTGACACGGTCACCCTCACCAGAACTCCGGCCGTCGCGCCACTGCCAGGCTACCGCAACGTTTTGCCATTCGTCTACGCCGGCTTTTTCCCAGTTTCAAACGACCAGTACAAAGATCTGAAAGAAGCCATCGAAAAGCTTAGCTTGTCTGACTCGGCGCTGAGATTTGAGCCGGAAAATTCACCAATCCTCGGCTTTGGTCTTCGCATTGGTTTTCTTGGCTTGCTCCACATGGACATCATCAAGGAGCGTCTCGAACGCGAATTCAAACTCGACCTCATCGTCACTAACCCATCGACTAACTACCAAGTCATTTTAAATAACGGCGACGAAATGGATATTAAATCTGCCGCGGACTTGCCGGACATTTCCGAAGTCAAAGAAATCCGCGAGCCGTGGGTGAAGGGCGAAATCATTTTGCCATCCAGCATGATCGGCAATGTGCTCGGCCTGATTAACGAAAAACGTGGTCACCAAACCAACCTTAGTTACATCGAAGACCGCGCCGTGATTGATTTTGGAGCGCCGATGGCAAACCTCCTCACCGATTTTTACGACCAGCTCAAATCTGCCACTTCTGGCTACGCCAGCTTTAACTACGAACTCAGCGGCTACAAGGCCGAAGATTTGGTCCGCCTAGACTTTTTGGTAGCCGGCACCCGCATGGATGCACTTTCGATCATGTGCCACAAATCTGAAGCCGACCGCATCGGCCGCGAAATTACGAAAAAACTAAAAGAAGTCATTCCGCGCCAAAACTTTGAAGTTGCCTTGCAGGCTGCCGTGGGCGCACGCATTCTTGCTCGCGAAACAATCGGTGCTTACCGTAAGGACGTGACGGTCAAGATTCACACCGGTGACCGCGACCGCAAAGCTAAACTTCTCGAAAAACAGAAACGCGGTAAAGCCCGCATGAAGCGCTTCGGCAAAATCGACATTCCATCCGACGCATTTACCGTCATGCTAAAACGCGACTAATTTGCTATAATAATATTTATGAAGAAAGCAATCATTTTTGCATCAGTTCTGCTTGGCGCCGTAGCTCTCGCCGCTCCGCTCATCAATAATACTTTTGCGCTTTCTGATGAACAAAAACAGGTGATCGCCGGCGAATGTGACACGATTCATCAAATTCTTCAGGCTTTGCAAAAAACCGATTCCAAGACTCGCGTCAAACTCGGCTATACCTACGAAACGATTCTTAGTAAATATATGATTCCGCTCAGTAGCCGCTTGGCCAAAAACAGCATCGCCAATTCTGAGTTTGTCGACATTCAATCCGCATTCAAAGAAACCAAACAGAATTTCTCGGACGACTTTATTGTCTATCAAAAAAATCTCGAATCTTTGGTCGCCTTCAACTGTTCAGAAAATCCAGACGCTTTTTATGACAAACTTCAAACCTTGCGCAGCGACCGCGAAAAAGTTCGTCAAGATACGTTGATGCTCAGCAATCTCATCAAAAAACATCAGTCAGCTGTAATTAAAATGTTGGAGACACTATGACAAGAGGTGGAAAGAATTTAGTTTTGCTAGGAGCTTCGGCGGTGCTTATCGCTACCGTTACGACCTGCATTAGTTTGGCAATTTATCACAACTCTGGCGACATTTACATCGATCGTTCACGCCCAGGCTTTTTGCCAGACAAGGAAGAAATCGAAGAAAAAGAAAAGGAAAAGGAATCCGAATATACTTTTTCGGAAAACGGTTCTATTGATGCTGCGGCCATTCGCGAATATATCGAAAATCTCAACAAAGAAGTTAGCGGCATCGAAGCAGTCGAATCACCGTTCGACGCGCGCGCTTTGTCAGACGAAATTTTTGGACTCTAGTCTTTAAGATTTTGGCGAGCCCACTCGTCGGTTTCGCCAGTTAGAATCATCAAAATCAAATAGCCGTCTTTTTTGTAGGCTAAAAGTTTTTCGGCAAGTACATTATTAAGATCGGCCGGTTCGGCAATTTCTGGATTTTCAATCTCGGCAATCAAATCTTCTGGTGTTAAAATTTCAAAACCAGGTTTTTCACGCGTGAGGAAAGTTGGCAGCCAGAACAATTTAGCGGCACCAAGAAAAGTCTTTTTATATTGATGACGCACTTCGTGTTGGCGCATGTTTTGCAAAGGTTGATAGGCCACAACCACGCCTTTGAGGCCGAGGCGCTCAGCTTCTTCATTAGCAATACTGATTACCGTTTCAACTTCTTCCGGATGGTGCGCATAATCCGAATAAACGTTCGTAGCAATCTTTTCGAAGCGGCGAGCTACACCCGGGAAATCATTAATAATACGAATCACGCGTTCTTCGTCGAACTCTGGATGTAGGCGCATGATGGCGCGCAGCGCCAAGGTCGCATCAAAACGGCGCGACTCGCCCACGAGCGTAATGCGTGGATCCACGTCACCGCCCTCCACGACGGTTTGGCTTTGCGACCTAAATTGTTCGAAAGCATTGTGATAATCTTCGCGCGTTGGATAAATGTCGGCATGGTCGTAAGTTTCGGACGGAATTAGGGAAATGTACGGATGGAAATTTAGGAAGTTGCGATCAAACTCATCGGCTTCGTAAATAAAGAATTCATCGCCCGGAGTATATTTGCCGGCTGGTGCAAAACTGAGGGTTGAGCCAACGATGTGTGAAGCTGGCACGCCGAGACGGCCAAATGCATAAATCAAAATTGCTGTCGTTGTGGTCTTGCCGTGCGTACCGGCCACCGCAACCATTTTTAGATTGAGCTTATCAACCAAAAAAGCAATCAGTTCGTCGCGTTTGGAAATGCGAATGCCAAGCTCGCGCGCAGCAAGCAGCTCTGGATTGTCTGGTTTCAAGGCCGAAGTATGCACGAACCAATCAACGCCATCGAGACTCCTTAAAAATTCGCCGTTTTGTTCGCCAATATGGACTTCAATCCCACGCTTCAAAAGTTCTGGCATAATGTCGCCATCAGCGACCAAATCAGAACCAATTACTTCAAAACCGGCATCGCTAGCCATCAAAGCTAGTGGCCCCATGCCCTTACCGGAAATACCAGAGATATAGATTTTCATGCTATAATTTTATCATGAAAATTGCCTCTGAAACAGAAATGATGGCGTTTGGCGAGCAGTTCGCAAAAGACTTAAAACCGCCAAAAATTATTGAACTCGTCGGCGACGTTGGTGCCGGCAAGACGACTTTTGTGCGCGGGCTAGCTAAAGGTCTTGGTGTTAAAGAGCCGATTACAAGCCCAAGCTTTACGATTTCCAAAGAATATGCCTTTGATGGTGGCATTCTTATTCACTATGATTTTTATCGTTTGCAAGATCCTGGTTTGATGGCTGGCGACTTGGAAGAATCGATCAATGACCCTCAAGCTATTGTGGTCGTGGAGTGGGCCGATTCAGTCGAAAATATTTTGCCAGACGACCGCATCAAAATTACCTTAAAATATGAGGACGACGGTAGTCGGGAGATTGAACTATGAAAATGTATTTAGACACGTCTACGCCAACCACGATTTTGAAGTTGGACGACCAAACCTACGAATGGGAATCCGGCCGCAATTTGGCCGAGCAGCTCCACGCATTTATTCGTGATAAGCTCGCCGAAAACGGCAAAACCTGGAACGATATCGAAGAAATTACTTTTATGTCCGGACCGGGTTCGTTTACTGGCCTGCGTATTGGCGCGGCAGTCGTGAACGCGCTCGCGAGCGAACTAAATATTCCGCTCTACAATCATCACGGTGAAAAAGTTCAAATTATTTTGCCGGATTACGGCCGCGCCGCCAACATTACTGCTCCTAAAAAATAGCAAAAGCGTTATAATTAAAATAAGTAACAAGGAGAGAATGTGGAAAAAGCTCAAAAATCTAATGGAAAAATTTATGCCATTATTGCCGCTGCCGCAGTGGCCGTAGTTGGCATCATCGTTGCGGTCGTTTTAATCATCAACGCCAACCGCAGCAAATTAATTGGTAAGTGGCTCTACGAATACGGCACATGGGGCTACAACTTCATCGACGACGACGATGGCGAATATAGCGTCGGCGAATATTCACAGAAATTCACTTACAAAGACAACGGCGATTCAGTCACTATTAGATACGAGGGTTCGGATGTCGACATGACTCTTAACTACCGCATCGAAGGCGACAAGCTCATCGTCACCGATAGCTTCGGTTCGGACACCGTCTACAACCGCCAATAATTTTATAAATCAATGCAACTCTGCTCGGGGTTGCATTTTTTTATTCTCTATATCAAAATAGATTCATGAGGAAAACGAATTTCGTTTGTCAGCAATGTGGCGCCGCCTATGCAAAATGGGTCGGCCAATGCTCAAATTGCAAATCTTGGAATTCTTTAGTTGAACAAGTCGTCGAAGATGAATCTGCCAAAAAGACCGCCATCGCCAAAGGCCAACTTTCGGGCAAAAAATTGCAGTACGAAAATATCAAGACGATTAAACCGTCCGACGCCAAAGAGCGCCTCAAGACCGGTTTTTCTGATTTGGACTTGGTGCTTGGTGGCGGAATTTTGCTCGGCTCGGTTAACCTTTTGGCCGGCCAGCCTGGCATCGGCAAGTCAACTTTGCTTATGCAAATTTGTAGCGAAATTGCGAAGACCAAAAAAGTGCTTTACGTCTCTGGCGAGGAATCGGCCGGGCAGGTCAAACTCCGCGCGGTGCGGCTTGGCGCTTCGTCGGATAATTTAAATTTTGCTTCCAGCACTTCCGGCAACGACATTGCCAAAACCATCGAATCCGGCGAATTTGATTTTGTGATTGTGGACTCGATTCAGACTCTAGCTCTCGACGAAATTTCTTCGGCGCCGGGCACCGTTTCGCAGGTGACCAACTGCGGTAATTTGATTATTCGCGCCGCCAAGTCTACTGATACCGCAGTTGTGATTGTGGGCCACGTCACCAAAGAGGGAACTTTGGCCGGTCCAAAAGTTTTGGAACATTTGGTGGATGTGGTTTTGTATTTTGAAGGCGATCGCTATGGTGGATTCAAAACCGTTCGCGCTATCAAAAATCGTTTTGGTTCCACCAACGAAGTTGCAATTTTTGAAATGAATCAGGAAGGTTTGAAAGAAGTTCAAAACCCTTCCGCCGCGCTCCTAGCCGAGCGCCAAAACACGGATGGCTCGATCATTCTCGCCACCGTGGAGGGGAATCGCCCGATTTTGGTCGAGATTCAAGCTCTCGCCACGACCACGAACTTTGGCTATCCAAAACGCACTGCTTCTGGTTTTGATATTAATCGCTTAAATCTATTAATTGCCGTCATTGAACGTCGTACAAAATTAAAGCTAAACGACAAAGATATTTTTATCAACGTTGTTGGTGGTATGAAATTGAATGATTCCGCTGCCGACCTCGCGGTTTGTCTCGCGATTGCTTCGGCCGTTGCTAAGCGCAAACTCGCCGATGATTATGTGGTGTTTGGCGAAGTTGGCCTTGGTGGCGAGATTCGTTCCGCCGCTCGTGCTGACCAGCGCATTGCCGAAGCCAAGAAGCTTGGTTTTAAACATGCCATCGCGCCAGCTACGATTAAGGATAAATTCGTCACGACAGTTACCGACCTTCGCGAAACTTTAATCAAATACGTCAAATGAAAATCTTAGGCATCGATCCGGGCATCGGTATTTGTGGCTTCGGCTTGATCGACGGCACCAAACTATTAGACTGCGGCGTAATTACTACGCCGGTTCGTACCCCAGTGCCGGGCCGCCTCGCAGAACTCTACGACGGCTTGATGGAAATTTTTGACTCAGCCAAACCGGACGTGGTGTCAGTAGAAAAATTATTTTTCACCAAAAATATTACTACCGGCATTTCGGTTGCTGAAGCTCGCGGCATCGTGCTTTTGGTTGCAGCCAAAAAACAAGTGCCGGTTTTTGAGTATACGCCAAACGAAATCAAAAAGACTCTCACCGGCTACGGCTCCGCCAAAAAAGGCCAAATTCAGGAGATGGTCAAAATTCATCTCGGTCTCGAAAACCGCCCGAAGCCAGACGACGCTGCCGACGCTTTGGCTGCCGCCATTACGCATTCTTTGATGCACAAATTCTAAAAATGTTTTCATAAAAATTGTTGACGCGCTAAAATTTTTATGTTAATTTTGAAAAAGAGTTAGGTCATACGTAACTCAAAAACAAATATCAAAACCAAAGGGTGTCGAAAATGCCAAAACAAATATTTCGTTTGAGAAAAAATTTGAGTCTAAACGTTTTGTTTTCGTTTTCTAGCGCCAAGCTCACCCTTTCTGGTTTTTGATTATCCCGTCGATATCCCAATGATTGCCAAAGTGCCTCACCGAGGCACTTTTTTGTATAAAAAAATTATGCTTTTTTCTATTCGGCTTATGCTATAATTAAATGAGATGATGGTTCATATAAAAATCAAGAACAATTATCATAATATTTTGGTTATATTTCCAGCCTTATTTATTATGCTTTTTGCTTACTTAGTTATGTTTCCGGTAGTTCCAGAATCCACCCACGCCGAAGGCGATGAGTCAGAAGATGGCATTTCTGTCATCGCTTCGTCAGATATTTCAATTAATCTTCTGTCTAAAGATGAAGGTTACTACAAAATATTCAAAGATACTATTACGGTAAGCACTAGTTCAGAAAATGGTTATACCCTATCCATTGCTACAGACAGTGCAGATCATCAAACATTATATTTAAATGGCGATACATCAAGCGAAAACGGAATCTATGGTGCTATTGGCACTTATGAACAGCCGGAAGCTCTAGGTGATTACGAATGGGGCTTTGCTGTTCCCGGTATTAGTTATTTTGACGACATATATAGCGCTACAGAGCCAAGCGAGGAATCCAAATTCGCCATTATTCCATTAGAGAATAAGATCATTTGTGATTATACTGAAGCTGTTACAGATAATGTTACGGACATTTACTATGGCTTCAAACTCAGTGGCGCTTTAGAGCTAGGCGAATATGAAACGGTTATCACTTATACTGCTATCTCGGCAGACCAACCGCCAACAGTTAAGGCTGTTCTTGGAGACAACGGCAACCTTAACTTTTTGTATAACCGCAAGGCTTATACACCAGGAGAAACATATATAGATAATATTGGCGAAACTGAAATTGTTGAGGTTTATGATGATATCCCAGCGGACACCTGGTATGACGTCATGGAGGACTTCGGTTCTTGCCCGGCATGGATATGGTCGAATGCTATATATTCGGCAAACTTCGACAAGTCATTCTATAACTTTGAGCCGACAGATACGGCATGTTGGTTCCTTGGGCTCACCGAACTGTCGTTCGTCACTAACGTCGATAATTTGAATACTGATAATGTAGTTGATATGTCTACCATGTTTTATTATGCCGGCGAGAACGCTACTACTATCTGGTCTATCGACAACCTTAGCAGCTGGAACACCAGCAATGTGGCTGACATGTCTTATATGTTTTTCAGGGCAGGCTTCAGTGCCACTACGTGGGATATCGGGGATCTTAGCACATGGAACACCGGCAACGTAACGAACGTAGCTGAAATGTTTAACTCTGCCGGCTACAAGGCAACTACCTTTATTTTGGATCTTGGCGGCTGGAATACTAGCAATATGACAACAATGTCCGGGATGTTTGCCGGTGCCGGTTACAGTGCTACTACGTGGGGTATCGGTGATATTGGTGACTGGGATGTTAGCAATGTCGAAGATATGTCTTATATGTTCAGCTCAGCTGGTCGCAGCGCGCCCACGTTCGTCTTGAACCTTAGTGACTGGGACGTCGGTAGCGTGACGAGTATGATAGCTATGCTTGCTGGTGCTGGCGAGAACGCCTCTACTTGGTCCATTGGTGACCTTAGCGGCTGGGACACTTGCAACGTGACGAGCATGTACGCTATGTTCTACTATGCCGGCTATAGTGCCGCTTCCAACTGGTCTATTGGTAATTTGGGCTACGTAGATGAAGACCATATAGGATGGGATACTAGGAACGTAACGGATATGTTTAGAATGTTTGAATGTGCTGGCTACACCGCTGACACTTGGTCCGTCGGTGATCTTAGTAGCTGGGATACTGGTAACGTAACGAGGATGTCCTATATGTTTTATGGTGCTGGCTACAATGCTGCCGCCTGGGATATTGGCGATATTCATGACTGGAACGTAAGTAGTGTTTCGAGGTATTTTCATGATAATTTTGTCGACGAATCCCAATCCAATATCGTCGATAAAACTAAACTTCCATGGTGACAGCATCTAGCTCCATAACGTGCTATAATTAACTCATGAACCTATCTGAAGAATTAATTTATCGTGGCTTCAAAGCCCAATCTACTATCGATAATCCTGCCGAGCTCGACACGCGCGCATCCAAGAAATTCTATTGGGGTGCCGATCCGTCTGCCGACTCGCTCACTATCGGCAACTTAGCCGCATTGATGATGTGCGCCTGCTTTATCCGTCACGGCTATGAGCCATATTTCTTAGTGGGTGGCGCCACTGGCCAGATTGGTGATCCAAAAGAGAACGGCGAGCGCGAGCTCAAAACTCTAGACGAAGTCGAGCACAACAAAGCCTGCATCAAAGAGCAGGTCGAGCGTATTGCTGGTTCAAGCAATGCCACGATTCTTGACAACTATGATTGGTTCAAAGACATGAATTATCTTAACTTCCTGCGCGAAGTCGGCAAGGCATTTTCGATGACTCAGCTACTTGATCGTCAATTCGTCCAAAACCGTATCGGCGAAGGCGGCTCCGGCATTTCTTATGCTGAATTTTCTTACACACTTATTCAGGGCTACGATTTCTTGCATCTTTATCGTGAACACGGCGTGTCTTTGCAGCTTTGCGGCGCCGACCAATACGGCAACTGTACTTCTGGTATCCATCTAATTAAGCGCCTCGAAGACGCGGACGCTGACGTCTGGTCTACGCCGCTCGTCATCGACCCAGTAACCGGCCGCAAGTTCGGCAAGTCCGAAGGCAACGCCATTTGGCTCGCCGCCAAAGACAACGGCTCTGGCAACTATACTTCCGTGTTTGATTTTTACCAGTTCTGGCTCAATCAGCCGGATGAATCCGTCGAATCATTAATCAAAATCTACACCATTCTTTCTCGTGAAGAAATCGAAGAAATCTTGGCTAAACATCGCGAAAATCCAGCACTCCGCTTGGCTCAAAAAGCTCTCGCCAAAGGCGCTACTGAGGTTGTCCACGGTAAAGAAAAAGCCGCTGCCGTCATCAATCTAACCGAATTATTATTTAACCGCGACACCAATTTTGCCGAATTCTCGGCCGACGAAATCGCCGAATTTGCCGAATATTTGCCAATCGTAGAGCGCGGCACCAACTTGGTCGACGCTTTAGCTACAACCGGCCTTGCCGATTCTAAGAAAAAAGCTCGCGAATTTATCGCTCAAGGCGCCATCTCTGTTAACGGTATCAAAGTTCAAGACGAAATTACCCTCGATCAAATTGCTATTATCAAAAAAGGCAAAAATAAATTTGCCGTCGTTAAATAGTCGTTAAAATTCCCCTGGAATTTCTCTGATATTTTTCTTCACTTTTTGATGCGCTTATGCTAAGATAATAACAGGAGTGTAGGTTATTTAATTGACTGAGGTGAAACAAAAATAAAATAAAAGGTCATACAAAATGCCAAAACAAAAATTTTGTTTGGGGAGAAGATCCACACAAAACATTTTGTTTGCGCTCGCCAGTGCAGCGCTAGGGCTTTTTGTTGCCTTGGTGCTTTTCCCGATTACGATCGGCAATACCAGAGCTACCGGTGAACAACTGAATAACAGTATCGACATTTCTGTCGACGCGCCAATCGAAATCAATTTGACTCCGCTTACAAACAGCATGAAGATCGCCAAACACACCGTGGCCGTTGACACTGGTACGGCCAGCGGCTATCAGCTCTTCATTGCCACCGATTCTGCGGCACATCAAGTGTTGTATCTTGATGGCGATTCGAGTAATGTGTCTAACAGAATTGAATCCACCACTGGCACCTACGATGCTCCAGCCACCTTGGCTTTGAACACCTGGGGCTACGCAATTGCCGGTCTTGATAATTTTGACAACACTTATAGTACCACTAGTCCAAGCACCAGCAGCAAGTTTGCTGGCGTACCACTGGTCGGCGACGATCAACTCATTCACGAATATGACGGCTCCACCGTGGGCGATACCACCGATGTCTACTTCGGCGTAAGGTCTGACAGCGGCTTAATCGCTGGTGATTATGAAACCGAAGTCACCTATACCGCTCTTCCGGCCGCTGTCCCACGCGCCGCTAAAGCAATCCTCGGCAACAACAATACGCTAACTTTTGTTTACGATTCGAACACGTATGAAGTTGGCGATTCTTACACTAACTACAAAGGAACCACAACAATCTCTACGGTCTGGAGTGTACCAACGGGTAATGCTGATGGTTCGCGCAATGATCCCAGTACTCTTGGGTGGGTGTCCAGAGGCGACATTTATTATGTAGACTTCGACGCAGCATTCGTTGATTTTAAGCCGATTAACGTTAGTAACTGGTTCTATTATATTGGAAGGCTGCAAGAGATTGTCCATATTGAGAATTTCAACACCAGTGAAGCAATTAGTATGGAGAGGATGTTCTATGCCGCCGGGACTGATCTAGCCAATAATTCGACTATGAACTTAAATTTGGATAACCTACAGACTGGTTCGGTCAAGAATATGGCCGATATGTTCTATCAGGTTGGCAAAAAATCAACCTCATCACCTAAAATACAGGTCAACTTTGGTGACCTTAGCGGTTGGGATACAAGTAAAGTAACCAAGATGTCTGAAATGTTCTATCTGGCTGGCACGAATAGCCCCGTCTGGGATGTGGGAGACATTGGTAAATGGGATGTCGGTGAGGTTACCGCTATGGGCAACATGTTCCAAGAAGCCGGCCGCTATTCTTCCTTGTGGCGAGTCGGAAATCTTGGCGAAGATAGCGACGACCCGGTGGGCCATCCCGGCTGGAAACCCGCCAAGGTTACGAATATGACGAACATGTTCAAATATTCTGGGGCTAATACCAGCGAATGGAACGTTGGCCGTATTGGCAGCTGGAATACCGAAAAACTGACTAATATGAACAGTATGTTCGCGTATGCTGGATTTAACTCTGATAAGTTTATCATTGAAAACCTTGGCGACTTAAACACGAGTAAAGTCACCAATATGGAGACCGTTTTCGACCGTGCCGGATACAGTGCTAAGGAATGGGATGTCGGCAGCCTTGGCTATGTTGATGCCAATCACAAGGGCTGGGATACTAGTAGCGTTACGAAAATGTATCACATGTTCTACTGCGCTGCACACGATGCCGAAACTTTTGATATTGGCAACATTGGTAGCTGGGATGTATCCAAAAATAAAGATGTAAGAGCTATGTTTAACGACGCCGGATATACCGCCAAAACCTGGAACATTGGCAAACTGAGCTACGTCGACGCTAATCATCAAGGTTGGACCATCAATTCTTCGGTCACCGATATGGGGTATATGTTCTACCGGGCCGGATATAGTGCAGAACATGTTTTCGATATAGGCGATCTTGGCGAATGGAACGTAGGGTCGGTAACAGACATGTCCTACATGTTCTATGGCGCCGGTCACTCCGCCGATACCACATGGAATATCGGTAATCTTGGTTATGTAGATGCCAATCGTACGGGTTGGAATGTTGCTAAAGCGAAGAACATGTCCTATATGTTCTACGGTGCCGGCTACACTGCCCCAAGTTGGGACATTGGAGATATCGATCGATGGTCGGTTGGACTTGTTACCAACATGTCTTACATGTTCCAAGACGCCGGTCACACCGCCACTACCTGGAACATCGGTGATCTTAGTGGTTGGAGCACAGTCAAAGTGACTAACATGTCCTATATGTTCGCAGGTGCCGGCTATTCCGCTGCGACAACCTGGGATATTGGCGATCTTGATAACTGGACAGTTAGCCTCGTCTCCAATATGAATTATATGTTCCAAAATGCTGGTTACTCTGCTGATACTACCTGGAACATCGGCGACATCTCCGGCTGGACTACGAAAGCCGGTGTTACTCACACAAACTTCATCAATACGAACCTTCATAACACCAACACGATCACCGAGCCAGTTTGGAACTAACCCCATTCTTCTTATGCTATAATCAAAACATGGAAGAGAAAGTGGATAATAAGAAAAAAATCATTATTATTAGCTCTATAATCGGAGCGTTAACGGCGATTATTGTTGCCGTAGTTTTAACTATTATTTTTGCCCGTGGCGGAAGCGACGACGCTGACAAGATTAGCATTAATCTCGGCGACACCAGTAGTCTAAAGACCTACACGTCGGACGATTACGATAGTTTCAGATTAGACTATAATAATAATTCTTTGCCAGCAGTTTATGTAACTGAATTTTTGTTTGACGGTGTTGGTATGTATAAAACTTACGACCTTGATGATTTTATTGAGGACGGCAACGACGCCAAAGTCAAAGCTCTGTCTGCACAGGTATTTAATATTAACGCGTCCGGCGATTTTGAATTTACCGGCGAAATTACTGGCGGCATGATCGCAGTCAACACCAACAATCTCAATGGCGACGTTAATATTATTTTGAACGGCGTTAAACTCGACACTGACTCCAAAAAAATCCCAGCGCTTTACGTCTACAACAAAGACATTACTTACGACGAGCACAAAGTCACGATCAAGACAGCCGAGGGAACTGAAAATTATCTAGAAGGTGGCAAGTTCAAAAAAGTTAGCCTTGTTGACAAGGATTCTCTCGCCAACTATGCCGACAAATATTCTGGCGATGCCAGCACTTGGTATCAAGAATATTCTAATTATTACGGTGTTTACACGGCGGAAGAAATCGAAAATATTCTCTTTGCTAAAGTCGCAGCCGATAGCGAAGATCTCGCCGACGGCGACCCATATTATTTCTACAAAGGCGCCGGCGCCATCTCTTCCGACATCGATTTGTATTTTGAAGGCACGGGTATTTTGAATGTAGTTAGCAAAAACAAAGAGGGTATCGAGACTAAAGGTAACCTTTCGTTTACCGGCGGCACTGGCGATTATATAATCAATGCCGAGGACGACTGCCTTAATACTACGACCAAATCCACAGTTTCTGGTGCGCACAATGCACTATATATTAATGTCAAAAGTTTGAGAGCAATTGTTTCGCTCGAAGCGGACGAAGGTGACGCTATTGATAGTAACGGCACCCTCACGATTGATGGTGGCAAAATTACCGCCCTCGCCAAACCGGGCGCCGACGCCGGCCTCGATTCCGAAAAAGGTACATATATAAATGGTGGCACAATTATCGCTACCGGCAATATGTTCGACGCCATCAGCAGCGAATCTAAACAAAATTTCCTTGCGCTCTCATTCAGCGAAGCCGTTGATATTAATGATGTAATTAGATTTACCAATAGCGATGGCCAAGAAATTTTCGTCCACGAAACCAACCGCGCGTATACGAATTTGGTCTATAGCTCGAGCGCGCTCGTTGATGGTGAATATACTCTTACCAAAAACGACGAATTGATGGGCTACGCTAGCACCGGCAATATGGGCGGCATGGGCCAACCAGGCGGTGAGCCAGGCGAAACGCCTCCAGAAATGCCAGACGGCGAGCCGGGCCAGATGGGCGGCGAGCAACCACCAGAAATGCCAGACGGCGCGAGCGGTATGCCGGGCGGCATGGACCAACCAGGCAACATGGGCGGCGCAGCCACCAACAAGACTTTCACGATTAGCGGAATCTCAAACCTGTTCAGCGGCGTAGCCGTATATTCTGAAGAATAGATTGCATTATATATTCCACTTATGCTATAATCGAAGCATAAAAGGGCCATATGTATGTCAAAACAAAATTTTTGCCTGTCTAAAGGTTTGAAAAGTAATATTATTTTTGCATTACCAGCTTTGGCTTTTATACTTTTTGCTGCAGCAATTGTTTTTCCAGTCGTTCCGGTCAACACCCATGCCGAAGGCGATGAACCAGAAGAAGGTATTTCCGTTGTTGCATCATCAGATATTTCAGTTAATCTTCTGTCTAAAGATGAAGGTTACTACAAAATATTCAAAGATTCTATTAAGGTAAGTACTAGCTCAGAAAATGGCTATACCCTTTCCATTGCTACAGACGGTGCAGATCATCAAACACTATATTTAAATGGCGATACAACAAGTGAAAGTAAGATTGATGGTGCTACTGGTACTTATGAAAATCCAGAAGTCCTGGGTGACTACGAATGGGGCTTTGCCGTCCCAGGTATTTCTCATTTTGACGATACGTACAGCACTACTAACCCAAGCGAAGACTCGAAATTTGCTATCCTTCCGCTAGAAAACAAAATCATTCGTGATTATACTGAAGCCGTTTCAGACAACATCACGGATATTTATTATGGCTTCAAGCTAAGTGGCACATTGGAACTTGGTGAATATGAAACGAGTATTACTTACACTGCCATACCAGCAGACCAACCACTCGCAGCCAAGGCAGTTCTAGGCGACAACGGCAACCTCAACTTCTTATATAATCGCAATACTTATACGGTTGGAGAAACCTATACAGACAATGTTGGGGAGACTACGATCACTAACTTCTACGACAATATACCGCTGAACGGCACCGAAGAAGACATCTTCCCATGGGCTGAACAAAGCGACTCGGTCTTTACCGCGAATTTCGACAAGTCATTCGCTAACGCCAGAATGACTGACTGTGGCCATTTGTTCAGAAATTTAAAAAAGCTTACCACGATAACCAACCCTCAGAACCTAAACACTAGCCAAGTTGTTAATATGCGTGCCATGTTTGCCTACGCGGGAAACGATGCTTCGACTTTTGCCGTTGATCTTGGTAGCTGGGATATTAGCAATACAACAAACATGTCATCCATGTTTTATTCTGCTGGCTATAATGCCACTGCTTGGGAAATTAGCGGCATCGGTAGCTGGAACACCAGCAGTCTAACAAACGCACACGCTATGTTTTATAAGGCGGGGTATTACGCCACTACTTGGAGTATTGGGGATATTAGCGGTTGGGACACTAGCCATATAGAAGATATGGGTTATTTGTTCGCTTGGGCCGGTTATAGTGTTGACGAGTGGAGCGTCGGCGATCTTGTTGGTTGGGATACTAGTAGTGTAACAAATCTGATGGGGGCATTTAGTAACGCTGGATATGCCTCTACGACATGGAGCGTTGGCGATATTAGCCACTGGAATACTGGTAAAGTAACGAACATGAGTTATGTCTTTAATAAATCTGGTTATTCGGCCAAAACGCTTAGAGTGGATCTTAGCGGTTGGGACACTAGTAACGCGACGAGTATGAAGGCTATGTTTTATTATTTTGGTTATTCTGCTGAGACTTTTGAGCTTAACATTGACAGTTGGAATGTTGGCAGCGTAACTAATTTTGTTGGTTTTCTTAACTATGCTGGCTATGGCGCAGATGTCTTTGAGCTTAATCTTAGCACATGGAATACTGGTAGTGCGACCGACATGGAGCAGATGTTTGATCGCGCTGGCTACTCTGCCACTACTTGGAGCATTGGTGACCTTAGCGGCTGGAAAACCAACAACGTAACCAATATGCAGTATATGTTCCTCCGTGCTGGCTACTCCGCAGACACCTGGGATCTCGGCGATTTGAGCAGCTGGGACACTAGCAACGTGACAAACATGCGTACCATGTTCCAATACGCCGGCCACAGCGCTACATATTGGAATATCGGGGACATTCATGAATGGAACGTAGACAACGTTACAAACCACACCAATTTCGTCGATTGGAACCAATCCACCATCGATCCAAACAAGCTCCCGTGGCAATCTAACTAATTTTTGCACATAATTATTCCGTTTATGCTATAATCGAAGCATAAAAGGGTCATATGTATGTCAAAACAAAATTTTTGCCTGTCTAAAGGTTTAAAGAATAATATTATTTTTGCATTACCAGCTTTAGCTTTTATGTTTCTTGCTGCAGCAATCATGCTTCCGGTCGTTCCGGAATCTACCCATGCCGAAATCAATAGGTCCGGAGACGGGATTACCGTCGTAATTTCCCCTGAAATAACCACCAGGCTGGTGTCCAGGGAAGAAGGCTATTTTGGAATAGTAAAAGACACTGTCAGGGTTGGTACTGACGTTCCGTATGGTTATACTCTTTGGATTTCGACGGATAGTGAAGAGCACCAAACATTATATTTAAATGGTGATGCTTCGAGCGATAGCAAAATTGATGGCGCCTCCGGCACTTTTGAAAGCCCAATAGCACTCGGCAATTATCAGTGGGGCTTTGCTGTTCCGGGTGTTGGCGGATTTGACGAAGAATATAGCGAGGAGACCCCAAGTACAAGCTCGAAATTTGCCAAACTGCCTACCGAAAACACTATCATCCGCGACTATACTTCCGCCGCATCGAACGACGATGTAGAAATTTATTACGGATTTAAGCTGGGCGGCACGCTAGAGCCTGGAAGCTACGAAACTAATATCACCTACACTGCCGTCCCGGCCGCCGCACCGCTTACAGCCAAAGGTGTTCTTACGGACGACGGCGATATTAAATTCTTCTACAACCGCACTGTATATGAAGTTGGCGATACATATAAAAACGGATATTACACACGCGAAAACGGCGTATGGCGCTTTGTGGAGAATGGCACAGAAGCAACCATCACCAACGTCTACGATAATATACCGCTTAACGGCATAGAGGAAGAAACTTTCCCATGGGTCGCGCAGAGTGACTCAATATTCACTGCGAGGTTCGATCTTTCGTTCAGAGATTCCCGGCCAACCAGTTTGAGCAAGTGGTTCCGTAACCTAAAAAAGCTCCGCAGTGCAAGCCTAGACAATATTGTATCTAAAGGTGGTGTTCCGATTGACGTATCGTACATGTTCGACCATGCCGGATATGACGTGACTGACACTTTTAGACTATACGGAGAATTGGATATTCGTACAACGAACGCATCTTATATGTTTTATTACGCTGGCTACAACGGGTCATTTGATGCGAAAGACTCAGAAATAACGATGTTCCCTCCTACGGCGGGCGAGACGCTTAATTTGTCTCATATGTTTGACCACGCTGCTTATAAAGCATCGACGTCTCAGTTCTGGCCATTCAATGCTGGCTCTACATGGTATTATGGGGGGTTCTACGATGCGGATATGTCTTATATGTTTGCCGATTTTGGCCACGACGCTCGCGGTGAATACATATTGGATCTTTTCCGGTACGCTCGCCCATTAAACATGTCTCATATGTTTGAAAATACCGGATATAATGCTAGTCGCTTCACTATTAAGAATATTCAAAACTGGGAAACGGTTAGGGTTACGGATATGTCCTACGCATTTGCGAACGCTGGTTATTCGGCTTATCAGTGGGATGTGGGAAGCTTCAATAACTGGAACGTACCGAGGGTTACTAATCACGAGAACTTTATAAACTTAAACCGTTACGAAACGAATACTCCAGCCGTCAACAACCAGCCGCGTTGGCGAAACTAAACTCGCTGGCTTTAAAAATCATACTTTTACCATTCTGCTTATGCTATAATTAAATAAGATGAAAGGTCATATAATAATCAGGGACAATTATCGTAATATTTTGGTTGTACTCCCAGCCTTGTTTATCATGCTTTTTGCTGCAGCGATCATGTTTCCAGTAGTCTCAGAATCCACTCATGCCGAAGGCGACGTTCCAGAAGAAGGTATTTCCATTACTATCTCAGATCCAGTATCTGCTAACCTAGTATTGTTTGATGAAGGCGACTATAAAATAGCTAAAGATACTGTTCAAGTATCTTCTAGTGCTCCATATGGCTATGAACTATACCTTTCTACAGACTCAGAAGAACACCAATCTATTTATCTTAATAATGATCCAACTAGCACAAGTGTCATTTCTCCAGTATCTGGTACTATTGCTGAACCGGCAGTACTAACAAGCAATACTTGGGGCTTTGCTATAGCCGGGCAAGGCAATTTTGATGATGAATATAATACTACTTCTCCAAATCCAAATAGCCATTTCGCTATTATTCCAACTACTAATGACCAGGCAGTCTATGAAAACAATTCCGCTACTGCAGATGACGATATAGACTTCTACTACGGCATCAAGATTGAACCAACCTTAGAGGCTGGCGAATATACTACCAGTGCTTCGTATACTGCGATCGCCAAAATTCCGCCATTAACGGCAAAGGCGACGCTCAAAAACGGCAGTTTAACCTTTTTCTACGACCGCGAACGCCATCCTGACTCTTACAAAGTTCCACTAGACGCACAATGTACGGATGAAACGAGGATGGGCTGGTATAGAAGCTCTCGCTCTATTGGATCCGTCGTCATTGATTCTTCTTTTGCGGACGCCAGACCGACTAGTACCTGCGCATGGTTTAGCTATTTGCCAATATCTGGCATTTCGGGGGCAAGCAATCTCAAAACCGACAACGTCGTCGACATGTCCTACATGTTTTCACACATAAGAGAACTTGGTAACAATTTCGAACTTCATCTTGAAAATACCAATTGGAATACCAGCAACGTAAAAAATATGTCTCATATGTTTGAATATGCTGGATATAGCGCCGTATATACATGGAACATAAGTGGTATCGACGAATGGGATACTGGCAATGTGACCAATATGTCCCATATGTTCGATCATGCTACCTATAGCGTAACTTCTGACCCAATATTGGGTGGCGGCGGCGCCATCCAATTTGCAAACATTTTCAAAGGCTGGAATGTTGACAACGTAACAGACATGTCTTACATGTTTGCCTATACCGGATATAATAGCAATGTCGGTTTTTGGGATCGTAGAGAAAGTTCTAAATTGTCCAACTGGAATACCAGTAAGGTTCAAAACATGTCTGGCATGTTTGCTTATGCAGACTATAATTCAAACGCTTCCTCTTGGACCGCAGATCTAAGCTGGTTAAAAACGGACAGCGCAACTGACATGTCTTATATGTTTGACCACGCTAGGTATAGTACGACGAGGGGAGCAACTGTGAGCTTTAGAAATTTCAATACCAGCAACGTAACCAACATGTCCCACATGTTCGATCATTTCTTATATAGTCAAACCAGTGGTTTTAATGTCGGTCTTTCTGGCTGGGACACCAGTAAGGTAATAAATATGTCTCACATGTTTGACCACGCCGGTTATTCTGCCGGATCCTTTCAGCTTGTTTTTCGTTGGGACACTAGCAAGGTGACGGACATGTCTTATATGTTTTATAATGCAGGATACAATGCGACCGAATGGGCGGTTGACCTAGTGAAACCAGACTACGACCCGGGCTGGGATGTTAGCAGCGTAGTCGATCACGCCGACTTCATGAATCTAAACGCTAACGGCACAAACGCTGACTTCGTCAATAACCAGCCTAATTGGCCACAAATATAACCAACTAACCAACAAAAAAAGACGCCCTCACGGGCGCCTTTTTAATGACTTTAGATTAGCGAACTTCTACGCGGACGCGTGGCAAAGATTTGCCGGAGAAGTGAGTTTTCTTGGTTTTGACAAAGACCACTACGCCATCTTTGGCAGCGTGGATGGTGAAATTGCGGGACATGTAAGTACCTGGGCCTGCAATCTTTGTTGAGCCGGTTTGGCGAACGATGACTTCACCGTTCTTGACTTTCTGGCCACCAAAGCGTTTGACGCCGAGGCGCTGGCCAGCATTGTTATGGACGTTCTTGGCGGTACCGCCAGCTTTTACGTGTGACATTTATTTCTTCCTTAATATTATTATATCTCGCGCCACGACTTGCTTATCGCGATGATAAATAAGCCCCTCGCGCGTTTTATTCATAACATTATACCCCATATTGGTGATTTCGTCAACAAGATTCATTCGGTGATAGCTACCGTCCGGACGAAGCCACGCTGGCATCGCCACCACGACTGGCGTATTGGACTTGATTTGGGGTGCCAAATTCTTCAAAAATCCGAGAATTATAGAGGAGCATTCCTGCTCTTCGGTCTTGAGCTTAATCTCTGCCGGCGGCAAAGACATCGGCCTACCGAGATAGCTTTCACACGCCACGGCGTCGATTGGCTGCTCCCAGGTAAACGAAGTTGCATCGCCCACGGCAACCTGGAACGATCCCGCGAGGGAATCCGGAGCCTGGCAAGGCGAGGACGAGCGCTGGCCGCCCGTGGCGACGGGCCGGCCAGACGCGGCCCGAGCGGAATCTGTTTCAGGTTCCGTGAGCCACTTCAAATTCTTTTCCGTATACTCCACCATCCTCGGCTCAAGATCGGTGCCATAGGCAGAATATCCCATTAACAAGGCCTCTTGCAATACCACGCCAGTCCCACAGAACGGATCAAGTAAACGGGAACCAGCCGGCAAATGGCCGCAAAGATTAATCAAAATTTGCGCTAGTTTTGGTGGCAGCATACCAACCTTGGCATCACGCGCTGGGCGGGCTTGGTCACGGCGAGCGTAGGCATCGATGTCCTGCACGCCAATCACGCGCCACCACTTTTCATTTACCAAAATCAACTCAACTTTGTTCGTCTTAAATCCACCAAGTCCGTTATGCAGGGAAGTAGCCGTCGACAAAACGGCAGACTTGTTTTCAACCACGCGCACGCTACGGCCATGGCGAGCCAAAATCTTCTTTAGTTTCAACGCTTCGCCTTGTGCCTTGCGAGCCGAGCTGTGAGCGGAATAATCCGATACGCCGACCGTGATTTTGCCCTCAGGAAGAGTGGTCAAATAATCGAGCGGGGAACCGCTGATTTCGACAGCGATTTTTAGGCAGCCGCCCAAGCGGTTAATGGACGGTTCTTTGTCGGCGGAAAAAGTCGCGAGTTCACCCGAAATTTGGCTCACGCGAGAAAATAACGCCGAAAGTTCGGCGAGGGAAATTTCAGGTTGTCTACCGAGAACTGCCAAATATCTCATAGGGAAATTATATCATGAATATGCTATAATTTTCTCATGACCATCAAGATTTCTTTTCGTACTATTTTGACGCTCCTCACGGCAGTCTTGGTCGGCTACGTGGTTTATCAAAACTGGCCAGACATCGTCGAGGCCACCAAACACCTTAGCGAAACTAACATAGTAGTTCTATTATTACTCGTTCCAGAACAGCTATTTATGTATTATGCGTGTGGTGAGATATTCTTCTCATACCTGCGCCGCCGCAAAGACGTAAAAAAGATTTCCAAAAAGGAACGCCTCAGGATTTCCACCGAGCTCAACTTCGTTAATCACGCTGTGCCAGCTGGTGGCGTTGGCGGTCTCACCTTTCTTACTTTCCGTTTGCGCGACATGGGCGTCTCAGCCGGACAGGCGAGCTTCCTTTACATTTTTCGCTACGCCGTAACGACTGTCATTAACTATGTGCAGGCGCTTGCGGCCATTGTTTTGCTTCTGCTCTTGCACAAAGTCCCAGACGATGCGCTCTGGGTTTTGCCAGTTTCTTTGCTGATGAACGTCGGCGTCGCGTTGGCGCTCACCTTCGTGATTTTTGTCGCGAGCGGCAAAAAACGTCTCGAATTCTTCTCACGCACCATCACAAAACTCGGCAACGCCTGTATTAAAATTCTAACTTTTGGCAAAAAGAAAAACGTCGTTAAGTACGACAAAATCAACCACTATTTCCTCGACATTCATGAGAGTTTGATGATTGCGCGCCGTGATAAACGCCACCTCAAGGGGCCAATTTTATGGGGTATTATTTATAGCCTCTGCGAGGTTGGCACTTATTGGATCGTAGCGCTTTCGCTCGGGCGCCCGTGGATTTTGCCATGCATTATGGTAGGCGAAGCCATCGGTTCGGTCTTCGACGGTATCGTGCCATACGGCCTCTACGAGCTCGGTATGGCCGGCGTGATGATTGCACTCGGCGTCGACTTCTCTACCGCCACCATCGTCACCGTGATGACCCGCGTGATTACTTTGTTATTTACGATTGCTACCGGCTCCTGGCCATATTATCAAGCGATTCGCGGAGAGAAAAATGCTGCCGACAAACAGTAAAACTCCGCTCGCCGAGCTGCCGATTCCGGGCGAAGCGCCGGCTTTTCGCCCCTCCGAACTCGTTGCCGCCATCAATCAGACTTTGGAATATTCTTATAGCAGCGTGCTTTTGGTTGGTGAAGTGTCGAGCTTCAAAATCAACCAAGACAAATGGGTCTTTTTCGATCTCAAAGACGAAGAGACTTCTGTCCCGTGTTTTATGTCTAAATTCCAGCTGCGCGTACCGCTCGAAGACGGTATGAAAATCGTCGTGCGCGGCGTGCCAAAAATCACCAAATGGGGCAAATTCTCGTTCACCGTGCAAACCGTGCAACCAATCGGCGAAGGCAGCATCAAAAAAGCTTTCGAAATGCTCAAGCGCAAATTGGCCGAGGAGGGTTTGTTTGATGAATCGCGCAAGCGTCCAATCCCAGAAGATATCAGTCGCCTTGGCGTGATTTCGAGCACTAAAGCCGCCGGCTACGCCGACTTTATCAAGATTTTGAATGCGCGCTGGGGCGGCATCAATATCAAAGTCGCACACACGCAGGTGCAGGGAATTGGCGCGCCGGAACAAATCATCAAAGCGATTAAATATTTCAACGAGCACACCGACGTCCAGACTATCGTGATTATACGCGGCGGCGGTTCGGCCGACGATCTCGCCTGTTTTAATGATGAGGGTCTGGTACGCGCCGTGGCGGCCAGCAAAATCCCGATCGTCACCGGCATCGGTCACGAAATTGACCAGTCACTCACCGACATGGCGGCGGACCTCCAGGCTTCGACCCCGTCCAACGCTGCGGAGCTTATCAGTAAAGACAAACGCGATATCGAATGGGGCATCGAATCGAACATTTCCTCGATCGCGCGCACGATTATTAACCGCGCCGATTTCGAGCTAAAACGCGTCGATGAGCAGTTCGAACACCTCGCCAAATTTATCAAGGAAAAAATCAACTTCATTTATAATACCCTGCTTCAGCGCGTTAAAATTTTGGAAGGCCTGAATCCAGAAAAAATCCTGGAAAACGGCTATGCCATTCTTTCTGGTAAAATTTCCCCTGGTAGTGTTGTAGAAATTACAACACATGACAAAATAATTAATGCAGAAATTAAGGAGATCCATGACCGCACCAAAAACCATTAATCAAAAAATCAAAGACCTCGATGAAAAAACCGGCTGGTTTTATTCGGATGAATTCACTCTAGACGAATCCACCAAGAAATACAAAGAGGCAATCGGCCTCGCCAAAGAAATTCGCGAAGACCTCAAAAACCTCAAAAACGAAATCGAAGTTTTATCCGAAGATTTCACTAAATAGTGTTATAATATGCTTATGGATAATTATTCGCAGCAACCAATGTCTAATTTGCCGCCAACTCCACCGGCACAGATTAATCCTGTGCAGCCGGGTAGGGTTCCAGTTCAAGCTCAAGTAGCAAAAACCAAAACTGACAGCAAAAAGATTTTTATCATTGTTATTGTTCTATTATCGGTCGCTTTTATTGCTGCGCTCGTTGCGTTCATTCTATTCTTTGCTAAATACAACGAGGCCAAGACCGATCTCGACGAAAAAATTTCCGTCGCTGTAGCAAAGGCCAAAGACGAACAGGCTGAGGCCCTCGAAAAAGAATTCGCCGAACGTGAAAAAGATCCATACAAAGAATTCGTCGGCCCAGAAGATTATGGTTCACTCGGCTTTAAGTATCCTCGCACCTGGAGCGTCTACATCGATTCCGATGCGTCCAAAGGTGGCGACTTCAAAGCCTTCCTCAATCCAAACGAAGTTTCATCCAACCCAGATTCTGCCACCACGACCAACGCGCTTCGCGTCCAAATCGTCAACCGCAGCACCGAGGCTGTCAAAGCTGATTATCAAAAAGCCGTCTCGGCCAAAGATTCTAAGCTTAGCGCCGAAGAAATCACGATTAATGATGTCAACGCAACGCATTATTACGGCATTATTCCTGGCACCGAACTCAGCGGTCACGTCGTTCTCTTTAAGATTCGTGACAAAACCGCCATCCTTAGAACCGACTCCGATCTCTTCGTCGACGACTTCAACGACGTTCTCAACAGCGTCACCTTTAACGAATAAAATTTTGTGCTAAAATAGTCCCATGTTTAGATTAGGACACCAGTTCCGCCGTCTAATAATTGTCTTAGTTGCTGTCGCCAGCATCGGTGGTTGGCTCGTCCTTAATCCAGAAAGCTACGAAGAAGCTATAAGCTTCGATACGGAGGCTAGTTCCGACACGCCAATTGAACCCGGCCAGCGCACGGCGCTCGAAGTTTTGGCTGAGCTAGAGACCAAGGGTCGCTCGCCAAAAACCAACTACTCGCGCGAGCGTTTTTATAGTACCTGGCCAACCGTGGATGGCTGCAATTTGCGTCAGCGCATTATCAAACGTGACTTTGGTGACAATGCCGTGCTCGGCGACGATAACTGCACGGTTTTATCTGGCGAATATGACGAGCCGTACACTGGCCAGCACTTAGTTTTTAATGAAAAATCCGAGATTAGCTCCGGCATTCAGATTGATCACGTCGTGGCCCTGTCCGACGCTTGGCAAAAAGGTGCCGACCTCGACCACATGGACGACGAGACCCGCTACGCTTTGGCTACGGACCCACTTAATTTAATTGCCGTCGATGCGAGCGCCAACCAAGCCAAAAAAGATGGTGACGCCGCCACTTGGCTACCAAAAAACAAAAAATTCCGCTGCCAGTACGTGGCGCGGCAAGTTTCGGTAAAAGCCAAATATCAGCTTTGGGTGACCGCCGCCGAGCGCGAAATGATCGAGAAAATTTTGGCGCAGTGTCCCAACGAGCCTGTGCTTGGCCTCTAAACAAACCGTGCTATAATGAGGGCATGGAAAAGGAGGTAGAGAACATACTCTTGGTTGCCCACGAGCTCAAAGCCCCGCTTGCGGTTTTGCGCCAGCTCGCTCTATCTTTCGAATTTGAAGATTCTACTAACGAACACATTCGTTCCGAAATGGTCAGCGTTTCTGAGCGCGCCATTCGCCAAGTTAATGACTTATCGAAAATTGCCAGACTCGAAGACGGCTTGTTTGTGATGGAACCAGTTTCGGTGCGCGCAGTCTGCGACGATGTCACGCGTGAGCTCAATTATCTCTTCCGCTACCACCAGCGCGATCTCCGCGTACATTACCACAACCATGCTCGTCTCGTCACAGCCAATCGTGACTTGCTATATAGCGTGGTCTATAACTTCTTACTAAACGCCATGCATTATTCTGGCAAAGACACTCGTTCTGAACTAACAATCAACGAAAAAGCCGGCAAAATTCGCATCAATATTCGCGATTTTGGCCCAGCTTTGCCGATGGATGTTTGGCGCGAAATGCGTCGCGGCTGGGTCGAAAAACCAACCTCCATCGCGATGCGCCCTGGCAGCTCCGGTCTGGGTCTCTATATCGCTTCGAAATTCTCGCGCTACATGAACGCCAATGTTGGCGCCATCCGCCACCGCGATGGCACAAGTTTCTTTGTTGATTTGCCGGTCTCCAAACAGGCGAGGTTATTCTAATGATTTTTATTATTGACGACGATGAAGTGATGGCCGAATGTATCGCCAGATATTGCAAGGGACAGCCTACCCGCATTTTTTCTAACGCTATCGAGGCGATGAACGCGATCGACGACGAAAAACCAGATTTAATTTTTCTCGATATTTTGCTTGATGGACCAGACGGCTTTACGTTTTTGAATGAGCTTGCGTCCTACGACGATACGGCTAAAATTCCAATCGTGATTATTTCGTCGCTCGATTTTTCCGGACAGGATTTATCTAGCTATGGCGTAGTTGGAATTATTAGTAAAGACACGATGCTGCCGGAGGATGTTAAAAAATATGTCTAACCAGGATCTTCGAACCCGCGCTTACGTTCTTCGCCGCACCAACTACGGCGAAGCGGACCGCATTTTGAATTTGCTTACCGAGCAGGGAAAACTTTCCGCCATCGCCAAGGGCGTGCGCAAGGAAAAATCTAAACTCGCCGGCAACATTGAAATGTTCTGCCTCATCGACCTTAACATCCATAAGGGCCGTGGCGAACTCGGCATTATTACCAGTGCCAAGATGCTGAAGTATCACCATAATTTGGTGACGGATTTTAACCGCATGGAACTCGCAACGCTGATTCTGAAGAAAACTAGCAAGGCTTCCGAAAATTCCGATAGCCCAGATTTTTTCCCAGTTCTAGACCAGGCTTTGACGGCACTGAACGACTTGATGAATCCGGCAATCGTCGAGACGTGGTTTTTGTTTGCTTTGGTGCGAGCCTGTGGGGAAGAGATTAATTTGTATCGTGACACCAGCGGCGAAAAACTATCGCCGGACAAACGCTACGTTTGGGACAGCATCGAGTCTGGGCTGGCCGAAAACCCGCAGGGCAACATCGGTGCCGACGAAATCAAAATTATGCGTTTGATGTTTACCTCCAAGCTGGCACTCATTAGCAAAATCAAAGGACTCGAAGAAAAAATCCCCGCAATTTTGTACATCGCAAAGGCTATCAACAAACTTTAATATGATATAATTTTTATAGTAAAGGAGTTATTATGGCAGAGAAAACTAAAGAGAAAAAGCGTAGTAAATTAATTATCGCTTGGGTTATCGCTGCCCTCGTGGTAGTTGCTGGCATCGTCGTGGCAGTGCTGCTTTTGACTCGCGGCAGAGAAATTAACGACGATTTCTTCAAAGACGACGGCACGAAATATGTTTTGACTCAAGATAGTGGCATCAATGGCGCTATTAAAACCCACACTGTTCTCTATTACAATAGCAACGACGAAATCACCAAGTGGGAAGTCTACGGTGAATACGCCGACGCCGACACCGCCAAGGCTGCACTAGAATACATCAAGAGCGAAGATCCAGAAAACAATGAATACGAACTGAACGACAAATATCTCATTCATCGCATTTCGGAAGAGCACTACGGCCACGGCGAAACCGCCTCATCTTACAAAGAATGGTTTGACACCCTGCGCGCAAGCGAAGCAGAAAATAACTCAGAAGAAGAGCCGGCTGCGGAATAATGGATATTCTGCAAGGCCTCAACCCAGCACAAAAAGAAGCGGTCGAAACCCTAGAAGGACCACTTCTGATTTTGGCCGGCGCTGGTTCTGGCAAAACCAAAACTCTCACTCATCGCATCGCTAATTTGATTGCGCATGGCGTGCAGCCATCATCGATTCTGGCCGTTACGTTTACCAACAAAGCCGCGCGCGAGATGCGCGAGCGTTTGTGGCGCCTCACGGATGGTCGCGGTGATTTGCCACCGCGCAGCTTTATGCCGTACATGGGCACCTTCCATGGTATTTGTGTAAAAATTCTCCGCATCGAAGCCGAGGCCTTGAAACTCGATCGCAACTTTGTGATTTATGATACGGACGACCAAATTTCATTAATTAAACGCACAATCAAGAACCTGCGTTTGTCGGACGAAAAATCCTTAAAACCAAAGTCAATTCAGTCGATTATCAGCAAGTCCAAGAACGAAGGTTTGACGCCGGACGAATACGAGGCTTCCGCACTCTATCCAAATCAAAAACACATCGCCAAAATTTTTAAACGCTACGAGCTCGACAAAAAGAATGCCAATGCACTCGATTTTGACGATCTACTTTTGAAAGCTTTGGAACTCTTCGAAAACAATCCGGACATTCGCAAAAAATGGCAGCAAAAGTTTGCGCACATTTTGATCGACGAGTATCAGGATACCAACATGGTGCAATATCATTTGATTAAAATGTTGGTGGGCCCAGAGCGCAATCTTTGCGTGGTGGGCGACGACTGGCAGTCGATTTATTCTTGGCGCGGCGCCGACTTTACGAACATTCTGCATTTCGAACGCGACTTCCCGGGCGCAAAAGTAATCAAACTCGAACAAAACTATCGTTCCACCGGCAACATTTTGGCCGCTTCGCAAAAAATTATTAACGAGAACAAAACTCGTACCGACAAAACTTTGTTCACCGAAGCCGAGAACGGCGACCCGGTCGACATTGAATCACTCCGCGACGAAACCGAAGAAGCCAACTTTGTAGCGCGCAAAATCTACGAGCTTCACCGCCAGTTTCCAAATTTTTCGGACTTCGCAGTTTTGTATCGCACCAACGCGCAGTCGTATACTTTTGAGCGCGCGTTTATTAATTATCACATTCCGTACAAAATTATCGGCGGCGTGCGCTTCTATGACCGCAAAGAAGTTAAAGACGTGCTCGCGATTTTGAAAGTTTTTGTGAACGAACGCGACCAAGTCAGCTTGGAACGCATTGTCAAAAATGTTTTGTCCGGCATCGGCGACGCGTCGCTTGGCAAAGTCATTAATGCCATGTCTGCCATGGAGGACGCCGAACCGCTAAAGAATGCAGATTTGCCAGAAGTCTTGAGCGGTAAAGCTAAAAATTCTTTCACGAGGCTTACTAATTTCATTAAGACAACTTCGCCAGATTTGTCGCCAGCCGAAATCGTCAAAAAAGTGATTGCGTATTTTGATTTTGACTCATTGCTCCGCGACGGCACTCCGCAAGGGGAAGAGCGCATCGAAAACTTGGACGTGCTTACCGGCAATGCGATGCAGTACGAAACTTTGGAAGATTTTCTCGCCGATGCTTCTTTGATGTCGTCTGCAGATGAAAGTGTTTCGAATAATTCCGTGACTTTGATGACAATGCATGCGGCCAAGGGTCTGGAATTTCCAGTAGTGTTCTTGGTCGGCATGGAGGATGGTTTGTTCCCAAGCGCGCGCGCCGAGGACGAAGCTTCGCTCGAAGAAGAGCGTCGCTTGGCCTACGTCGGCATGACACGCGCCATGAAAAAACTCTTCCTTACCTATGCCGCTTCACGTTTTTCGTTTGGTGGTCGCTCGTACAGTATGCCATCGCGCTTCTTACTCGAGCTCGGCTACAACCCGTACGGCTCGAATCAATATAACGACGCCTACGACGACGACAATGACGGGTTCAAGGATTATTACGACGAATTCCCGGACGACGACTTGCCGGTTTACGAATAAAAAATAACCCCCTTTGCAGGGGGTTATTTTGTTAGCTCGATTATTTGTCGACTACTTCGCCTTCGACAGCGTCGTCATCGTCAGACTTCTTATCGTTGGAGCTTTTATCGTCACTCTTCGGTGCTTCTTGTTGATAAAGCTTTGCACCAATTGGCATGATCTTGTTGGAGAGTTCCGAAGCGGCGCTTTCATATTTTTCTTTGTCGGCGTCAGCGTCTTCGAGAACTTTCTTAGCTTCTTCGACGGCCTTCTTGATCACTTCTTTGTCGTCGTCAGAGATTTTTTCCTTGTAATCTTCTGGCATTCTTTCGGCTTGGTGAATCGTAGTTTCTAGGCGGTTCTTGGCGTCGATAGTTTCACGGCGCTTCTTGTCTTCGTCTGCGTGAAGTTCAGCTTCTTTTTGAGCTTTTTCAATATCTTCCTTGCTCATGTTGCCAGAGTTTTGGATGGTGATTGACTGCTCTTTGCCGGTACCTTTATCCTTAGCGGTGACGTTAAGAATACCGTTTGCATCAAGGTTGAAGGTAACTTCGATCTGTGGGATACCACGTGGAGCCGGAGCGATACCGTCAAGGATGAAGCGGCCGAGCGACTTGTTGTCGGCAGCGAATTCGCGTTCGCCTTGGAGGACGTGGATTTCTACTTGCGGCTGGTTGTCAGATGCGGTAGAGAAGACCTCAGATTTAGAAGTAGGAATAGTGGTGTTGCGATCAATCAAAGGAGTACGGACGCCACCCATGGTTTCGATACCAAGGGTAAGTGGGGTAACGTCGAGCAGAAGCACGTCTTTAACGTCGCCCTGAAGCACGCCACCTTGAATTGCGGCACCAACGGCCACGACTTCGTCTGGGTTCACGCCTTGCATTGGGTCTTTGCCGAAGATTGATTTAACCTTTTCAATCACGGCCGGCATACGGGTCATACCACCAACCATCACGATTTCGTCGATATCTTTGGTGGTGAGTTTAGCATCTTTGAGGGCCTTTTCGACTGGACCAGCGAGACGATCAAGCAAGTCTTTCACGAGCTCTTCGAGTTTAGCACGAGTCAAAGTGTGTTCAAAGTGTTTTGGACCTTCGGCATCAGCGGAAAGAAATGGCAAGTTGATGTCGGTAGAAGTGGAAGAAGAAAGTTCCTTTTTGGCTTTTTCAGCTTCGTCCTTCACACGTTGCATAGCGGCGGCATCGTTTTTAATATCGATACCGGATTCTTTCTTGAATTCATCAACGAGGTAGTTAACGATGATGTTATCGAAGTCTTCACCACCAAGGTGGGTATCACCGTTGGTTGATTTCACTTCGAAGACACCGTCACCGAGTTCGAGAACGGAAACATCGAAAGTACCACCACCAAGGTCGAAGACCACGATTTGCTCGTCTTTCTTAGATTCGAGGCCGTAAGCGAGAGCAGCGGCGGTTGGCTCGTTGATGATACGTTTGACTTCGAGGCCAGCGATTTTACCAGCATCTTTGGTAGCTTGGCGCTGAGAGTCGTCGAAGTAAGCCGGAACAGTAATAATAGCTTCGGTAACTTTTTCGCCAAGGAAAGCTTCGGCGTCGGCTTTGATCTTGGAGAGCACCATAGCAGAAATTTCTTCTGGGGTGTATTCCTTGCCATCCATCTCGACAGCTACGCCATTACCTTTTTTAACGATTTTGTATGGGGAAATATCAAGGTCGTGCTGAACTTCTTTATCGGTGAACTTGCGGCCGATCAAACGTTTAATACCATAAATAGTATTTTTAGGGTTAGTAACACGTTGACGCTGGGCAACCTTACCAACTAGGCGCTCGCCTTTTTTCGTCACAGCAACTACTGATGGGGTGGTGCGGTCACCTTCGGCGTTAGTGATAACTTCTGGTTTACCAGCGACCATATAAGCGAAAGCAGAGTTCGTTGTACCTAGGTCAATACCAATGATTTTAGACATATTTTTTACTCCTTTCGTTTAGCACTCTATGTTAGTGAGTGCTAACTTGTCTCTATTGTAGTCAATTGGCACTCATTTGTCAATAGTGCTAATAATAGAAAACGCCAAAACTATTAAACGGTTTTCCCCGGACACGCTCAAGGGCGCTCGCCCAAGCTTACGGTCCGGGAAAAACCATTTAATAGTTTAAGCGATAGATGCTATAATAACACTATGGCAATAGAGAGACAGGATGACTTCTTAAAAGACCGTATAGTTGAGCCAACTATCTCTAATTCTGATTCCGAGGAGGCAAAAATCGAAATTAGCCTCCGTCCAACCAATTTTCAAGAGTACATCGGGCAGGAAAGACTCAAAAACAATCTGAAACTCGCAATCGACGCCGTTAAAAAACGTGATGACGGCGGAACTCTCGACCATATATTATTATATGGCCCGCCGGGACTTGGCAAGACTACCATGGCTAATGTGATCGCGCATGAACTCGGCGCCGGACTCCGCGTGACCTCTGGTCCAGCCATTGAACGAGCCGGCGATTTGGCCTCGATTCTCACCAATCTCAAAGATGGCGACGTATTATTTATTGATGAAATTCACCGCCTTCGCCGTGCCGTGGAAGAGGTTTTGTATTCTGCGATGGAGGATTATAAGCTCGATATCGTAATTGGCAAAGGTCCAGCCGCTCGTTCGGTGCGCCTAGATTTGCCACATTTTACCGTGATTGGCGCCACCACTCGCACTGGCTCACTCGCTGGTCCGCTCCGCGATCGTTTCGGCATTATTCATCGCCTTGAATATTACAAAGAGCCAGAAATCGAGAAGATTATTCAGCGCACAGCCAAGATTTTGAATACCAAAATCGATCAAGACGCCACCAAGCTGCTTGCGACTCGCTCGCGCCTGACGCCACGTATCGCTAACCGCATTTTCAAACGTGTTCGCGACTACGCCGATGTGAATGGCGATGGCATTATCGATACCAAAATCGCTACCGAATCTCTTAAATTAATGGAAATCGACGAGCTCGGACTTGATCCAGCCGATCGCAATATGATGCAACTCATGCTCGACAATTACGGCGAACGCCCAGTTGGTCTCAACACAATTGCCGCCCTTACCGGCGACGAAGCCACTACGATCGAAGATTATTACGAGCCGTATCTCTTAAAACTTGGTTTACTCACCCGCACACCGCGTGGTCGCATGGTGACCGAAAAAGGGAAAGAGCATTTAAAAAATAGCCCAAATATGCTATAATTAGACAAAGGAGTAAGGTATGGACGAGAGTTTAGCCAATATTCGCCACGAGCGCAGCAAAAAAGATTTCCCAGCCCTCAAACTCGAAGACGGGGAATATGTTGAATTCGCTTTTTCGCGCGCTAAAATCTGCTATCTCTTAATCTGGGGCTGTGTTGCTGGCGTCGCCGTACTAATTACTGCACTATTCATGTTCTTGTTTATGACCCAGCCAGAAATCAACACTATGGGCAACAACTTCCTAGCTTTCCTCGTGATTACGATTATCGCTTTTGCATTCATTGCCGGCTTAATTGCCACCAAGGTTTTCTCTTGCAACAAACTCTTTATTACTAACCGCCGCGCCATCCAATTTATTATGGTTTCGCCAGTGGTGACTTCGAAAAACGTGATTGACCTTTCCTCGATCGAGGACGCCAGCTTCCGCCAAACCAGCATTATTCAGAAATTATTTAAGATTGGCACCTTGCGTCTCTCCACTGTGGGTGACGAAACTACCTACACTTTGCAATACGTCGAAGTCATCGGCGGCGACGAACTCAACAGCATTACAAAATTAATTCGTTCTAACAAAAACACCAAAAAAGACGAAGATAAAGAAGAAGCTTAATTGCGGTTGCGCTTGATATACATGTCTTCTTTTTCGAGCTCAGCGCGCAAGACGTATTCTTTGCATTTGCCTTCAGTACAGTTAGCCGGTTCGTAGAAATAAGAAGTGCCCTCCATGCCAAGGTTGTAGCCAAATGGGTCGGTCCAAAGAGCAGGATCAATCACCTTGATGTTGGATTCGGAAATGGAATCTGGATAATAACCATGTGCCGGGTAGAAAGCTTCCTCGATAGCGTAGTACATTGCGTTGATTGCTTCCTTGCGCTGTTCGTCGCGATGCATGGCGTCAACATTGGACTTTTGGATGAAGAAGAGAATAAGTAGCAAAGTCGCAAAGACCGCCACGATGATAATTTCTAAGAGAGTAAAACCGCTTTTTCTTTTCATGCCTTTATTATATCACGGAAATGTGCTATAATGAAAAAACGTGGTACCGTAGCTCAGATGGTTAGAGCGTGGGACTCATAAGCCCAAGGTCACTGGTTCGATCCCAGTCGGTACTACCACGAAATCACAAGAAGCTTCGCTTCTTTTTTTGTTGCTTCGCAACAAAAAGATAGGCGTAGCCTATCGTGATTTTGTGGAAGGACGGCTAGCGATATATCTTGCCAAAGGCAAGATATTAGAGCGCCGGACTACCAATAATGAAAAAGGCGGCTCAGCAAGAGCCGCCAAGGTCTGATTTTTAAGAACAGGTTATTTAATTTCCCCTAAGGAGCTCGAGAACACGATCGTCTGTACGTGCCTTAGCGTAAGTCTCGGCCTGCCTACTGGACAGTCCATTTTCGAGTGCAAAGTTTAAGGCGTCGCCAAACTCATCGCTATCATCTTCTTCGACTTCCGAGCTAATGCTATGGCGTCGCTTGGGGCAGTGACGAACGACGGCAGTTTTTTTAGCCTTTGACGAAAATTCGTCACACTGTTGCACGAGTCCTTTGAGGCGTTTTTCATCAGTCGGGATACCAGCGGCTGCAAGCCATTTCTCTAAGCTTTCGCGCGTGTTGTCCCACTGTCCTTTGTCGCAAAGATCCAAATACTTTTTGACACGGCCGTAATTGTCGGCCACAAACTTTACCTGAGTCCTCCTTTCCTCTGGCAAATTTTCAAAACTCTTTGTTCTAACGGCATCCTTTTTATTCATTAGCGGATACCTCCTCTCTTAAAAATCTTCCCTGTCTCAAAAAAGGGATTTTTCTATTATAACACATATAGCAAAATAGAGCAAATCAGGGAAGAGTTGTTCTTATGCTATAATCAGGATATGCTAGAAGTTATTGTCAGCACCATTGTTATTTCGCTCGTGGGTACTTTGGCGCACTTTCTTTACGATTTAACTGGGCACAATAAATTCATTGGTCTGTTCACCGCGGTCAACGAAAGCACTTGGGAGCATATTAAAATTGCGCTTACCCCGATTTTGTTGTGTGGACTCTACGATGGATTTGTTTATGGCCAAAATCCGAATTATTTCCTGGCCAAATTTGTGTCGCTGATATCTGTTATCATCGTGATGCCGAGCGTCTTTTACGGGTATAAATCCTTCACCAAAAAGCCAGTTTTGTTTGTTGATATTTTGAGTTTTTACCTAGTAATCTTTTTGAGCCAATACTTATTCAAGTTGATTATTGATATTAGCGCAGTGCCGTTTATCTTCGAATATCTGGCGTGCGCCGGCGTGTTCGTTGTTTTTGGCTGCTACGCTACGCTGACATTGATGCCTCTAAAAGTGGCCCTGTTTAAGGATCCGATTTCTAAAAAATATGGCTTCAAGGCTCATGTCGATAACCCATCAAATAATAAAAAATAGCCCGCTAGGGCATTTTTTATGGCGGAAGGGACAGGATTCGAACCTGCGAAGCTATTAACTTGCTGGTTTTCAAGACCAGTGCCATCAACCACTCGGCCACCCTTCCACATATTATTATAGCATAAAAAATACCGGCTGGAAAGACCAGACCGGTATTTAGATTACTCAGCGTTCGTATGAACTGCGACCACGTCGTCCAAATCGTCGACGGCGTCGAGCAATTTCTCGAGTTTTTCGGCATCTTCGCCAGAAACCGGAACGAGGTTGTTTGGCACATATTGCAATTCGGCAGAAGTGACATTGAGGCCAGCAGCGATCAAGTCACCGCGTACTTTCATCAAATCAGAAGCGGCAGTATAGATTTCGATGCCATCTTCTTCTTCAGAAGCGTCTTCGGCGCCGGCTTCAAGCGCGGCCATCAAGGCATCTTCGCCTTTGTCCGAAATCATAATGACGCCTTTTCTGGTAAATTGAAACATCACCGAGCCCGGATCGGCCATGCGGCCACCGTTTTTGTCGAGCGTGTGGCGTACTTCTGGCATGGTGCGGTTTTTGTTGTCGGTAGCAACTTCGATCACAATACCAACGCCGCCTGGACCGTAAGCCTCGTAAGTCTCTTCGATAAGAGCCGCAGCGGATTTATCGGCCACGCGAGCGATTGCGCGTTCGATGTTGGCTTTTGGCATGTTGGCAAGACGAGCTTTTTCGAGCACCATCGCAAGGGAAGGGTTCATGTTTGGATCGGTACCGGAACGCGCCGCAATTGCGATTTGGTTGCCAATTTTTGTGAACAAAGCGCCACGCTTGGCGTCAACAACCGCTTTTTGGCGTTTGGTGGTAGCCCATTTACTGTGTCCTGACATATTATTTCTCCAAAAAATTTAATAGATTAACTTCGTTTTATTTTAACATTTTTTCATCAAAAAGTCTACCTCGCTGACTGGGTGATTATTTAAAGAAGAATAATAAAAATCCGGCGCCAAATATAAATACTGGCAATACACCCATCACGAGCATGAAAATTGCGAATATGCGGGCCGCAGCAATTTTAGATTCGGACAGTTTAAGTAAGCCGTATTCCATCCCGAGCAAACAAAGCGCAAGCCCCAAGAGAACACCGATGCCAACTGGGCTGCCAAGCGTGCCGGTTGAAGCGTCAATTGTAATAGTTTTGCCGCTAAACATAATGAGATGCAAAAGAATTACTGCACCAGAGAAAATCGCCGAGCCGATGAAAATTTTTTGATTAACCTTGTTCAAATTCATTTTTTACCTTTCCTTTTTAGCTTGACTGTTATGTACATGGCTAAATGCGCAATCACCGAACAAATCAGATAAATGCCGATGTTGCTTGCGCTTCGCTTGCCGTTACTGAGTACTTCTAGGAACATAGTTATCATAAACCATCCTGCCAGTGCGCCAAACGCAGCCGAGGTTGCTAAACGCAAGAGTAACTTGTTTTCCGGAATGTTCTGTTTGGCTAGAAGCAGTCCAGCCGGAATAGTGTAGGCCAGTGCCAACAAGGCCAGAAAAAGAGCGACCGCAATGGAACTGCCATTAGCACTCGTTCTAAGCATATATAAGCAAAAAACTAGAACTACACCAGAGGCGCTCGCTGAACCAAAGGCGTAATATGTTGAAAAGAAATTTTTAATAATCATACCTTAATTATATAACGTCTACGCTTTTTTGCGCCACCCAATAATTAGGGTCACCAAGATCGGAACATAGAGCAAAAACACCCACGCATTGTGCGCCGAGATTTGCACCGTGAAATAAGTTTGCTTGGCGAAAAATTCTACAATCAGAATATGAAGATGCAACAAACCTTTGGCGAGGAAAGCAAAAATCGGCCCAGCGAGCGGTAGACCAGCGCCAAACGTTAGCCCCATCGCAATGGGCAAGGTTGGCAGAATTAATAAGTTTGCTGCAACAGCCAGCAGTGAAAGCGAACCAAAATGATAGAGCGTAATTGGCAGGGTGGCGAGCGTTGCCGCAACGGTCGTAATAATGACCGAACCAACAAAAGGCGGCTTTGTTTTACCGTAACAAAATCGCTGGATTTTTGGCGCGAGCACCATCACTCCCGCAAAAGAAGCAAACGACATTTGCCAGCCAAGGTTTCCTAGAAAGCCCGGGCTAATTAAAAGCGTGATTGTGGTGGCAAGCAAAATAATCCGCCAAGGCTCAAACTTTCGCCCCACATACCAGGCAATCAAAGAAAGTATCGCCACGATCCCGGCTCGTAAAATGGACGGTGTAAAACCAATTAACGACATAAACAAAACTATCAAAATAAGCGTCGCAATTAGTCCAGCACGTCGCGAAATCCGGCCAAAGACTTTCCGTGCGACATCAATTAGAATGGACAAATGTGTGCCAGACGCCACTACGATATGCGCCAACCCGATGGCGCGCAAATTTTGGCTGAGCGTCCCCGGTAGGCCGTCCTTGATGCCAAGAAGATACGCAATACCAAGTTTGGATTCGGGCGAACCAATGTTTAAATCGATCTGCGTTTTGTAATGATCGCGAAAAGCAAGAATGAAATCAGCCGAGGTAAGATTGTTTGTCTCGTCGGTATATTTTTTCGCGGCGATAATCACCCCTGATAAAAACGCCAAAATTATGAAAGTATGATTTGGATAACAAAAAGCATAAATCAAAAGTGCAAGAGCAAACAAAATCCAAAGCGGGGAAGCGAAAAAATTCCAATGCAAAACCTGCATCAAAATCATGCCTGAAACGACGCCAAAACACATCGCCACCAGAACGTATGATTGGTGAAAAAACTTTTTCACCGGGCAAGTATTAGCATAGCTTTACTAGAGTTTCAACCCACCACGCCGCAATCTGGTATAATAATGGCATGCACCCGTAGCCTAGCGGCTTCGGGCGCAGCATTCGTCGAAAAACTGCAAGCAAGCTTACGTTTTTCTCCTCATTTGCACCCGTAGCTCAGTGGATTAGAGCATCTGTCTTCGGAACAGAGGGTCGTGGGTTCGAGTCCCTCCGGGTGTACCACTAAAGAAATTAGGTCCTCTTTGAGGCCTTTTTTGTGTTTGCTTAAATTGCCATATTGTTTTTGGGCTATTCATGTTAAAATAAAAGTAAACGTAAGAGGTATTGTATGGTGCGAAATAATATAAAATATGTAGTTTTGAGCATGTTTTTTGCATTTTTTGCAGCGTTTTTTATGGCTGGCCCGGTATTTGCGGAGGGCAATGTATTTAAGCTTGTTGCGGCCGAAATTACGGATCGATCGTCGACTACCGAAGCCAAAATTCTTGGCGCAAGCGATTCAAAAATTACCAACAACATCGTTTTCCATAGTGCAGGCGAATACGTCACCTTTAATCTTGGTTTCAAAAATACCGACAGCGAGCCTCGCAAAATAATTAGCGTTGGGGTGAGCGACGAGAATGATCTCTTGGAATACGAATACGAAAGCTCCGTCGATGCCACTATTGACCCAGGCGAAATTTTCGAACTCACCTTAAAAGCGACTTACATAAACGAAATCAACGACCCAAGCCAGATTTCACAAATTTTTAGCACTACCATCACGATTACTCTCGAAAAAACCAACGAATATGGCGAAACGGAAGAAATCACCGAAGACATAGTTGTTCCTAGTACTGGCGCCAAAGCGACTCCTGGTGCCGCAGCCTATGGCTCAATTGCGCTCGCAGCTAGCATCGGCGTCGTGATTGTTTCGCTTTTTTACGTCAGAAAGCACAAAAAAGCGAATTTGCCAGTTATCGCGATCGCTGTTGCTGCTACTACCTTTAGTATCTCCTGTATTGTTAGCGCTACCTCTACTGTCGACGAAGATTTTTATATGGAAAATGACACCACTTTCTATTATCGTGAGTGCTCCGGAGTTTGTTATTATGGTAACGGCGACGACGGCATTGGTACCATGGCAGACCAAGAGGCTGACCCTGGAGACGAAATTGTTTTAACCGCATCGAATTTTAGCCGTCTAGGGTATGGCTTTGCCGGCTGGAACACTAGAGCCGATGGTTCTGGCACTAATTATGGTCCAAACCAAATCATCGAAATGTCGGGCGACAAACTTCGTTTATATGCTAACTGGATTGAATCAGCTGGTACTATGACCGGATTTACTTGCGGGAACTTAAGCATCGGAGAAGTTACCGCCCTTACCGACGAGCGCGACGACCAAACTTATGCTGTAGCTAGACTTGCCGACGGCAACTGTTGGACGATAGAAAACATGCGCTCTGTCACAGAAAACTCTTTCAACGAAAATACCGAAAATCGTGACGACGAGCCAGCTTCCGACGGAGCAATTTATGGCTATGGCAATTACTATAACGGCCGAGATAATTCTTACCACAATATCTGTCCGACGGGCTGGAATGTGCCAACTTATGAATACGGCCTTATTGATGAAATAATTAATGAGTTCGAAGGGCTCGGAACGGCAATCGGTGGAGAAACTGCATTAGAAAAAATTAAAAACTGGACGAGTTACCCAAACAACTTCGTCTTTGCAGGTTTTTATTACGCTGGCATGTCTGAAAGTCTTGGAACAGACTACGCGTATCGCGGCGGAGCGGGTTATTACCAGGGTCAGGTAACATATAACTACAACAATATTAATTGGGACATTGCCACCGCCCTTCTTGCTCTCCCTGGAATAGCAGACGGGAACGAAGCCGTCATGGAAATCGACGAGACCAATGCGGACAAGAGCCAAGGTCTCTCAGCCCGCTGTAGGATTTATCCTACCAGAGACGTCACCTTGTCGTATGATGCTAATGGCGGCGAAGGTCCTGTCCCGGAACCTCAAACAATAACTACTACAGATTTATGGGCTGATGGCTATATTATTGGCGACGAAGAGCCAACTAGGGAACACCACACATTTATTGGGTGGGCCACCGAAGATTTTAAGGATGTTAATCCAAATAATACCGACGAATGGGGCGTTCCGTATCGCGATTATGCAGCCCATGCGGGTGATGAGTTTTCGCTCTACAAAAACACCACCATTTATGCACTATGGGAAAAAGGTTGCACAACCATTCATTACTTATCTAACGACGGTGACGAATCGGCCCCGGAAATGGGGGACCAAGTAGTCTGCCCTCCTGACAACGAAATCATTGACCTTATGGACCCAGACTACAGGCGTGAAGGATATAGCTATATTGGCTGGAATACAGAAGCTGACGGTTCGGGTACGATGTATGGGCCAAACCAAAATATTGAAGTTCCAGATTTGGATGACTTCTATCTTTATGCTCAATGGATACAGGCTGAGGAAGACGTTACGATGCAGACTTTTGACGGCACCGCCGAACCATACGCATCGGCCGACACCAACACGGTTATCGCATTACGCGATGAGCGCGACAACCAAATCTATGCTGTGGCAAAGTTAGCCGATGATAACTGGTGGATGATCGAAGACCTTCGTCTTGATTTGAACGATGCAAACACGAACGTTACGGCAGCTAATACTGATAACCCGACCCAAGATTTCTTAGACGAATACAACACCAATTTTCATGGCAATGCCGCATCTACTACGCCCGGTTGTCCAGCGTCTGCCGGCTACACTTGTTGGGATCGAATTTCCTTTAAAATGAAAGATTATAGCGGTTATGGTGGCAATTATAACTGGTATACCGTCACGGCTGGCAATAGCAAACATGATACGTCGGGGTATGCTGGCGGTAGCATTTGCCCTGCCGGTTGGCGTTTGCCAAGAAGCGAAACAGGCGAAGATTTCTCGATGCTCGACGTTGCTCTTGGTGGTAGTGGTGGTGACGATGCTTCGATCGACGGATCAAACCGCTGGCGCTCATATCCGGTTAATATAATCTATAACCTCGATCACGGGGAGAAGAACTATCTTTGGGGCGGTAATGCTGGCCCGGTTGGAGATTCAGAAATCGGTCTTGGCCTTCAAGTCTTGCCAGGAGAATTAGAGATTAGCTACGGTTACGGTAAGATGTCTGCTTATAGCGCCCGTTGCGTTGCAGAACATGAAGAGACATTCACTCTCACATATGTTACTCGTAGCTACGGCGACGAAGAGCTAGAAGCTCCAGTGGCCCAAACCGGGATTTCGGCTGATGGCTATTTTGAGTTTACCGTCTCAGCACTCCCGACCCCTTACGAGGGCTCCGATGGCTGGTGCCTTAGTAGTGAGCAATTTTGTAACAACCCAGATTATTATCCGGGCGATAAGATCAGAGTAAAAGACTTACATACTACCCTCAAAAATTCGCTAGGTAAATAACAAAAAGCCCGCCGTTTGGCGGGTTTTTGTTGTCAGTATGCTACAATAAAACCATAAGGAGTATTTTTAAATGAACGAAAAACCAGAAACTAAACCCGAAACGCTCGAGGACAAAATCCAAGCCGTCAGCGCTCCGGTAGCTGCGAGTGAAGCAAAAGTCAAACGCGGCACAGGATGGAAGGTTGCAACCATCATCTTGGCCATCTTTGCCATTGCTGGCTGTGGAGGCCTTTGCTATCTATTCTTTGTAGATAACTCAATTAGCCTACTTGGTCGCACTATTACTTCTAGTAAAACCGCAACCAACGACGAGCCAAAAGAAGAGCCAAAGGATGAGCCAAAGACCGAACCAAAAAAGGAACTGCCAAAATATGATGGCAAAGTCTCCTTCTCGGAAAATTCCGACAAGGCTACCTGGTACTTCCTCTTTGAAGAAGTATTTATTCGTCTTGACGGTTGGGGCGGCAAGGTCACAGATTTTAAATATTCAGAAGATTACGGCGGCACCCGCAGACTCACAATCTGGTACTACACCTGTCTCGAGGGTGGCAGCTGCGATGATGTTCCAAGCTATGCAACCAAAGAAGGCAATGAATTCGGTCTTGCCGAGATTGAAATTTTCGACGGCCTTGAATATATTCCGGCAGACGCCTCAAATCGTCAATATGTCGGCACGATTAATGGCGACAAGGAAGTCTACGTTTCGATCTTCGACAAAGATTGGCGCGAACAATATAATTTGACGGTTCCTGGTAACAACGCACACGAGCAAAACTGGTTCAGCGATGCTACCAATCAGCTAGAATCGATCTTGACCGATATCTACAACTACTCCGGCACCGATTACTAAAACCTCAAAAAACCGGCCCATTTACGAGGCCGGTTTTTTGTTTTTATAAATCAATCCTAAAGAAATTCGTATCGTAGACTTCGGCACCGTGCTTTTTGTAAAAAGCCTGCGCGACCTCGCGACCATTGCCACAAGTAAACTCCATACGCTTGCAGCCTTTTTCGCGGCCCCATGTGAGCATCTCGTCCCAAAGTGCTGAGCCGACTCCGCCGGTGCGACATTCGGAATCTACCACGAAATCTTCGAGGTAAGCATTCTTTTTGATGCCCGGACCCATCATTACGGAAAGTGCGGCCATACCAATCACACGACCATCCTCTTCGGCGACCAAGAGTTCGTGCCACGGGGAATTAATAATGTCTTCAAACCATTCTTTGGAAATCTCGCCTTTGTCTTTGCCGCTGCGCGAGAGCTGAATTAAGAGTTCACGCACGCGCTGAGCGAGTTCTGGCGAATATTCGGTAACTCTTTTTACAATCATAGAACCTCCTTTAGCTTGTTAGCGAGCTCTTTAATTAAATCAGCGATCACCGCTTCGTCGTTGCCCCACATCATTAAGCGAATCAGATTTTCGGTACCGCTTGGGCGAGCCAACAAACGACCGTTAACTGCATGCAATTTTTCTTCGAATTCCAGCAAAACTTTTTTCACGTCATCGGAGGTCTTAAATTTCTCCTTCATTTCTGGAGCAGCTTCAAAGTTCAAATCCACCTGTGGCATCTTGGTAATGATGCTAGCTAGTTCGTGCAAGCTCGAGCCAGTTTCGGCTACGACTTTAGCAATCGAAAGCGCAGTTAACATACCATCACCAGTTGGTTCACCTGGCAAAGTCACGTGGCCATTTTGCTCGCTACCAAGCGCAATATTGTTCTCGCGCATGCCGGCCGAAACGTGTTGGTCACCTACCGGCACGACCTCAAGATGTACGCCGGATTCTTTACCCCACTCGAGTAAACCTTGGTTGGCAGTAACGGTTACGACGGCCGCTGGCAAACCAAGATGCTTGGCCAAAATTGCCGTCATGTGGTCGCCGTCGACGATTTCGCCATCAGCATCCACCATCAAACATCTATCGCCGTCGCCATCGAATGCGGCGCCAAAATCTAAATGATTGTCAACGACAAATTTCACCAAACCTTCAATATGCGTACTACCACAGTCGGCATTAATACCCTGGCCAAATTCCGCATCAACGTTGATTAATGAAACTTCTGCGCCGAGTTTTTCAAAAACCGTTTTATTAATTACGCTCATTGCGCCGTTCGCACAGTCTAAGCCAACGCGCAGGCCTTTAAAATCAACCTCTCCAACATATTTATAAACATGCTCAAGGTAACGCTCGATCGCTTCGTCGTGCAAATTCTCGCGCAATTCAGCCGCTACGACTTCGTATTCTTGATCCTCGTCAATCGCAGCTTCAATCACGGCTTCGCCGGCATTGGAAATTTTGCGATAAGTTTCGCCGCCGCGTTCAAAAATCTTGATACCGTTGTCCGTGTAAGGATTGTGCGATGCGGTAATGTCGATCGCGTAGTCAAAACCTGCAGAATAGAAAACGTAGCCGATTGCTGGAGTCGGCAAAACATCCACTGATGCGTATTCAACGCCAAGCGTTTCGAAAGCTTCTTCAAAAGCTCGGATCATCCATTCGGTTGATTCGCGCGTATCGCCGCCAATCAAAACTTTAATATTCGAATTTCCTGCGTAATCTACTAAGCCCTTTGCGACCGTCCTGATAAAGTGCGGCGTGAATTCATTGGCTTTCTTGCGGATACCATCCGTACCAAAGTATTTCATTGTAGTTCCTCCAATACTTTTATTGTTAAAACGATATCGTCTAGACCGCTGTTGCGTGACAAATCCGCAACCGGCTTAGTAAAACCTTGCAAAATTGGGCCAGCCACCGTCCAGCCGCCAAGCTGCTCGAGACCCTTGTATAATATATTGCCAGAATTAAGATCCGGACAAATCAAAACATTGGCGCGGCCAGCCACCGGGGAATCAGGCGCCTTTTTCGTAGCGGCTTCTGGATTCACTGCGGCATCGAGTTGCATTTCGCCATCGATAATAATTTCTGGACGCTCCGCGCGTACGCGGGCGAGCGCTTCATGAATTACATCAATTGTCGCGTCTTTGCCACCGCTGCCGAGCGTCGAGAATGAAAGCAAAGCAATGCGTGGTTCAGGAAAAATTTTGCGCGCTGTTTCGTAAGTTTGCATAATAATTTCAAAAAACATTTCGGCATCCGGGTGTTTGCAAACGCCGCCGTCTGCTACGATCAAATTGCGACCGTCTTTTTCGAGAACGAATGAGCTCGTAAAATATTTCGAAGTACGAGTAAGGCGATCTTTGCAAGCTAGAAGCACGTCACGCGTGGTGGTATCGATGCCGGCAATCATGCCGTCCACTTGGCTGTTTTCGAGCATCTCGCAAGCTTCGGTCATGCTGGCAGCTGGCACGGCCTCGATTTCCGGGCAGAGCCGAGCGGCTTCGGTAATAGTGGTATTATTGATTTCGGGAAAGACGATTTTCATAGTTCGATTATAGCACGCGGGCTCTAGCCCCAAAACAAAAAATCAACCCCAGCGAGGGGTTAATTTTTAGCGACCGTTTTTGAGATTCAAATGTTTGCGTTTGTCGCTGTGCTTGTGATTATTGTTGCGATTTTGTTTTGCAACAGGTTTTGAAGTTGCTTTTCTTGCCATACCGGGATTATAGCATAAAAGATTAAAAAATAAAAAAGCTTATGCTATAATTATATGTATGGATGAGAACGACATTCAGATAAGGCGTCGTGAAAACGAAGAACGCGCCACTGCGAACCGTGCGCGCATCCTGTTTTTGCCATATCTTGATACTCGTGACTTCGAAGAAACCATCCCGCTAGTTTCCGGCTTGCTTGATAAGCAACAAATGCACCGCGACTTCATTATTCCTTTACACAAAGCCGAATCTAGTGAAGACCGTTTCCAGTTTATGGTGACTAGCCAAACGCCAGCCAAGCTCATCGAACGCATGCGCAAAGAATATAACGACGAAGGCCAGCGTGTTGATTTCTTCCTGATTTCGCAGTCCGCCTACAAAGTATTCATGCTGCGCTACGATCCGCCAAAGGAAATTATTTATGATGATATTAAAATCGCCGACGAAGGCGATTCCGAAACGATTGCCGAAGTCTCCCAGACTCTTAGCAACGTTTCGCCAGAAAAGATTTTTGACTTCTTGATCGACCAGGCCGACAAACTCGGCGCTTCGGATATCCATATCGAAAATATGCGCACCGAAATTCGTATTCGTATGCGCGTTGATGGTATGCTCCACCCGGTCGCTACTATCGACCGTGATCGTTATCGTATTATCTTGAGCGAGCTCGGCTCGCGCGCCAGCATCTCGACCGCCGCCAACAAACCGCAGTCTGGCCACATGCAAAAGGAAATTTTCAAAGACGGTACTTCGCATGTAGTGAACATTCGTGTCGAGTCTATCCCAACGCTCTATGGCCAAGACGCCACCTTGCGTTTGTTTAACTTTGACGAATCTCTGCTTAACCTCGAATATCTCGGCATTGACGATGACGAAATGAAAGAAATCAATGATGTGATTTATCATCCACGCGGTCTCGTTTTGATGGTTGGTCCAACTGGTTCTGGTAAATCTACCACGCTTTATTCTATGCTCAACGCCCTCAATACGACCGATCGCAAAATCATCACGCTCGAGGACCCAATCGAATACGGCCTCACTGGCATTTCGCAAATTCCAATCGAAACCAACGACGGCGGCTCGTTCGCCGAAGGCCTGCGTTCGGTGCTTCGTCTCGACCCAGATGTCGTGATGGTGGGTGAGATTCGTGATGCAGATACCGCCAAGACCGCTATTCAGGCTTCGATTACCGGCCACTTAGTGCTTAGCTCCTTCCACGCCAATTCTTCCGCTGCGGCTTTTGCACGCATGATCGATTTGGTTGGTACGAACCCAATTTTTGCTAACTCGATTCGCTTGGTGATTGCTCAACGCCTCGTTCGTAAATTGACGGACGACAAAGAGGCTCGCGAAGCTACGCCAGCCGAAGCCAAATATATTCAATCCGTGCTCGAAGGTGTGTCGGCTGAAAAATTGCGGGGAATCGACCTGAATCATATTACGCTTTACGAGCCGGTCAAGACCGAGGAATTTCCGTTTGGTTTCAATGGCCGTAAGGCAATCATGGAACAACTATTTATTACCGAAGAAATTCAAGCCTTTATTCGCGGCGACATCAAAGATATCAATATTACGGCAATCGAAAAAGCCGCTCGTGCTGGCGGCATGTTAACGCTCGAACAAAAGGGCGTCATCGCTGCGCTACGCGGCGAAACCACTTTGGAAGAAGTTTCTCGCGTGATATAATATATCCATGGTACGGGGCAGTCGTTCAACGGATAGGACATATCCCCTCTAAGGATACAATGCTGGTTCGATTCCAACCTGCCCTACCACGAACAAAACAGTGTTTTGTTCGTGGAACGGCAAACTCGCGAGCCTAGCGAGCGAGGAAGACGTACCATGAGAACGGCAAACTTGCGAGCTTAGCGAGCAAGGAAGACGTACCAAGAGAAGTATTATGAAAAGTGCGGAACAAAACAAAGCAGTTCGCAGGACGCACTCGAAAGGGCGCGCCGCCCTCTTTATTTTATTCTCGATTATTTTACTCGCGGTCGCGACTTGCTTTGGCCTTATTCTCATTCGCTCATACATTGATTCCTCACCGGCTCCGGTCGACCCGGCGGAGCTTCCGCAAATCCAAACCTCCGTTAAGCACGTCAAGATGTGCCCAAACGGCAAAGTTTTTAATTTTGATTTTAAAGTTACTGATAATAAAGACGGCGATATCACCAAGCAGGCCGAAATCAAACCAGCTCTTGGTGGCGCCATTATTAAAGTCGCCGATGCGGACGGCCACCAGGCTTCGCGTTTTGTGCCAGCCGAAATTAGCGACACGGCGGCACCAGTTATCAATTTGAATGGCGACCAAACTTATTCGGTTTTGGTCGACCACGATTTTACGGCGCCAGCTGCTACCGCTACGGATAATTGCGACGGTGAAATTGCCGTAGAAACTTCTGGCGATTACGACACTACTACGGCCGGCGAATACATTATCAGATATACGGCCACCGACTCATCCGGCAACACCACCACGGCGCAGCGCGTCATCAATGTCACCACTAACACTGGCGTAATTTATCTAACTTTTGACGACGGCCCTGGTTCATACACGGAAGAATTGCTCGACATTCTCGAAAAACATAATGTCAAGGCAACTTTCTTTGTGACTGGCCGCGGCGACAACGACGTGCTGAGGCGCGAATACGACGAAGGCCACGCCATCGGCTTGCACTCTTTCTCGCACGACTATGCAGATATTTATCGTAGCGCCGATACGTACTTTGCTGACCTAGACTTGGTTCAGCAGCGCGTCAAAGACGTAACTGGCCAGGAATCGCATTTGCTACGTTTCCCGGGCGGCAGCTCAAATACCATTAGTCGCAGATATGACGGCGGCACGCACTTGATGAGTACGCTCGTCGACGAGGTCAAAGACAAAGGCTTCACGTATTTTGACTGGAACATTTCTTCGGGCGACGCCGGCGGCGCCACTAGCGCAGACGAAGTCTACAATATCGTGACCAGCCGCTTAGCACCAGACAAAGACTGGATAATTTTGCAGCATGACATCAAAGGTTTTTCGGTTGACGCGGTTGAGCGAATTATCGAATACGGTAAAGACCATGGTTACACGTTTAAAAAACTCGACGAAAATTCCTTCACGGCCGCGCATGGCGTTTTAAACTAAAGCGTGATAAGATAGAAATATGGCAAAAGCAAAAATGTTTCAAGGTGACCTTCCAGAATCCGAAAGAATTTTTTATTACTCAACCGAAAAAGATGATCCAATCAAAACCAAGGAACAAGAAAAATCCGGCCGCGTTGAGCTCCCGGCGGACTATGTATATATTCGTAAAAATCCATTCGTGAAACTTTTCTCAGCGATTTTGTATCGCGGGTTTAAATTGTTTGCTAGATTCTATGCACGTTTTTATCTGCATATGAAAGTCGAGAACCGCAAACTCTTCAAAAAAGCTCGCAAAACCGGCTACGTGATTTACGCCAACCACACCAACCCATTTCACGATGCCTTTTCGCCAGCCATTGTGGCGGACCGCCATATTTATACGATTGCGATTCCGGCCAATTTATACATTCCGGGCATCGGCAAATTCTTACCGTATCTCGGTATCATGCCACTGGGTTCCACGCCGGAACAAAAAGCCGAGTTCCATGCCGCCATTGACCATCGTTTAAAACAAAAGAATTGTTTAGTGATTTATCCAGAAGCACACGTTTGGCCATACGCCACCAAGATTCGCAAATTCCCGCAGGGCGACCGCTCGTTTGTCTATCCGGTGCGCAACAACATTCCGATTTTCACTATGACTACCACTTATCATAAGTCCAAGAAAAAAGGCCAGGCTCGTCCAGATATGACAGTCTATGTCGATGGCCCGTTCTATCCAGATCCAAAACTTTCGGACGACGAGAACCGCGCCAAGCTTGCCGAAAAAGCTTATGAAAGTATGGTAAAATATTCAAGGAAGAATAGTTATGAGTATTTTCAATACCGGAAAAAGTCTGATTCACAAAAATAGAGTTATCCCAGTTTTTTTGACAATCTCCGACGATTACGCACCATATGCCGCGTGTACGATTGCGTCGCTTATTAAGCATTCCAACACCAAGAAACATTATCGCGTGGTGATTTTGTACGATAAGCTTAGCTTCCGTAATTATTTTAGACTTCGCAACCTCGTGACCAAAAACTGCGAAATCCAATTCCATAAAATCACGCACAGTTTGTATCTTCGTACGATTGTTAATCACTGCGCCAAGAAAACCGGCGCCGGCGACTTTTTCTCGTCCGCGGTTTATTATTATCGTTCGTTTATTGCTAGACTTTACCCGATGTATAACAAAGCAATCTATATTGATAGCGACACGATTCTTTGCGACGACATCGCAAATTTGTACGACATCGATCTTGGCGACAACATCGTTGGTGCGGTCGTTGATAAAAAAGTGGAGAACGTGCCGGAATTTCGTCACTATGTCGAAAACGCACTCGGCGTGCCGTACAACGAATATGTTAACTCCGGCGTGCTCCTGATTGATCTTAAGAAAATGCGCAAAATTCGTTATCTTTCCAGAATGGTTAATATGATTAATACGTTCGACGCCAATCTCGTAGCGCCGGACCAAGATTATCTCAACGTGATTTGCCGTGGTAAAATTCTGCACCTTAGCGATGCCTGGAACGCACAACCAAACGGCGATCTAAAAAAAGCTAAATTGGTGCACTACAATTTGTTCAAAAAACCTTGGCAATGCGATGGCGTAGAAGGGGAAGATTTGTTCTGGGATGCTGCCGAAAAGACCGGTTATTATAATGACCTTCTAGAATCTAAAAAAATGCACTCGGTCAAAGAAACTCGTATTAAAGAAGCTCAAGTTGCTGCGCTTATCAAAAAGGCAGACGAGCTATCTAAACTTAAAGAGCCAATTATCAAGAATCTATGATAAAATAAGAACACGGCACTGTGGCGGAGTGGTTACGCAGCGGTCTGCAAAACCGCGTACACCGGTTCAATTCCGGTCGGTGCCTCCATTTTTTTGCAAAAAATGTTCGGCACCGGAGCTTCGCAAACGGGCCTCCACTTTTTTTGCAAAAAATTCAATTATATTTGCAAAACCGCAATTCCAACTACAACTAGAGCAGTCGCAACAAGCCTCGCCGCGACGCTTTTTTTGTCGAGCTTTTCGCGACCAAGTTTTGGATTAATCAAAGTCAGCACGATACCCATCATAAAAATTACAATCGGCTCAAGCGAGTCGCCGGCGGCGGCCGCAATCGCAACTGCCGGCGCCGTCAAAAGCGCCAAGCGGTAAGCGGCGTCCTTGATCAAACACAAAACACCATTAATACTTAGCGTAATATATATCTTGCCACGACTATCTCTGGCGACGCGGCGGAAACGCTTAACCCATTTCGGTCGAATAACATAACAAAGCGCCAGATTGCTGATGCCCTTGCCAAAGAACACGAAAGTCATGGCGACCCTGAAATCGATTTCTACGCCAGAGTTAACTTTTACAAACAGTACGTTACCAATCGTGTAGATAAAGACATAAATCAACACCAGGAAGATAGCGCGCAGTTTAGCCTTGCGGCTATTTTTGCGAGAAGCGGCCACGATTAAGAGTGGGCCAGCTAGAATCATCGCGAAAGCGATCAGTTGCAAAGGATTGAACTTTTCGCCCAACAAGAACCAGCCGAACACCAAATAAAGAATCGGTGCCGCCTGGAAGAAAATTGCAATATTCGTAGACTCTTCAATCTCGAGAGCGCGGTAATAGGCGATGCTACTTACGCCAGCGATAATACCGGAAATCGTAATTGAAGCGAGCAGTAGTGGTGGCGTCTCGATAATTTGCGGCCAAACAATTGCGGCCATAATAACTGAGAATAGAGTATAATTCCAGCCGGTAAAAACTTTTTGTGCCACGGATTGGCGACCTTTAAAATAAACGTCGGTCACGTAGTTGTCGATAAACATTGCCGCCGAGTCGGTCACGAGATAAATTGCGATGAGTACCAACCAAAACATTAGACGATCGCTCCGTAAATTATGCTGCCATAGTAAGCGGCAAAAATCAGCAAGAATACTGCGCCTTCGAGCCGACTAATTTTGCGGTCTCTTTCGACAAAAATCCAGAGCAGAGCCGCAGAGCCGAGCATCACGACTAGATCGATCATTTCAAAACTCTTTGGCGAGATTGAACCAAACAGCGCCACCGGGATTCCCATTACGACACAGATATTGAAAATATTACTACCGATAATGTTGCCAACGATTAGGTCGGTTTCTTTGCGTTTGGCCGCGGTGATAGTGGTTACGAGCTCAGGCAGAGACGTGCCGAGCGCTATGACAGTCAAAGAAATCATGCGATCCGAAATCCCGATCGCTGAAGCAACCGAAGAGGCACCGTGCACAACCATTTGACTACCACCAACGATCCCGACAAGACCAAGCAAAGTCAAAAGCAAAGATTTACCAAGTTTGTGCTCCGGCTTTTCTTGTTTTTCGGTGCGTTTTTTGCGCGCCATGGCAATCAAGTAGTAGACAAAAATTGCGAAGAACAACAAACAAACGATTGCGTCGGCACGTGTAATTTCATTATTGCTGCCATTTGCGAGCGAGACGTCGAGAAATAGCACTACCAGCGCAGTCGAAATCAAGAGTAAAATCGGCAACTCTTTCATTACGGTATTTCTTTTGACAATGATTGGACAAATCATTGCGCCAATTCCAACCAAAAGCAGAATATTCATAATATTACTACCAATCACATTGCCAAGTAGCATGTCGGTTGAGCCAGCCGCCAGGGAAGAAATCGAAACTGCCAGCTCTGGTGCGCTCGTACCGAAGGCAACAATCGTAAGGCCAATTAACATTTTGGAAACTTTAAAATTCGCAGCTACGCTCGACGCGCCAGACACTAAAATATCGGCTCCCTTTATCAAGAGGACAAAACCAACCACGAGTAAGAGTATTTGTAGCGCTATTTCCATGTTTGTTTTTGGTTATTTATATTATTACTATAGCACGCTTATGCTAATCTGTCCAGGTCTGGAGGCGGGATTCTTGCAAAAAATCAAAAAAGTGTGCTATAATAGGGACACATGCGAATGTAGCTCAGTTGTTTAGAGCGCTTCCTTGCCAAGGAAGAGGTCGAGAGTTAGAGTCTCTTCATTCGCACCAGTAATCCCGATTTAAACCCCCCTTTAAATCGGGATTTTTGGTTTCTGCAGTTTGTCGATTTTAAAGCGTTATGCTAAAATATGGGCAGATTAATATGAAAAATAAAGCGAAAATTGTTTTCAACAAAAAAGTTCCACGCATCTTGATTTTGGCTTTCTTCGATATTGTTTCGGTTGCGCTCGCTTCGTATTTAGCACTCTGGATGCGTTTTGATTTTCAGCAAGTTCCAGAATCATTTATTCATTCCGTTATATATTATTTGCCAATCGATTGTTTGATTGTTATTGCAGTTTTTGCCATTGCCGGACTCTACACTTCGGTTTGGCGCTATGCGTCAATTCCAGAATTAATTTCTGTCATCATCGCTTGTATTTTTGCCGACGCGGCAATTTTTGCCTATAAATATATTTCCGGCTTACCAGTACCGACGAGCTTCTGGTTCATCTTTGTCGTTTTGCTCATCGTCTTTACTTGTGGCATTCGTTATTCTTATCGCATCGGCCGCGCCATTGCGCACACATTGCCAAACAAGAAACGCTCCACGAACACCATGATTATTGGTGGCGGCGAAGCTGCCCGCATGTTGATCGATGAAATCGAACGCAACGAACAATATCGCGACACAAACGTTTGCTGTATTATCGACGACGACAAACAAAAACAACGCACGCGCATTCGTGGCATCCCAATCGTTGGTAGCAGTCGCGAAATTCACGCTGCAGCTTTGAAATATAAAATTGATCAAATCATCATCGCTATTCCGTCCGCCGGCAAGGAAACGATTGCCAAAATCGTCACCGAATGCCAAAAGACCAAATGCGAAATCAAAATTTTGCCAGCGATTTATATTACGATGGATCAAAAGGCGAACAGCGTCTTCTCGCAAATTCGCCCAATTAATTACGAAGACTTTCTTGGTCGCGATCAAATTACTGTTAATGATACCGAAATCACCGACAGCCTCACCGGCAAAGTCATTCTCGTGACTGGTGGCGGTGGCTCAATCGGTTCGGAACTTTGTCGCCAAATCGCCAAGGCCAATCCAAAACTTTTGATTATTTTCGACATTTACGAAAACAATGCCTACGAGATTCAACAAGAACTTTATCGTAATTATCCAGAAATCAATCTCGAAACCATCATCGGTTCCGTGCGCGATTATGCTCGCCTCGAAAAAGTATTTGCTGAATTCCACCCAGACCAGGTTTATCATGCCGCAGCACACAAACATGTGCCATTAATGGAACGCAGTCCGAATGAATCGATCAAGAACAACTGTCTCGGTACGCTCAACACGGTTAAATTGGCCGACAAATACGGCGTGAAAAAATTTGTGCTCGTTAGCACCGACAAAGCCGTCCGTCCAACCAACATCATGGGTGCGTCTAAGCGCATTTGCGAAATGATTATTCAGGCCTACGACAAAAAATCCAAGACCGATTACGTTGCCGTACGCTTTGGTAACGTGCTTGGTAGTAATGGCTCGGTAATTCCTTTGTTTATGAAGCAAATCGACAACGGCGGCCCAGTCACCGTCACGCACAAGGACGTGATGCGCTACTTTATGACCATTCCGGAAGCTGTTGGTTTGATTTTGCAGGCCAGCGTCTATGCTGACGGCGGCGAAATCTTCGTGCTCGATATGGGCAAGCCGGTCCGCATTTACGATTTGGCCAAGAAAATTATTCGCTACAAAGGCCTCGAACCAGGCAAGGATATCGAAATCAAAATTACCGGCCTTCGTCCTGGTGAAAAGTTATTTGAAGAAATGTTGATGGACGAAGAGGGCATGAAGGAAACGCCAAACAAATTAATTCACATTGGCAAACCGCTCGACATCGACAAAAACTTCCTCGCGAATCTCGACAAATTAATTGATTCTGCTCAACGCAACCGCGACGACATCAAAGAGCTCACGGCGGCCATCGTTAAAACTTACAAGGTATCATAATGTACAAACATTTCTTCAAACGTCTCATCGATATTGTGATTTCGTTTATCGCCATCATCGTTCTTTTGATTCCATTTGTTTTAATTTCGCTTTTGATTTTGATCACCAATCCTGGCCCAGTCTTTTTCCGCCAAAAACGTTTTGGCAAAAACAAGAAAATGTTTAAGATTCTGAAATTCCGCACTATGAAAGTTGACACACCGGATTTACCAACCGACAAGATCAAAAACCCAGAACAGTACATCACTCGCATTGGTCGCATTCTGCGAAAAACCAGCTTGGATGAGCTACCGCAAGTCTTTAACATTTTTATTGGCCAAATGAGTTTTATCGGTCCGCGCCCAGCACTTTGGAATCAAACTGAATTAATCAAACTGCGTGACCAAACCGGCGCCAACGACGTTCGTCCAGGCCTGAGCGGCTGGGCACAAATTAACGGCCGCGATGAAATACCAGAAAAGAAAAAGGCCGAACTAGACGGCGAATATGTTAAAAAACTAAGTTTTTGGTTTGACATAAAATGCTTCTTTGGCACCTTTATCAAAGTGTTTAAACGCGAAGGCATCGAGCAGTAGCTCACCGCCGTAAACGTTGAACTCATGCTAAAAACGGTGTATAATAGTAAGCGTAAAAAGGAGAATTAAAATGCCAGTATGGTTGATTGTTATCCTAGTAATCGTTGGTATCATCGTTTTGTTCGGGGCCATCATTGCTGGAATGTACAATAGTTTAGTCAAACTTAACGAACGCGTCGAAGAAGCATGGTCAGACATTACCATCCAGCTCAAACGTCGCGCCGACATGTTGCCAAATCTTGTTGAAACCGTCAAAGGCTACGCTAAGCACGAAAAAGAAGTCTTTGAACACTGTGCTGATGCTCGTGCCAAAATGATGGGCGCCCGCACCGTTCAAAGCGTTGCCGATGCCGATCGCTCTATGCTTGGTGCGCTTTCTCGCATCATGGCTGTGGCAGAGAATTATCCAGCTCTTCAAGCAAACGACAACTTCAAGAAATTGATGTCCGAAATTAGCGACACCGAAGACAAAGTTAGCGCTTCCCGCCGCTTCTACAACGCCGGTGCTAAAGATTTGAACACCAAAATCAAAGTTTTCCCATTCAACATCTTGTTCCACAGCTTCAAGATTCGTGAATACTACAACGTCGACGAAAAAGAATTCGAACGCGTTGAAAAAGCTCCAGAAGTTAAATTCTAAGGAAAACAATGTACAAGCAAATCGCCGCAAACAAACGCAAAACCGTTTTTCTAATGGCCGGTTTCGTGGTTTTTATCGCGGCGATTTCTTGTCTTTTTGCTTGGTATTTTAACGATTGGACGATTTCGCTTTGGACACTAGTGATCGCTACCGGCTACGCCGTTTTGCAGTATTTTTTGTCAAGTTCTCTAGCTACCGCCATGACGGGCGCTAAAGAAATTACCAAAAAAGATTGCCCGCGTCTATATAATGCAGTTGAAAACCTTAGCATCACAACCGGTTTGCCAATGCCGAAAGTTTACATTGTTAACGACCCAGCACCGAACGCTTTTGCTACTGGTCGTGATCCAAAAAGCGCTATCGTCGCCGCCACGACCGGTTTGCTCGACATTATGGACGACAAAGAACTTACTGCCGTGATGGCGCACGAAATGTCTCATGTTAAAAACTATGACATTCGTGTTTCTACTATCGTGTTTGGCTTAGTCTGCGTAGTCGGTTTGTTTGCCGACGTCGCTTCGCGTCTGATTTTCTACGGCAACCGCAAACGTGAAGAAGAACGCAGCCCGGTCGGCCTCATCATCATGTTGGTCGTAGCGATTCTTACGCCAGTTTTTGCCGCCATCGTGCAAATGGCTGTCTCGCGCGAGCGCGAATATCTTGCTGATGCTTCGGCTGTCAACATTACGCGCTATCCAGAAGGCATGATTGCCGCACTCAAAAAACTTCAATCACACTCGCAACCAATGCGCAGTCAAAACTCGGCCGCTGCGCAGCTCTACATTAACAACCCGCTTCGCAAAGGTTTCTTAAGCAACCTATTCAGCACTCACCCGCCAATTGAAAAACGTATTGAAAGGCTCGAGCATGGCAAAAACACGTTCTAAAAAGCCAGCGAAAAAATCTGAAAGCAAAGCCAAAAGATTTCAAAAAATTCGCAATTTGAAAAAGCCTTTTTCTGGCCGCAGCGTAAAATTGCACAAATCATTTAAACGTTCTTATCGTGAAGATTATGTACGCGAACTCGAAATTCCAGGCGTTTTTGCGCATATCGTTGAAACGTTCAAAATTATTTTCAAAAATTGGCGACTATTTTTACCATTCTTGATTTTGATTGTGATCGCCAACGTGTTTATTGTCGGCATCATGAGCGAATCAACTTATCATGATTTTCAAGACATTCTTGACGAAACGTCGCAGTCGATTGCGGGCGGTGAAATCGGCAACGTCGGCAAAGCCGCATTGCTGCTTTTATCGACCATCACGACCGGCGGTCTCAAAGTCAACATGAGCGAGTCCGAAACGGTTTTCGTAATTATTATTTTCCTCGTTGTTTGGCTAGTCACGATTTTCTTACTCAGGCATATTATGGCTGGCAACAAAATCAAATTGCGCGACGGTCTGTATAATGCCGGCTCGCCAATTATTTCAACTTTAATGTTGGCGCTTCTGGTGTTCTTCGAATGTATCCCGATCTTTCTTTATATCGTCGTGCAATCCGCCGCCATTCAAACCGGCTTTCTTGATACGCCATTTTATGCACTCGCCTTCTTCATTTTCGCCGTGTTAATGTTTGTGATTTCTGGCTACTTATTGTCCAGCTCGTTGATTGCTTTAGTTGCCGTTACGGCGCCAGGACTTTATCCAATGAAAGCGCTCGACGCAGCTTCTGATTTGATGGCGAGCCGTCGCATTAAATTCATTTTGCGCATTATCGCTCTCATCATTTTGATTTCAATTATGTTCGCAGTGATTATGGTGCCGATCATCCTGTTCGATTTGTGGCTCAAAACTTTCGAATGGGCGCAAGCAATTCCGCTCGTTCCGATCGCGCTCACTACGTTGACGGTTTTCTCGGAAATTTATCTCACCACCTACCTTTATTTGTATTACCGATGGATGCTCGACTATGAAGAAGACTGAAGCTGAAGCCCGCATTATCAAACTTCGCGAAATCATCAACGATTATCGCTATCATTATCACGTGCTCGACGAATCGATCATGTCCGAAGCGGCTGCCGATTCTTTGAAACACGAATTGTCGCAACTGGAAGCCGAATTTCCAGAACTCATTACGCCAGACTCACCAACCCAACGTGTGGCCGGCAAGCCTTTGGATAAATTTCAAAAAGTTACACACGAAAAACGCATGATTAGTCTCGCGGATGTTTTTTCCGAAGCGGAAATCAACGACTGGATTTCGCGCAACGAAAAGTTGGTGCCGGGCGGCAAAATCAAAGAATTTTTCACTGACATCAAAATGGATGGTCTGGCTTGTTCGCTCAAATACAAAGACGGACTTTTTGTGCAGGCCGTCACGCGTGGTGATGGTTTGGTTGGTGAAGATGTCACGAACAATGTTCGCACAATCGAAAACATTCCGCTCAGCATCGACGAGCCGGGTGAAGTCGAAGTGCGTGGTGAAATCATTATTTTCAAAAAAGATTTTGACGATTTGCAAGCCGAGCAACGCCGCCTTGGCAAAAAAGAATTTGCCAACCCGCGCAACTTGGCGGCCGGTTCAATTCGTCAGCTCGATCCACGAGTCGCCGCCGCACGCCCACTCAAATTCATGGCTTATGATTTGGTAAAACCAAATCTTGCTACGCACCGATTGGCTTACGAAAAACTCCGCGCGCTTGGTTTCCGTACTTCAAACGAAGACCGCGTATGGGCCGGAAACGACACTGCAAATTTGTTTGAATATATTCACGAACTCGACAATTATCGCAAAGGCCTGCCGTTTAACACGGATGGCATGGTAATCAAAATTAACGACCGCGAAATTTACGACGCGCTCGGCATCGTTGGCAAAACTCCACGTGCTGCCGTAGCATTCAAATTCCCAGCCGAAGAATCTACCACCAAAGTGCGCGACATTGTGATTACGATTGGCCGCACTGGCGCCGCAACGCCGGTGGCAATTTTCGATCCGGTTGAAGTGGCCGGCTCGATTGTGCGTCACGCAACTTTGCATAATGCTGACGAAATCGCCCGCCTCGACATTCGCATCGGCGACACCGTGATCATTTACAAAGCCGGTGACATTATCCCGCAAGTTAAAGAAGTTTTGAAAACTTTGCGACCTGACGATTCTGTGCCGTTCGATTATGGAGAAGCTTTGAAGAAACAATATCCAGAACTTGAATTTGAACGCCCGAGCGGGGAAGTAGTCTACCGCGTAAAAGGCGAAACTTCGGACTTGATTTTGAAACGTGCGATTGAGTATTACGCCAGCAAACCAGCCCTCAATATTGAAGGCCTTGGCAGCAAAAACGTGATTGCCTTGGTTGATGCTGGGCTAGTAAAAAGCATCGCAGATTTGTATCGTTTGAGCTGGACGCAAGTTGCAAAACTTGATCGTTTTGCGGAACTTTCGGCCAAAAATCTTTGCGAAGCAATTGAAAAATCCAAAAAGCCATTGCTCAACAAGTTCATCACTGCGCTCGGCATCCGCCACGTCGGCGCACAAACTGCTACGGCGCTCGCTCGTCGCTTCATGAATATCGAAAATATCCGCAACGCCACGATTGACGAATTGATCGAAATTCCAGATATTGGCGATGTGGTAGCCGAATCGATTTTGGCTTGGTTTGCTGACGAGGACAATTTAAAATTACTCGACGACTTAAAAGAACTCGGTATGGCGCCAGTTTATGAAGATCAGTCCAAGTTGCCTTTGGCGGGGAAGAGCTATATTATTTCTGGCACGCTCGCCAGCATGGGCCGCGAAGAAGCCGAAGATAAACTCCGCGCACTCGGCGCAACTATCACGAGTTCTGTTACTAAAACCACTACGGCTCTCATCGTGGGTGACAAGCCGGGCAAGTCCAAAACCGAAAAAGCTGCCGCGCTCGGCATCCCGACTATTTCCGAAGACGACTTTTTGAAATTGTTGTAAAAATTACACGTAAAAACTGATATATTTTGTTCCATTTTGCTCGTGGCTATTATATAATGGTTATGTATTGGAGTTACAAAAACCTCATGATTTCAAAACTGCGAGAAAAAGTGGGGAAGAGTAGCATCCTGGCGGTGCTATTTTTCGCAACATTCATCACTGCATTGATCCTGAGTTTCAACGCGGTGGCTGATACCGACGCTTTCAGAATTGTTGGCGCCGAAGTTTCTGCTCGCGACACGGACGTCACCGGCGATGTCACTAATTACGACGCCGATACTATCGAAAGCGACACCGTGTTTCATCATGTTGGTGACACCATCACCTATAGTCTTTCCGTCAAAAACCAGCATGATAAAACCTATAGAATTATTAATATTTCGGACGACAACAGTAACTCTAGCGTCTCTTATGATTACGACAAACATGCTGGCGAGGAAATCGCCGGCGGCGCCAGCTTCGACCTCGTAGTTGAAGCCGAATATATCGCTAGCGTCGCTAGCTTAAATGACAGAGACCAGCATTTATCAGTTCGATTTACAATCACATACGAAGAAACTACAGAGCCAACCCCAGAACCGACCCCAGAGCCGACCCCGTCCGATGAAGGCGAAACCGACAACCCAAAAACCGGAGATCACCTACCGGTCCATATTGCTATTTTGATCATTTCCGCAATCGGCCTGATTGTTTGCGTCTGGCGCACAAGCGAAGAAAGCAACGGTCGTAAGAAAAACTACAACGGCCGCAAGCTTATTATTTCTCTTCTAGTTATCTCATCCCTCATCCCGGTCGCGGCAAAGGCGCTGACCGAGTCTTCGGATTTCGTCCTGACCACTGACTATAGATTCATGGATAAATTGGCGATCACCATGGATATCGATGGGGACGAGAGCGTCACTCCAATAGCTTACGGAGCCACCGTGAGCGCGCTCTCTACTCCATCCAAGGCTAATTTTGAATTTGTTGGTTGGGAGACCGAAGATGGCGACCCAATTCCAGGCTCGACCGAACTCACCGAAGATACCAAGGTAGTTGCGAAGTTTGAACGCGTTTCGGTCAATGCCCGCTTCATTCACAATAACAGCACCACCGACGAAACCGTCGTTGAAGTTCCGATTAATTCTACGCTCGGCGATCGCATCCCAGCTGGCCCAACCTACACCGACCACGTATTTAACAACTGGTACACCGCAGCCGACGGCGGCAGCCTTGTTGATGCTGGTACCCAGGTTTCCGAATCCGACGTTACCTACTATGCGCACTGGCTGAATGATATCTCCACCGCTACAATCTCACCATCACAAATTGATCTCTACTATGATAGTGATGTTGCTGCAGAAACCTTTGCTACTATTACCGTTACCGGCACAGATCTAGAAAGCTACACCATTACTTCAAGCGATGATACCAAG
>JAFYLZ010000004.1 GCA_017556795.1 Candidatus Saccharimonadota bacterium | reverse complement strand
TCCGGCAGCACACTAGGAAACAACATCCCAGCAGTTACTTATGAGAATCATCTCTTCGATGGCTGGTTCGATGCAAACAACAACCAAGCAGCTACAGACACTGTTATTACAAACGACATCACCTTCACTGCTCGCTGGACTCAAACTACAGTCGCTATTACGTTTGTTTATCAAAACGGCGCTACCCCAGACAGGGAAACCAGACAAGTGACGCCAGGTAGCACGATTAGCGCCTTCCCGGTCGTGGCTTATGAAAACTACAACCTAATTGGTTGGTTCGATGACCCAACCGCCGGCGATGAAGTTGATATTAACACTGCAGTAAACACTGACACGATCGTTTATGCTCACTGGGCCTTAATTCTCTGCAAGAAAGCTACAGAGCTGCACGTCGAAACATGTAATGTTTCTGGCAACGGATGCAATAAAGGCAATAGGTATGCCAATGCTACGCAATATAGTGTCGGTGATCCGATAACCTTTGGTGCGATCGCTAGCAGTAATCCTGTTCCTGGCGATGCATACGATTGCGATATGAACGGTAACGGCAATTACGGTGATTACGATGAAACCACCGGAAAGTATACGGAGAGATTTTATTACATGAGGAACAATGGAGACAATGCAGTATTAGTGTTCTTTGCCAACTTCAGCAACGGAGTAATTAATAATGCTGCGGAACATACATACGAGATAGACACAGCCACCGGCGTCGCAGATGTCTTTAACCAACTACCGACTGGTCAGGTATGGTCTAATGCTGCAATTCAGTTTGACGGAAGGAACTCCAGGATGCTGACGTTGGCAGACGTCGGCGCGGCGTGTGGCTATGCAGAGGGAGAATTGATACCCGGCACATCGACCTTGACCAGTCAGTGCGAATTCCTTGCGGAGAGTACAAAGTTTTCTACTACTACGGGTGCAAAATCCGGAATTTGGATGGACGCGCAATATAGGTACTTCGGGACCGACGGTTTCTATATTTCGTATCAAAATAAGTTGAGTAGTAAAAACGGTGTGCGCCCGGCCATCGAAGTCCCACTCATTATGGTTGAAGATTCATATATGATTTCGTATGACGCGAATGGGGGTACGTTGTCTGGGCAGCAGTATCAGTCAATCGTGCGTGGCGCCACAATCACGAATATGCCAACTGCAACAATGAAAGATGCCAACGATAAAGACTATATCTTTGACGGCTGGTACGATGATCCAGTTAATGGTAACAAAATTGAGGCGGGAGATGTACCTAGCGGCGACTTAAAACTTTATGCCCACTATAGCAAAAGCATCGCGCAAGCCGTTATCGCAAACAATCCTATGACCGTAGATATCAACGAAACACAACAGATTGTCATTTCTAACGTGGCGGAGATCGGTGAGGAGTTTACGTTTAGTATGATATCTGGCTCCGAATATGCATCGGTAGCCAGCAACGGTAACATTACCGGGCTTGCCGCTGGTACGGCTCAAGTTCAAATCCACGGCACAACCTCTGGCTATAATGTGGTCGTTACGGCAAACATTGCTGAACCGCGACATTACTTCATAGTAACGTTTGATACCCATGGTGGTGACACAATTGCCGAGGAGCACGTCACGAAAAACACTGCAATCGGAAATCAACTTCCATCAAGCGCCGGAACTATTAGTGGGTACACATTCTACAAGTGGTATGCGAATTACGATTCGTCAACTGGAGTCTATAGCAATCCGGTCGACGGTAACACCGTAGTTACTGGAGACGTGGAGTACCACGCAATGTGGATTCCGGATGACGCGGTAGCAATGGACAGTGCCGGCAACTTCTATACCGCCGCTAGCAGCAGTGGTTATGCTGCAGCTCTAAGAAACGCAATCGGAACGGATTCGGATGGCGTCCCTGATGGCGGCACTGTTACACTCTTGAAAGACGTGGGCGCCACTAGTGGCAATACGTTACTTATTTGTGGAGACAACCCTTGTCCTACAAATACTGGTAACCCTAACAGATTGACAAAAAGCCTCATCTTGGACCTCGACGGTCACACTATAAGCATGAATGGCACCAGCAGCAACAGTAAAAACGTAATTAAATATTATGGTGTAGGCACCAGTACTCTTGAGGTTAGGAATGGTACGGTCACAACCGTTGGCACCTCCGGAGCTATCGATATCGAATCCGGGTCGAGAATGATTATTGATGATATGGAAGTCCATTCTACTGGAACTAAACAAGCAGTATACAACAATGGTGGCACAGTTATTATCTCCGATTCGAACCTTAGTAGCCTCACTAATGAAAGGGCGACCGTCCATAATAAAAACGGCACAATGACTATCGTCAGCGGCAACATCACATCAAGTGGTGCATACGCCGTAATGAACGAAAGCGGCACTATGACGATTGGCGTAAACGACGGTGTAGTCGACACGTCGACCCCGACCATCACTGGCAAAACATACGGCATTGCAGCCGTCGATCAATATAAATACAATTTGTATGATGGCACCATTAAGGGCGAAACTCATTCGAACGGCATTGCGACTATGATAAACGATTATGAAGCGACGACCGAGGATGACACCAACGACGAAGAAATTGGCCAAATCGATGCAAGCTCCTCCATCACACACATCACTGATGGCGGTTATGAGGTTCTTTATCTAAGCCAACAAATTAGTCAAATTCAAATTAGCTTCGATGCTGGGAATGGCGGGACCGCTTCTGAGGACTACAGACTCATTAACCTGGGCGACACTGTTGGTGCACCCCTTCCCACCGCAACAAGACCGCACTATAATTTCGTTGGCTGGTTTGATAGTAACGACGTAGAGCTTTCTGCTGATGATAGACCATCGGCGAGCACCACTTATTACGCGCATTGGGAGGCGCAATCATCTGACACGATTGTAAACTTTAACATTACCAGCGAAGCAGTTCAGGAATATTACGACAAGGTTGACACATGGAATTCCGACAAGACGAGCTTAAGGACCGAGCTTAAAGCCAATTTCGAAGCATATCATTGTAAGCTAGCGCCGACGGATTCTGAGCTCGATGTATCTTCTGATTATGCATACAAATATGTCAGCGACGGCTCCAGTGGTTATTGTTCAACATCCGTACCATACGACACTGGAGTTTCCGGTGCGGTAAACGTTTATCTTTCGGATGAAAACACAAAAGCCAAAGGAGACCAAGTTTATTACACAAAGTCCGATTCTGGACGAATTTACAACATGATTCCTGGACAAGTTTATCGTTGGGAGGACGCCAGTGATTCGCAACTTTATGGTTACGTTAAGGCCGAAACGGTGGCCGGAAAACGTTTTCTAACGGCTGGCAACATGAATAACGTTCGTGACCTCGGCGGCATGGAAGCAGATCCCGATGGCGACGGTACGATTGATGGAACGATTAAATATGGACTTTTGATACGTGGCGAAAAAATCGGTACAGACCAGACGGCTGCCAATGACTTAAAGGCGATACTTGGCCCTAATGACTACGAATACGATCTACGCAGTCCTGACGATAGTATACCGGACTACGGCAGCGAATACCGCCTTAGTACATATAGCGGCCTAAAGGATACTAAACACTACGATATTGCATATCCAAGCTCTAACTATACTAAAACACGTAGTACAATCGCCGAAATCATGCAAGAAATTGTAGATGGCAATAGTGTCTACTTTCACTGTCGCGTTGGCTCAGACCGCACTGGTACCGTTGCCTACCTTCTCGAGGGGTTGCTCGGCGTAGATAAAAAGACGCGCGACGAAGAATATGAACTTACTACTTTTTCTGGTCGCTCTGATAGAAATAGGTATTATGACCACAAAGGCACCAACGCTAAAAAATATACATTCATGACGACATCCGACGATGGCGGTATCGGGTTAACTAGCAATCAAGATATCTACAACTGGTTTATGGCAGGAACCGCCAACGCCGCTGCGGACGAGCTGCTCATCCAGGCTTTCCGCGCTGCGATGCTAGAATAGTTGCACAAAAATGGTCTGGGTGACCTGACTTGAACAGGCGACCTCAGCGTCCCGAACGCTGCGCGCTACCAACTGCGCCACACCCAGATTGAGATAATTATACCATAAAAAATGCCCTCACGAAGAGGGCATCGGTAAAACATTGAAAATTTTTAGGTTGTTTGGTGGATCGTTCTATGTGATTAATAAATGCAATTCGATAAAAATTTATTAAATATTAGGAATAATATCACATATTAATTTTTCGATATCATTTATCTCATTCTCATCATTAAATTCTTTGCCAATCAAATTTTCGCAGATTTCTTTTGCTAAATCAGACGTCAATCTTCTGTGCAAAGCATGAATACACTGCCTAAGCAATGGGCCAATCTCTAGGGACTTAATATCTCTGGATTCGCTCGCGGCTCTAATGATGATTTTTGCTGGGATAGCAATAACGTATGTTCCGTTGCCGCCGGCAACCACGAAGGCGCCGGTATCCTCATTTATGACAGTACCAACTGCAAGTCCGCGGCCTTTGAACCCGGATTTCGTGTAACTGCTTCCTGGAATATAACTATAATCATAAATTTTGTACATCATGTGCATCAGCCTCCTTCATGTACAAAAAACACCCTGCAAATTTCAATGTTTTTTTTAAGCTGCGTTAATTTAATAATTTATTAAATTAATCCCAATTATTATAGCATTTTTTGGTTTAAAAAGCAACAAAAAATGGTCTGGGTGACAGGACTTGAACCTGCGACCTCGACTTCCCAAAAGTCGCGCGCTACCAACTGTGCTACACCCAGACGGTACAATAATTATACCACATTTTTCAAAAAATCTACCACCCTTATGATAAAATTGTAATGTTAAGGAGAAAAAACTGTGCCAGAACCAAACAAAAAAATGCCAGAACGACGTAATTCTAATATGTCTAACTCTGTTCGTGGAATTATTTTTACCATCATTGTAATCATTCTTTGTCTAGTTATTGTCAACAATTTCAGCGGCAATAACGGTACCGAAAAGACTGAAGTCCCTCTATCCGAGGTGATCGCTCGCGCGAATGACCCAGAGGGCAATATCGCCAAAATCACTGTTTCCGGCGAAGTCGTAGATGTGACTTTGAAGGGCAAAGATACCGCAACCGAGATCTCTAGAAAAGATGGCGCTGGCACGCTTTATGAGCTCGGTCTCGTTAATCAGTGTGCAGAGCTTTCTGGCGATGAACTAACCGAGTGTACAAAAAAATACCCAACTATCGAGTATAAAGAAGATGTCGACGTGTGGGGAATTGTTTTCAATGTCGCACTTAGCGTCTTGCCGATTCTCGCCATTTTCATCTTCCTAAGCTACATGATGAAACAGGCTCAGGCCACCAATAGCCAATCGATGAGCTTTGGCAAATCTCGTGCCAAACTCTACGGCCCAGACAAAAAACGCGTCACATTCAAAGACGTAGCTGGCAACGAAGCCGCCAAGCAAGACCTTACCGAAATCGTCGACTTCCTAAAGAATCCAAAGAAATACGAAAAACTTGGTGCCAAAATTCCACGCGGCGTGTTGCTCGCCGGTGACCCTGGTACTGGTAAAACTTTGATGGCTCGCGCCGTGGCTGGCGAAGCCAACGTACCATTCTTCTCGATTTCCGGTTCTGAATTTGCCGAAATGTTCGTGGGTGTTGGCGCATCTCGCGTTCGCGATTTGTTTGGCAAAGCCAAGAAAAACGCTCCATCAATCATCTTTATCGATGAAATTGATGCCGTGGCCCACAAGCGTGATGCTCGTGGTGGCGCTGGTCGTGAAGACGAGCAGACTTTGAACCAAATCCTCGTTGAAATGGATGGTTTCGACAATGATTCTGGCGTCATCGTGATGGCTGCCACGAACCGTGTCGACATGCTCGATAAAGCTTTGCTTCGCCCAGGCCGCTTCGATCGTCACGTTAATGTAGTCTTGCCAGAACGCAAAGACCGTCTCGAAATTTTGAAAGTTCACTTCAAGAACAAACCGGTCGAAAGCGATGTCGACCTCGAAGCGATGGCTAAGAAAACTGCTGGTTCGTCCGGCGCTGATCTTGCTAATATTGCTAACGAAGCTGCTATCACCGCTGCCCGCGAAGGCCACAAAGCTATCTCAAATAAAGATTTGACCGAAGCCTTTGAGCGCGTCGCAATTGGCCCAGAACGCAAATCCAAAGTCATGAATGATCTCGAAAAGAAAATCACCGCCTACCACGAAGCTGGTCATGCCATCGTTGGCCACGTCTTGCCAGACTCTGATCCGGTTCACAAAGTCACGATTATCCCACGCGGTAGCACCGGTGGTGTGACGTGGTTCTTGCCACCAGAAGATCGTAGCTACAAAAATATCTACGAGCTCAAAGATATTTTGGCCCGTGCTATGGGCGGCCGCATCGCCGAAAAAATCGTCTTCGGTGCTGACGCTATCACGACTGGTGCATCGTCCGATCTGAAACACGTCGCTGAACTTTCGAAATCTATGATCATCGAAGAGGGTATGGGCACTAAGAGCCGCAACTTGGTTTATCCTGGTGATGCCGACGCCGGCTATTATACGATTTCTACCGGCAAACCATATTCCGAAAAGACCGCCGAGCTCATCGACGAAGAGATCCGCGCCTTCACCAACGAAGCCGCCAAGCGTGCCGAGGAAGTTTTGAAAGCTAACCGCACTTTGCTCGACCAACTCGCCGATGCTTTGCTTAAAAACGAAACTTTGGAAGAAAAAGAACTCGCGCCAATTCTTAAAGGCGCCAAGCTTCCAACCTCCGCCAAGCTTCATTAATTTGCTACTTCTGATTTGATATAATAGAGTCATGGAACAATTACTCAATTATTTTCGACCAAAAAATTATCAGCTCGACCTCAAAATTGATAAAGAAAAAAAGACTCTAAAGGGCAAAGTCGTAGTGCGCGGCACTGCCAAAGCCGCCGACGTGCGCATGCACGCCGTGGGTCTTACGATTGAAAAAGTTAAAGTTGGTGATGCGGCTTCCGAATTTGCGATGGATGGTGATGAACTCGTGATAAAAAATGTTCCAGTTGATGATGTTGTAATTACGATTAGCTACCACGGCAAGCTTGGCGAAAATATGCAGGGAGCCTACCTTTCGTTCTACGAATATAAGGGTCACACCGAAAAAATTGTTTCCACTCAATTTGAATCGCACTATGCGCGCATGGCTTTTCCGTGTATTGACGAGCCGGCCGCCAAAGCCACGTTCGACCTGTCTATTACGCTGCCAGAAGGTAGCGACGATTTAGTGATTGCAAATACTCCAATTGCTCGCCGTGATGGCGACACGGTCGTTTTTGAAACCACGCCGCGCATGTCTACGTATCTGCTCGCGTTCGTAATTGGTAAGTTTAATTCGAAAACGATTAAAAATAATCACGGCACCGTCATTACGACTTACGCCGCGCTGAACCAGCCAGCCGACTCAGTCGACTTCGCTAACGAAGTTGCCGCGCGCTCGCTCGAATATTACGACAATCAATTTGGTGTGCCATATCCGCTCGAAAAACTCGACCAAGTTGCGATTCCGGATTTCGAAGCCGGCGCTATGGAAAACTGGGGGTTGGTCACTTACCGCGAATCAATGTTGCTTGCCGACAAAACCGTCACTCTCGACACGAAAAAATCCATCGCTCTCACCGTGGCGCACGAACTTTCGCACCAATGGTTTGGCGATCTCGTAACGATGAAATGGTGGGACGATTTGTGGCTCAATGAATCGTTTGCCAGCATTATGGAATATTACGCGGTCGACAAAATTTATCCAGACTTTGATATTTGGCAAGAGTTCTTTACCGGTGACTGTTATTATGCATTAAATCGCGATGCTTATCTTGGTGTGCAATCGGTTTTCCAACCGGTCGAAAGTCCAGCCGAAATCGCGACGTTGTTTGATGGCGCCATTGTCTATGCGAAGGGCGCAAGGCTGATGTTGATGTTGATTCGTTTGATGGGCCTCGAGCAATTCTTGCTTGGCGCTCGTGACTACTTCAAACAATATCGTTATTCGAATACGGTCGGCGACAATCTTTGGGATGCTTTAAATAAATATGCCGATTTCGACGTGAAAGAGTTTATGAACACATGGATTCGTCAGCCGGGTTACCCGGTTCTAACCGGAGGCAAACAGCAGCGATTCTTGTTGTTCGGTGAAGATAAAACTTCCGTCTGGCCTTTGCCGAAAGTCACCGACGACATGACGGGGCATTATTTGATCAATCTTAATACCGACGAATTTAATGACAAAATTGCTAACTTTGACACGCTAAGTTTGGAACAGCGCCTGCGTCTTTTGGTGGACCGCATCTTCCTCGCGCGCACCGACTTGGTTGCCTCGGGTTCCTTGATTGACTTGTTGAGGAAATTTGAAAACGAAACCAACCCGTGGGTTTGGGAAATGATCGCCGGTGTGATTGCACATCTCAAACTTTTCTTTACCCCGGACACGGACGAAGAAAAACGCTTTAAGGATTACGTATTAGAATTAATTACCCCGCAATTAAAACGCCTCGGCATCAAACCGTTGAATGATGCAAACGAAACTCATTTGCAAAGAATTATTCTTGGGTTGGATTTTTATGCTAACGACGAGAAAACTTTGAAGAAACTGGCCGAAAAATATACCGACAATCTTGCCGAAATTTCTCCGGAAATCCGCTCGGCCATTCTTAACGCCAAGCTTCGTACGGACGAAAAAATCTTCGACACATTCCTGAAGAAATATCAAAAGGTTGCCGACCCAGAAGTGAAAAACGAGCTGCTCATCGCAATGACTTTAACGCACGACGCGACAAATATTGAAAAGCTGATTAGTCTTCTCGAAAAACCGGACGTCGTGAAGCCGCAGGACCACGTACGATTGTTTGTTTATACGCGCCGCAATCCAAGAGCAAGCGTCGCAGCCTTTGATTGGGTGACCACGCACTGGGACTACATCGAAAAAATCGCCGGCGAAAAAACTCTGGAAGACTATTTGCGTTACACGGCAAACACGGTTAAAACCCAGGAGGAATCCGACAAATTCTTCGCCTTCTTTGAGCCACTAAAAGAACACCCAATCCTGAAACGCGCCTACACAGTAGCAGAAACCGAAATCGCTGCACGCATTAAACTAATCGAAACCGACAGGGCGGGGGTTTATCAAAAACTAGAAGCATGATTTATCAAATAACAGTTAAAACCGGTTCCAAAAAAGGCCCACTAGTTGAAAAGGTGGACGACGGCCTTATTGTATATTTACGTGAGAAGCCACACGACGGAGAAGCGAACACCGCATTAATTAAATTATTATCAGAATACTTCGACGTACCAAAAACCAGTATCACTATCAAGGCTGGCGCAAAAAGCCACCACAAAATTATTGAGCTATAAAAAAGCCCCCTAATGGGGGCTACGAGGTGTTCTTTTGCGTTTTGTTGAGTTAAACCCAGCAGCTCGTAGAGCTTCTGGGAATGATCCAAACAGTTGCGCGTAGTAGTAGGCGTTGTGAGGCATACCAGCTGTCCTGGTCTTTAGATCGTTGAAGGCTGGCGTGCGACCGAGACGCTCGGCTGCGGCTTTTAGCTCTTTGATTGCGGCCGCCTTTTTTTGCTCGGTCGTGAACTCCGGCTTTGTCGGAAAATCGCCAAGGCCTGCAGCCATCAGAGACTTTGCCCATGGCTTGCCAAAATGATGATAGAACGTCGCAGAACTATGCATGCCGGGATCGCGGTCTACCTCACTTGAGGTTGGTTGATAGCCTAACTCGTTAGCCTTGCGTCTCAGTTCTTCCACCAATTCAGCGTCCGTAATCGTGACCCTTTCGATTGGTACTAACCCGGCAGCTCTTACGGCGGCGCCGAACGTTCCAAAATGATCGATGTAATATCCGGCGGCATGGCTGAGCTCGGTTGCTCGGCTTAAGTCCGAGTATCTCGGTGCGCGACCCAGGCGTTTTGCTACATTCTGCAATTCTTCGATAGCTTGAGCTCTCTTCTTCTCTTTATCAAGGTTAAGAGCTTGCCTGTGCCCATCCGGCATTTGGTTGAGGCCAGCAAGTTTCAAGATCTCGTTCCACGGTTTCTGAAATCTTTCGCGATAAGTCTTATAGGCGGGCAGACTTTCGTCTGCATCTACATCATGCGCGGTTGGTTGACGACCCAATTCTTCGGCCTTGCATTGTAACAAGACGAGAAACTCGTCATCCGACCGTCTCGTTGTAGATAATCCAGCGGCGCATAGCGCATCTTTGAAACTGCCGAAAACCTGCCTATAGCAATGATTTTTCGGCATTCGCTTATCCTGTACAACGTCTACATATTTAACGGTTGAACTTGGTTGTTCCGCTGCTTTGAGTTTGAGACTCGAAATTATGCATTCTCGACTAGGCTCTCTAACCCTTAGACTAGGGAATCGCGCGTTCAAATAGTCCAAGAAACTATCCCAGCCGCCAAAGCACTTTTCGTACACGGAACTATCTTCTAATCTCGGACAGTAATCTATTTCGATCCTAGAAAGCATATACCCGCGCGCATTGATCTCGTTGAGAAGAGCCAACACAAGCCTTTCTTTTTCGTTGAGAGGCTTTTGCGTCGGTTTTGTACGTAGATTGTTTGCTAGATCGATTGCCTTGTTTAGGTTGCCAAACCTTTTCCTAAATTGAACAGAACGTAACTGTGGATCCGCTTGGATATCGCCAAGAGTTGGTTTGCGTCCAAGCTCATCTATTTTCTTGCTAAGCAATTTTAGAATAGTTTTGTCATCTCTTGTATCATATCTCAACTCGTCCACCTCCTTTTTAAAGAACAAATAAAAAACACCCCTATCTTATAATTATAGCATTTTTTGCCTGAAAAGTCAATTATAACAGGGGCGAGAAAAAGACCGACGGAGTTGGTTTTGTCGGCCTTTCCCATGTGTTTTTGGTTGGTTTTCTTGTGCTTCTTTGACCTTTCTTATTTAGGGTGAACTTGGTATGTCTACTATTCTTTGTATAACTCTCGTAATCTTAACAAATCGTCGTAGGCTTCCTTCGCCGCAAGCTTAATTTTTTCATATGCCTCAGGGTCAGATGTTTTGAGGCCCTCGGCCCTAGCTTTGCCTTGTTCTCTCCTGCATTCCTCATACCTAAGTTCGGCGTCGATTAGTTCTTCACATGTCTCTTGACTTCTTAATGGTTCCAGCACTTTTATCACCAACCTTCTATGAAAATTACAAACCCATCAGATTTGGGTTCGTGAGTATATTATAACAAAAAAAGCAAGTTTTTCCACTTGCTCGTCTCCTCTGGTGCGACGCCAGCTTCGCTTGGTGTGACGCCAGCTTCGCTGGCTACGGCACCTGCGCTCGCTTGGCACAAAAATGAGCGAGCTCATTTTTCGTGCACTCGCTTTGCTTGGTGCCCGGAACAGGGGTTGAACCTGCACAGCCTTGCGGCCACTAGCACCTGAAGCTAGCGCGTCTGCCAATTCCGCCATCCGGGCATGGGGTAATTATACCATAAAAAAGACCCCTTAAGAAGGGGCCTTGAGTTCAACGAAACGAAAGCTAAATCCCACATGGACATCCAACATGCCGCCTTCTAACAGGTCATTGATGGCATCCTCGATGCGCTTGATTTTTTCATCGTCCTTCTTGGGCATACCGTCTTTTACAAAGCTGATCACTGTCGCATACCCAACTTCGTTGGTGCCGTCATAACGCTTGGATTCGGTGCTGTCTTTTGGAACAACGTAAAACTGGGCTCCATTTCTGTAGAGCTTTTCCAACGTCGTGTGAAGCAGTGCAATGGCCGCCTTCTCGAGCGGAGTCTGCTTGTCTTTGCGAAGCTTGGCGAGCTCGCCTTCGGTTGCGCGCGCGATTTTTTTCTCGCGCAGTTCGTTGTAACGCATTCTCTCATCGATCAGCGCTATGCTAGGGCTAACTTTAATCGTTTCTAGGTTGTTGATATTAATGTTCATTTCCATACCTCCTCTATGAAAAAACCAAGAACTCCCGGATTGGAGTTCAGGTTTTGAATTATATCACTTTTTCTTGGCTCTCGCAATATAATTTGCGCCGCGCTAGCCGTGCTATAATATAAGCATGAGCGAAATACATTTTGATGGTCCGGTAGTACTCGCAATCCTAGACGGCGTCGGCCTTAGTAATGACACCGAAGGCAACGCAGTCCTCAGTGCAGACACACCATTTTTGGTGAACGCGACCAAGAACTATCAAAAAACCGCCCTCAACGCCTCGGGCGAAGCGGTTGGTATTTTGCCGGGCGTGATGGGAAATTCCGAAGTCGGCCACAACACAATTGGCTGCGGCCAAATTTACAAGCACGGCAGCGCCCACATCAAAGCCGCTTTTGACGACGGTTCAATCTGGCAATCCGAGGCCTGGACTGGCGCCATGGATATTTTGAAAGACACTACTAAAACCCTACATTTTTCTGGTATTTTTTCTGACGGCGATGTGCACAGCAACATTGGCCAACTCGAAACCATGATCAAGAAAGCCTACGACGAAGGCGTGCGCCGCATGCGCGTACATGCCATCTTTGATGGCCGCGACGTGCCGCCGCAGTCCGAGCCAAAATTCATTAATCGCTTAGAATATTTTGCTGAACAATTTAACGACCTTGATCTTAAAATCGCCGATGGTGGCGGGCGCATGGTAATTACGGCGGATCGCTACGGCAATGATTGGGGAATGGTTGAGCGCGGTTGGAATTTGATGTGGCATGGCATTTCGGAAAACAAATTTCGTACGGCCGTCGAAGCAATCGGATCGCTGCGCGCCAAAGACCCAGAAGTCCAAGATCAATATTTGCCAGACTTTGTAATTGTTGACGAAAACGACGCTCCGGTCGGCACCATCAACAAGGGCGACGTGTTTATCTATTACGATTTTCGCGCCGATCGCGCCGTCGAAATTGCCGAGGCTTTTGATGCAGCCGATTTCGATAAATTTAATCGCGGCGATTATCAAGCAGATGATATTTTCTTTGTCGGCCTTACCGAATATGATACCGATCGCCACATCCCAAAAAATCAATTAGTCGAACCGGTCGTTATCAAAAACACGCTAAGCGAATTCTTGGGCCAACGCAACATTTCTAATTTAGGCGTTTCCGAAACGGTCAAATTTGGTCACGTTTCGTATTATTTCAATGGTAATAGCCACGCCGATTTGCCGGGCGAAAAACTCATCGAAATTCCTTCGGACACTTTGCCGTTCGATTCACGTCCGTGGATGAAAGCAGCCGAAATTACGGACGCCGTACTAGACAATCTCAAAGATTTTAAGTTCGTGCGTGTTAATTATCCAAACGGTGACATGGTTGGGCACTTCGCCAAAATGCAACCAACCGTTCAAGCAATGGAAGCAATCGATTTATCGCTTGCACGACTTGCTAATGCTTTGGACGAACTTGGCGGCTGTTTGATTATTACCGCGGATCATGGTAATGCTGAAGAATTGTTAGACGAAAACGGCGAGCCAAAAACCTCCCACACCACCAACCCAGTGCCGTTCATTATTTACGACAACACCGAAAATCGAAACAAATACCAGATTGCGAATATTCCAGACGCGGGGCTTTCAAACATTGCTGCTACCGTGGCAGTTTTGCTCGGCCAAGACGACTTCCCAGAGGCTTGGAAAGCGCCATTAATTACCAAAAAATAGCCTGTTTCAAAAGCGATTTTTTATGCTAGAATAGACTCATTATGAGTACGATTACTAAGGCCATCATCCCAGTTGCTGGCTGGGGCACGCGCCGCTTACCAATCACCAAAATTATCGAAAAATCTATGCTCCCAGTAGGGAATCGTCCACTCGTGGATTATTCTGTGCAAGATCTCATCAAGGCTGGCATCAAAGACATCTACATGGTTATTTCAAATGTCGAGCCATGCCAGGTGCGCGAGTTCTATCGCGATAACCTTGCATTGAACCAATATTTGATTGATCGCGGCAAAGAAGACCGTTTAGCTCTTGCTAAAACTTTGCCAGATGACGTAACGATTCACTATTCCGTACAAGACCCTTCAGATAAATATGGCACCGCCGTGCCAATCGCTATGGTCGTAGAAGAATACAATATTGACGAGCCAGTGCTTGTATTCATGGGTGACGATTTTATTTGGAATCCAGATGGCGAATCAGCTGCCGAAGCCCTCATCAAGGCATCTGGTGAATCTGGCGACTCTGCAATTTTAGGCGTTGAAATCCCACTCGAAAAAGTTGAAAAATACGGCGTACTTTCCGCCAAAGATGGCAAGCTGGTCGGCGTAGTTGAAAAACCAAAACCAGAAGAAGCCCCATCCAATCTAATCAATGTTTCTAAATATGCAATGTCGCCAGAACTTCTCCAGCGTATCGTGAAATATGTTCATGAGCATGACTTTGGTCCACTCGACCAAGAATATGTCGTAACCGACCCGATCGATGAATTTATTCGTGATGGCGGCGCCATCAATATCGCTTCTACCACCGGCGAATATCTCGATGGTGGCTCAGTCGAAGGCTGGCTCCATGCCAACAACGTAGTCTGCGGCAAATAGTCTAAACTAGGAGGTAAAATGCGCGAACTTAAAATCGGTGGGCGCTACCGCCATTTTAAAGGTAGGGAATATATTGTGCTCGATGTCGTAAATGATGCCGATTCTGAAGGCGACGACATTAGAAAACTTGTAATCTACGAAGCTCAGTATGGCGATCATCAAAGATGGGCGAGAGAGCTGAATGAGTTTTTGTCTGAAATTGAGCCGGAAAGGCAAGCTCAATTTCAGCAAAAATATCGCTTCGAGGAGATTGATTAATGAAACCGAGCGCTGAGGTTTTGGAATATATCGAGAAGGAAATCCTGCCACAATACAGCGGAATTGGCGGCCATACTGACGCTCATATTCGCGAAGTAATGGAAAGAAGTTTAAAGTTTGCCGAGCGGGCTCCGGGCGTAAATATTGATATGGTGATTTTGATTGCGGCCTTTCATGATCTCGGTCGTCTCGTCGATAACGAAACCCACAATATTGAATCCGGTAAAATGGTGCGCGCCGACAAATTTTTGAAAAAACATTTTTCGGATACCGAAATTGAAATTATGGCCGAGGCCGTGGAAGACCACCGCGCTTCGCTCGGACGTGAGCCACGCAGTATTTACGGCAAAATCGTTTCTTCGGCGGATCGCAATACCGACATCAACAAAATGCTCGGCCGCGTCTATGATTATCACCGACATTTATACCCGGATATGGAAGAGAATCAGCTCATCGAAGAGTCTCGCGTGCACCTACGCGCAAAGTACTCACCGGATGGTTACGCTGCGAGCACGATGTATTTTGACGATCCGAATTTCGCCGATTGTCTCACGCGCGTGGAGGAAATCACGCGTAGTTCCGAAGATTTTCTCAAGCTCATGCAAGATTATAACGAGCGCCGCCGCACTGCTTCCGCTTAATATTTGTTATAATAAAAATAAGCCCAAAGGGCTTCTTTTTATTGGTGAGGGCGCTCGTACTGACGTACTCGCTAGCTCACCAATTTTATTGGTGAGGACGCTCGTACTGACGTACTCGCTAGCTCACCAATTTCTTTTAGAAATTGGTGAGTCGGGAGGGGCTCGAACCCTCGACACCGGGCTTAAAAGGCCCGTGCTCTAACCAGCTGAGCTACCGACCCAGGCGGTGATAATTATATCACAATTTTTAAAAAATGGTGGGCGATACAGGAGTCGAACCTGTGACCTCGTCTACGTCAAAGACGCGCTCTAGCCAACTGAGCTAACCGCCCGTAACAACTATTATATCACAAAATTGGAAAATTTCACGAAAAAAATGTTATAACAGTAATAAGACTTATTCATACCGCACGAAAAGGGAGGTGATAGTAGTGGATAAGGCTGTGGAGATTACCGTTAAACGTCAAAGCGGGACCTTTCCAGTGGTGGTAGTCGTCGGAGAAGACGGGAAGTTTTACAAGATTAAGAGAACAAACTATGGAGTTAATAGGATTACGCTCGTCGCTGGCATCCTCATGGGTGACAGAATTGCTATCGGGATACGTTACTATCTAGAAGATTTAGCGCATTGCGATGGACAAGAGATGTATTTCGGGACGGTCGGCGGAAGATGCGAAGCTCTCCTATATCATTCTACATATTCATATGATCAGGAAGTCGAGATTAGCGTGAAGGAAATCCCAGATTATAATTCCAGCGAAGATGAAATCATGGCATATGAAGCAGCAGACATCTACGAACAGTCGTTCCTTGATCATATTATGAAGGCAGCCAAACGTAGTTTTGGCTACGCTCTTTAAACTTCCACAAGAGCCCGGTTAACCCGGGCTCATTTCCTCTGCTTATGCTATAATAAAAAGAACAAAGGAGAAAAAACATGAAAAATATTTTGTGGGGGATCGTATTAGTGGTCGCCGGTGCTTTACTGGGTTGTAGAGCTGCTGGCTTAATTGATTCAGATGTCATCTTCTTCGATGGCTGGTGGACTTTATTTATTATCGTCCCATGCGCAATCTGCGCCATCACCGAAAAAGGTCACCGCGTCGGTAACCTCATCGGCCTCATCGTAGGCGTGCTCCTACTTCTTTCTTGCCAAGACCTCATCAGCTTCGAAATCTTCTGGAAGCTCCTCATTCCTGGCATCATCGTTATTATCGGTCTTTCGCTTATCTTTAAAACTATTTTTAATCAAAAAATCAGCGCCGATATCAAAAAGCTCAGCAGCAATATCGACGACGCCGAAATTTCTGCCGTTTTCTCTGGCCAAAACATCGATATGAAAGGCGAAAAATTCAACGGCAAAAAAGTCAGCGCTGTCTTTGGCGGACTCAAACTCGACCTTCGCGAAGCTATCATTAAAGAAGATGCCGTGATTGACGCTAGCGCCGTGTTTGGCGGTATCGACATTCTTGTTCCAAGCGATATTAACGTCAAAATCAAATCTAGCGCCGTGTTCGGTGGCGTGAAAAACAACAGCAAAGCCAGCGAAGCTGACGAAAAGAAACCAACTCTTTATATCAATGGCTCAGCAATGTTTGGCGGGATTGAAATCAAATGAACGCCGCTCAAAAAGTAATTAAATATTTTGCCTACGGCCTAGCCTGCTTGCTCGCATTCACGATTATTTCCGCAATCGTGACTGCGGCCGCAGCTATTCTATCCGTTTTTGGCATTCTCGACAAGGGTGCACTGGAATCGCGCGTCGACTGTAGCGGCTACGAAAAATGTCTTAGCCTTAGTCTCGGCTTCTCTGAGCTCGAGATTAAAAAAGGTGAAGAACTCAATGCCACCGCCGAAGATTCAAATGTTGAAATTGTTAAAGATGGCGATAGGCTAACTATTAAAGATGCTAAGAAAGGCATTTTTAGTCGTCATTCAAATCGCAAAATCACCGTCACGATTCCAGAAGACATGGAATTTGACGCCGTCGGAATTGGTGACCGTGGCGGCAAAATCACCGCCGAAAAAATCGTCGCCCGCGAGATCGATTTTGATCTTGGTACCGGCGAAACCGTATTCGAATATCTCTCAGTTGCCGATCGTGCCAAAATCGACACCGGCGTTGGCAAGTTTGAAATCAAAGATGGTGCTATCAAAAATGGCGACATCCACCTCGGCATCGGCGAAGCTGTGATCCGCGCTGCCCTCACTGGAGACAACAAAGTAGACGCTGGCATCGGCTCCGTCAATCTCGATCTTTTGCTCCCAGATTCTGCTTACACGATTAGAGCCGACAAGGGAATCGGCAGAATTATCTTTAATGGTTCTGACATGTCCGACGACTCAATCATCGGCAATGGCGACAACTCTGTCGACGTAGATGGCGGTATCGGCCAAATCGAAATTCACACCGCAGAAAAACCAGTCGAAGAAAAACCAGCCGAAACCCAGACAGTCGAAACCCAGCCGGCCGAGAAAAAACCAGAAGCTAAACCGGAAATCGACGAATGACAAAGCTCGAAGTTTTAACCACGCCCAGCCGCACCCTTCGCAAGAAGAGCCAATTCTTAAAGGCTGCCGAGGTTAAAACCGAGCGCGTCCGTCAGCTCGTGGCGGATATTAGGGAGACTATTTCTGCCGGCGAATACGGCGTCGGCATGAGCGCCGTCCAAGTTGGCAAACCGCTCGCTATTAGTGTAGTAATGATTCGCCCGACCCCGAATCGCCCAGACCTCAAACCGTTCAACAGGACCTATTTTAATGCCGAAGTCACCGACACCGAAGGCGACAAAACGCCAATGTGGGAAGGCTGCTGTAGTGTCGTAGGCGACGACGACAAGCCAGTCTACGCCCAGGTGCCGCGCTATCCAAAAATCCAGGTCAAATATCTCGATGAAAACGGCGACGCCAGGGAAGAGTGGGTCGACGGTTTCCTGGCCCATGTCTTGCAACACGAAATCGACCATTTAAATGGAACCCTATTCACGGACCTCGTCGACGCGAGCGCAATTATATCATACGACGAATATCACGCCTTGATGAAAAAATAAACCCCCGGGCATAATACCCAGGGGTTTGATGTTTTTAGGTAGAGACTTGAGCTTCTGCCGGGCAAAGGTCTGGCTCCCTAACGAAGAATGGCCAATTCCCACGATCACGCTCGTTGTTGAAGAATTTTTCAACTATCGGAATAGCTACGGCTGCACACTCTTGATCTTCGTATTCATTAGCGTTGGACACGCCAACATAAACATCTAAGAATGCGCCGCAATAGCAATCTTCGATACCATGCATGACTCTGATGCAAATTGCTCCGCGTAGAGGCGAATAGCCACATACGGCTTCAATGTTATCCGTATTGTTGCCGTCGCTTAGCTCGAGGCCAGAAATGCTGCCCTTCTTCAATCTCCGAGCCTTCATGCAATGGGCAATCTTCATCGCCGCAACAACGCTATGGTCGATCTCGAGACTTTCGTCTTCCTGTAAAATCATATCGCTTCCAGGAACTATCGGAGTTGTCTCTTCGTAACGGTTGCGTCCGCACGGAAGAAACATCCAGCTAGTAGCTTCTTCACAATGAGCCACAAGCAAAATACGAACGCAGCCATTGCTAGCTTCTTCTCTTTCGTCTGCTTGTTCTTGCGCCTTTTTTATTACCGCCTCTCTAATTTTTCGCGTAAGATCTGCGAATCTCTGTTCCATAAAAAACACCTACCTTTCAACGTACTAATCTATTTACCAGTGTAGTAAACGATTGAGTTATCCGCATATTGTATCACTAAATAACGAAAAAAGCAATAGTAGTACGGTGGCTCCGGGACGCTCGCTTCGCTCGCTAGCCGTCGCCACCATATGAAAATAAAAATAAGACCCTATGGGTCTTCTTTTTATTTTCATGGTGGATTCGCCCAAAATTCAATGGAACCAAATGCTCGACGAACTGCGCCAACTGAGGTGCATCTTATACGATCCAGACATCGCCGTATCTAGCAAGAAGCGCAGTCTATTAACCGAGCACCCTAGAACACGAAGGACTAGGACTAGAAAGCATACCGCCAAGAATACATCCCACACGCTTAGCAACCCGAAGAAAGGAGAGTAGGCCATGGCAGATAAACCACTAAAGCCTGAAGCAACTCAAACCAATACAGGCCAAACGGCACAGAGAGACTCTAGGGGGCGTTTTAAGAAAGGCAACAAGCCAAAGAATGGTTTTGATAAGAATCCGCAGAATATCGCACCAGGAGGCTTCTGGCGCTATAAGGAGCACGGTAAAGCTGCTATTATCGACATCTTCAAGATGACTATGGCGGAGTTTAACAGCTTAAAGAAGGTCAAGGATAATGAAAAGACCGTACTGGACCAGATGCTATTCAATAAGTTCGAATCTGCTATGAATGGCAACTCCAGAGACGCCGATTTCTTACTATTACAAGCTTTTGGATATGCGCCAAAGTATGACGAAGCCAAGCATGACTACCAGGCCGACTTCAGGCAAAAGAAAAGCCCATTTGAAGATCTAACCGTAGATGAATTAAGAGCTTTGCTAAGAGATATCTAAGCTATTTACCGTAATGGCACTTTCTGCACCCAGAATAGTATTTTCTTGAAGATATTTTGCTTCTCCACTCAAACCCACACTTATGACACTTCCACCATACTTCTTTTCCGGAATTAGCTAGTACATCATCAGGAGTTAGTCCATTATTCTTCTCGTAATCCCAGTCTTTAGCGATTTCTGGTTTTACCGTCGCTAAGTCATTCACTCCGGGTATAGCAATCTTGCCAGCACAAACAGGGCATCCCGTTTTGCCACGAGTGCGGTTATGCGGTGCCGCCTGATATTGATGGCCCTTAGGGCATACCCACCAAACTCGCTCATTCGATCCAGGCGTTATTTCGCTAGGCTTTATCGTGTTCTTTTTATAATTCCATTCAGAAAGTAACTCTGCGTTGGTCGTAGCTAAATCATTATGGCCTGCAATTAACCTTAAGGAAGCGCATCTTGGACACTTCCCAGAGCCGCTACAACGAGCGATAACGCTTTGCTGCCATTCGTAGCTACATTTGCTGCATTTCCACCAAACTTTTAAATCTGAACCCCTAGAAATTGTCTCAATTTTTACCGTATTCTTCTCATAATCCCATTCTTTAGCTATTTCTGGGCAAGTACTAACTATAGAATTATCTACTTCTCGTTTATTGTAATAATTTAGGATATTTTGCATTTCTTCAGATATATCTATGCGATCATGCTTAATACTAATTTGCCGAAAAACCCACTCGATGGCGCCCTCTAAATAAGCGTAATTATTGTCGAGTTTTTTTATGACGTAATCAATGGACGTACTATTTAATCGTGGCAACTTAGGCTCTCTAATGCGGAGCAGCTTAATGCCTAAACTCTTGCAAATCTTATTTTTATCCAAATCTCTATCAATATCGGAATGGTAATACTGGCCATCATATTCAATTGCAATTTTTTCTTTCGGCAAATATATATCCACCGATTTCATGCCATCGATCTTCTTATTTTCTTCAATATCGATACCGCTCTTAATAAGGTAGAAGGCAACGGCTTTTTCTGGCACTGATGTTATTTTGTAGAGGCTACAAAACGGGCATGAATGGTTTTGGTTTCTACTATAAATACGAGCTTGCCACTCGTGTCCTTTGTGGCACTTCCACCAAACGCTTTTTGTAGATCCGGCGACAACATCAGACGGTTTTAAGTTACCATTTTTCTCATAGTTCCATTCTTTGGCAATATCCGGATTGAGGGTTTCGAGATCATTAAACCCAACTAAAACCTGCCTATTCGAGCAATATGGGCAACTTTGCCCCTTAGCAATATTATATGGCGCCGCTTGCCACTCATGCCCCTTATCGCATTGCCACCACACATTCTTTCCACTCCCAATAGTGATGCCGGAGGGCTTCATGCTACCATTCTTCTTTAAATTCCATAACCTTGCTATTTCGGGATTAGTAACATCGATAGTATTATTGCCGCTCAGTACTTTTCTATTTGAGCAATACGGACATCCACGGCCATGAACTCTATCGCCAATTGCCGCCTTCCATTCGTGATTATTCTTACAGCGCCACCAGACTTTCTTCTCGCTTCCAAATGAAACCTCGGTTGGCTTGATGTTTGGATTTTTCTCGTAATTCCATTCTTCTAAAAGCTCAGGGTGGGTAGAGGCTAAATCGTTAAAGCCCTCCACGATAATCTTGTTAGCGCAAACGGGACACCCGACTCCTGAGCTTCTGCTACTAATGACGGCCTGCCACTCATGCCCCTTATGGCACCTCCACCAAGCCTTCTTGCCGCAACCGACTGTAACGTCTTTGGGGGACAAAGATTTGTTCTTTTCATAATTCCATTCAGAGGCCAATTCTGGCTTTAAGGTAGCTAAATCCGTTTGGCCTGGAATAGCTTTACGGCCACTACAATATGGACAACTGCTACTCTTACCAACAACATTGCATACTATTGCTTGCCACTCATGTCCTTTATAACACTTCCACCAAACTTTTTTGCCAGAACCTGGCGTAACTTCATCAAAGATAATGCCTTCGTGTTTGTTTTTCTCGAAGTTCCATATTCTAGCAATTTGAGGATATTCGGATGCTTTCATTGGAGACTCAATTATTTTATAATTCATATTATAACATCATTTCATAGAATAGCCAATTGCGCAAAACATAAATTTTTATTAAAAACCATTAAAACCGCTAACTATCAAGTCTTCCATATAACCACAATCGTGATAAAATATACATAAGTAATTAGGAGTTTTTAGTGGAGGATACTAGACGCCGCAGGAGTGGAGGCCTGCGTAAGTTAATTACTGCGGTTTTCGCCGTAGCTTTTGTCGCTTCAATAATATCAACCGTAACGGCTTTTGCCGCTGCAAATCTTTTTAAGATTCAAAACGCCGAACTCAGCGAACTCTCCACTACCGCCGAGGGCAGCATCTCTAGCTTCGATGAAACAAACGTCGTCTCTAATGTCACCTTCCACAAGCTAAACGACTCCGCAAAATACACAATCACTCTCAAAAACACCGATGCAAACGACCACGTCATCGAATCTATCACGGACGACAACGAAAGTCCGTATATTTCCTACCTCTACGACCAGCATGCAAATGAGCAGATCAACGCTGGCGAGAATCTCGTCTTTGAAGTCACGGCTAAATATACCACTGCCATCACAGATATCAACCAGCGTGCCCAGGCTACAAACGTCAGATTCTTCATCCACTTCACAGACCTCGAAGAAGAAATCCCAATCGTGCCAAACACCGGCGTAAACCCAAACACCGGCGACTATATCCACTTCAGCGTCCTCTCGCTCATCATTTCTGCCGCTGGCCTTACGATTATTGGCATTATCGCCCTAAAGAAACACAAGAAAGCTAGCAAATTCATCGCTGCCGGCATCGTTACTGTAGCCGCCATCGCCACTACCGCCACCGTAAAGGCCGCAACCGTAGAAATTAACAGCTTTACTATCAATACTAGCTACGCTCTCAACGATAGACTCATCGTCACCTACACCGATAAAAACGGCGGCGAGCAAGAACTTATCGTAAACTACGGTGAGCCAGTTAATATTCCAGACCAAAGCAAAGATGGCTATACTCTCACTGGCTGGGAAGACGAAAACGGTAACCCAGTAGATCCAACCCAACCAATCACGGAAGACATCAAGATCCATCCGGTCTACAACACCAACCCATACACAATCCACTTTGACGACAATGCGCCATCTGGGAGCACATCACAGGGCTCTATGAGCGACATTACGGCCTACTATGATACTCCAAAAACACTCCCATCAAACATGTTCACCGTTACCGGCTACGCCTTTGATAGCTGGAATACTAAAGCAGACGGCACCGGTACAAAAATCGTTAATGGCGCCGAGGTCAAGAATCTAGCGACTGAAGGTACCGTAAACCTCTACGCACAATGGGCAGTAACTCCATATACCGTTGTATTTCATAAGAACGCCGACGATGCTACTGGTGACATGGAAAGCCAGCAAATCACCTACAACCAGCTAGCAGACCTTAACGAACTTGGTTACTCTCGCACTGGCTACAACTTTGCTAACTGGGCCACAAATGCAGACGGCTCTGGCGATACCTTCGCAGATAAGCAAAGAGTCATCAATCTAGATATTGATGGCACTGTAGATCTATATGCTCAGTGGGCGCCAAAAGAATACACTATTTCATTCAATATTAATACCAACGATCCAGAAGCAACCGGCACCATGAGCGACCAGACTATTGTTTACGGCACGCAATCAATCCTTAATGAGCTCGGCTTTACTCGTACTGGCTACGCCTTTGATAGCTGGAATACCGAAGCAGACGGCAGCGGCACCAAATATGAGGACAAACAAGACGTCTCGAACACTATCTCCGATACCGACATTGCTCTCTATGCACAGTGGGCAGTAACCCCATATACTATCATCTTTAATAAGAACTCTGAAGACGATGATGTTGTTGGAACAATGAATTCACAAGAAATTATTTATGGCGTTTCAGAAGCATTAAACACTAATGAATATACAAGAAGATATTATAGATTCAAAGGATGGAATACAAAAGCGGATGGAACGGGAGCTCATTATAACGATGCGCAAGAAGTAAAAAATCTAGCTGTAGATGGCGAAGTTAACTTATATGCAGAATGGGAAGAATTGATTTCGATTCTTCATGCAGGCCAAGCCTTTGCAAATAGAATATGGCAAGTTAATCCAAATATAAAACAATTGATTCCATATGAAGGAATACCAAATCTAGAAGGGCTAAATGCAGTAAATGTAGCGGTATCAGGTCTTCCGACATACATTTGGACGGACGAGAATGACATCGTTTACTATTGGTCAGAAGCAAAAGCTAAACTTAATGGAAACATGAACCAAAGCTTCTGCAATATGACAACTTTGGAAAAGGTAGACTTTTCTGGATTTGATGCTTCTATGGTTACAAACTGGAGCGTCGCATTTACGAATGATAGTCGTCTAAAGGAAGTTATTTTTGGAAAAATCGATTTCAGTAACACTACGACGATGGCTGGCATGTTTAATGGTACTGCAATCGAGAGCATAGATTTATCTAACGTCAAAACAAGTACAAAATTGACGAGTGTCTCAAGCATGTTCGCCAATTGTACTAAATTAAAAAATATTACAATTGGTACAAATTTTGAAACATCAAACGTAACAAGTTTTAGCAACATGTTCTATAATACGCCTCTATTGGAAACGCTCGATGAGGAGAATCTTAAAGTTACCGATAAAGCAACGAATTTGTCTAAAATGTTCCAGAGCAGCGCCCTACCTGAATTAAATGTAGACTCTTGGAATACATCAAATGTAACAGATATGAGTTATTTATTTGCTAGTACTAAATTCACTGAAATAGATATAAATCATTTTAATACAAGTTCAGTTACAGATATGTCTGGTCTATTCCAGGGAAGTATGCTTTCTACAATAGATATTACAAATTGGGATACATCAAATGTAACAGGATTTGGAAATATGTTTAAGAATGTAAAGGTCTCTAGCCTGGACATTAGTAACTTTGACACGTCATCAGCGACCTCATTCCAAGATATGTTCTCAAATACAAGTCCTTTAAAAACAATTTATGCATCAGAAAGTTTTGATCCAAAAACACTTAATATGAGAACATTTGAAATAAGTGGAGTAAAAGGTGGAGCAGGAACAACTTGGGCTGGTAGTCGTATGCTAGCACCATATGCTCGTATAGATGATCCGGATAATGGAAAACCAGGTTACTTCTCAATAAAAGGTGCTAGATACATTAGATACAATGGTAATGGTGCAGATAATTCAGAATATGAAACAATGACAAGTCATTACTTAACTAATGAGGGCAGCTTAACAGCAAATGCATTTACAAGAAGCGGATATACATTTGCTGGATGGAATACAAAGGCTGATGGCTCTGGAACAAGTTATACAGATGGTCAATTAATGTCTGATATAGTTGAATCTAAAGAGCCGTTAACCCTCTACGCTCAGTGGCAGTAAGACAAACTCCAGCCCTTCGGGGCTGGTTCTATCTATGTCTTGCCCAGAACGAGCATTAGCGATATAATGTAATTAGTCAATGGTGCATTGCGGCAAAAAACCGCAGTGCATTTTTTATTCGGTGGAGAATGGAGGTAAAAAGGAATAGACTCTCAAACACGCACTTTATTTAGTTAAAGTGCCAGATCCTACAACCCACTCTGTGGGGGAGTACCTTATGGAACTGGATGAAGTTCTAAAACTTAAAAAAATCGCCAAAGTCATCAAAGTAGATGATGAGGATTTAAAGTGGCAAATTGCCAAAGAAATGAATGAAATTGCTAAAATATTAATAGAAATATATCACATCAAGAAACAAGGCGGACAACCATGAAAATCCGAGCTATAGCCTATACCAGAGTCTCGTCCCAACGTCAGGTCGACGAGGGGAACAGTCTTTCCGTACAAAAGAAGCACATTCTCGAGTATGCCGACAAAAACGGCTTCGAAATCATGAAAATCTTCGAGGAACGAGGCGAAAGCGCCAAGAATACCGACCGCACACAACTGCAAGCTATGCTTAAATTTATGGTAGAAAATCATCGCAATATCGATGCGCTTATTATCTACAAGGTCGACCGCCTTGCTCGCAACAACGAAGATTATTACGAGCTTAAACAAATCCTCCGCAAGCTCAAGATTCGGCTATATTCGGTTATTGAGCGCTTCGAGGACGACATTGCTGGCCACGCTATGGAGGGTATGCTATCGATTTTTGCTCAATTCGATAACGAAAACCGTGCCAAAGTTTGCCGTAACGGCATGATAAGCGCCATCCAAGAAGGCCGCTATATTCGTCCGGCGCCAAGAGGATATCGTAACGGCCGAGATGTGAATAATAAGCCAAATATACTACTTTCGGACAATAAAGAGCTCGTGGACGCTCTAGCGATGTCCTGGACGCTAATAAATGCCGGCATGTCCTGTACGGAGGCTCGCCTTAAAGTAAACGCCAGACTCAAGCAAATCGGCGAAAAACCTATTCCGAAAGCCTCTTTTTCCGATATGGTCCACAACGAGATATATATCGGGATTATCCATGCCTTTGGGCTCGTAGTAGATAGTCCGACTGTTCCGCATCTCGTCGATAGGGATTTGTTTTACCAAGTACAAGCTATCCTCGCTAAAGAAAAGAAGCGAGGGAACCGGTATTCGAAATACAATCCGGCGTATCCCTTGCGTGGCTTGCTTTTCTGTAAGCACGGGCACCGCATGACGGCGAGCGCACCTCGTGGGCGAAAAAACCATTACCCGAAGTATTGCTGCCAAAAATGCCGTGGCGCTGCGGCAGCCAACTATGACGTAGATACCGTAAATGGCCAGTATAAAGAGTACATCTCGAATATTACCATCGATGATGACGCCTTTACTATCTTACGAGAGTCTCTGAAGGCCAACGCCGAGCAGCTAGAGCAGAGCGCAGAGGTGGCGACAAGGCATTGGAACGAAGAACTAGAAAAGATTCAGAAGAAGCGAGAGATACTAGCCGAGAAACTAATTAGCGGCGCAATTCCAGACGCTTCTGCTCGCAAAATGTTCGAGAAGTATGATAAAGCAGAGCTGGAGGCAAAAAGCGAGCTGCTGTCGATACGCTCGGAGAATGATGATGCTGACGAACTGCTAACGCTGAGCTATGAACGGCTCTCGGACTTAAATAGAACCTTGGACGAAATTCAAGATCCAGAACGCCGCTTCCGGTTCCAAAAGTGGCTTTTTCCTGACGGATTGATCTATGACGGTGAAAAATTTGGAACCGCCAAAATGCCATGGATTTACAGATTAAAAAAGAATACCCAGGCGGGTATTCACTTTCATGGATTCGACTTGGTGGCTCCGGTCGGACTTGAACCAACGACACAAGGCTCTTCAGGCCTCTGCTCTACCAACTGAGCTACAGAGCCATGAAAATTATTCCCATTATAACACATTTTTCGAATATGGTATAATTTAGATATGAAAAAAATTAATACTTCTCCAATTTCTGGTGCCCAAGAGCTCTTACCGGAGCAGCAGGCTACCTTTAACAACCTTAAAAACAAAATCGGGGAAGTTTACCATGCGCATGGCTTCCTTAGTATCGAGACTCCAACCATCGACCGTACCGAGATACTTTTTGCCAAAGCTGGTGGCGACACCGAGAAGCAGGTCTACAAAGTTGTGAAGACCGCTGAGGCCGCCGACGAGGCGGACCAAGCTCTCCGCTTCGACCATACCGTGCCACTAGCGCGCTATGTCGTTGAACATGAAAGCAACCTGACTTTTCCGTTTAAAGTCACTCAAATCGGCCGTAACTTCCGCGGTGAACGCGCCCAAAAAGGCCGCTTCCGCGAATTTTACCAGTGCGATGTCGACGTAATCGGCCGTGGCAATTTGCCGCTCGCTTACGACGCAGATATTATCACTACTTTGCTTGACGCTTTCGAAAAATTCGAGCTCGGCACCCCTGTTCTTCCGCGCATTAATAACCGCAAAATCTTGAACGGTCTTTTGATGGAACTTGGCCTCAACAGCCAGGCCGGCGAAGTATTCGATATTATCGACCACGCCGAAAAAGTTCCACCAGAAACCACCAAGGCCAACCTCGAAGCTGCCGGTCTCAACAAGAACGAAATCACCAAGATTGTTGCTTTTGCTAACCTCCATGGTTCTAGAGAATTTGTCGTCAAAAACCTCAAGAGCCTAGGTATCAAAGATGAACTCTACAACGAAGGCGTCGACGAACTCGACACAGTACTTGGTTTGATCGAAGCTCAGGGCTACCAGCCAGAAGCCGACATGAAAATTGTTCGCGGACTCGACTATTACACCGGCACGGTCTTTGAATTTGTCTTACCAGAACACCGCGAAATCGGTTCGGTCTGTGGTGGCGGTCGCTACGAAAACCTCACCGGCAACTTTACCGAGCAACTCATGCCGGGCGTCGGTGGTTCAATCGGTCTTACTCGCCTCTTCTACGTTTTAAACGAAAGTGGTCTCATTAAAGACAAAATGATCAAACCACTCGACTACGTTATCGTACCAATTTCCGAAAACGAAACCGAATTTGCCTTCGAGACCGCTGGCAAACTCCGCGCCAAAGGCTACAAAGTAGACGTCAATCTCACTGACAAGAAACTCGGTGACAAGCTAACCTACGCTGCCAAAATTGCCAAATCCGGCATCGTCATCGGCGAAGACGAAGTTAAATCTGGCGCTCTTAAGGCCAAAGATTTCGAAACTGGCGAAACCACTGAACTCAAAATCTAATGCGAAACCCTAACCTTTCCCAACATTTCTTACGCTCGCCACGGCTGGCCTTGATGTTGATTGGTCACTCCAATCTGAAAAAACGCGACCTCGTGATCGAAATCGGCGCTGGTTCCGGCGTCATTACGAGCGCATTATCTCACCGCGTGAATAAAGTTATCGCCATTGAGCCGGACACGGAGACCGCCAAGAAGCTTCGCGAGAACTTAAAAAAGCACAACATTGAAAATGTCGAAGTGGTGGAGCAGGACTTTCTAGATTACGAGTTGCCAAAGGAGCCTTATAAAATCTTCAGCAACCCACCTTTTCATCTGAGCTCCCAGATCGTCCATAAGCTAATCGAAGCAGACAATCCGCCAGAGGCCTTTTATCTGATTTTGCAAAAACAATTTGCCTTGAAACTCCTCAATACGGACCGTCACTACACCTCGCAGCTTGGCTTGCAGGTTATTACGAAATACCAAACCAAAATTCGCTACCCACTAAGGAGCACCGATTTTACGCCGCCACCAGCGGTGCCAACTGTGCTTTTTGAAGCAAAAAAGATTATTTAGACTCTAGGCCTTTGTCGAAGTAATATTGGACGTATTCCCAGCCCCAGCTGAGGTCAAAACCAGAGAAACTATACTTATTGAACAGGAATGACGGCATGCCGCCATCAATTACTTTGGCGACTTTGCCAGTATTTTCAACCACCTCTTCGATAGTGTCGTTATTCTTGACGCAGCTTTCGAAGCTATCGCCGAGCCCAACTTCTTTGCCGAGCTCAATCCAGTAATCTTTATCTTTGGAATTCAGCCCCATAAAGCCGGCTTTACCCTGGCCCTTAAAGAAATCGCGCCAAATCGTTTTAACCGCGTTGGCATAATAATCCCAGAATTTGCCCTCGTTCTTAGCGCAGTAGGCCGCCTCGGCGGAATAGCGCGAGTTGATTGCCTTAGCCTCACCGAATTCATAAAGGAAATCAGTCATTTTAACTTCTACTAGCACATCGTTTTTCTCGATATATTCTTTAAATTCCTCTTCATTTTCCAAGATGGCATTTTCGAAAGCGATACAGTACGGGCAGACCAAATCGGTATAAATAATGAAGTAGTTTTCGGCGTCCATCGAGCCAACCGTGGTGCGCTCGTCCCAGACTTTTTCAGAGAGCGGCGTCTTTTTGTTGGCAGAATAAATGCCAAAACCAAACACTCCGGCAATCAAGACTAGGCAGACAATTCTGATAATTTTTCCCGCTTTCACTGGGCCTCCTTACTCTTTTTGCGATATTTTTCATCAATAATCATAACATATGTTTCCTCGCCGAGCTTTTTTAGGGATAAAATCGCCACCACAATCGCCACGATCGTAATAATGGTCGAGATGGTACCGGTAATAGCGAGGCCGCCAGTAGAGAATAACGCGCCAAGCAGCGGCGTCAGCAAAGTGGTGCCGCAGGTCGGGCAGCCGGCGCCGAGCGCAATCAGACCGGTAATAATCCCGGCCTTTTCGACGTTAGCGGCGTTGCTCGAGCCCTCTTCAGCGGACTTAGTAACACGCTTTTTGTGCCACAAAAGCACAATTAAACCAATTAAAAGCCCTTGGAGCACCGAAATCAGAAAGATCGGCAACCAATCCAAAAACGGCTGGCCTACCCCGAACACGCGTACGAACGAATCGCCGAGCACTCGCATCGCCATCGGGAACGAATCCATCAGAGAAAGTTTAGCGAATCCCCCAGACAAAAGATTCATTAGAGTGCCGAAAAATAGGAAAGTAATTACAAAAGTCACCACAAAACGGGCTTTCTTAAAAGCCATCAAGACACCTTTGCCGGCTAGCAGGAAACCATCTAGCCATTTTGCAATATTCAGCTTTTTCATACACTCCACTTTGATTAAATTCTAGCACAAAAACCACCAAAATCTAAAAATATAATAGAAAATATTTTGCGAAAAAGTAAAGACAAAAAACCCGAACAACCCCTGTTACGACCGTATAAATTAAAACATAAAAAGAAAGAAAATCAATGTTGACAGCTATTCTGCATATGCTAAAATAGAATCAGAATTCGGGTAACGTTGAGAGATACCAGAATTCGGGTGGAGAGTGTAGAGTTATAGTTTGGCGACCACCTAGAAATTGAATTGATAAAAACCACATGCACAATGTGGATTTTTTAGGGGTTTTGTGATATAATCATAAGATATGAGGCTTTCCAAAAAGTTCGATTATGCCCTAATAGCCTTAATGCTGACCTTAACTGGTTTAGTTTTTCTTGAAACAGTTTATAACCCGCCGATCAAGACCTTCGCCGAGGGCGAAGATTACGAGGTGGTATCCATTAAAGAGTCCGCCTATGTCACTGTTTACGATAGTGGCAAGCGCACTACTATCAAAACTACCCCTGGTAAAACCATTGGCGAAGTCTTAGAGAAAATGGGTGTCCAGCTTGAGCCGACCGATGCGGTTGAGCCTGGCCTAAACACCCAAATTGACGCCGACAACTACTATGTGAACATTTTCCGCTCTTATCCAGCCGTGATTAAGGACGGCAACCAGGAAAAATACATCATGACCGCAAGCCACGATCCGAAAACCATCGTCAAAAACGCTGGTATCGTGGTCTATGATGGCGACGAAATCAATCTTTTAACCGAGAACCGCTTCCTAGAGGTAGGCGTGGCCCCAATTTATGAAATCACCCGCAATGGCGGTCTCACGGTAACCATAGAGGAAGAAATTCCATTCCCGGAGACCAAGATTAAAGACTATGATATCGCTCCAGGCGACATGGCCCTGAAACAACCAGGCGAGCTCGGTTCCAAAGAGCTAGTTTATAAAGTTTTCTATATCGACGGTATCGAAGTTAGCCGCGAGTTAATCTCGGAGCGCGTCACCAAGGAGCCAGTCGAAAAGATTGTTGCCGTGGGCGCTAGCAAGATTGAGCAAAAACCGCTCACCCCGTCGATGGGCCGCAATTACTACACTGTTACGAACTCCGAAGGCGCCACGATTGAGCGCCAAGAAACCTTCTACGACCTCAATATGAGTGGCGTGATGGGCTTCTGTGGCGGCGGCAGCTATTCGATTCGTGATGACGGCGTCAAAGTCGACCAAGACGGCTACGTGATCGTGGCTGCCGACCTTAGCCGCTATCCACGCTGTTCGATCGTTGAAACTTCTCTTGGTCTCGGTAAAGTCTACGATACCGGCACCTTCGTCTTTAAAAACCCAGAGCAATTTGATATTGCAACAGATTGGACAAACCGAAATGGCAATTAAAAACAACAAATCACTCGGTCAGCACTGGCTCAAAAATCGCTTTATCTTGGACGACATCGCTGACGCGGCGGTTGCCGAAAATGTAACACATTGTCTCGAAATCGGCCCAGGCCTCGGCACTTTAACCAGTTCTTTGCTCCGTCGTTTTGATAAGGTTACGGCAGTTGAATTTGATGAAAACCTCGCTAAAAACCTCCCAAAATCCTTCCCGGGCAAGAATCTCGAGGTGATTAACGCCGACTTTCTTAAATTTGATCTCGAAACGGTCGCAGCGCCGTATTCTATCGCTGGCAACATTCCTTACTACATCACCAGTCCAATTATCGAAAAAATTCTCCGCGCGACCAACCATCCGACCAAGGTTGTTTTGCTTATTCAAAAAGAAGTCGCCGAGCGCATCGCCGCTGTGGACGGCCGCCAATCAGTCTTGTCACTATTTGTGCAAAATCGTGCCGATGTTGAGCTAGGTTATGTTGTTAAGAAAGATGAATTTACTCCGCCACCAAAAGTCGACAGCGAATTCATCGTCTTAACGCCAAAAGAACCAGAAATTAAAGAGGAAATCTTTAATTTGATTAAGCGCGGCTTTTCTTCGCCACGCAAGAAATTGATCGCTAATCTCGCCGGAACAAAATCCCGTGAGGAGCTCAAAACCATCTTTCAAAAAATCAACATCAGTGAAGATGTGCGCCCAGCTGATCTTGGTCTAAAAGATTGGGAACGCTTGAGCGAATTTATGGTATAATGCATATATGTTAGACATAAAGTTCATCAGGGAAAATCTCGACTTAGTCAAAAAGTCGACCAAAGAAAAAGGTTATAAAATCGATGTCGATGAAGCCATCAAACTTGACGATGAACGCAAATCAATTCTTGCGAAAGTCGAAGCTTTAAGGCAACGCCGCAACGAAATCGCCGCCAAAATGAAGGGCGGCAAACCGGATGCTGCACTCATCGAAGAAGGCAAGAATCTCAAATCCGAGCTTGCCACTGGCGAGGCTGAGCTTAGCGCCGCCGAAACCAAACTAAACGATATTATCAAGCGTATTCCAAACATCATCTTCGACGATGTGCCACTTGGTGGCGAAGAATGTAGCGTCGAAGTTAAGGCTTGGGGTGAGCACCGCACCGACGGTATCGACCACCTCGATTTTGCTACTTCGCGCGATTGGGTAGATTTTGAGCGCGGCGCCAAAGTTGCCGGGGCTAAATTCTACTATCTCAAAGATGGCCTAGCTTTGCTCGAAAACGCGCTCTATCAGTACGGCCTATCCAAAGTTTTGGAGCACGGCTTTACTTTTATGACCGTGCCAGACATGGTCTCATCTCGCGTGCTCGAAGGCTGTGGTTTTAACCCACGCACCTCTGATCAATCTGATGAATATTATATCGAAGGCGAAGATCTCGCGATGATTGCCACTGCCGAAATGCCACTTACTGGCTATCACATGGACGAAATCATCGACGAAGACAAATTGCCGCTTCTCTACGCTGGCTACTCGGCTTGTTTTAGAAAAGAAGCCGGTGCCTATGGCAAATACACCCGCGGCCTCTTCCGCGTTCACCAATTCAACAAGCTTGAAATGTATGTTTTCTGTTTGCCAGAACAATCCAAGGAACTTCACGAAAAGATCCTCGCTATTGAAGAAGAGATTTGGCAGGGCCTTGGCGTTCCGTATCATGTAATCAATATCGCTGCTGGCGACCTCGGTGCTCCAGCTGCCAAGAAATACGACATGGAATACTGGTCACCAGTTAACCAAAAATACCAGGAAATCACCAGCTGTTCTAACTGTACCGATTTCCAAGCTCGCGCCGTCAACTGTCGCGTCCGCCGCAAAGATGGCAGCCTTGAATATGTTCACACCCTAAATGGCACCGCAGTCTCTTTGGCTCGCGCTCTCGTGGTTATCCTCGAGAACTACGCTACCAAAGATGGCAAGCTCAAAGTGCCAGAAGTTTTGAGACCATATCTAAACAATAAGGAGGAACTCTAAATGATAGAGAAAATCGACGTCAGTGGCAGCGGCTACAAAGTTGAAGATTCTTTCAAGAAATACGTCTTAAAACGCATTGGCAAACTCGATCGTTATTTGCCACGCGGTTCCAAAAAAGACGTTGTGGTAAAAGTGATGGTCTCGAGCATCGATCGCGCTCACGGTGAAAAATACGAAATTTCCGTGGCGATGGATATTCCTGGTGGCAAGGTGATTGCCGCAAAAGACGACTGTACGAACGTGTTCGCCGGTATCGATTTGGTGGAAGCCAAACTCACCGGCCAGATTCGCCGTTTCAAACTTGAGCAGACCCCACATCTCAAGAAAAGGTCCCTCAAAAATCTCTTTATTAAGAGAAGCTAATGTGCTAGAATAAATACAATACTAATTTTCCGTTGGAGGTCTAATTTGGCTATGGCTGCAAAAAATAAGAAACCTGTAAAAGAGAAGAAGCCGACTGATAAACTTGCTGACAAGACTGCGATGACCAAGTTCTTGCAAGGTATTTTCGGTGACGCTCAGAAAAAAATCTTGAAGCGCATGTGGAAACGTGCCCAAGAAATCAATGGTCTTGAAGAAAAATACGAAAAAATGTCCGACAAAGAACTTGCCGGCCAGACCGCAGTATTAAAAGACAAGCTCGACAAGATGCTAAAGAAATCTATCGCCGAGTCTGCCAAAGCCAAAGTTTCTAAGAAAAAAGCCAAAAAAGCCGCTAAAAAAGTCGACAACGACGCCAAAGCGCTCGATGCAATCTTGCCAGATGCTTTCGCTATCGTGCGTGAAGCCTCGAAACGCAAACTTGGCATGCGTCCATACGATGTGCAGCTCATCGGTGGTATCGCCCTCCACGAAGGCAACGTCGCCGAGATGAAAACCGGTGAAGGTAAAACTCTCGTCGCTTTGCTCCCAGCCTATCTCAACGCTCTTACTGGCCGTGGTGTTCACGTCGTCACTGTGAACGATTACCTCGCTCAACGTGATGCTGGTTGGAACGGTCCAGTTTATGACTTTCTCGGTATTTCTGTTGGTGTAATTATTAACAACGCATCATTTGTTTACGATCGTGAATACGAAAACGCTGACCACGACGATGAGCGCTTCCGCCATCTCCGCCCAGCCACTCGTAAAGAAGCCTATAATGCCGATGTCACCTATGGCACCAACAACGAATTCGGCTTCGATTACCTCCGCGATAACATGACTTCCGAGACTCAATATCTCCGTCAGCGCGAACTCAACTTCGCCATCGTCGATGAGGTCGACTCCATCTTGATTGATGAAGCTCGTACCCCACTTATTATTTCCGCACCAGCTGGTGACAACCCAGACTCTTACTATCAGTTTGCCAAAATTGCCGACCGTCTCACCGAAGACGACTACGTCTTTGATGAAAAGCGCCGCTCCGTCTCTTTGACTGACGCCGGTATCGAAAAAGTCCAGAACATCCTTGGTGTCGAAAACCTTTATTCTACTAAGAATACTCGTCTCGTCTACCACATGGAGCAGGCTCTGCGCGCTCAGGTCGTCTTTAAACGTGATAAAGATTACGTCGTGACGAACTCCGGCGAAGTTATTATCGTTGATGAGCACACCGGCCGTTTGATGCAGGGTCGCCGTTACAACGAAGGTCTCCACCAGGCTATCGAAGCCAAAGAAGGCGTCGCTGTTAAGCAAGAATCTATGACTCTTGCCACGATTTCGTTCCAGAACTTCTTCCGTCTTTATCGCAAGCTTTCCGGTATGACCGGTACTGCCTTCACCGAAGCCGAAGAGTTTCAGCAGATTTACGCACTTGATGTAATTCAAATTCCACCAAACCGTCCAATCATCCGTGTCGATAAAGACGACCTGATCTTTAAGACCAAGGCTGGCAAACTTCGCGCTATCGCCGAAGAAATCAAGAAATACCATGCCAAGGGTCAACCAGTGCTTGTGGGCTCTGATTCCATCGCCAACAACGAGGAAATTGCTCGCTATCTTGATGAACAAAAGATTCCATACGAAATCTTGAACGCTAAAAACAACGAACGCGAAGCCGCCATCATCGCCAAAGCTGGCGAAAAAGGCGCCGTCACGCTTGCCACCAACATGGCTGGTCGTGGTACCGATATTAAACTTGGCAAAGGCGTCAAAGAGCTCGGCGGTCTCGTCGTGATTGGTTCTGCTCGTCACGATTCTCGCCGCGTTGATAACCAGCTCCGTGGTCGTGGTGGCCGTCAAGGCGATCCGGGCACCACTCAGTTCTTTGTCTCTTGTGAAGATGATTTGATGCGCATTTACCAAGGTGATCGTATTAAGATGTTGATGACCCGTCTCGGCGTCGACGAAGATACGCCAATCCAAACCCGTATGATTTCGAAGACTCTCGAAGCCGCCCAAAAACGCATCGAAGGTTTCAACTTCGACTCCCGCAAGAATGTCGTTCAATATGATAACGTGATTAACCGTCACCGCCGCGTCGTCTATATGATTCGCCGCAAGATTCTCGAGGGCGAAGACATCTTCTCCGAAATCAAACGCTTGATGAAAGAAGAAGCCAAGACTTTGACCGAAGTTTCTTCCCGCATTAACAAGAATTTCGACGAAGAATTTAGAGCCGTCTTCGACTTTGACGAAGACCTCGTCCACGAAATCGGCCTCATGCGCAAGGAAAAAGATCGCGCCAAGCTTGCACTTGCTGCGATCGAAGAAGCTTACCACAACAAAGAAATCGAATTTGGCGAAGAAATCATGCGCAAAGTCGAGCGCGAAGTCTACCTCAAGGTGCTTGATACTTTGTGGATGCAGCATCTCGAAAACATGCAACACCTCCGCGAAGGCATTCACTGGCGCTCTGTTGGTCAGCGTGATCCACTCGTTGAATATCGTTCCGAATCACAAAAACTCTTCGACGGTTTGCAACGCAACCTCCGCGAAGAAGTTCTTAAGATTCTCCTCACCATTACTCCAGCCGAAGCTCGTGCTACGGATGTGATTGATGGCGAAGAATACGACACCGAACTCACCAAGATGGCCGAAACCGCCACCGAAAAAGGCGTGAACGAAGTCAGCAAGGGCGACAAGAATCTCGATTCCGAATTCAAGAAATCTACCGGTGGTAAAACCGTCGCCAACGCACCAAAGAAATCTCGCAAAAACGAAGCTAAAAAGAAGAAGAAACAGGCTCGTCAGAACAAGAAAAAAGGCCGCAAATAAGCTCACATGAAGCATTCTGTTGAAGAAATTACTCTGAAGAACGGGGCGAAGGGACTTTTGATTGATATCCCGGGCGCCAGCGTAATGGCAACGCGTATTCAATTTCGCGCCGGCATGCGCTACGCCAAAAATCCGGAAGTCTACGAAATTCCACATATCGTGGAGCATCTCGCCTTTGGCGCCAACGCCAAGTACAAAGACGAACAAGCCTTTGAGGCCGAATTCACCAAGAACGGCGCTTATCACAACGCCTGGACTTCGGACATTTCGGTCTGCTACGAAACAGAATGCGCTGATTTTGAATGGGACCGCATCATGGAGCTCCAGCGCCTCTCGATTTGTGAACCGCGCTTCAACGAAGACGAGCTTCGCGCCGAAAAAGGCAACGTTCGTTCCGAACTTACTGGTTACATGAACAATTACTATCGCCTGCTTTGGCCACGCTTGCAGCGCGAAGTTGGCGAAGATATTTTGGATTTGCCAGAACGTATTAAGACGATTTCAAACATCGAACTCAAAGACATCCGCGAGCATTACCGCCGCACTCATACCGCCGAGAATATGTCCTTTATTATCGCCGGCAAGGTGCATGGTCGTCGTCACGAAATTGTCAAAATGCTCGAAGATTGGAATTTAAAACCAGGCTATCAATTTACGATTCCGATGGATGAACTCCATTCGGCCGAAGCGGTTTCGATTCGCCGCAAAGACGCCTCTAACATTACCTTTGGCTTTTCATTGATCACCCCACGTCATTTGGAACCAAACGAAGTTTTTGCTATGAACTGTCTCAATCACATTTTGAACGGCACCACCAATTCAAAGATTTTTGGCGCCGCCAGGAAACGCGGTTTGATTTATGGTATGGGCTCGTCCGTGTCGTCCAACGCGCATCATTCGTACTGGGATTTTGACGGCGAAGTGAACGTTGAAAACGCCGAAGAATTATTCAAGTTGATCCAAGCCGAACTCGTCAAAACTTTGAACGGTGGCATTTCGGACAAAGATTTCGAGGCCGCTAAGTCGTACGCGATGGGCCGCTTCCAAATGGGCGCTCAGACCGTTGGTCAAATCGCCGATTATTATGCTGAAAACTACTTCCTAAATGGCGACGTCGAAAAATATGATGACATGCCAAATCTTATCTCTGCCATCGACAAAGACAAAATGATCGAACTCGCTCGCGAGTTTGCCGGCTCCGGCATCAAAGCGATGGTTGCCGTTTCGAGCGTCGAAAAAGCCGTCATTACCGACCTCGAAGCCTATCTTAATTTCTAAAATAGATCAATCAAAGCACCGACGATCACGCCGGTCACATAAAGAATCGCGACGATCAGGCGATTTTCGCGCGAGTTGTTATTGTTTTTGAATAGCAGAAGCAGACCAACGCCGCTACCGGCGAGCAAACCGGCCATCATGCTACCAAGACTGATTAATCCGCCGAGGTAAAGTTCGGTAATAATGACGCTGCCGGCGCAGTTCGGAATCAAGCCGACCAGCGCGGTAAGCAGATATGGTACGACTGGATTGCTAAGAGTAAAATTAGCGATATTTTCTTCGCCGGCGTAAAGAATCAAAAGCCCAATAATGATATTTGCGACTAGCAGGAAAAGCCCGGTTTTAAGAGTGTGCTCCAAGCTCGAGACAAAAATACCGTGTTTTTCGCAGTGGCAGTGTTCTTTTTCGCAAAGATGACTGATTTGCGATTTGATCGGCTCAGTTTGTTTTTTATTTTTATAACGTTTCCAAAATACGTCGACGAGTAGACCAATCGTGATGCCAACTGCAACTTTAAACAAAATAATGCGCAGCACAAACCAAATGTCGGCACCTTCACCGAGCATAATGGGCAGCATTTCGTCGCTCGTAGCGAGAAAAACTGCGACCACCGTACCAATCGTCACGAGGTGACTAGCGAAAAGATTGGCCACCATGGCAGAAAAACCGCACTGCGGCAGACCGCCAAGCAAGCCACCGAACACTGGGCCGAGTCGGCGATGCTTAACTAGGGCATTTTTTGGCCCAAATTTATGCTCGATTAGCTCCAAAATCAAAAAAGCCACCAAGAGGTATGGCAGGACTTTCAGTGTGTCTAATCCAGCGTCAATTAGGCAGTCTAACATGAGATATATGGTATAATAAAAACATGAAAATTGCAATTTTAGGCTACGGCGTAGAGGGCAAAAGCGTCGAGCGTTATTTCTCCAAACACGGTGACGCCGAGATTGAAATCTTCGACCACATCACCAAAGACAGCGTCAAAGAACTCGATTTAGACGGTTTCGACATGGTTTTTCGTACCCCAAGCCTGCACCCGCTTTTTAAGGACAATTGGACCAGCATTACACGCTATTTCCTTGAACATTGTCCAGCGCCAATCGTTGGCGTGACTGGCACTAAGGGCAAGGGCACGACCTGCTCGTTTGTAGCCGCCATCCTCACCGCGCTTGGCAAAAAGACCCATTTTGTGGGCAACGTTGGTGTCCCGGCACTCGATGTGCTTGATGATGTGAAACCAGATGATGTCGTGGTTTACGAAATGAGCAGCTACCAACTTTGGGACTGCGAACGTTCGCCACACATTGCCGTGGTTTTGCGTATCGAGCCAGATCATTTGGATGTGCACGACGGTTTTGACGATTATGTCGGCGCCAAATCGAATATTGTCCGCCACCAAACTGCCGACGATTACTGTGTTTATTACAAAAACAACGAGACTTCCGTGAAAGTTAGCGAGCTATCAAAGGGCAAACGCTTCTCCTATCCATACGAAGTCTCCGAGCGCCTCGACGAAATTCTCAGCCACATTCAGATTCCGGGTGCGCACAACCGCGAGAATGCCGAAGCGGCCATCTTGGTCTCGGCCTGCTACTTCCATATGGATGTTAATGATTTTATCGATAAATATGGCGACAAAATTGCCGAAGGCATCGAAACCTTCCTTGGTCTGCCACACCACATTGAATTTGTGCGCGAACTAAATGGCATTAAATACTATGATGATAGTTTTGCCGCAACTTACCCAGCACTCGAGGTCGCCGTTAAAGCATTCCCAGAGGACAAACTCGTCTTGATTGCCGGTGGTAAAGACCGCGGTCTCGATCTTTCTGGCGCGCGCAAAGTGATTGCCGATGCACCAAATCTGCTCAAGACCGTCTTGATTGGCGAAACCAAACACATTCTAGCCGAGGGAATCGACGAATCACGCTATGAGTTTGCCGAAACTCTGGACGAGGCTCTAGAAAAGGCCAACAGCATTGCCAGCGAGATGGGCGCCAGCATCGTGATTCTTAGCCCTGGCGCGCCAAGCTTTGATATGTTTAAGAACTTCAAAGAACGTGGTGAAATTTTCCAAAAATTAGTAAAGGAGCTTTAAATGGATTTTAAATTCGTCGGCTACGATTTCGACGACCAGTCCGGCGTCGCAACTTTTAAATATCAAAACCAATTTGGCCAAGACTTTGCCGAGACGATTGAGTTTGTGAAACCGGTCGAGCCGTACGCATACAACCCGCAGCCTCTCGAAAATGCACTAAAACTCAGTTTTTTCTTAATCGGCACTTCGTATTACAAAGCTCACCCAACTAAAACCGCCATTCACGATGGCTTTAATTTGGATGAATTCCAAGCCGAATTCTTTAACAAAGTCTACCAAGAGGGTTTGTCGCAGTACGCTTACGAAAACCAACTAACCCGCGACGATTTACTGCATTTTACTGCTAACGCCAGTGACCAGCCAACAGCTCAGCCATATGATGGTAAAGGTGTTATCATGACGCAAAGTGGCGGCAAGGACTCACTCCTTGTGACCGAGCTTTTGAACGAAAAAGGCCTCGATTTTACGCCGCTTTATGTGGCGCCATCCGATACACACCCGGCCATACTCGACAGGTTTAAAAACCCGCTTATCACCATGAAACGCCACATCGATCGTGAAGCCCTGAAGGCCGCCGGCGGCCTCAATGGTCACGTGCCGATTACTTACATTATCGAGAGTCTCGTTTTGGTGCAGGCGATTTTGTTGGGTAAAAATACGGTTTTGATGGGGATTGGTCAAGAAGGCAACGAAGCCCACGCGATGATTGGCGACCTAAAAGTTAACCATCAATGGTCCAAAACCTGGGAAGCCGAACAAATGATGGCCGAGTACGTGAAGCGTTACATTTCTCCAGACATCAAGATCGGCTCGCCGGTGCGTGCTTATAGTGAGGTTAAAATTTCGGAACTCTTCGCTAAGAAGTGTTGGGAAAAATACGGCCATCAATTTAGCTCGTGCAATGTTGCTAACTACACGCAGGGCACGGACAACTCCGGCCTGAAATGGTGCGGCAAATGTGCTAAATGCGCCAACTCGTTCCTGGTGTTTGCGCCATTTGTGCCAGCCGAAGAATTGAAATCGATTTTTGGCGGCAAAGATTTGTTCGCCGAACCAGAACTCGTAGACGATTTTAAGGGTTTGCTCGGCGTCGAGGGCGCGATCAAACCATTCGAATGTGTCGGCGAGGTCGGGGAACTGCGCGCCGCTTATCACATGAAACAACCAGGCTACGCCGACTTACCATTTGATGTGCCGGTTTCGGATTTCGACTACAACAAAACCTATCCGCACCAAGATTTGATCTAACAAAAATAGCTCCAAGAAACTGGAGCTATTTTTTGAACGGTTTTTGTCACCTTAAATTAGACAGAATTATCTAACTCAGGCGGCTTGTGTGAGATACCACGACAAGTCCATCGAGTTGAACTCGAGGCGGGCCTGCTTGTGGCCAATCAAAACGTCGAAAATATGGATGGCAGCTTGGCCCGCAAAGCGAATTTGCGTGCGCAAGAGTTCTGTGACTTCGGTTTCGATGTCGCCTGGTCGCTTAAAAGAAAGCGGCTGGCAAGGTGTCATTTCGTAACCGAATAGGGCCATCACTTCGACCCGTTCCGTTTTGTTATTGTTGTTAAAGTTTTTCATATAGACTCCTAAAATTAAATTTAAAGAGTCATCTATGCGAGCCCGATTTATTGGCTCCTGGCTACGGCCATAAATGACGATAACCGCAGCTTTTAACTTTTCTCTTTGCCAGTGACCGAAGTGTAGCAAGAGTTATTTATATTATATCATAAAACGGATTTTTCCACCGATAACAGGTTAAAAATGTGGTACAATATAAACATGAACAAAATAGTTGAAGTCAAAAACTTCAAAATGGCTTTTAATGGCAAAACCGTCATCAAAGACCTTAGTTTTGAAGTGAACCAAGGCGAAATCTTTGGTTTGCTTGGGTCAAACGGCTCAGGCAAAACCACAACGATTCGCACCCTGCTCGGCCTCTACATTCCGACTGGCGGAGAGCTCTTAATTAATGGTAAAAAGTTTAATCCAGGCGACGTCAAGGTTGGCTACTTGCCAGAAGAGCGTGGCCTCTACAAAAAGGAAACCGTCATTGATACGATGGTCTACTTTGGCAAACTCAAGGGCCTCAAAGACCCACGTGGCTGGTCTATCAAATATCTTGAACGCGTCGGTTTGTCCGATAAATTGAACGAAAAGACTGAAAAACTCTCGACCGGCCAGCAGCAAAAAGTCCAGCTGGGCATTTGTATCATGGATGATCCGGAACTTTTGATTTTGGATGAGCCAACCAAGGGCTTCGACCCGGTCAACCGCAAACTTTTGATGAACATTATCGATGAATTGCACGCCAAGGGCGCCACGATCATCATGATTACTCACTACATGGACGAAGTGGAGCGCCTCTGCGACCGCGCGATTCTTTTGAAAGACGGCGTGGCGCACGCATACGGCACGATCAAGGAAATCAAGAAGAAATTTGGCGGCAAGTCGCTCGACGAAATTTTCGTGGAAGTTTATGGAGGTGAAGATGAATAAGATTGGTACCGTATTTAAATTTGAAACCATCCGCCAGCTCAAAAAACCGAGCTTCTGGATTATGCTTTTGCTGCTCCCGCTTGGTATCGCTGTAATGATGGGGCTCTCGGCGCTCAATAGTACGAGCATAGAGGATTCGATTACTAATACGAATCTTGGCGATAAGAAAATTGGTCTTACCGACGAACCTGGTTTGCTTGCACAAGTTCAAACCGGCTTCGAACAAGTTGAATCCGAATCCGTTGGCCGCGAAAAAGTGCACAATGGCGAGCTAGACGTGTATTATTACATTGATCAAGATTTTGCCAACACACACAGGGTGCGTATCTACGACCGCGCCGAGGAAACTGGGTTGATGAATTTCTACTCGATTCCGTTTGCTAATTTGCTCAAATCTAGCGTTTATAATAAGCTTTCGGCCGATGATATCGCGCTGGTCGAAAACACCGTCGAATACGAAACTGTCGACCTCGACAAGAATGGCGAGCAAGTCAGCATTCTTGGCCAAGCCATCATCCCGATTGTTATTCTGTCGATTTTCTATGTGCTGATTTGCGTGTTCGGCAACCGCCTCACGATGGCACTCGTCGAAGAAAAAGAGAACCGCATTTCGGAAATGATCTTCACCGCTGTCTCGGCCAAAAACCTGGTAATCGGCAAAATCCTCAGCCTCATTGTGCTCGGCTTTATCCAGATCGCCGTGTTCTCGATTCCGGTGATAGCTGTTGCAATCATCTATCGTGACAACCCAATGGTGGCACCAATTCTCGCCAATATCGACTGGGATCCAATCCGTATTCTCGGCAACATCTGTTTGCTCTTGGTTTCGTACTTCCTCTTTGCCGGAGCTTGTACACTGGTCGGCTCGCTCATGCCAACCGCCCGCGACGCTTCGCAATATATCGGCATTGTGATGGTCGGCGTGGTTTTGCCACTCTTCTTTATCAATAATTTGATTTCGAGCAGCAGTGTCAACGCGGTGACTTATATCTTGTCGTATTTCCCGCTGTCGTCACCAATCGCTTTGATGTTGCGCAATGCCTTTGGTAATCTGCCGACCTGGGAACTCGTGCTCGGTATCGCGGAACTCGGCCTAGCCTCGGCATTTGTCCTCCGCATGACAGTAAAGAGCTTCCAAAAGAACGCGATTAACTTCTCGGTAGTCAAGCCAAAACTTGGCATCAGAAAAAGCTGGAAGAAAGCATGAAAAAAGGGTCACCTAAACAGGTGACCCAATTTTTGTTTAAGAAGGGCCCTCAATGCAGCTGGCACCATTTGCCAGTTACATAGCAGTGCTGCCACAGCCTCAGAGTGTCGATGCTCTCCTCGAATGAGGGGATGAGATCCTCTGGCCTAGGCACTTCTGAAAGCTCAAAGAACTCCGCGACTTTTTCCTCGCCGAGCTTGATGAGCGCCTCGTACTGCCTAATACGTCTCTTGGCGTATTCTTCGCGGATTTCCGGACGCAATTCGCGATGAATCAGCAGATACTCTACTGATTGGCTGCGCTTTTTGCCTTCCTTCGGATCAGCAAGGTTTCGAAGCTCGAACCTCGAACCGGGCCTAAACTCCGTAGCTCCGCCGTAACAGATGGCCGCATGGATGGCGGCCCACATTGAGCATTCGTCGCTCATGAATACGCCCTCATCATCGAACGCATACGGATGGACTAAGACGGCGTCGTTTTTCTTGTCGTAGATTACTGCATCGCCTACGTTGCGATTGCAATCCAGCCACTGTGCCTCGACCTTCACTTTAAGATCTCTCAACTTCAACCAATTCGGTCCTACTTCAATCTTGCTCATAAATTCCTGCCTCCTTTGTACAATTGAAAATGTTTTCCTGTGTGATTGATCAGCCATAACTGCAAAAAAGCGTACGCATCTACGAGCGACGACTTTACGTCGTCCTGGCACAAATCCATCAAGGCGAGATACGCCTCGATGCGTTTTCTTACGTAAGCCTCTTTGTCCTTCTGCGGCAAAACCACCGTCAGCATGATTTTCTCAACCGCCTTGCGGCGCGTCAGATCATCCGGCTGCGGTAATTTTAATCCGCAAAATTCCTCTTTACTGCTACCACAAGCTACCTCTTGGACAGCTGCCCACTTGAGATAGTCGTCGTCTGCGGCCCGCTCATCCACTACAACATAACCATGCTCTTTGTCATACAGAACGATGGTGTCCGTCGCAGGGGTGATTCCTTCTTTGTCAAACTGCTTGGCGTAGTCGTGTCTCTTGACACCAACCGCCACTACGAACTTTTCATGACTAATAACCATTATAGTCACCTCCCTCATATCTATGAAAAGCTTTATCCTCTAATTATACCACAAAACGCCAAAAAAGTAAAGCTTATACCCTGGACGAACAGGCGAAAACGTGTTATAATTTGCCCCAAGTGGGAGCAGATTAATAGCTTGAGTTAGGTTATCGAAATTTTTGTTTTTGGAGGTGTATTTATAGTGAATGATAAAACGAAACAGGTGAAAGTATTATTGATTAGCAACGATCACAACAAAGCCGCTTTTAAATTTGTGCAGGATTTGCACACTAGGCTTGTTGAACTCATCGAAACTAATTTTTACGAGTCTTACAAAGTCTGTCCGCCAACCTTCGTTGGTGACGGTGAAATGACGATCTCTGACTTTGATGGTAACGAAGTTGTTTTTAGGACGAGAGAAGCCACTCCTGAGGTCAAGGATAACTATGGAAAGATAGTATCTGGCAAGATAGTCAACAACTGGGGAATCCTTACTGGATTAGGTCTGGAAGAGGCCGATCTCAATCAGGATACCATCATCGTTGACTGCTTACTGGGTAGCCCGTCGGAAAGAGCTCTGCTCAAATATGTCCTGGATATCTACAAAAAATCCATAGAAACAGCACCATTCGAACTGTATAATCTTGAGCGTCTGGCTGTTAAGCCGGAAGACTGGCCGGGTGTTACCGATGACGACGGCTGGGCCAGACGAATGACGTTTTCTCCGCTATTTGAGGCCGCACTTAGGTGCAAAGTTGGTTGTAGTACCAAGGCATTTTATCGTGCCGGAGAAAAGCTGTGTAGCGACGAGAACAAAACCTTGCGCGCACTCGGAGTTCTGTTTACGGTAGCTGCCGTTTTAATGCAAAGGGGGTGAACACCATGGCAAAGATCAAAGTAATTTTCGTCCGCGAGAGCGAGCACAATGCTGGCCCACGAGGTCTGCTTAACGCCATCATGGAACAGGCAATCGAAGCAAAAAACAGCGACCGGTATATGGAAGCATTTTCTGAAATCGGCAGGATAACACAGAACGTTGATGGTACTGGTAGCATCTACGACATAGATGGTAACGAGATCGAGCTTTCAATCCGAACCGCTGATCCATCTCCAGGTATGGAAGATGGTTGCGGTCTGCGGCTTTGGCGTTCTATCGACCGCAACCTCGCGGCTTTCGCTCTACGCGAAGAGGATTTTAGTACCAGCACGATCATATTCAGCGACTGTGTCGGATATGACGAGGCACTCATGTTTATCCTAAACGGGTGCAAGCGGCAATTCGGCCAGCCCGGAACCTATCAATGTTTTGATACGGTAAGCGGACTATTCAATTTGCGCAGATGGTATCCATTGTACGCAAATAGCCTAGTGCCCTCTGGCGACCCTACCCCGGGAGATCACTTCGACCGAGCTAGCGAAGCGCTCACTCACAGTATAGACGGAAGACGCCTCGCCCTTGCGCGTATTTTGCACGAAGCGGCCATCGCGCTGTATATCATGGCTGACCCGGAGCCCGAGCTCCCATTTGAGGTTCCCGAGACCTAACCCACTTAGCCACTCTTGCCAGAGTGGCTTTTTTATGATATAATATACAGAGGTGGGAGCAAATTAACAGGTTAGGTATTTGTCCACACTTTTTTTGATTTTTGGATTACGTATGAATGGAGGAATGAACAATGGAAAAAACGGTTGACATTGTCTACATCGTAGACGAAAAAGACGACGAGAGTTTTGAGGCGATACATGACGAAGTCGTTGAGCTAGTTAGCATAATGGATAAATTCATTAAGCACTCAAGCTCATTCGATGGTTTCATAGTGAAGTCGTCTCCGAAATTCGGCAGATGTGTAGGTACCATTTCGAATGGGAACGGCAGAACAGTCCGGTTTCGAGTGATCAGTACTCTTTGTTGCAAGCCGCACATCATAAACAGCAGCCTTGCCGGTATCAAAGAGTTACAAGATCCAACTACCTATATCTCCGCGCTTCGTCATCTTGGCCTTGACCAGGAGGATTTTGGCCCCCAGACCAGCATGATTATTGTTCCGTGCTTGTCGGGGGAGAAGTCTGATATTCTGGTGGAAGCCGTAGCGAAGCACTTTTCTAAGCAAAGCCCATACGCTGTTCTGAATTCCGTCGAGCTCGGGGACCTTTGTGATCTCGCAGAGCGACTTCAGTACAGGCATGAGCTTACTAATGGTCAGATCGATAAAGACTATCTGCGTTTGTCACGGAGATTCCTGAAGGGCAAAGGCGATTGTCTCAGGAGGCTTCTCGGCGGATATCTCAGCATCGCAGCAGTATTCTTTGGTGTAGAACAGGAGGGATGAACAAATGAACAAGAAGAAAGATCAAGTAAACGTAATTTTGGTATGGGCAGACGAGGATGAGTGCTACAAACAGCTGGACCGGTACGTCAAAGGTTTCAAGAATGTGAAAGAGGCACTCAAGCTGCCGAATCTTTGCCTGGACGAGGAGCAGTCCACTATCGTTGATACGGACGGAAACTCCATCAGGTTCCTGACAGCAGTCATGGAGCATGAGCCAGACAAGCAACTTCTGGATGCTGTCTATCGTTACAATTGCGGCGAACGCGGCGTTGATCTCTTTGAGGTTTTCAAACTATTCGGCTTGCAGAAAGCCGATTTCAACCAGAAAACGATCCTTATTTGTTCTTATCGTAAGGATACGGTTCCGGCCAAGAACCTCAAGAGGCTTGTCAGATACGCCCAAATCGCGGTGCCAGTCATCTTGCTCGACAGGAACGAGCTCGGCGGGTACGACGAAAACGATCTGGCACTGTATCAGGCCTGTCGTGAGCCGAAATTGACTTACAAGAGTAAGTATGAAGGCAACATTCTCAGCAGTGAAGGTCTCGACTTCGAGGAAGCCGCCAAAGTTATTTGGGGCAGTGACCTCTGGAGGCCAGAGCAGCTCGAGCTTGCGCCGATCTTCAGAGCGGTCAGCACGCTGCTTAGCATCACTTGCGAGAAGAAATCATGAGGAGGGGTGGACAATGGCAAAACTGATAAAAGTGGTCTACGTATTTGAGCCCATAGATGCCATGGAGGCGGATGGAGAAATTCGTGAAATGGTCAAGATCCTGAAGAGACTCATCCAAACCACAAAGACGACGTTCAAGTCTTTGAGCTCACGGTTGATAGACACTCGCGGTGGCGCGGTGGGATGCATCGATGATGATTACGGAAACTTAGTTACGTTCAAAGTAGTCGCCCCTCAGCCGCCCAACAACTGGGAGTATTATGTCGAGAAGATTTTGGCCAAACAAGACTCGTTGTCTTATGGTGAAGCGCGAGACGCCTTGGAGCTCTCGCCTCAAGATTTTGATGCCGACGGCATGATAGTTATTCCGGCACTGTTTGACTCTAATGGGACAAAGCTTCTCAAAATCTTGATGAAGCATTATATGTCCAAGAAGCCCTATCTCGTCATTGATGACTTAGAAGAAGCCTCGCGCAGAACCTCTGATTTCCTGGAGCTAGTCCAGGGCGAATGCGGGATCAAGGACGCGCGGCTCGTTGATACCGAGTATTGGCCGCTTTCGAAAAAGCTTCTGAATTATCGCGGAAAGAAGCACTGTAGACGAATGCTCGGGATACTCCTGGGAGTCTCTGCCATATTCTTCTCCGCAGTCAAAAAATCCTAACCAAACTAAGTCCACCCTATTTAGGGGTGGACTTTTTAATGCGTTTATGGTATAATATAAATATGGTATTTTAACAATTTGGTTAGATTGCGCTTTAGTTTTAGGAGGAATGTTTTATGAATAATAGAGTAAATGTGATTTTTTTGTATAAGGACGGAAGGGGCGAGGACCAACTCATCCCGAAATGCGACATTTTTAAAAAATGTCGTAAAATGGAGCTGTTTGGTGACAGTCCCATTAACAGAATTTATGGCCCAACCGGCCAGGATCGTGATTTTACACGGATGTTTGCGAGTGAGAGAGGTGACCAAGTCTTCTTTAGTGCGCGCCTCATACCGAGGATCCACGACGTTATGAGTGGCGTCGTGCCGAGATCTCCCGTAGCATACTACGAGAAGGTCTTGAAAAACTTCGGCGTTTCACCCGACCCAGACTTCCGGGAAAAGACGATCATTATTAACGGCGCAGCTATGGACAATGGCCACGCCGCCGTCGAACTAGAAGAAGCGATTAGGACATATTCCCATTACCTTGAGCCAGCCATCGTCCTTACGGACGGGGTCGACCTGGTGGGCGACCCTTACTTCGCCAATCACTACGCACAAGCGCGCATTGAAGCTATGATCGAGGTGCGGTATAGAAATCAGATCAAAGATAACATCGAAGATCGTCACCGCAGAGGACAGAAGCCTGAAGAGGAGCGTGCTTTTAGCCACGCAGCAGAACAGCTGTTATCACAGGCGTTCAACGGTGCACTAGAGAAAGATGAGCGCACGGAGATGACCGAACTCGGTCTCATCTTTAAGGCAGCATCGACCATGTTGCAAATCTAACCCAAAAAAATACCCCGTAGCCCCCACAAGGGGGCTTTTTTATGCTATAATACAGAGGAAGTGCTAAGGGCATCGGGAAGCATTTAGCAAGATTTTCCCACTAGACCGGAGGAGGTGCTGCTTATGGGAAATGTTTACTCAGTTGTAGTGCGCAAAAATGTGGACGCGATTATCGATCCGGACATGCTGTTCGTAAAGGAAATTGTTACCCAGGCTTTTACTGATCTTGGGAACTTTATGGTCGGCAGAGAAGAGGGGGACCGCATCGGTTTTACCGCGACGTTTGCCTTCGTTTTCGGCGAAGACAAGCACATATCCGTTGCCGTCGGCAATGACGACACGGACGACTCGTCGGCCACCGGTTGGCAGCTCTTGCTTATTCCACACAACGAAGCACAGGGCGTTATCAAACGTTTCGGAGTCGTCGGCGGCAAAGGGGAAGAACTTTGTGATATGATTTTTCTTAGCGCTTTCGTTAGTGGTACAGGTAGTTCGATGGATATCGTTCTGGATACGCTGGAGGAATCCGTTAAACCCGTCCTGAAAGATCGCAACATTGAACTTATCTACAAGCCGCTCGTCCCGCCCTAGCACCTGAAGCCGCCCTACGGGGTGGCTTTTTCTAGGAAATATGTTATAATTTAATCAGAAACACCGCAAGAAGGAGGCGGTTTTTTGTACAAATCCCATTACGAGGAGGTGAAAGTATGGGGAAAGTTTACACGATAGAGGTAGTAAAGAGTAATTTTCGGGGACAATTATTCCCGGCTAAGCAGACAGGGGATTTGGATACCCAGATGAAGGTCCTGAAGGTGATTTCCATGTTTAAGGATGCGTTCCTCGATCTTGGCGATTCCGTTTCTGGCGACAAAGGCAAAGATTTTGAAGTTTCATTCGGCTTTGTCTTCGGCAAAGGCGAGGAGATATTGTATGCTATTGGCAACGGAGTCTACGAGTATTCGGCAGAATCATGGAGAGACACGCTCGATCACGCCCAAAAGCAGCACTTTGCCGATTTAACGGACGATGGCATCTACGGAAGATACGTCAAATGTATCGAGATCATGATAAATGAAGAAGCCTTCAAAGGTTATTTCGAAGCAGTTTGTCACAGTGATCCAGAGCAATATTCGATGGAGATGACCGAAGAAGTCATCCGTGAAGTCGAACGCGCTCTTGCCGAGCAAGAACAGCCGATCGCTAGAATTGCACACGTTTTTTAGGAGGTTGCCATGAAAAAGATTCATATCGTAGAAGGACGCAGCGGCTCGCAAACAATTCTGGATGCAGAATTGCTACTCATCATAGAACGGCTTAAAGCGGCGTTTCTGACGCATCTCGAACGCAAGGTCAAGTATATAGATGATCGCGATCAGGTCACCGCTCTGTTTGGACTCGTGTTTAAGGACGGCCGAGAAATGTATTTCCTAATTGGAAACAAGATTGACTGGTCTCAAGCCGAAATCAATTGGTCGACAACTAAACACTGGGACTGCCAGTTCGGCATCAAAGCCGAGCTCGTCCGAGACGGCCAGGTTTTCTGCGAAGTTTATTTCGATAGGGTATACAACGGAGAAAACCACGACGATATTCAGAGCCTCAAAAGAATTATCGATTCGGCCAATATTCCCGGTCTTAAGTTTTCACTCGATTAACTGCTTCATAGCCCCGCTAGCAATGGCGGGGCTTTGCCTTTTCAGGGGTTTTATGGTATAATTAAGGGCAAGTGGGAGCAAGTTAAGAGGTTAGGTAAAAGCTCCCGTTTTTTATTTTTTTAGAAAAACGGAGGTATTTATGGATGAAGAAAGTAGTAAAAATATTTTTTGTGAGGGACAACTATGATGCGGACTATGATGTTATTGAAGACTGCTACAGCGCATTCTGTATGGCTGCAACCAAGGAGATTCCTGGTATTTCGGGGTTCAATATTGCCGAGGAGAATGGCTGTCTAATAATCAAAGAACCGGAGGGCAGCGAAATTCATATTCGCGAAAGGCAGTTTTGCGGTAACTACTCTGGTGAAGAGATGCTCAATTTGTTGCGCGGCGACGTGGTGGACTATGGGCGCCTGCTCGATGAGTTTGGTTTAATGAAAGAGCATTTCGACACCAGGATACTCATCGTGAAGGATTTTGCGGATCCGGACGTCGACAAGGCGTTCGATAAAATCATCGGCCACTATTTGGACCGTGACGACAAGAGCTGCAAGCCATTCTGCATTACTAGTTTCAAGAGACTTCACACGATGTTTTGTCTTCCGATCATGTTTCCGGCGTTCGACTTGGGCCAGAAAATCTGCGAGGATTATGGTTTGGACCCGGAAAACGAAGATGCCTTTGGCCCGTACAGGAGATGGTCTAATTTGGCATGGTTTATCTTGAATGGCTACAGAGAGGGTGTTTTCCTCGAATTCATGTCGAAGAACAAACCAGACTTTATGCTTGAAATTTTCGGCATACTGCTGGCGACCGCGACGGCTCTGTTTACTGTCGAGCCAAAAGCAAGGAGGGCTAGAGCATGAAAATCGGGAAAAACGTCAAAGTATTCGTAGTTGGTTTGGACAAGGAAGAATGCGAAGAATTCATTGATGACATCATGAAAGCGTTCATCTACATGAAAGGGGACTATGCTCCGGAGCTGCTGGAAGAGCTTCATGTCAGAAAAACTGGACGGCAGATTAGCGACCTTGAAGGTAACACGCTGAAATTTTATCCAGCGGTTACTGAAGCCGGATCGGAAAAATCAGTCAACGCTTATTACGACAAGGCGATAAGCCACGACGTCGCCAGCCGGCTAGACGGGCTACCGTATTTCGGCTTGCATCGGCGAGATTTCTCAGAGAGAGTGCTGATTGTGAGTCTCCTGAATACGATGAGCTATAACGTTCTCAATCGTGTCCTCAAGGACAACCGAGACGAACTGATGCCATACATGCTGCTCGAAAGCGAAGAGCTAAAACATCTTTACTGTGTAGCTGCTGACGGCATCTCATACAAGCATACCTACAAGTTGGAAACATCTAGTCTTCTCGACGGATGGTCCTACTCGCATCAGGAAGCATCGATGTCGGCGCGGATATTGGACAACGATTTCTGCGGTTGCTATTTTTACAACGCGGCAATGTTGACCATCGTACATTGTTTACCCAATGCCCAGTACTGCCAAAGAATGGCTCACATCTTCTTCTTGTCATCACTGCTGCTCGCTACAAAAGTCGAAGAAACGGAATCAACAACAACCTAACCTAGATTTAGCCACCTCTTTTTACGGGGTGGCTTTTTCTTGCCCCGTGGCGCGCCGGAGTCGTAGCCGTGGCAAAACCAGCGGCTCCGTGTTATAATATAAAAATGAATATTTGGCAAGAGCTACCACGTCCGTTTCTGATTTTGGCGCCGATGGAAGGCGTCACTGATTTGGCATTCCGCCAGGTCGTTGCCAAGGCTGGCCGGCCAGATCTTTTTTATACCGAATTTACTAACGTTTCGAGCTACGCCTCCGAGAAAGGTCGCCACAACGCGTTGGAGCGCCTAGAGATTGTCGAGTCAGACAAGCCGATTATTGCTCAAATTTGGGGCAAAAATCCGGACCATTTTTCGGAACTTTCCGGCGCCTTGGAATCGCTCGGCTTTGCTGGCGTGGACCTTAACTTTGGCTGCCCAGACAAACACGTCAACAAAGCCGGCGGTGGCGCCGCGATGATCAAAACCCCGGAGCTCGCCGTGGATTGCTACCGCAAAGTCAAGGCCGCGACCTCCTTGCCGGTCTCAATCAAGACCCGCCTCGGCTTTTCGTTCGTTGATGAGTATAAGACTTGGCTCCCGACCCTGCTCGCCGAGCACCCGGCCGCCCTCACCGTGCACCTGCGCACCCGCAAGGAAATGTCTAAGGTGGCGGCGCACTACGAGCTAATTCCGGAGATTTTGAAGATACGCGCCGAGATTTCGCCAGAGACTAAGTTGATTATTAATGGCGACATTAAGGACCGTGCGGCTGCGCTGGAATTGCACGCTCAGTATCCGGAAATCGATGGCTTTATGATCGGCCGCGGCGTTTTTTCTAATCCGTATTGTTTTACGGACCACGCCGCCACGCGCGAAGAGCTAATGGAACTTTTGAACCTGCACCTGGATTTGTATGAGGAACAAATGGCTCTGCACGGCTTGCCGTACGAGCCACTCAAACACTACTACAAGATTTATATCAATAATTTCCCGGGCGCCTCAGACCTCCGCGCCAAGTTGATGGAAACGCACTCCGTGGCCGAGGCTAGGGAAGTGCTAAGCGCGAGCGTTTAATAGATTTTCCGTCTGGGGTTGTAAAATTTTTGGCGCTATGCTAATAATGCTGCCGGGTTGGCGGAATTTTTAGCTTTCGAACAACATAGATTCCCCGTGAGTAGGGCGAATCCGGTCCGCCGGGTTCGCTCCTCGAGGGGGGATTTATGCGTGACGATTCCAGATAGTCGGGCGGCCCCCTGAACTTTTGCTAAAACAAAAACCAAGGAGGTGATTATGGAGATAGAATTTAAATTCATACTCAAAATCAGGCCTAAAGCTAAAAAAGTAACTGTCAGCGTAGAACGCTAGCAGTTACAATCCAACAACCGATGGGTTTCTGGAGCCCATCACTATTTTTATACTAGCATAAACGCTTAAAAATATCAACTCTGGTCCACCCCGAATACTGCTATAATAACCTTATGAACCAGATCAAAACCCACCAGGAGCTGTGCGAGAAGCTGGCTTTTTATGCGGACGACGAGTACCGGGATTTTGTGATGAAAATCTGCCCGAGCGAGCGGCCGTTTCTGGGGGTGCGGGTGCCGCAGATTCGTGAAAACGCCGGCCAAGTGGCGCCGGAATATATCGAGAAAATCATTACAAAAACACCCATCGGCTACGAAGAAACTCTGGCGCGGGCCTTTTTGATTGCGCGTCTGCCGTACGAAAAGATGCTGGACTATTTCGACTCCCAGGTGGATTTACTCGACGACTGGAGTACTTGCGATACTTTTTGCTCGGCCGTGGGGAAGCTAATCAAAAAGCGCCGCACGGATTTTTATGAAAAGAAGATGGAGAATCTGCTTAGCGACGAACGTGAGTTTGCTGCACGAGTTGGGCTGGTGATTTTAAAATGTTGCTACATGGACCCGGACTGGCTGCAGGTGGCCTACGACTGGACGGAGCGCCTGGCCGCGCGCGATGAATATTATGTAAAAATGGCGCTGGCTTGGCTGGTTTGCGAATGTTTTATCAAGTTCCCGGAGTCAACGCTCGGGTATCTTCGCGCGTCGCATCTGCCGAAATGGACGTTCAATAAGGCCATTTCCAAGATATGCGACTCGTACCGTGTGGAGCCAGAAATGAAAGATTTATTAAGAAAAATGAGGAGGTAAAATGAAAATTGAATATTTAGGACATGCGTGCTTTAGGATCGACGACGCGCTCGTGATCGACCCGTACAAGGACGGCAGTGTGCCGGGCCTCGCGCCGCTTCGCACTTCGGCCGCCAAGGTGATTTGCTCGCACGGCCACGCGGACCACAGCGGGGTGGAATGCGTGGAGATTGATCCGGCTTTGAGCTGTGATTTAAAGATTGAAGAAATCGCCAGCTGGCACGACGACCAGCAGGGTGCGCTCCGCGGCCTAAACACGATTTTTGTGATTACGTCCGCAGACGGCTCCGAGAAGTTGGTCCACCTCGGCGACCTCGGCCATTTCCCAAACGACGAGCAGCTCGCCGCCATCTCTGACGCCGACTATCTGCTGATTCCGGTGGGCGGATTCTATACGATTGACGCTGCTACGGCCGTCGAGATTTGTCTCGCCGTTTCGCCAAAAACCATCATTCCAATGCACTACCGCACCGCCACCTCTGGCTATCCACAGATTGACACTGTGGATGAGTTTGTAAGGTTGTGTGGGGAGAAGGGGATTGGGGATAAAATCAAGGACTGAAAAATATGGGATACAAAAATAAAAAAATTGACCCGGAAAAACCGCTGCCAAAATGTTATGAAACGGAATATTCGGAAATATCCGCCAAATTGATGCTTGAAAAATTTTTCCCAGACCGTTTTGTCGGTTTGGTCGCTGGGGTTGATAAGCCTGATTTGTGTGGCGAAGGAATGGGCGTAGAAGTCACCAGCATTAGTCCCCGGTATTTTAGAGAGATGGTTAACCTGTACTCCGAAGATTATTCATACGGTGATAGCCAACAAAGACAAAAAGCGTACAAACAAATCAGGAAGCTGGGGGGTAAGATAGAAGAGCAAATTCTCGTACATCCGGCTACAAACCGTAATTTGAACGATCTCTATGTTGTGCTAGAAAACAAATTGAAAAAACTAAACAAAAACTATAAAATTTTTGACAAAAATTTTTTATTTATATTTAGCTATGTTCATATTTTTAGCAGAGACCTAGCGGAAATCCTCCGCCTTAGTACCGAAATAGTAAGTAAATATGAAACTGGGTTTGACTCTGTATTTTTGTATTATCTTGGTGGCAGTTTGTACGAATTCGACCTGAAGGGTAACAGGTATTTTTGTATCGATTGCGAGCGGTATTCCGTAGAACGACTTTTTGTTGAGGCGAGAAAAATCATTGAAAGTAAGCACCGATTATGGCGACAGTAACGGTTAGTGCAGTTCGGCTACTGGCCACAGCATCTGTTCGTGTCATGGCGGCGTAAGCTACTGACTGCCCTAATTGATTTTGTGTATTATTTTGTTTTTTTGACTGGCTGGCCAATGTTATAATAAATATGATATATGGGTCTGCTCAAAGACGAACATCCGGAACTGACTAAAGAATGGTATCGCGAACGTAATGATAAAAACGGGTTTTATTTTGATAATGTTACTTGCGGAAGCGGCAAGAAGGTCTGGTGGAAATGCAAAAAGGGGCACGAATGGGAGGCTAGCATCTGCAATAGAGCCAAGGGGACTGGTTGTCCGTATTGTGCGGGCAGAATGGTTCTTCCTGGCTTTAATGATTTAGCTACGCTTAATCCTGAGCTGGCAAACGAATGGAATTACGAAAAGAACGATACACTAAAACCGAAAGATTTCACCGTGAGTAGTAGTAAAAAAGTATGGTGGAGATGCGAAAAAGGGCATGAATGGGAAGCCCAAATCTCGAACAGGAATAGTGGCAATGGCTGTCCGTATTGCGCAGGCAGAATGGTTCTTCCTGGCTTTAATGATCTAGCTACGCTTGACCCCCAGCTATCTAATGAATGGAATTATGAAAAGAACGCCGGGTTATTGCCACAAGACTTCACGTTGAATAGCAATAAAAAGGTATGGTGGAGATGTAAGAATGGACATGAATGGGAGGCTAGCATTTGCAAACGGGCCATAGGTAGAGGGTGTCCCGTATGTTCGCATAATCTACGCATTTCTTTCCCGGAAAAAGCGATATTCTTTTATATTCAGCAAGCCTTTCCGGACGCGGTCGAGAATTATAAGCCTGCATGGTTGGGCAGAAAAGAACTAGACATTTATATTCCAAGTAAAAAAACCGGAATTGAATATGACGGAGTTTTTTATCATAAAAACAAAGCAAAAGACGCCATAAAAGATAGGCTCTGTAGTGAGCACGGAATTACGATCATCCGCATAAGAGAAAAAGGCCTAGATGACACAGCATTAAAATCTATCGTGTTTACGCTGCCAGAGAGCCCTAAAACTAGCGGCGAGCACATAATTCCTGGATTAAAGTTTTTGGAGGAGCAACTTGGCGTAAACTTAGGGATTGATATGCCCAGGGACTACGACAAAATCAGGAGCATGGTCATAAACTACGACTTGGAAAACTATATCGCAAAAACAAACCCAGAGCTCTTAGATGAATGGGATTATCAAAAGAATGGACAGGTTGGCAATACGCCTGAAAATATTTCTGCCGGCGCAAGGGTTATAGTTTGGTGGAAATGCAAAAACGGACATAGCTATCGGGCGACTCCCAACAATAGAACGAGTCATCACACCGGGTGCCCATATTGTAGCAGCCGTAAGATTGAGCGGGGATTTAACGACCTAAGCACTAAGAATCCTCAACTTGCAAGCGAATGGGATTATAAAAAGAATGGTGATCTTAAGCCACAAGATGTTACGGCTGGTAGTGGCAAGAAAGTATGGTGGAAATGCAAAAAAGGGCATGAGTGGGAAGCGTGTGTCGTGGACAGAAATAATGGCAACGGATGCCCATATTGTGCTGGCAAAAAAGTTCTCCATGGTTTCAATGATTTAGCCACGCTTAACCCAGGGTTGGCAAATGAATGGAATTACGAAAAGAATGGTATTTTAAGGCCAAAAGATTTCACCGCGAGTAGTAATAAGAAGGTTTGGTGGAAATGTGAAAAAGGCCACGAATGGGAAGCTAGCATCTCCAATAGGAGCAAAGGCAGAGGTTGCCCATATTGTGCCGGGAAAAGAGCAGCCGAACATAAGCGATAGTTCAATGCTGGTACCATGCTATAATATTAGTATGGACGAGGTCAAATCCGCAGTAATAAAATTCACAAAAGACCGAGACTGGGATCAGTTTCATTCTCCTGCGAATTTGGCAAAATCAATCGCTATTGAGTCGGGCGAGCTTCTTGAATGCTTCCAGTGGAACGATAATTACGATAAAAAGGCCGTTTGTAAAGAATTGGCCGACGTTGTGAACTATGCGATTCTTTTGGCGGATAAACTTGATGTCAAACTCGAAGATATCATTATGGAAAAATTGGAGGAAAACTCTAAGAAATATCCAGTCGACAAATCTAAAGGTAGTAGCAAAAAATATACGGAGTTGTAAAAATGCCAGAAAAAACTTTTCAAATTAGAAATTATTCTTTCGACCAAAAATCGGTTAACAATTTGGCCGCGGAAGACCATTTGGAAGAGAACTGGCCGGTCGTCTACCAAATTTACAACAACAGCGAGATTTATATTGGCGAAACCACAAACCTAAAAAGTCGTATGAACCAGCACCTAGCGAGCGCCGAAAAATCGAGCCTGCAGCACGGTTCAGTAAAAGTGGTTTTTGACGAGACTTTTAACAAAAGCGCAGCGCTAGACCTCGAATCTTATCTGATTCAATATTTTAGCGGCGACGGAAAGTTCAAAGTTTTAAACCGCAATGATGGCATGTGCGACCGTGACTATTATGACCGAGCTAACTACCGCAAAACTTTTGAAGAAATCTGGAATCGACTTCGCGAGCTAAAGATCGCCGACAAAACCATTTCGGAAATTAATAACTCCGAACTATTCAAATTTTCACCGTACAAAAACTTAAACTTTGAACAGCTAAACGTGGTGACTGAAATCGTTCAAAACATTGACGAATCTATCACTAATGGCGTTAAGAGTTTATCGGTTATCGATGGTGATGCCGGAACCGGCAAAACTATCGTTATTATGTACCTCGCAAAGCTATTAGCGGATCTTCAATCATTCGATAATCGCAACGACGATATCGATGACGAATCCAACTTCAATATTTTCTTTGAACTGGAGCACATCAACCAGAATTTCAAGGGCAAGAGCATCGCATTGGTAATTCCTCAGCCATCCTTGTGCGGTCGCATTCGTAAGATTTTTGACAAAATCGATCTCGGCGGCGCCAATATTAGGATTTTCTCGCCAGTTCAATTTGGCAAATGCGACGACGATTTTGATATAACCTTGGTGGACGAAGCTCACCTATTGAAAATTGGCGTCACCGGCACGCTCGGTAAGCAAGTGCATGATATCGACAAAAAGATTTTTGGCGACACCGGAATTCACTCCGAGCTAGACTGGATTATGGCAAAGTCCAAAAATGTCGTTTTGGTCTTCAGCGACCAGCAACGTATTCGCCCAGCCAATATCAATAGGGCCGATATTCTAAAATATGCAGAAGAATTTAATATGCGAGCATATTATCTCAAGACTCAAATGCGCTCACTGGGTGGCAAGAAATACATAGATTATATTCATGATATTTTGTCCAATAGCCTCAGGCCAGCGCAAAAAGAAACCTTTGGAAATTTTGAAGCAAAAATCTTTGATAATATTCAAGATTTTGCCAAGGCCATGGAAAAACGCGAGGCCGAGTATGGGCTGTCGCGTATGGTGGCGGGTTTTGCCTGGAAATGGGCATCCAAAAACAATAAAAGCGCATACGACATCGAGATCGATGGTATGAAATTCCGTTGGAACAGCACACAAAATAACTGGATTGGTTCCAAGAATGCGCCGAGTGAAGTTGGTAGCATTTATACGGTGCAGGGCGACGATTTGAATTATGTTGGTATTATTATTGGAAACGACCTAATCTATCGCGACGGAAAACTCATTTTTAACCGCAAGGCATGTGCGGATTCTGGCGCCATGAAACGCAGCCAGCGCCAAGTCGCTAACGACGAGCAAACCAATGAAGACGATATGCTAGAACAAGTGTTAAGAACCTACAGGATTCTTATGAACCGCGCAATCAAGGGTGTCTATATCTACGCATATGATGAAGAACTAAAGGAATACTTGAAGAGGTATTTTGAATGTATAAAATAAAAACGATTGCAATATTTATTGCCTTTGTTATAGCGCCAATGGTCTTTTTAGTCGTAATATTTAATTTTGCAAACGCCCTTTTCGACGCAACCTATTCATTGATAAGCAATACTTTTCCGCAAATTCTTGACTGCTCAATTATTAATAAAGCTACATATAGTTGGATAATTCTTGTTACGTGGGTATTGCTCTCGATTCTTTTAGGCGAACACATATATAGTTTTTTGAATCCAGAAACAATTCAACGTGATAAAAATTTTATTCTTGAGTTATTCAAAAATCGAGGATATGGTAGCCCTATATCTACTCGTATCAGGTTAATTGAAAAAATCTATGGAAAGAGCGAAATTGATGAAAAAGTTAAGCAATCATTAGACGAACTGATAGACAAAAATATCAATCCTATAAAAGAGTTTTTAGAAGAGTCTGGCGATAAGCACGTTCTGTGCATCAATGGTAAATGGGGATCCGGGAAAACAACATCATTGCTCATCGCAATAAATGAGACAGAAAATAATAATAAATATATTTACGAGTCCGCCTTTAAGTATAGTGGAAGCGAAAATGAATTTATAAAAGATCTCCTAAGCACGTTAAACGACACTACGCTTAAAATGGGGATGAAAAATAGAGATGATATAGACTCGCTAATAAAAAACCTGGATTCTAGTCCTCAAAAAACTATCGGAAATTTCATGAGAAACCACAAAGAAACGAACCTCCCTTCGAGTGAACTTATTTATAAATTAAACCGCCAATATGAAAATCTAAAAACAGAGGAGCTCATTTATATTATCATTGACGACATAGATAGATTACAGGGTAAAGAAATTATAGATATTTTAGCTGTTCTCTCAATTTTGAAAAACCTAGTTTTTGTTAGAGTAATTATCCCGGCAGATTTAGATGTCGTGTGCAAGGCATTGGATACCTATAGGGTAGTCGAGTCGCAAAGATTTATTGAAAAATATCTGCCTTCCCAAATGAGCATAAAACTCAGCTCTAACTATGATATGGTCGAAAAAATACTGTTAGACAAAATAGATCATACTGGAGGTACTTGGGAAAAAGCTTCACCCAACGAGGCACGACCGGCGTTAGCAGCAATTTTTATAGGCATATTAGCGAAAAGACTAGAAGACGAAACCAGAAATTATAAATCAGAAAATAAGTCGGTTAGGTACGCGTGGCTATCAAATGCCCCCAATCCGCAAAGACTCCCTGACAACATAAATGAACCGCTCTTTCAGCTATTGCAAACACCCTTAATAATAAGAGCAAAAGAGTCTTTCAGAGACAAATACGTTTGGAACACGAATTATAATAATATTACGAGGTTTAAAGACGTAATATATGCTATCAAAAAACGTCTAGGTGAAAGAGGTCGGAGCGCCACATATATATCCATTAATGAACATTTTTCCGATGAAGAATATTCGGACGTAATCGATTCGTGGATTTTTGATTATATGGAAAAACGGTGGGATATATTCGGATTCACCATTCGCGACGCTTTGGATATGTGGGAGAGCATTAGGCAGAAAGAAGAACTCCCAAAAGACCGTGCAGAGCAATTTGTATATATCTTCAACCAGTTATTTCCAGATAGACAAATAAAGACCATAAAATAATAAAAGGAGTGGAAATGCCTACATATCTTTGGATAATAATCTTAATAATAGCTTGCGTCGGAATCGCTTATATTAAAAAGAAAATTGACGCAAAGATAGACGATAGCCAAATCTTCCCACATCGCGCGCGGTGCATCTTCTTCAAGGATGCGCCAAACCGGATAGTCATATTCAAGCAAAATCTTAGCGGCGTCTTTCGGATCCGCCATTAGTTGGCAATAATACCCAGTCGATGTTTCGTCTTCGACCATTATCGGATTCTGTTCTTCCGTTTTAGCAACGGACTCATATTTTGCACGCAAGTCGCGAATCTCTTTTTGTACGACCGCGATAGTATCTTCTAACTTAATAGCCATAATAAACTCCTAAAATGTTTTCGCTTCGCTTGACCCAGTTGCGAACGACCAAGCCTTCATCGACATAGTCTGGCAATCCAAAGAAAAAGGCGCCGCAGAGCTGCGCGAACGCATCGACTCGCTGCTTGGCCGCGAAATTCTCCCGTACGCCGAATCGCTCGGGCTCGGCAGCCGCAAATACGAATTAGTAGAGCTCTAGTTTTCCGAATCCAACTTGCTATAAACCGCCCGGTTATAATACTTTCCCTCGAGCAGCAAACGGTCGCGCAGCTCCGCTTCAAACTTAAATCCGCAGCGTTCCGCCACTGCGCGCGAAGCTTTATTTTCGTGCGCCGCGTGAATCGAAATGCAGTGCAAACCAAGCTTTTCAAACGCTAAATCGGTCAACAGATTCACGGCGCGCGTCATAATTCCACACCCAGTAAAATCCTTCGCTAGCCAGTAGCCAATTTCGCAGTAGCGATTCTCGGAAGAAACAGACATCAGCTCAATGCTACCTGCAAATGAGCCATCCACGAAGATATCATAGAGATAATTCGTACCCTTCTCGAACTCGGCCACCTTACCAGACTGGAATTCACGCATTTTCTCGGCGCCTTCCTCCGGCGTACCATTTTCATAAAAATGGATCCAGCTGAGCCACGGCAAAAGATGCTTGCGCGAGGCGATTGCCGCCGCATATTTCTCGGCCGCCCATTCCGGACTCGCCGCCCTCAGTTCAATATTTTCATCAAGCAAAATCTTCGTTTCCATACCCTTATTATACGTGCTATAATCAACCTTATGCAAGAGCTCGAAAAACGCCTAGACATTCTTAGCCAAAATCTCGCCGCCGCGTGGGATAAACTTGGCATCGATGGCAAAATTGCCGAGATCGAAAAGCTCGAGGCCGAAGTGGCCGAGCCGGAAATTTGGCAAAATCCCGCCAATGCTACCGCCAAAAACCAAGAGCTCGCCAAACTTAACGACGAAATCGGCCCCTGGAGACTACTCAAAACTCAAACTTCAGACATTAAAGAGCTGCTAACCCTAGAAGATGTCAGCCTAGCCGACGAAATCGAAGCCCAGGTCACGGCCCTCGAGACCGAATACGATAATCTTAAAAAATCCCTCCGTTTTAACGGCGCCTACGACGACAAAGATGCAATTTTGCGCATCACCGCCGGCGTTGGTGGCACCGAGGCCATGGACTGGTCCGGTATGCTCGAGCGCATGTATCTGAGATTTTGCGAGAAAAACGGCTTCAAGGCCACACTCGTGGAGCGCACCGCCGGGGAAGAAGCCGGCATCAAAACCGCCGTCTACGAAATTACCGGCCCGCACGCCTACGGCACACTCAAATCCGAGCACGGCGTCCACCGCCTCGTCCGTCTCTCGCCGTTCAATGCCAACAATCTGCGCCAAACTTCGTTCTCGCTCGTTGAAATTCTCCCCGTTATTAAGGCCGATACCGACGTCAAAATCGATGAAAAAGACCTCCGTATCGACGTCTACCACTCTGGTGGCCACGGTGGCCAATCTGTCAATACGACCAACTCGGCCGTGCGCATCACCCACCTGCCGACTAACACGGTCGTCGCCATCCAAAACGAACGCTCCCAGCTCCAAAACAAGGAAAAAGCCATGGAAATCCTCAGGGGTAAGCTCGTCCAAATGCAGCTCGAGCAGCACGCCGAATCCATCGACAAACTCCGCGCTGGTGAGTCCGCCAAATGGGGCCAGCAAATCCGCAACTACGTCCTTCAGCCATACCGCCTCGTCAAGGACACTCGCACAGAGCACGAAGAGACCGACACTGATGCCGTCCTCGATGGTAAGCTCGAGGGCTTTATTGACAGTTTCTTAGATTTGTGATATAATTATAAGAGTTTTCTTTAACTTAATCATAAATAAAATAAGGAGGTGATATGAATGTTAAAGAAACCGCAATTTACGTATAGGCTGATTTTTGTATTGAAAGATCCGGATCGCCCGGATAAAACGGGCATGGTTGACCTCGATGTTTCCCTGAAGTTCAAAACGGCTGCAGAAGCCCGCAGAACTGCAAGGATGCACTGCCCAGACTGCGTCTACTACGTCTTTGAGATGCGTGACGATGGTCAGGGTGATAAGATTAACAGGATTTGGTATCCTCTTGACGATATTGCAAGAGGTGTCAACAAAGGCTGGCGGATAACCGACCAGTACGTACATGATAGCATCCGCAAAGGGACGCCTATCAAACCGTACGAGATGCTAATGGGGGTGAGCTAATGAAGGATTTTTACGAAATTACAATTCTGTCGCCGTTCGTATGTACGGTGTCAGAAAAGTTTCCAAATGAGCAGGAAGTAAAAAAATACATTTCCGAAGTCGAAAGTGGGCCGACAGGAATGGGGCCAGGGTCAATTTCGTATATTGTTACGAAAAAGACCAATTACGTCATAGAGACCCAGAAATGGGTGTCTCACGACAACATCATTCCCGGCCTCAAGGCCGGGAAATGGTACGCAGTGTCGTATGCAGAGGATGATCCGGAAGAAAATCCGATTTACGTGGACGATGACTGCGGATAACTACTATGACCCCCGTGAATTTATTCACGGGGGTTTTTAATGTCCTCAAAAAAGCCAAAAAAGTCAAAACCCCAAAAATCCCCTAAAAATCTCTAAAAATCCCCTTGTCATATCTTGCAAACTGTGGTAAAATTAGAACGTTATCTAGACGCAGGAGTAGGTCCAACAGAGGAAACCGCTCGGAAGTCTAGTTTTAATAGTGTTAAAAAATTTAAGGGAAAGGAATAGAATGCAAGTCATTCTCGGCACCAAAATTGGTATGACCCAGATCATCGGCGCAGATGGCGTTGTAACCCCTGTTACAATCCTTCAAGCCGGCCCAGCCACAGTGACTCAGATTAAAACCGTCGAAACCGATGGTTATAACGCTGTGCAGGTGGGATACGGTCAGGGTAAGAATCTGAGCAAGTCGGTTTCCGGTCACGTCAAAAAGGCTGGAGAAAATATTAACCCTAAGGTTCTGAAAGAATTCCGCGTCGAAGAAATCCCAGAAGGTTTGAAAGTTGGCGATCAAATTACCGTCGACAGCTTCAACCTCGGCGACAAAGTCGCTGCCACTGGTATTTCCAAAGGTAAAGGCTTTGCCGGTACCGTCAAGCGCTGGAACTTCCAGGAATCACGTAACACCCACGGCTTCAAGGGCGATATTCGTAAAGTCGGTTCTATCGGCTCGATGTATCCTCAAAAAGTTTTCAAAGGCAAACGCATGCCAGGCCGCATGGGTCACGATCAAGTTACCGTGAAGAACCTCGTTGTTAGCTTTATCGACAAAGAAAACAACCTCCTTGGTCTCAAGGGCGCAGTCCCTGGTCCAAAGAAAGGAATTATAAGCGTGGAGGGAAAGAACTAATATGGCTACTTTGAATAAAGATGTTTTCGGCCTATCAGTCGAGAACCACGAACTCGTAAAACTCGCTTATGATGCATATCTTGCTAACTCTCGCAGCTCACACGCCAAAACTTTGAAGCGTGGTGAAGTCCGCGGTGGTGGTAAGAAACCATGGAAACAGAAAGGCACCGGTCGTGCACGCTTCGGCAGCACCCGCAACCCTATCTGGCGCCACGGTGGTGTGGCCTTCGGTCGCACCGGCGAAGAGAATTTCACCAAGAAACTCACTAAGACCGCCAAAAAAGTCGCTATTCGCCAGGCTCTCAGCCTTAAGAATAAAGACAAAGCTATCTTGACTCTCGCTGCTGACGTCAAACTCACCGGCAAGACCAAAGATGCAGTCAAAGTTTTGAAAGATATGAAGCTCGAAGGCAAAAACGTCCTCGCAGTTGCAGCAGAAAAGACTCCAGAAGTTCTTCGCTCTACCAACAACTTGCCAAACGTTAAACTCGTTCGCGCTACCTACCTCAACGTCTTTGACATCATGAACGCTGACGCTATCGTCTTTAGCGATGCCAGCATGAAAGCTACTGTTAACTGGCTAATGGGAGAGGAGAAGTAATATGGCAGACGCAAAAACCAATATCAACCTCCACATCTTGGAGCCACGTGCTACCGAAAAAACCTACCGCGAACAAACCAAACGCACCTACGTTTTCTCAGTTAAATGCGGTATGAGCAAACAAGAAATTGTTAAACTCGTTGAAAAAGAATTTAACGTCACTGTTACCGATATCCGCACTTTGATCCGCGACGGTAAAAAGACCAAATTCAGCAAAGGCAAGCACGCTTATCCTGGTACGACTTATCGCCAAGATAAGAAATATGCATACGTTACATTGAAGGAAGGTGATTCAATCAAAGTATTTGAAGAACCTGAAGAAGATAAAAAGGCTGAAAAAGCCGTAAAGAGCAGCGCAAAGGAAGCCAAAGCTAAAGCTAAGGCAGACAAGAAAGCAGCTAAGGAGAATAAGTAATGAGTATTAAAGCTTATCGCCCAGTTACTCCGGCTCAGCGTCAGAAAACGACCGAAGATTACGATCAAATCACGACCAAGAAGCCGATGAAAGCTTTGCTTCAAGCAAAAAAGCAACAAGCTGGTAAAAACAACCAAGGTCGCATTACCGTGCGCCATCGTGGTGGCGGCGTCAAACGCCATTACCGCATCCTTACCCACAACTTGCCAAAGAATCTTACTTTGACCGTTGAGGAAATCGAATATGATCCAAACCGTAGCGCTCGTATCGCTCGCGCTAAAGATCAGAACGGTGTCTACTACTATGTCGTCGCAGATACCAAAATGACCAAAGGTACTAAATTCTCTACCGGTGACGAAGCCGCTGTAGAAGATTCCAACCGTTTGCCACTCGAAAATATCCCAGTTGGTACTTTCGTTTATGCTATCGAGCTCGCCCCAGGCCGCGGCGCCCAAATGGTCCGCGCTGCTGGTGCTTCCGCTCAGCTCATGGCAAAGGAAAATGGCTACGCCACTCTTAAAATGCCATCAGGTGAAGTTCGCAAAGTTCTTTCTACCTGTGAAGCATCAATCGGTGTCGTTTCTAACCTCCAACACCAAAACGTCAAGATCGGCTCAGCTGGTCGCCGCCGCCGCAAAGGCATTCGCCCAACGGTCCGCGGTGTCGTGATGAACGCTACCGACCACCCTCACGGTGGTGGTGACGGCGGTCGCCACGGTACTGGTAAAGCTCCACGTACTCCATGGGGTCAATTGACGCTTGGGTTTAGGACTCGCCATAATAAGAAAACTAATAAAATGATCGTGCGCAGTCGCCACGAAGGAAAGAGGAAATAATGTCTCGCAGTCTTAAGAAAGGTCTATTTATAGACTACAAACTCGCGAAGAAGGTTGCTGCTCTCTCCGCCGAAGATCGCACCGTGATCAAAACTTGGGCTCGTCAGTCGACAATTTCTCCAGAAATGGTCGGACGCACTATCGCAGTCCACAATGGTCGCGTGCATGTTCCAGTTTTCATTTCTGAAAACATGGTCGGTCACAAACTCGGCGAGTTTGCGCCAACCCGTAAATTTAAGCGCCACGGTGGTAAGAAAGCCGCTGAGGCCGCTGCTGCAAAGGGAGGTAACTAATCATGGCTGTTACTCACTTTGCCCACGCATATGAAAAAGGCATCGACAGCCAGCCACGCAAAACTAGCATCGTTGCTAGCTTGGTCCGTGACCGCTATGTCGCTGACGCTATCGTGATCCTAGAAAACACCCCACGCCGCGCCGCTAAGGCCGTCCGTAAAGCTATTGAGTCTGCTAACGCAAACCTTCTCAATAACTCCAAAGTTTCTATCGATCCAAAAACTATTCGCATCGCTCGTATCTCAGTAACCGCCGGAACTCGCATGCGTCGCTATGTTCCAGCTTCTCGTGGACGCGCTTTGCCATATGAAAAGATTTCAAGCAACATCTTTGTCGAGGTCGCCGGCGAAGAGAAAGTAAAGAAGGCCGCCGAAGCTAAGAAAGCCGAACCGGCTAAAGAAAAGGAGAACAAGTAATATGGGTCAGAAGGTTAATCCCATCTCTTACCGTCTCCAAGTCAGCAAAGACTGGTCTTCTAAGTGGTTCACTTTGAAGAAATCTGACTTCCGCAAAAACTTGGTCGAAGACGCTAAGATTCGTGAAACGGTTGAAAACCGCTTCAAAGCTCGCCCGACTATTGCTAAAGTCAACATCGAGCGTTCTGCCAACCTTACCACCGTTATCATCTTCACCGCTAAAGCTGGTGCAGTGATCGGCAAGCAAGGTGCTGGCATCAACGAGCTCAAGAAAGAGCTTGAAAAAATCGTTGATACCCCAATTCGTATCAATGTCGAAGAAATTAAAAAACCAGAACTTAACGCTAAACTCGTTGCAGAAAACATCGGTTTCCAACTTGGCAAACGTATGAACTTCCGCCGCGCCGTTAAAATGGCTTTGCAATCTTCTATGAATGCAGGCGCCAAAGGTGTGCGTATCGAGGTTTCTGGCCGTCTTAACGGCGCTGAAATGTCTCGCCGCGAGAAATTCATCGAAGGTTCCGTGCCTCTACACACCCTTCGTGCTGATATCGATTTCTACTGCTGCCACGCTCCAACCATTGCTGGTATCGTTGGCGTAAAAGTTTGGATCTACAAGGGGGAGAAATAATATGGCTATTTTACTTCCAAAGAAAACTGCCCACCGCAAGGTTCGCAAAGGTAAAAACGAAGGCGTCGCCACTCGCTGCAACACCGTTGCTTTCGGTGACTACGGTTTGATGTCGATCGATAACGAACGCATCACCAGCCGCCAAATCGAGGCCGCCCGTCAAGCTATTACCCGCTACATTAAGCGTGGTGGTAAAATCTGGATTCGTATCTTCCCACACACCCCAGTTACCAAAAAACCTCTCGACGTTAAAATGGGTTCCGGTAAAGGTGAACCACAATTCTTTGTCGCTAAGGTTAAAGCTGGTACTGTGATGTTTGAGATCGCTGACGTGACTGAAGAGCAAGCCAAAGAAGCCCTTCGCTTGGCTTCTCACAAGCTCCCAGTCCGCTGTAAAATTATTAAGAAAGAGGAGTTCTAATATGGCACACACATTACAAGGAATCGTGACCTCCGATAAGCGTGATAAGACCATTACCGTCTCCATCACGAATCGCGAAACACATCCACTCTATCGCAAGCAATTTACGAAAACTCGTAAATACACCGCTCACGATGAGAAAAACGAAGCAAAGTTAGGTGACCGCGTCGAAATCGCCGCTTGCCGCCCACTTTCCAAAACTAAGGCTTACACCCTCGTAAAAGTTCTTGAGCGCTCACATGGCACGATTGAACTGAAAGAGGAGGAGGCATAATATGATACAACAGGAAACCCGTCTTAAAGTTGCCGACAACAGCGGCGCCAAAGAACTTGGTGTCATCCGCGTTCTCGGTGGTACCCGTGCTCGTTATGCTCGTGTTGGTGATATCGTCACCTGCTCAGTTAAAGACGCAGACCCACATGGTAACACCAAGAAAAAAGCTGTCGTTAAAGCAGTTATCGTTCGTACGGTAAATCCAATTCGCCGTCCTGATGGATCAACTATTCGTTTTGATGAAAACGCTGCTGTTCTCGTCAACGATGACAAAACTCCAAAAGGTACTCGCGTTTTCGGTCCAATCCCACGCGAGCTTCGCGACCTCGGCTTTACCAAGATTATTAGCTTAGCACCGGAGGTACTCTAATATGGCACAAAATCTAAAAACCGGTGACAAAGTTATGGTCATTGCTGGCGATAACAAAGGTAAAACCGCTAAAATCGTTAAAGTTAAAGATGGCAAAGCTTACCTCGAAGGTATCGAGATTCGTGAACGCCACGTGAGAAAATCTTACCTCAATCCAAAAGGTGGCAAAAAAGATATTCACGTCGGTATCGTTCTTTCAAACCTCAAACTCGTTGAAGCTGCCAAAACTGAGAAAAAAACTAACGCTAAAGCTAAGAAAGGAGCTAAATAATGGCTGACGTTAAAAATATGCCTCGCCTAAAAGAGCTCTACAACAAAGAGCTTAAAGCGAAGTTACAAAAAGAACTTGGCCTTAAGAATATCAACCAAGTTCCAGAACTCAAGAAGGTTATTGTTTCATGTGGTGTCGGCAAGAAACGTGAAGATAAAAAATTCACTGAAACTGTCGAACTCACCCTCGCTAAGATTACTGGTCAAGCTGCGACCTCTCGTCTTGCAAAGAAATCAATCGCGACCTTCAAAATCCGCAAAGGTATGGGTGCCCCAGTTGGTTATCTCGTAACCCTTCGCAACGATAAAATGTATGAATTCGTTGATCGTCTTATCAATATCGCTCTCCCACACGTTCGTGACTTCCACGGCGTCTCAAGAAGCGCTTTCGATAAGCAAGGCAACTATAACCTCGGCCTTAAAGAACAAACTGTTTTCCCAGAAATTACTTTCGAAGATGCAGCCGTTCTCCACGGTCTCGAAGTTACGTTTATTATTAAAAATGGTTCAAAGGAAGGAAGTACTAAATTGTTAGAACTCTTCGGCATGCCGTTCATGAAAGGGGACAAGTAATATGGCTAAGAAATCAGCCGTCCTCCGTGACGAAAAACGTCGTAAACTATACGAAAAATACAGCGCAAAGCGCGCCGAGCTCAAAGCTGCTGGTGACCTCGAAGGTCTCCAAAAGCTTCCTAGGAACAGCTCTGTCACCCGTCTTAAAAACCGTGACCTGCTCGACGGCCGCCCACGTGGCTATATGCGCCGCTTCGGCATGAGCCGTATTACCTTCCGTGAAAAAGCAAGCAAGGGCGAAATCCCTGGTGTAACAAAGAGTAGCTGGTAAGGAGAAAGGAGAAAGATATGTCATTACAATCTACAGATCAAATCGCTGACCTCATTACCCGCATTCGCAATGCTAACATGGTTGGCAAAACCGAGATTCGCGTTGCTACTTCAAAACTCAAAGTTGCAGTAATCGAGACCTTGGTCAAAAATGGTTACCTCGCAAGCTACGATATTGAAGAAGGCAAACCTCGTGGTATTCTCCATGTCGTGATCGCCAATCCTGGTGAAGTTGCTAAAATTAACGAAATCGAAAAAGTTTCCAAACCAGGCCGCCGCGTCTACACTGCCGCTGGCGACATCCCAACGATTAAGTCTGGCCGTGGTATGGTTATCATCTCGACCTCGAAAGGCTTGATGACTGGCCGCGAAGCCAAGAAAAACCGCCTCGGTGGTGAAATCTTAGTCCGCGTCTGGTAATTTGACCGCTTCACAAAAAAATAATCCCCGAAAAGGGGATTATTTTTTATTATTATGGCATTCGTTCAAGGTTGCTAACGACGCTGTCCCAATTCAAGCGATTACCCACGAACGCGCGGTCGCTATCATCGCCAAGTCTAGTTTGGATATTACCAGCATCGGTGGTGGCCACGAAATCATAATCAGACCACTTCAAATCTAGTCTCGGCAGGCCGCTATTCTCAATATCAGCCAAACAATCACCGTGCTTTTTAAGACAGGTTGCAGCTAGGCCGTCCCAGGCCTCTAGATCGGTATCCTTGGCTACGTTGCCAGTTACGTCGATGGCGGCGCTGTAAACCGTCTCGTCGAACTGCTGATCAAACATGAAGTTACCCATCGAATAAACGATCAAATGGCCGTTGTATGCCTCGGCATTCTGGACGTGGTGTGGATGATCCGCTAGTACCATATCGACGCCGCGATCAATCAAATTATGGAAGAGATTTTGCCTTAGTTCATCGCTAGAATTTTCATATTCGACACCCATATGTGGCATCACGATAGTCGGCAAAATGCTGGCGTATTTTTCGATATTATCGAAGGCTTCTTCGGTTGGAATGCCAAAGACGCCGTGGGCGCTACAGAAGCCAATCGGGATATTGTATTCGTAGACGGTGCCATTATCGAGCGTTGCTTCGACCGGAATTGAAAGAATGCCACAGTTTTCGGTGCTATTATCATAGCGATAGTGTCCAAAGTACTGAATTCCAACCTCGTCGAGGTTCTGTTTGGTTTCTACGATACCTTCTTCACCCCAGTTATCGGCGTGGTTAGTGCCGAGCGAGAACGCCGAATAATATTTGGCGGCTTCTTCTAGATAATCCGTATTGCAGTTAAAGACCAGCAAGTTTTCTTCTTCGTATTCAGTGTGCTCATTTGGTGTAACCGGGCACTCCAAATTACCAATCCAAGCCTGATACTGCTCGCGATGTAAGCTATCAAGCTGCGCGAATGGGTATGCAACGCCGAGTTCTGATGCTCTGGCAAGATCATCGGTACGCCTACCCCAGAACACTGTTCCGGCGAACAGTAAACGAGTTTTGACGCTCGAAACAGAGGGGACTACGGTTCCCGGGTCGTAAGTATTACTACCAGACGACCTGATCGACATGGCGTTTGCCAGGATCAAGCCGTTGCAAGTTCCGAGGCCGATTGTGGCAAAAATTAAGATTAATAAAAGCTTGCTGTGCCTCTTTTCCATAATTTAAATATAGCACAATAATTATTGGTGTTTTTACTTGTTTTTACTCTTAATCTGTGGTATAATTGTTGGGATATTAACAATAAGGGAAAATATGAGTCGTATCGGAAAACAACCCATCGAGATTCCGGCGGGAGTGACAATCACGGTCGGCGACAAAGAAATTACTGTCGCAGGACCAAAGGGTTCACTCGTCGTCCCGGTTCAGCCTAAGACCACTACTAAGGTCGAAGGTACTCAAATTGTCGTCACTCGTGAGAATGACGAACCAAAATCAAAAGCCTGGCACGGTTTGCAACGCGCATTGCTCAACAATGCTGTTGAAGGCGTCACCAAAGGCTTTGAGAAAAAACTTGAAATCAACGGTGTCGGTTTCCGTCTTTCTGGCGGTCCAAAAGACATCGAAATGGCTTTAGGTTTTTCACACCCAGTCAAATATAGCGCCCCAGAAGGCATTACTTTGACTACCAACAAAATGGAAATCACGGTTTCTGGCATTGACAAGCAAAAAGTCGGCCAGGTCGCTGCGGAAATCCGCGCCCTCAAGAAACCTGAACCATACAAAGGTAAGGGTATTAAATATGTCGACGAAGTTATTATTCGTAAGGCAGGAAAGGCAGGTAAGAAATAATGAAAGCTGTCTATCGCGCTAACCGCACCCGTGCGAAGATTCACGGCACCGCCGAGCGTCCACGCCTCAGCGTTAACTTTTCAAATCTTCACATTACTGCACAAATCATCGATGATGACAAAAAAGTCACTTTAGCTTACGCTACTACCGTTGGCAAAAAACTTTCTGGTACTAAAACCGAGAAAGCTGCTGTCATTGGTAAAGAAATCGCTGAAAAAGCCAAAGCTGCTAAGGTTAAGAAAGTCGTCTTTGATCGCGGTTCTAAAATTTATGCTGGTCGCATGAGCGCACTCGCTGACGCCGCCCGCAAGGAAGGATTGGAGTTTTAATTATGGCCGAAGAAAATAAAGCCCCAAAAGTTATTAACAAATCCGGCACCCTTAAAATGACCGATGAGGTCGCAGCTAAAAAAGAATCCCGCGACATTGCAGGCAAAAGAATTGATCGCCGCAACCGCCGCGATCGCGTCAAAGCTGATGTTGCACCAAAGGAATTTGATGAAATCACCATCGCTGTTGATCGCGTTTCTCGTACCGTAGCTGGTGGTCGCCGCATGCGTTTCAAAGCACTCGTTGCTATTGGAAACCATAAAAACAAAGTTGGTGTTGGTGTTGCAAAAGGTAACGATGTTACTACCGCTGTCGCCAAGGCTACTTCCAAAGCTAAGAAATCTATGATCACCTTCGCCATGGATGGCGAGACTATCTGCCATGAAGTCGAAACCAAAGTCACCGGCGCTGACATTCTTATGAAGCCAGCTGCTCCTGGTACTGGTATTATCGCTGGTGGTACCGTCCGTTCCATCATGGGCCTTACCGGTGTGAAGAACTTGATTTCTAAGTCACTTGGTTCTACCAACAAAGTCAACATTGCTTACGCTGTAATTGAAGGCTTGAAGCAACAAGTCCCACGTGATCAGTGGAACGGTGCTAAAGCCGCCAAAAAGGAGACTAAGTAATGAAATACAATGATTTAATCGTCGAGAAAAATACTCGCCCAAGCCGTAAAGGCCGCGGTATCTCCGCTGGCCAAGGTAAAACCGCTGGCCGTGGTACCAAGGGTCAAAAATCCCGTACCGGTCATCGCAAGATGGCTGCCGGCTTCATGGGTGGCCAACGCGCTATCATGCAGGCTATTCCAAAGCTCAAAGGTTTCAAGAGTATTCACGCTAAAGCCGAAGTTGTCTACACCGATCGTTTGAACGACCTCAAAGGCAACGTCGACAACTTTGTCCTCGCTGATCAGGCTTTGATTTCAAATCCATACACCAAGGTCAAAGTTATCTCCCGCGGTGAACTCACTGCAAAAATCAACCTCGAAACTCAATTTGCTTCCAAGACTGCTGTCGCCGCTATCGAAAAAGCTGGTGGTAGCTTCAAGAAAGTTGCTGTGCCAATGCGCCCAGCCAAAAAAGCTGAGTAATTTCAGGTAAAAAATAACCCCTTCGGGGGTTATTTTTTTGTCCCGAACGTGCTATGATTAAAACAGTTTAATAGTGGAGTTTTTATGGACCAAGAATTGCTGAAAACCAGTAAGAAACAAAGATTAATTATTGCTGTGATTGCTATTTTGATGATCGGCTCATTTATTGCATCCTATGCTGCCATCGTGCTCGCAAGCGGTTCCGAAGGCGACATGGATGACGCGGATCGTCTCGTCGCTAAATATAGCGAGCAACGCTACGAGCAACAAAAAGCCCTCGCCTCGCTCTCACGCGATGATTTCAATAAGTTTATCGAATTCAAAGGCCGCATTAGTGCCTACAACGAATCAAACGCCAACGCTAACGGCCTCGAATACGAAGACCTCGTGATCGGTGACGGCCGCACGCTCGAAGACGGCGATACTGATTACTATGCTTACTATGTTGGTTGGTGTCCAGACGAAAGTATCTTTGACTCCACCTTCAACTCAAACGACAACCCAGCTTCATTCACCGGTATCCTCGATGCTAGTGCTGGCCTTATCGCTGGCTGGAACGTCGGTGTGGTTGGCATGAACATGAATGGCATTCGTGAAATTACGATTCCTGGCGAACTTGCTTACAAAGACGAGCGCGAAATTTGTGGTGGTGAGTATAAACCTCTTAAATTTATCGTGATGGTCAAAGAGAAAACCACCGAACTCAACGATATGTATGACAAGCTTTCGCTCGCTAACACCAAATATCAGTACGCACAGTACGGTATTGATTATGACAAACAATTTGGTGACTCCGACGACGATTACGAATACGAGGAGGAAGAATAATGATTGATCTTGCCATTGTCGGTGCTGGTCCAGCGGCGCTTTCCGCAGCCATTTATGCCGCAAGGGCAGGACTCAAGGTCCAAGTTTTTGAAAAAGGTAATATTGGCGGAACTTTGCCAGAAATTGCCCGCATCGAAAACTACCCAGGTTTTATTGGTGGCGGTTCTGAGCTTGCCGAAAAATTCAAAGCTCAAACTATCGAACTCGGCGCCGAAATCTCCTACGGCGAATGTACCAAAGTTGAATCCGGCTCACTCATCATCGACGACGAAAAAGTCGAAGCTCGTGCTATTTTGATTGCTACTGGTTCAGCACCGAAAAAACTCGACATCGAGGGAGTTACGGTGCCAGTTTCTTACTGTGCAATTTGTGACGGAGCATTATATAAAGGCAAACGCGTCGCCGTCGTGGGTGGTGGCAATTCCGCTATTCAGGAATCTGCCTATCTCGCCGAATTCGCTAGCGAAGTCGTAATTCTTAGCCGTTCAAGCGTCAAGGCCAACCAAAGCTCAGTCGAAAAACTCGGCAGCAACGTCACCGTCAAAGAAAATGCCGAAATCAATGCCGAAGTCCTGAACCAATTCGACGGTGTCTTTGTCTTTATTGGCAAAGTTCCAGCCACCGACTTTTTGCCGGCCGAACTTCTAGACGAAAAAGGCTTCATTAAGACCGAAAATTATCAGACCGCCCTGCCAGGCGTCTTTGCCGCTGGCGATGTCCGCGCGGATACCATTAAACAAGTTGTTACCGCCGCCGCCGATGGCGCCGCTGCCGCTCTTCGCATTATTGACGTTTTGGGGCAGAAATAAGCGCATGAATAAGCCAACATTTTTCTTTTACGATCTCGAAACCTCGGGTCTCAGCCCGCGCGAGGATCGCATTATGCAGTTTGCCGGCCAGCGCACCGATCTGGATCTAAATCCGATTGGTGGCCCAGTTAATTTGCTCGTTAAACTTCCGGATGATACTTTGCCGAGCCCGTCGGCGATTGCTGTTACCAAAATCACCCCGCAGAAAACTCTCGCAGACGGTATTACGGAGGCAGAATTTGCCAAGCTCGTCACGAGCGAAATTTTCACGCCAAACACCATTGCCGTTGGCTACAATACGGTACGTTTTGACGATGAATTCATGCGACATCTTTTCTGGCGCACTTTTTACGACCCATACGAATTCGAATGGAAAGACGGCCGCAGCCGCTGGGACTTGCTCGACGTCGTCCGTATGACAAGGGCGCTCCGCCCAGAGGGAATTAATTGGCCAGTAACGGCAGACGGCAAGGCGACTAACCGCCTTGAGCTGATTACTAAGCTCAACCAAATCTCGCACGAAAACGCCCATGATGCCGAAGCCGATGTGCAGGCCTCGATCGATGTTGCTAAATTAATTAAAGAAAAGCAGCCAGAGCTATTCAGCTTCCTTTTTAAAATTCGCGGCAAAAACGACGTCAAAAAAATCGTTAATCTCGACGACAAACGCCCATTCGTTTATTCGTCTGGCCGCTATTCATCCAAGACCAACAAAACCACGGTCGCTTTCCCACTAACTAGCTCTAGAAATGGCAACATTTTGGTTTATGATTTGCGCTACAATCTCGAAGAAATTTTAAACGATAAAGAACGCAAGAGTTTCTATCCGGTCGTTAAGGAATTTTATTTCAACCGCTGTCCAGCCGTCGCTCCGCTCAGCGTCCTGGACAAGGCTGACGGTTGGCAAAAAATCGATCTCGATGCCGAGACAGTTAATAAAAATCTTGAAATCCTATTGAAGCATCCAGAATTTGCCGAAAAAATGCGCGAAGAAATCGAAAACAAGCCAGAGTTCCCACCAGCTATCGATCCAGAATCGGCGCTCTATGACGGATTCTTAAACGACCGCGACCGCATCCGTTGCGAAGCCGTCCGCAATGCCGATGCTAACAGCCTTGCCGACTTTAACCCAGACTTCATCGACGAACGTTTGCACGAATTATTACTACACTACAAGGCCAAAAACTTCCCACAGTCTCTCAGTGACGCCGAATCCAAGAAGTGGCAAGCATATCGCCGCGCCCGCTTGGAACGCCAAGCCCCGATTTTCTTAGAGGAACTCGAAAAAATCGAAGACGATTATTTGAAAGAAGAACTCAAGTTGTATTTTGAATCACTAAATGACAGTGACTATTTATAAAACTTATGCTAAAATAAAATAAAGAAAGGTGGGCAGATGTCACATAAAGTAATGATTGTCGGTACTGGACATGTCGGCGCTTCGATTGCGTTTGCTATTTTGAACCAGCAAACCGCCGTGAACGAGTTAATTTTGACGGACATCATTGCCAAAGACGCCGAAGGCGAAGCGATGGACCTAAGCGACGCTATCGCAGTCGCTCCAAGCTATATCAAGATTCGTAACGGCACCTACAAAGACGCCAAAGATTGTGATGTCGTAATCATTACCGCCGGCGCCGCCCAACACGGCAAAGAAACGCGCCGTGATTTGTTGAAGAAAAATGCCAATATCATCAAAGGCATGGTTGATCAAATCATGGGCAGCGGTTTCAATGGCATTTTTATTGTCGTAACTAACCCGGTTGACGTAATTTCTTATCTCGTTTGGAAATTCTCCGGCCTACCATGCGAAAAAGTTATCGGCACTGGCACCGTCCTTGATTCAGCCCGTCTCTGCGAACGCATTGCAAGCTATATTAGCATCAATCCAAAATCTATTCATGCTTATCAAGTCGGCGAACACGGCGACTCGGAGTTTGCGCTTTGGTCATCAGCTAACATCGGCGGCCAGCTCGTCAGCTCCCTACTTCCAGCTTCTACGATGAACGGCATCGAAGGTTTCGTGCGTGGCAAAGCTTACGAAATTATCAACCGTAAAGGTAGCACCGAATACGGTATTGGTGTTTGCGCGGTCCGCATCTTGAATTGTATTTTGAACGACGAACGCCGCGTACTTTCAGTTTCGAGTTATCACGATTTTGAAGATATCTACTACGGTTTCCCAGCCGTGGTTGGTCTAGAAGGCGTTGTGCGCCAAATCGACGTCGAACTGTCCGAAGATGAGGGAATCAAACTCGCTAAATCGGTGAACGAAATTAAGGGGATGATCGATTCACTTGGTTTAGATAAGAAACTTGACCGAGTTAAGCGTAAGTAGTAAAGTAAAACTAAATAAAGGAAGAAAATGGATCCACTATACAACAATAATCCAAACCCGACTCCGGCACCAGGTCCAATGCCGACACCGGGCAACGCAATGCCGAATATTGCTTCGGCTCCAGCACGTAGTGCTGCCGGACCAGCCCCAGCTCCTAATCAAATGCCAAGCATGCCTACGCAGAGCGCCGCTCCATCTCCAGTGATGGAAGAAGTGCCAGCTGCTAGCATGTCGTTTGAACAAGCCTTTGGAAATCCTGCTGCGCCAGCTAATAATTTTGGTGCCGCCGAACCAGCAGCTCCAGCCCCGGCTCCAGCTCCACAGCCAGCCGACGCCATCGCCGCTGAACTAGCCCAGCCAATCCAGGCCGCCGCTCCAGTGCCAGGCTCAATTGGTAGTGCCGTCTCGATGCCTGCTGCTCCAGCTCCAGAACCAGCTCCAGCTCCAATGCCAGAACCAGCTCCACAGCCTTCGGACTTCTCCGAAATTCCAGACGACATTGATGCCTTTTTGAACGCCCCAGAGCCATCACCGGTTTTGTCTGATATGGGCGCATCGGTCTCGACCACCAAGAGCAACAACGTCGCCTTTAATCCATATTCTTCCAACGATACTATTGAAATGACAAATACCAAAAAGTCATTCTTGCCACAATTTGAAGATAAAAACAAACTCAAATATATTCTCATCGCCGCCGGCGCCTTCCTCGTGTTCGTTATCGTGATCGTAGCAATCATGGTTGCCTTCTCCGGCAACAAAAATAGTGGCAACCAGGCGAATGATCAGGACGAACCAGTCGTCATTAAAGGCCCAACGGTTGCTAAATCCTTGCAATGTAGCCGCGACTTTACCGAAGTTGACCTCGTCACTTATGCCGATGCTAAGAGTGGCAACGAGGTTGTTGAAGTTGGCTTTGATAAAGACGGTGTCGTGATTACTTACGAACAAAACATCCAACTTGCTTACGACGATGTCGCTACGGCTAAATCCGCCGAAGCCAAAATCAAGACTGATCGCGAAGCTGAGCTCGAGGTTTATGGTCTCGAAGTTGATCCGTTCACTTCTTCCTACGGTTCACAGGATAGCAAGCTTTATCTCATCCGTAACGCTATATTAGAAGACTACAACAGAGACAACTTTGTCTTCTATGGCCTAGACATGAGTGCTAAATTGGACACCTGGAAAACCAACTACGAAGCTTCCGGCTATACTTGTGAAGCTAAAACTCCTGAAGCTACAGAATAAAAACAGGTCGCTAAAAATCCCAACCGCGAGGCTGGGATTTTTTGTTGCTAAAGATAGAAAAATATTGTAAAATTATTGTATGTCAAAAGTTTATCTTACTACAGCAATTCCATATGTTAACGGCGCACCACACATTGGCCACGCCATGGATTATATTATTGCTGATACTTATGCTCGTTATCACAAACTCCGCGGTGACGAAGTTCGCTTCCAGGCCGGCACTGATGAACACGGCAACAAAATCTTCCGCAAAGCTACCGAGAATAATTTGCCAATTCAAGAATACGTCGACGGCAACGCTGCTAAGTTCCGCGACTTCATTAGTCAACTCGACGCTGAGTACACCGACTACATTCGCACGACCGACGCAGATCATATGGCTCGCTGCCAAGAAATTTGGCGCCGTATTAAGGACCACATTTATCCTGCTACTTATGGCGGCTGGTACTGTGTAGGCTGTGAAAGTTACGTCACCCAAAAAGAATATGACGAAAACGGCGGCGTCTGTCCAGACCATCAAAAACCATACGAGCATCTCGAAGAAGAAAACTACTACTTTAGGATTTCTGATTTCAAAGACGAAATTCGCGCCCGCATCGAAAGCGACGAAATGTTGATTTTGCCAGAATTCCGCAAAAAAGAAATCTTGAAAATGCTCGAAGAAGCTCCGGATGTTTCAGTTTCACGCCCAACTTCACAGCTCACGTGGGGCATTCCGGTACCAGACGACCCAGACCAAACTATGTATGTTTGGATTGATGCTTTGTCGAACTATATCACGATTCTTGGTTATCCTGATCAATCGATCGATGAATGGTGGCCAGCCGCTGCACAATTCGTTGGCAAAGATATTTTGAGATTCCACGCCATCATTTGGCCAGCCATGTTGCTTGCACTCGGCTTGCCTTTGCCAAAAGTGATTTGCTCACACGGCTTCATTATGGCGGATGGTCAAAAAATGTCTAAGTCAATCGGCAACGTCGTTGACCCAATCGAAGTTCTCGAAAAACACGGCACCGACGCTTTCCGTTATTATTTCTTGCGCCACGTTGATACTTTCGCTGACGGCGATTTTACTTGGGATAAATACGAAAGCGCCTACAACACCGAGCTTGCTAATGACTACGGCAACCTCGTTCAGCGCCTCGCTACAATGATCGCCAAAAACGGCGTTTCAACTAGCGCGTTGGAGCCGGCTCCACTCGACGAAACCTACTGCGGTCTCATGGATAAATTCGAATTTAGCAAAGCCTTTGATTATGTTTGGGAGAAAGTCCAACAAATCAACAAGCGTATCGATGATGAAAAACCATGGATGCTAGCCAAGGCTGGTGAAACCGAAAAGTTGCAACAAGTTTTGACTTCGCTTGCACAAGATTTGAAAGATGCCAATTTAATGCTCTCGCCATTCTTGCCGGGCGCTACCAAAAAAGTTGCCGACGTCTTCGACGCCGAAACGGTTACTCCACCAACCACACCGCTCTTTCCAAAAGCCTAAAAAATACGCCCTTAAACGGGGCGTATTTTTTATTGGCTAATTTGATTATTCTTCGCTAGAAGCAAGGGCGCTAGCAAAGTCAGCGATGTAGAAGCCGACGATACCACCAATAGCTGGGAAAATCGCGTAGGTTGCAAGTGCTGAGCAGATGCCACCGAAGATTTCACCAAAGTTGGCGCCAGCGGTTGGGAAGATTTGATATGCCATTGCGACGGCTGGGTTGAACACAAAGTTGTTGCCAAGACCGAGGAAGGCATAGGAAACGATATAACCAATCAAGGTTGCTGCGGCGAAGCCACCAGCTACGACAGCGGCAAAAGTAAAGACGCTACGTTTGTAGGCGAGTGCGCGAGAGAAGAAGAAGCCGAGCAAGATTGCGCCGACCAATTCGACGATAGACACTAGGCCAAAGGTGCCTTCAGCGACTTTTGCCATGGTTGGCACAGCGTAAGCTGCCATGTCGCCACCGCCAGCGTAGAAACCGCTAAAGATGCCGAGTGCAGTCATAGCGCCGATGATTTGTGCAAGGATGTACAAAACACCACGTACAACTGAAATGCGGCGGGTTGCCATCATGCCAGCGGTAATGATTGGGTTAAGTTGTGCGCCCGAGAAGGCGAACACGGCGACGGTAATTGCGATGAATGCAAAAGTGTAAATTGCAGCATTGTAAATACCGAAGAATGAAAGCGCAAACATTACCAAGGTCAAAAGCAAAGTGCCGACGAGCTCGCCAATAAGAGCGCCGTAAAGGCTTGGCTTCTTGAAAATGGTTAGAACGCTTTCATTTGCGTCATATTTTTTAGCAAAGAATCCATCAAAGATTCCTTTCTTTTCCACCACCACTTTTTTCACCACCTTTTTTGTTTTAGCTGGGGCTGCGACTGGCTTGACGACGGCTGGCTTCTTGGAAGCGGCAGCTTTGGACTTTGCGACAGGTTTCTTCGCGGCGACAGCTTTAGGTTTTGCAGCAGTTTTCTTGGCTGCAGTCTTTGGCTTGGTTGTTGCCATTACGACCTCCTTTAATAATAATGCTTTCATTATATCACAGTTTTTATGCTATAATCAAAATATGAGTATTGTTACAAACAAAGACGAAGATAAAAGCCGTTTATCGCAGCGCATTAACGCTGATCTGCGTGCTAAGATGGCTGAAACTTCCAAAATTTCTGACGAACCAGACCTCATCGAAGATTCCGAATATGTCAAAGACATGAAAAAAACCGGCAAATTTGGCTGGATTTGGATTGTTTTGATTGTTCTAGCTTTGATGTCAATTATCAGTATCGTACTGATTTAAATTATTGCTGAACTTGACCAAATGCGCGCCTCATAAAAGCGCGCCTTTTTGTGGTCAAAAGCATAACCATGATATATAATATATAGCATGGATGATTCTAATTTTGATGGTAGTCCAGAATTAGGCAGCTCGGCTGGCACTCCCGCTAGCGCTCCAGATAATCCAGTCCGACAATCAGAACGTGGCAGCATGACGCCATCATTTTTGCATACTCCAAGTAAAGCCGAAAACGACGCCGCGCGCCCGGCCCATCTCGGCCCGGCCGCCAATTTGAAAAAATCTGAAGCCGACGCCGTCAAAAACGGTGACAAAGCTGGCGACAAGGCTGGCGCTAAAGCCGCTGGCAAAGAAGGCGAAAAAGCCGGCAGCGCTACCGGTACGGCTAAACTTGCCGAAAAAATGGGTGCCGCAAACCCAATCGGCTTTTTGAATAAAGTTACCGGCAAGAATAAGGACAAAGGAAAAGGGAAGGGTGCGATCAAGAAAAAGGTCGCTACCGCCGCAATCATCACTAGTTTGCTTGGTGGTGGCGTGGGTTTTTCATTCTTTGGCCAGATGATGCAACCATTTGCGCTTGTTAATAACCTGATTCAGAATTTTAACGTCAGTAGCTATTCTACGCATGCACGTCTGCGCACTACCTTGCGCTCGATGCTCAAAAAATCCACCAAGCCTTCGCAGGAGGTCAAAGCTAACCTCAAACAGACCGGCGTCGAAGTCGAGACCGACGAGGACGGCAACGTAAAAGGCTACAAGTATGAAGGCCAAGATGGTGAAGTCAAGAATATTAAGACTGTAGAAGAGTTAAACGATGTCATGAATAATGACGAAGTCTTCAATAGCAAGGTGGCCAAGAGTAGCGAGATTGTTGATACGCAGTCTCTCTACGGCGACGTCAAAACTACTGCTGCCGAACGTATCAACTGGGAGAAAAACCGCTTCGAGGACTATGATTCCGAGGACGCCGATGCAAAGAGTAAAACGGATGGAACCTTTGAAACTATCGCTGCTGGCGAGGAAAATTCGCCGACATCTAAAACGGTTCATTTCTACGATGAAAACGGTAATGAAATCGACGAAAAAACTTATAACATTTGTAAGAGTGCCGGCTGTACGATGAGCGACGATGTGGAGGCAAAAGTTAAGACCGATGCTGACGTAGAAGAGAAGATAGGTGATGTTGCAAAAGTTAAGGAAGATGGTGAAGTCGAAATCGATAGCAAAATTAACGGTGCGGTGGATAGCGTAACGAGCAAAATGACCGGCGCCGCTAAGGTTATTAGCGGGACCGCCTGTGCTGTCACTGGTGTTGCCCAAGCTGTAGCTGCGGTTACTATCGCAAAGCAAATTATCAACATGGTCAATCTTGCAAGCGGCTTTTTGGAATCCACTCAAAAATGTCAGGCCGGAGAGGGCACGTGCCAGTCTATGCACGATTATCAAAACAGGATGAATAGCGGCGATTTCTGGAGTGCAACGTCTATCCAAAGCGTCTTCGGAAGCGACTCAGCTAAAAGTCAGAGTTCCGGTATGGCCAACTTGGAAGGCGTATTTAATGACAGTAGTCTTAAGGGTATGTTGATATCGTATGGTATTTCGAAGACGTCCCTCAGGGTGTGTACATATACCAAGATTGCGGCCAACGGTATTGATCTTGTTAAGGATATTGCAGACACCGTAGCCACACTTGGTACTGGCGGACTTTGGTATATCTTTAAGATGGGCATTAAAGCGGTGGGGATTTCTTCGGCCATCAGTGCACTGATAATAGCCCCATTTATTAAGGGTGTAACCGAGTGGGCTAAAGGTCTCTTTAAGCTAGACGTTATTACTGACATGGGTAAAGCGGTCGCCGGTGACTATACGGTTGGTGGCTCCAAAAAGATACTTTATACCATGGGACAGAGTACTGGATTAACCAATGGTACGGAAGAAGCCGTAGCTAGATTTGAGGGCTACAAAGACACTGTGATTGCTCAGCGTGCAAAATATGATCGCGACAATTTAAGCCCGTTTGATACGTCGTCGCAGTATACGTTCCTGGGGAGCATTTTAAATTCGCTGGCGAGTTTCTCTGTCATCAATAGTGCCGGCAGCAATCAATTAACCGGTATCATTGGGGGCGTTAGCTCAGTCGTGGCCGGCTCACTAGTCGGCATGATGCCGCAGACTGCCGCTTCGGCCTACTATAATATCGCCAATGAATCAGGCGACTGCCCAATCGTGAATAGTATTGATGCCGTTGGTGACGCTAATCACTGTTTCGCAAACACTATTTCTGACACCGCCACATTTAATATTAGCTACGAAGAATCCAGGGATTATTTAAAGGGCGAAAAGATGCTAGAATGCGATGGTGACAAATGCAATATTCCAGACGACAACAACGATTTAGCAAAGTATATCAAATATAGAACGCAGCGCGACGTGCAGCCGGGGCTCGTGGACGCTGCGGTCCAAAACGATTTGCACGTTTTTGATGATGGTAGCAGCGGCTTCATTAATATTGGCTCCATTCCGATCATTGGCTCGGCAGGCGATTTGGCCGACGCCGTGATAGACGAAGAAAATCTCGGTGTCATTACTGGAGCAGATTATGTGATTGGTACTGACGCGTGGACGAAGAAAGAACAATATATGCACACATATATCGATCTTGACCCTTTGTATAACCAGCTTGGCCTAATTGAAAACTCCGCCGTAGCCGATTTCTTAGATAATTATTATCAGCAGAATCCACTAGACAATAGCTATGAAGGTCTCTTGGCACGCTATTCTGGTCTTACTAAGGACGAAGTGGCGGCTACGCTGGCTTACATAGACTACGAAGAGGCCGTCACGGCTTATCGCCCGGTAGAGAGATATGCTTTTGCTGACAATGGCGAGCAGAAACTCATCATCAACGGCAAAGCTAATCGTGAAATGACCGGCATCGAATATATAGCAATAACCTACTATGACCTGCGTAACAGGGCTTTAGTATTTTAATCAAATATTGCCAAGTTCAAAAGGGGAATCGGTGCGGCCTTCGGCGTAGGCACGGAGCATTACTTCTAGGGCCGGCATATCCTCGCTATGTAACTTCGTCTTCGAATGATATCCGTCATCTTCTAGGTAATACAAAGAAACGCCATCTTTAGACATTCCTTTGCCTCCTTGACCAGAATATCTATATGTAACTTTGCCATTAATATAATACGAAATCGTATCGTATCCGCTAATTGTTATAGCGAGATTATCTTCTTCTGGATTGCCAATACATAAATCGTACTCATTATCAAAACGAATATCAGACGTAATTCCGAGATCTTTGCAGTATGCCACGAAATCAATTTGTTCCGGTGCTGAATCGGCTTTCACGTTTTCTGGTAGCATCAGATAGTCTTGATAGTCTAATCCGGGCTCAATATCGATGCTGTCTATTGAATATTCGTAGATGCCGAACTCCGCATTATATTCAGCCTCCGCCTCATTGACCTTGGCTTTTCCATGTGCCTTTTCAGTTTCCACCGGCGTCGACACGGTGACGTCTTCCGTAGAAATTATCGTGCCATCAGAAGATTCGGACGATTCTTTGCCTGGCACAAAATCGGAAGCCGTAGGGTTGGACGAATCTTTGGTGTTTTTGGAATCTTTACCGTTCCCTTTGTCTTTGCAGCCGGCGCTGAGCATCGATAATGCAGTAAACCCAACGGCTAGAGCTCTCCTAAGGTCTTGCTTAGAATTTTTAGCACTAGCTCCCCCCTCAGTGTTAACGTTGTTTCCAGGGAAATTTTCGCCCGACATAGATTCTCCTTTTATTATCACGCGGAAGGCTCTAATAAATGACCTTCACCTAACCATAATTCTAATGATTATCTCAAAATTTTCAAGAGCATTAGCAAAACAAAACCGCAGAATAGTGTTATAATATCTCTATGGAACTCGAGAAATTAAAATCTGAACTAAAGGCTTTAAACGCCGAATATGCCAAAATCAAAACTATCCCAGCGGAAAAGCGCGCCGAATTTGGTCGCGAGATGAACGCCAAAAAGACCGCTCTCATGAAAGCTATCGCCGAGGCCGAGGCTGCTGCACTCGAGTCGGAAGTCGAGCCTCTTGATATTACTGCGCCTACCGCACCAAACCAAAAGATGCCGGCATTTTTGCCATCCGAACAGGGTTCCAAACATCCGTTGATGACCGAGCTAGACCGCGTCATCGAAATCTATCAAATGATGGGCTTCGATGTAGTAGAACCACGCCAGCTCGACGACGAGTTTCATATGTTTGACAGTTTGAATTTCTCGAAGGGTCACCCAGCCCGTGACGGTTACGATACTTTCCGTACCGAAGAGGGGTACATTCCACCGGCCCATACTTCTACCATGCAACACCGCGTGCTCAAAGCTTACAAAAAGAATCTTGAAGAAGGCAAAAATATCGCCGTCGTGGTCCCGGGCCGCGTCTTCCGCAATGAAGACGTCGACGCCACCCATGAACACACTTTCTATCAGTGCGAGGGTGTCTACGTTTCAAAAGATTGTACGCTTGGCAACATGCTCGGTATCTTGCGCGAGTTCTTCGAAAAATACTACGAGCAAAAACTCGACATTTCCACCCAACCAGGTTACTTCCCGTTCACCGAACCATCGCTCGAATTTAAGATCGAAAAACCAAAAACCCTTGGTGGCAAAAAAGGCGAATTCATCGAAATGCTTGGCTGTGGCATGATTCATCCGAACGTGCTCAAAATGGCCGGCATCGACCCAACCGTCTATCACGGCTTTGCTTGGGGCGGCGGCATCGACCGTTTGGTGATGCTTCGCTACGGACTCAAAGACGTGCGTTATTTCGAATCTGGCAAACTTAATTTCTTGAAGGAGTTTTAATATGAAAATTTCACTAAATTGGCTCAAGAAATATGTCGACATCAACGTCGATAACGCCGCACTCGAAAAACTAATCGACTCACGCCTAGTCGAAATCGAAGAAATTATTGATGAATCCAAAAAATACGACAATATTTTTGTCGTCAAAGTCGTAGAATGCGAAGCCATTCCGGATACTCATTTGCATCTTTGCCAAATCGATACTGGCGCAAAGGAACTCACTCAGGTCGTCTGTGGCGCACCAAACGTTCACGCCGGCATGCTCGCTGCCTGGATTGCCCCGGGCGCCATCGTCCCACAAAGTGTCCACGAGGACGCTCCGTTTGTAATTGGCAAGCGCAAAATGCTCGGCAAGTATGATTCCTGCGGTATGCTTGCGGGCGCCGACGAACTCGACTTCACCACTGACCACTCTACGATTGTCGAAATCGATCCAGAAATTGCCAAACCGGGCGACAAACTTGCTGACATTTTCGAACTCGACGACGTCGTGCTCGACATCGAAAACAAATCCCTCACTCACCGCCCAGACTGTTTTGGTGTGATTGGCTTTGCCAGGGAAGTAGCCGGCGTGCTCAATCAAAAATTCGTTTCTAAACCAGCTATTGAGGCTGCTGATTATAAAAAGATCGACGCCAAAATCGCCGACCAAGCCATTTGTCCACGCTATTCTGCCGTCGTCCTTAAAAAACATGGCGAAATCAAGAAAAAATATCTCAGCTATCAAGATAATTTGCTAGCCAAAGCTGGCATGCGTCCAGTCGATCCAATTGTTGATGCAACCAACTATTTGATGTTGCTCACCGGCCAGCCACTTCACGCCTTCGACTACGACAAGTTCCTCGCCGTGGGCGGCACCACCGAGCCAAAAGTTGGCGTGCGCTTAGCCAAAAAAGGCGAAAAGCTCGTCCTGCTCGACGATACCGAAATCGAATTAATCGACACCGATATCGTCATCACCAGTAACGACGTCCCAGTGGCGCTCGCCGGTGCAATGGGCGGCAAATCTACCATGATCGACGAAAACACCAAGAACGTCATCATCGAATCAGCCACCTTTAGCCTATTCAATCTTCGCAAAACCCAAATGGCGCACGGTATTTTCTCCGAAGCTATTACCCGCTTCACTAAAGGCCAGCCAGCCTACCAGACTTTGTCGGTCGCTCTCGAATGCGCCGATATGTTAAAGGACGGTTTCGAAATTTCTGAGATTATCGATTCTGGCTATACCCCAGAGGAGAACGTTGTAAAAATTACAACAGATGAAATCAACGAATTGCTCGGCACCGACTACCCGCTCGAACGCATCGCTAAGACTCTCGACAATGTTGAATTTGGCATCAAGGCAGACGGCAAGACTCTCACGGTCACCGCTCCAGCCTGGCGCACTGATATTCACATCAAAGAAGACATCATCGAAGAAGTCGGCCGCTTGAACGGCTACGACAATATCGCACCAGTCTTGCCAGCTCACGCTACGGCCGAGAAAAATAAGATGGTCGCCACCAAGTCGCAAATCCGCAACTTCCTCAGCCTTACTGGCGCTAATGAAGTTTTGACTTATACTTTCGTCCACGGCGACTTGCTCGAAAAAGCTGGCCAAGACGTCAAGAATTCTTACCGCCTCGTCAACTCGATTTCTCCAGATCTTCAGTATCTCCGCCAGCAAATCGTCCCATCTTTGCTCGTCAAGGCTTATGACAACCTCAAAGCCAAACATCAAAGCTTTGCGCTTTACGAAATGAATCAAACCTTCTCGCGCAGTACCGGCGTCGACGAAGACAACGTGCCAATCGCTAATAATAACCTTGCGATGGTAGTTGTAGATAATACCGAAGAAACCAAATATTATCTCGCTAAAAAATACGTTGAAGAGCTTGGTAAAAAACTTGGCATCAAATTCGAATTCAAGAAATTTGTACCAGTGCCAAAAGAGGCTTTCTACGAACCAAAACGCAGCGCCAGCATTTATATCGGCGACAAAATCGTCGGTTGCATTGGCGAGATGAAGTATAGCGTATTAAATAAGTTCAAACTTCCGCGCGGCGTCGCTGCTTTCGAAATCAGCCTCGAGGCGCTTACTGAGTTTGCTACTCTCAAAAAATCCGCTCCAGAAATCAGCGATTACCCAACCGTCTCGCGCGATATCACCATCACGACTGACAAACCATACGAAGAAATCTTCGAAAAACTCCAGGCCAAGCTCACCGCCCGCGATCTCGTCTTCAAAATTACCCCAACTTCAATTTACCGAGCCGACGGCAAAGCTCCGAGCCTCAGCTTCCATCTTGATTTTGCTGACAAGAACAAAACCTTGGACGCATCCGAGATTCTCGATATCATGAGCGAACTCGAAAAAATCGCCTAAAAAATACCAGCAGATTCTTTGAAACCATAATGTTTATGCTATAATAGACGTATGATTTTGTTTGATCGCGTCTCGAAACGTTATCCTGGCGATGAGCGCCCAGCGCTCGACGATGTTTCTTTGCACATCGAGCCAAACGAATTCGTTTTTCTTGTTGGTGTCTCTGGCGCTGGCAAGTCTACTCTTATGAAAATGATCACCAAGGAAGAAAGGCCAGACTCTGGCAAGATTATTATTGGTGGTATCGACCTCGATTTTGTCAAAAAGCGTCACATTCCAGAATATCGCCGCCGCCTTGGTGTGGTTTTTCAGGACTTTAAACTTTTGCCACGTCGCACCGTTTACGAAAACGTCGCTTTTGCCCTTGAAATCGCCGGCATGAGCAGCAAAGATATTGCTAAGACTGTACCAAAGGTGCTCGAACTAGTCGGTCTTCTTGATCAGGCTAAAAAATTCCCAGATCAAATTTCTGGTGGCCAGCGCCAACGCGTCTCAATCGCTCGTTCGGTTGCTCGCCAGCCAAAGATTCTAATCGCCGATGAGCCTACCGGCCAGCTTGATAAACTTACTACCGAAGAAATCATCGATCTTTTGAAAAAGATTAACGATTTTGGTACGACGATTTTGGTCACTACCCACAACGAAGAAATTGTGAATAATTTGCAAAAACGTGTGGTCACGCTAAAAGACGGCCGCATTGTCAACGACCAAAAGAACCACGGTATTTACAAACTCGACGAAACTCCACTCCCGAAGCGCCCAACTAGAATCGTGCGCACGCCTGGCTATGCCTTAAAGACCAATCCGGCACTCAGGAGTACCCCAGCTCCGGCCCCAGCGCCAGCACCAGCTCCAGCTCCAAGGCCAGTTGACGTGCCAAAACCAGCTCCAGCGCCAAAGACCGCTCCAGCTCCAAAAGCCGCACCAAAAACCACGAAAACCAAAACCAGCGCCCCGCGCAAAAAAGAACGCACTCTAAAGATGAAAAAGGTAATCTAAATGACGGACGACAAAACACTAAAATCCAAAAAATCACCAAAAGGCGTAGCTAAAGCCAAACTCAAAACCATGAAGCGTAGCAGCACCAAGCATCCGGTGCGCGAAAAATCTCGCATTGTCAAATATGGCGCAATTGGTTTCACCCGTAACATCTGGCTTTCGACCGCCGCTACCGCCGTCATGACCTTGACTTTGTTTATTCTGTTTATTACCGTCGTCGCCAGCGTGATCTTGTCTAATACTGCCGACGCCATGCGCGAAAAAATCGACATCACGGTTTATTTTAAGCCGGGCACTTCCGAGGCTACTCTTAGCGAACTCAAAGAAACCATGGCTACCGATTCTAACGTCAAATCCGTAGAGGTTGCCACATCCGAAGAAGAATACGAAAAGTTCATCCAAGAACACCAAGACAACAAAGAGCTGCTCGAAGTCGTTAAAGAGGACGACATGAGAGAAATCATGATTTCCCAGATGCAGTCGACGATGCGCATCAAGGCGCACAACGTGGATGATCTCACGAGTATCAAAACTCTCGTAGAAACCCAAAAGATTTTCAAAGACAATCTTGATAGCAAAAAAGCCCCAACCTACAACGTCAACCAAGTAGAAATCGCCACGATTACGACCTGGGCTCGTATCGCCAGGGTCAGTGGTATTATCTTGGGCTTAGTATTCCTAGTTATTTCTGTACTTATCATCTTTAGCACCATTCGCCTTTCGATCTTTAGCCGCCGCGAAGAAATCTACATGATGAAATTGGTCGGCGCCAGCAAAAGCTTTACGCGTGGCCCATTCATCGTCGAGGCAGAAATCTGTGGCGTGATTGCAGCTCTACTTGCTGCCACTATCAGCTACTTATTCTTTGGTTTGATGGCGCCAAAACTAGCAGACTACGGCATCAATACCGACTCTATCCAAGAGGTCTTATCATCTAATAAATTAATCCTGGTCTACCTCGTATTTATCGCTGCCGGCACCGCTATTGGTAGTGTCTCGGCCCGTCTCGCCGTCAAGAAGTATCTCAACAAAGCATAAGCTTTACAAAAATAAATTTTTATGCTATATATTAATTATGGTAATGCTTAAAGTCGCCAAACGATTTATGATTGCTGCTAGCCTGGTGGCAATGTCTGCCGGTGCCGGTGTTCTGGTTGGCTTTAAGAACACTAATGGTCTTTCCCGCGCTTGCCGCAACAGCGCCGCCTGTATGGAAGCTGTCGCTCGCGAGGAAGAAGCCAACGCTAAGGCCGAATCCGCCATTAGCTCAGCTAACTGGTATCAGGTAAAAGTCAACGAACTCAGCGCTTCCATCGCTAGGAAAACTGCCGAAATTGCAGAGACCGAGGCCAATATCAAGGAACTCGAAGTCAAAATCGCTAACGCCGAGGCCGAACTCGCCGAAAAGCAAGACGCCCTTGCTAGCCTTTTGATTGACATGCATTTTGACGGCGATACCGAGCCGATCACCTTGCTTGCTGGTAGTAGCTCGCTTTCTGATCTTGCCGAGAAACAAGCTCGCGAAGAAGTCATTAAGCAAGAAATCGCTGCCGCAGCAGAATTGATTAAGCAAACCAAAGCCGAGCTCGAAGCCGATAAGGCCCGTGTCGAAGAACTGCTCGAGAGCCAGCAAGTAGCCAGGCAAGAACTCGAAAGCTCCAGAGCCGAGCAACAAAACTTAGTTGAAAAATTCCAAAACGATGCCAGCGCCTATACTGCTGCCGCCGAAAAAGCTAGGGAAGAACGCCATGCCGCCGAGCAGGCTGAGCAGGAAGCTCACCCAGAGCTCTACGGTGGTACCGCTTACTATGGCGACAACACCTACCCATGGCAAGCCGACTGTCCAGACAGCCAAGATTACTACTCGACCTATCTAAATGGCCACGCCGTTGGTGGCTTAGTCTGTGAATGTGTCAGCTACACCGGTTGGAAAGTCTTTGAATATTACGGCATTTACGCCGCATGGGGCAACGCTTACTCATGGGACAATGTTGCTAGAAACCTCGGCTACACCGTCGATAATACTCCGTCAGAAGGCTCCGTCGGTCAGACCGATAGCGGTTCTTGGGGCCACGTGTTCTGGGTTGAGAGCGTCAATGATGACGGCTCGATCAATGTTACCGAATATAACAACGCCTATGCGACCCAACTTTACTCTGGTGATTCTCACTTTGGCGACTTCGGCGCCCGCCAGATCCCAGCCAGCGAAGTTTGGCGCTACAACTACATTCATTTCGACTAAAAACTCATTTTTCGAACTTGTTTATGTTAAAATAAGTTAATGAGTACGAGCAAGAAAAAAAACGTAGAGAAAAAAGTTAGTCTTGGTAATGCGATTATTATCGGTGCGGTTCTAGCCATCGGTGGTTTTGTCGCTGGCATGTTTGCGCCGGGCTGGATAAACAAAATGGCCCCGTATTTTGGTGGTCGTTCGCAGCTAATTCACTCTAACGTTGATTGGTCTTCGCTCGATACGGTCTACGACTATCTCTTGACTTATTATGATGGCGACGTTTCCGAAAAAGAAGCCATCGAAGGCGCCAAAAAAGGCATTGCTGCCGCACTTGGCGATCCTTACACCGTTTATATGGACGTTGAGGAAGCTAAAGAATTCCAAAACGAACTTCACGGCACAATCGAACAGGCCGGCGTTGGTATCGAAATGGGTTTGCGTGATGGCTACGTAAGAGTGTTAAGAACCTTGCCTGATAACCCAGCACGCGCCGCAGGCGTACTCGCTGGCGACATTATCTACAAAGTTGACGGCGAAGAGGTCTACGCTCTGTCTGTTGATGAAATCGCAAGCAAAGTTCGTGGCGATGTCGGTACCGAGGTCACTTTGATCATCGTGCGTAACGGCGAAGAAAAGTCTTTCACGATGAAACGCGAATCGATCAACAATGTTTCTACCTACACCGAATACGATGGTAGTACCGCTATCATCACCGTGACTCGCTTCGATAACGACACTGGTACCTTGGTTCAGCAAGAGGTCGCTCAGCATTTCGAAGAACACGACGTAGACAAGGTTATCTTGGATCTTCGTGGTAACGGTGGTGGCTACGTTACGGCTGCCCAAGACTTACTCAGTCTTTGGATTGACGGTGATCCAATCTTGATTCAAAAATCTAAGCACTCCGCCGATGACGTTACCAAGGCTCGTTCTGGCCGCGCTGTGCTCAAAGGCATGAAAACCATCGTGCTCGTTAATGGCACTACAGCCTCGGCTTCTGAAATCGTGGCTGGCGCCTTGCAAGATTATGAACTCGCCACCGTACTTGGCGAAAAAACCTACGGCAAAGGCGTCGTCCAGAGCTTGATGAATCTTTATGACGGTAGCTATCTCAAAGTTACGACCGCTAGCTGGTATACACCGCTCGATCGTTCGATCAACAAAACCGGTATCGAGCCAGACGTCGAAGTCACACGCAGCTACGACGACATCAACAATATGGTCGATCCGCAGATGGATGCTGCAAAAAATCTGTAATATAAGACTATAATCTTTTATTCAATACTTTTTTCTAGCACTTCTTGGTAGATTTCTTCGAAGCGCTCGAGAGTGCGGTCGATGTCGTGAGTTTTGGCAATCTCGAGGCTTTTCTTGGAGTAGGCTTCGCGAACGTCTGGTTTGCGCAAGATTTTCAAGATGCCAGCAGCGATGCCGTCCACGTCTTTTGGTACGCAGAGCTCGCCGTTTTTGCCGTCTTGGCAGACTTCGCGCACGGCGCCTTTGTCGACGGCCACGAGTGGCAGGCCGGTAGCGGCCGCTTCGATTAATACGATGCCTTGGGTTTCGATTTCGGATGCCGTCACGAATAGATCGCCGACTTTGTAGAGTTCATACAAATCTGGTGGCATCACGCGGCCGAGGAAATAAACTGAATCCGTTATGACTAATTTCTCGGCTTGCTTTTCGAGGTTAGCACGGTCTACGCCATCGCCTACTACTACGAGAATTGCTTCTGGAAGTTTAGCCAAGACTTTTTTGAACGCCTTCAGCACCACGCCGATCTGCTTTTCTGGGTCAACACGGCCAACATAAAGCGCGGTTGGGCAACCCTTTGGAATATGATATTTTTCATAGATTGCAGCTGGCGCCTTGCCGGGTTTAAAAGAGGACAAATCAACGCCATTTGATACAGCCTCAACAGGCACTTTAAAATTCTTTTTGCGCTTAAAAATCAAATCTTCGATCGCAAGCTGGGTTGGCATGGTAACGTAGTCGCTCTTTTTCTGGCGGCCTACAAAGTAGGCAGCGAGTACGGCATCCACCGGTTTCTTTACGACTTTAGGAAGTTTCAAAGGATCCGTAATCACGTCTGGCAAATTATGTTCTGTGGTGACGAGTGGAATGTTGTGGCGATGCGCAAAGCGCACGGCGGCCAGGCCAACCGGGTCCGAAGCCTGGCAGTGAATCACGTCTGGGCGAAAGCGCGAAAGCGCGCGTTTGATCTCGTTACCCGGTGTAGCGGAAACGTGAATGCCATTTTTGTAATACATGCGCGGCAATTCTTTGCCAAAAAGTTTTTTCTTTGGTGGCACCGGATTAATCTGGTCTGGATAAACCGGTAGTTCGATGGATTTCAAGAAAACTGTGCGAACGCCATCGACGACTTCGGTGTGATTTTTGCCGTTTTGGCTCGGACAAAGTACCATCACGTCGTGTCCACGGCGAGCTAAACCTACGGCTAGATTGTGCGAAAAAGTGGCGACGCCGTTAGTCATTGGATAATATACTGCAGTTGCAATGGCGATTTTCATAAGCTCATTATAGCATACATCGCGATGCCGGCCGCGACAGACACATTGAAGGATTCCTTCTGGCCACGCATCGGAATTTCCAAAAATAGATCCATTAAGTCGTAGAGTTCGGGATTGATGCCATGCACTTCTTCGCCCAGAATTAGTACGACACGCTGGCTGAGATTTTTCTTGAAATCTGGAGAATTAATCTGTTTCAGGCGGCCATCAGAAATATTATTCTCGAGCCCCACAATTTGCCAACCGCCTGCTTTTAGCTCGGCCAAAGTAGCAGCTACATCATCCGAGCTAGCAATTTCTAGCATATCTTCGGCCCCGAGGGCGGTTTTATGAATTTCCTTGTCGAGTTTAGCGCGAAGATGCGGTAAAAGCGCGGCGTCGTGTACGCGCGGGGTGTAACCAGAAAAAATCACGCGTGAAACACCAAAACCTTCCGCCGTGCGCAGGATGGCGCCCACATTGTAGGTCGAGCGAATGTTGTCTAGAACCACGATGATTTCCATGCTGAAATTATACCAGATTATGGTATAATATGGCCATGGAAAGATATGACCCAATTAAAATCGAAGAAAAATGGCAAAAACGCTGGGAAGAGGAGAAGCCTTTCACCGCGGTAGAAAAAGAAGGGGTTCCAAAGATGTATCTTGCGGAAATGTTCCCGTATCCATCTGGTGCCGGCCTTCACGTGGGTCACGTCCGAAACTTCACAATCGTGGATGTCTTAGCTCGTTTTTATTCTCAGCAAAAAGTCAATGTAATGCGTCCGTTTGGCTACGATACTTTTGGTCTGCCGGCCGAAAACTACGCCATCAAAACCGGCACCGCTCCACAAGAAATCACTAAGGTCAATATCGATAATTTCCGCAAACAAGCCAAGCGCCTCGGTTACGCCATTGACTGGGACCGCGAGGTTAACACTTCTGACCCAGAGTACTATAAATGGACTCAGTGGTGCTTCTTGCAACTATTCAAGAAAGGTCTTGCCTACCAAAAAGAGTCATATCAATGGTGGTGCCCGGTTGATCAGACCGTGCTAGCCAACGAGCAGGTCGAGAACGGTTGCTGCTGGCGCTGTGGTCACGAAGTTGAAAAACGCAAAATGAAACAGTGGTTCTTCAAGATTACTGCCTATGCTGATGAATTACTTGACGAAATCGACGCTCTTGATTGGCCAGAAAAAATCAAGACCATGCAAAAGAACTGGATTGGCCGTTCTGAAGGCGCCTTGGTAGATTTTGCTGTCGAGGGTTCCGATGCTACAATCAAAGTCTTTACTACTCGCGTTGATACGATTTTTGGCGTAAGCTTCCTTGCGCTCGCTCCAGAGCATCCACTAGTTGCCGAATTATCTAAGGAGACTAAGGAAAAAGTTGAAGAATATTGTAAGAATGCAATTAAAAAATCTGAGATCGAACGTCAAGAGAACAAGGAAAAGACCGGCGTCTTTACCGGTTCTTATGCGATTAACCCGCTCAATGGTGAGAAAGTGCCGATTTGGGTGGCCGATTACGTGCTTTCTGGCTACGGCGAAGGTGCTGTGATGGGCGTGCCAGCTCACGATGAGCGCGACTTTGAATTTGCTGAGAAATTTGATTTGCCAATCAGAAAAGTTATCGAAAAACCAGAAGGCTCCGACGACGATAGCAAATGCTATCACGGCGAAGGCGTCTTGGTGAACTCCGGCAAATTTAACGATGTCAGAAGCGAGGATGCTCGCGAACAAATTGCCGCTTGGCTCGAAGAGCAAGGTATCGGCAAACCACAAGTTACCTACAAGATGCGTGACTGGCTCATTTCGCGTCAGCGCTACTGGGGCTGTCCAATCCCAATCGCCTATGATAAAGACGGCAACCCACACGCTATTCCAGAAGATCAGTTGCCGGTCATTATTCCGGAAGTTGAAGATTACAAACCAGACAACTCTGGCCGTTCTGCTTTGGCAAAATGCAAGGACTGGCTCAAGGTCACTATTGATGGCGAAGAAATGACCCGCGAGACCGATACGCTCGATGGCTACGCCTGCTCGAGCTGGTATCTCTGGCGCTATGTTTCGACCCACGATTCCGAGCACGCTTGGAACCCAGATGCTATCAAGTACTGGGCACCAACCGATGTCTATGTTGGCGCTGACCACGCTGTGGCGCACTTGCTCTATGTTCGCTTCTGGTGTAAATTCTTTGCCGACGAAGGCTTCTTGCCATTCCGCGAACCAATCAAGAAGTTGATTTATCATGGTTATATCAATGCTCCAGATGGCAAAAAGATGTCTAAGAGCAAAGGTAACGTGATTGATCCGCTCGATGTGATTAATGATGGCTATGGCGCCGACACGCTCCGTACTTACGAAATGTTTATTGGTCCAGTCGAGCTTGATGCAGCTTGGGATCCACGTTCGGTGGGCGGCGTTTATCGCTTCCTCGGTCGTTCCTGGAGCCTAGCATTTGGCGAACCAGCCAAAGCCGAGAAAGATGCCAACATCGTGCTACGCAACAAGACCATCAAGCGTGTCACGGATGATATCCATCGCTGCAGTTTCAACACTGCTGTTGCCGCTTTGATGGAATACGTGAATGAGCTCTACAAAGTTGGTGTCGAGCCAGCCGATATCGAAACCTTGGCCAAACTCTTGAAGCCATTTGCTCCGCACCTCGCCTGTGAAATGCTCGAGAAGATTGGTGTCACAGATGACGAATGGCCAGTTTGGGACGATAATTATCTCGTTGATGACGTGGTTGAAGTCGTCGTACAAGTTAACGGCAAACTCCGCGCCAAGCTCAGCGTTGCTTTGGAAGAATTGGAAAACGAAGGCAAAATCAAAGAACTCGCTTTGGCTGACGAAAAAGTGAAAAAATTCGTAACCGGCGAGCCAAAGAAAGTGATCTTTGTTAAAAAAGCTAAACTTGTCAACGTTGTTGCCTAACAGATAGCCCTTGCGCCATATTGCAAATAGTGGTAAAATAACTTAAATTATCTATTTATAACAAAATTAAGGAGCATTAAATGCCTGAACCTAAAAAGCAAAGCAGCCCAAGAAAAACTGGTCTTCGCCGCTCGCACCTTCGCCTCAAATTGGCGCGTGCAGTCAACGCAAAATCCCCAGTTAAGGCTTTTGAAACTGCTAAAAAGACCCCAAATTTGAAGGTCAAAACTGTCAAAAAAACCGAAAAGAAAACCACTAAAAAATCTAAGTAATTTATAGGAATATTATGGCTAGTAATCGACATTTAGGTAGAGTAATCGTTTTACAAGGTTTGTATGAATATGAACTAAGAACTCTGGCGGGCGACCAAGAAGTCGATTTGGATACTGTCATCGCCAAAAATATTGAGCCTTACGAAAAGGCACTTGGCGACACCGAATTTGTTTATAAATTAGCGCACGGTGTTATCGAGCACGTAACCGAGCTCGATGAAGCTTTGCAGCCAATGGCCCCAGAATGGCCAATTTCGTCTATTTCTGCGATCGACCGCAACGTCCTTCGTATGGGCCTTTATGAACTTTCGGAATGCCGCGACTCTATCCCACCAAAAGTTGCTATCAACGAAGCCGTAGAGCTCGCTAAAGCCTTCGGCTCAGACAATTCCTCGAAATTCATCAATGGCGTGCTTGGCACGGCTTACAAAGAACTTCACATTGATGAAGAGGAAGCGTCGAAAGGAAAACATGAATCAGTCAATAAAACCGTCGACGGAACCGACAGCGAGGAGAACGCTTAAAGTCCCAGAGGCCCTGCCGACTGAGACCATCAAAGAATCTCCTCTTGAAAAACTTAAATCAGCCGTTTTTCGTAAGAAACCGGCCATTCAAGAGATTGTGCGCGAACCGACCTCCGGTGGTATCATTTTTCGTTTGTCCGAAGATCAAAAAGACATCGAAATTCTCTTGATCCAAGATTCCAAAGAGCGTTGGACTATTCCAAAAGGTCACATTGAGCCGGGTGAAACCGCCAAAATGACCGCGCGCCGCGAAATCGAAGAGGAAACCGGCCTCAAAAACGTCTTGATTCTTTCTTGGCTCGGCAAAATCCATTTCAAATATCGCCGCCTCGACAAGCTCGTCCTGATGACCACCCAGGTTTATCTGGTGCAGGCGCTTGATAAAAACGAAATGCCGATGAAAGAAAAATGGATGAAGGGCATTCAATGGTTTAAGTTCCCAGACGCAATCGATGCGATCGAATATGAAGATATCGAAAAATTAATGTTGATCGCCAAGAAAAAGATTCGTTCCGGCGATTTTAAATAAATAGGAGGCAAAATGGATAAAACCCCATATCAGGAGTTTGCGAAAGCCAAATTAGGCTTCGAATTTAAGGATATTGATCTACTCGTCACCGCGCTAACCCACCGTAGCTATGTGAATGAGCACAAAGCCAGCGTGCATGACCATAATGAGCGCCTAGAGTTTCTCGGCGACGCCATTCTAGAGATGGTTTCTTCGGATTTTTTGTATCGCAACTACAATGAGCCCGAAGGTATCATGACCTCTTGGCGTGCCGCCCTTGTGCGTACCGAATCGATTGGTGCTGCCGGCAAAGAGCTCGGCTACGAGCCACTCGTGCGCCTTTCCAAGGGCGAAAAGCACGGTTCTGAGCGCGCTCACGATGTGATTCTCGCAGACTGTTTTGAAGCCGTAATTGGCGCAATTTACCTAGACCAAGGCTACGAAACCGCCAAGGATTTCATTTATAAGCATATTTTGAACAAAATCGACGAGATTCTCGAGGATGAATCTTGGCGCGATCCAAAGTCCTACTTCCAAGAACTCGCCCAGAAAAACGCTGGTGTTACTCCGGTTTATCGCACCCTCAAAGAAGAGGGACCAGACCACGACAAAAGCTTTACTGTAGGTGTCTACGTCGCCGACGAACTCAAGGGCACCGGTGTTGGCCACTCTAAGCAAGAAGCCCAAACTGCCGCCGCTAAAGAGGGCGTCAAGAGCTACAAAGCCGCCGAAAAGGCCGCCAAAACCGCAAAATAATCTTTAGACTTGCAAAAATCGCAAAAAAGTATTATAATGACGCCAGCGATTGATCTTTTTGTATGGTCAATCGAGCACCGCTAATTAACAAGTCTGCCAACAAGTTCTTAGGACCAAAACCTCTATTCTTTCATATATACCTAGACAGATAGCACAAACTCCGGACAGGATAGTCAGCCGAATACACACAATCCTTGTTAATTAGAGCCCGCAGGGGCTATCAATGATGGCAGATTGATAGCCTCACTTACCTTATCTCCCGCCCCCTCGTTCGGGCGGGGGGTACTATGGTTTTTACAGGGGTCAATGACCCCTTTTTTATTGACCAAAAAATAAAAATATGATATAATCAAAAGATATGCTATACGACTAGAATACTGAAAAGGGGGCGAGTATATGGCATACGAAGATTACAATGATTTTGCCTTTGAGGAGAGGGACGATCCGCGTACGAGCTATCATCATGACTACGATAATGAGGATGAAGTTAACGCGAAAATCGACCCCGTCAAAGCGAAGAATGAACCAACCGGTTTGGAACTAGACGAGTATTACAATTGGCTCGAAAAGTTAATGAACCGGGCGGCTTTCATTGATCGTCTTTGGTGGGCTCTCCGCAATGTGGATACCCATATCGGCGAGCGTTTTCTGCAATCACATGGAATAATCGTCCATGCGGACGGCTGGGAACGGCTCGAAAGATTGAAAAGCAAGCAAAAGAAGGAGATAGCTAAGTTCAACGAAGTCTTTTACAAAGACGGAAAAGGCTATCTTGTCAAAAAGCTAACTTATCGCTGGCTAGATGAGCATTGTCGCAAAAGGCATCAAAATTTCATGAAGAAAAAGAGAGCAGAAGGCGTATTCTACGGATTTTACGACCTAGACTATGCTGTCAAATAATAACTCTCACGCCCCGAGCAACGCTTGGGGCTTTTCTTTTTTTGGAAAATAGTGTATAATAGGGCAATATTAAATTAAAGGAGAAATCATGCTCGCGATTCGCATGCAACGTAATGGCCGTGCACATCTTCCGATGTACAGGATAGTCGTCCAAGAAGCGCAGCGTCACCCTCTTTCAGGTCGTGTCGTTGCTGAGGTCGGCAATTACAACCCAGCAACCAAAAAAGTAGTGCTCGACACTGAAAAGGTCGAATTCTACCTCAAGAATGGTGCTAAACCATCTTCTCGCGTCGCCTTCGTCTTCAAGAAGAATGGCGTCAAGCTCCCAGATTGGTACAAAGAGGCTCCTGCTAAGTCTGCCAAGGGTAAACACCAAGACAAACTTCGCAAGAACCAACCAAAAGAAGAGCCGGTTGAAGAAGCTCCAGCCGAAGCTCCAGCCGAAGAAGCCCCTGTCGAAGAGGCTCCAGCCGCTGAAGAAGCTCCAGCCGAAGAAGCACCAGCTGAAACACCTGCTGAGTAAATCAAAATCCACCCCGCGCGGGTGGATTTTTGTTGCAACGTAGAAAATATTGTATGGTATAATAAAATCATTAACAATTTAACGGAGAAAACCCCGCAATGGCAACCATTGACCAACAATTCGTAGAATATATTGTAAAAACCCTCGTGAATAATCCTGACAAAGTTTCCGTTGATCGCATTATCGATGAAAAAGGCGTATTACTATCTCTTACTGTCGACCCAGAAGACATCGGTCGCGTAATTGGCAAGCGTGGCGCTACCGCCCAATCGCTTCGCACCCTGCTTCGCGCTCTTGGCACCAAGAATGACGCTCGTTACAACCTCAAAATCGTCAACTCTGACGAGCTAGACGGTGCCAAACCAGCCGCCAAGCCAGCTGCTAAGGAAGACGCCCCAGCCGAAGCCGAAGCTCCAGCCGAAGACATTCTCGACGACGAGCCAACCGAAGAAGCCGAAGAGTCATCCGCTCTCGCCGAAAAAACTCGCGCCGAGCTCGCTGATCTCGACGACCTCGATATCTAATTAAGAAAAACCGAAAATCAGGGCCAAAAAGCCCTGATTTTTTATGAAAAAAGTCCTTGACTCGGCTCATTATATAGGATAAAATAAACATAAGCTAACTAACTGCGAGTTAACTTACACAGATTTTCGTTGAGAGCTTATCTATGTCTAGAAATCCACCTTTCACCCTAAGGTGGTTTTTTGGGCCAAAAAACCTATAAAAACTCCTTAAAAACCCTTGTCAATCCACCCAACTTGTAGTAAACTAATTCTAAGAAGTATAGTGTGACATATTTTTGGTTGTCATCCGAACCGGCAATTCGGTTGATAAAATATGTCAGTAATCTTCGGCGCTGAGATCTTTGTTCATCTAAGTAACAGAGGTCAAAAAAGATTATTAAACTAAAAACAAGAAGGGTATCTAGTGAGTACTAAACCGAAAAACGGTGAACGTGTGTTTTTCACCGAAGGTGACCAAGCACTCCCAATTCCTGATTTGATTGCACATCAAAAGGATTCTTGGGAAGACTTTGTCAAAAACGGACTCCGCGAGATTTTTACCGAGCTTAATCCAATCGACGATTACACCGGTCAAAAGCTCTCTCTCCGTTTCAAAGATTATTATTTTAAAGAGCCGAAGCAAACCGAGCGCGATGCAAAATACAACCTCGCCACCTACGAGGCGCCTTTGCATGTCTTGGTTGAGCTCGAAAACAAGGTAACCGGCACCAAAAAAGAGCAAGACATCTACTTTGGTGACTATCCTTGGATGACCGATCGTGCCACCTTTATCATCAATGGCACCGAGCGTGTGATTGTTTCCCAGTTGATTCGTTCTGCTGGTGTGTTCTTCACCGCTGACCACATTGGTCTTCGCAACTACTACGGCGCTAAGGTAATTCCTGGCCGTGGTGCTTGGCTCGAGTTCGAGACTGCCGCTAACGGTTCGATCAACGTCAAAATTGATCGCCGCCGCAAAGTTCCAGTCACGACCTTCATGCGCGCTCTTGGCATGACCAAATCTGATATTAAGAGCAAATTCGAACAAGTCGATACCGGTGAAATCAACTACATTGATTCAACTTTCGAAAAAGACACCACCTCTACTCAAGGTGAAGCCTTGCTCGAAGTCTACCGCCGTCTTCGCCCAGGTGATCTCGCTACGGTCGAGAACGCAAAATCTATGATTGAACGTACTTTCTTCGATCCAAAGCGTTACGACTACAGCAATGTTGGCCGCTTCAAGATCAACAGCCGTCTTGGCTTTGATACGCCAAACGATTCCGCACATCGCACCCTCCAAATGGAAGATTTGATTGCAATCGTTGCTGAAATCATTCGCCTTAACAACACCCAGGAGCCAGCCGACGATATCGACTCTCTCGCTAACCGCCGCGTTAAATTGGTCGGTGAGCTTGTCCAACGTCAATTCCGTCTTGGTATGCTTCGCCTCCAGCGCAACATCCTCGACCGTATGTCGATGGCTAACCCAGAAGAAGTTACTCCGTCTCAACTCCTTAACTCTCGCCCAGTCGTGGCTGCCGTTAAAGAGTTCTTCGCTAGCTCACAGCTCAGCCAGTTGATGGATGAAACCAACCCATTCTCAGAACTCGCTCACAAGCGTCGTCTAAGCTCGATGGGCCCTGGTGGTCTTACCCGTGAACGTGCCGGCTTCGATGTCCGTGACGCCCACCCGACCCACTACGGCCGCATCTGTACCGTTGAAACCCCAGAAGGTGGTAACGTCGGTCTCGTGCTTAACCTTGCAACTTATGCTCGCATTAACGAATATGGCTTCATCGAAGCGCCATACCGCGTCGTTAAAAACGGCAAAGTTACTGATGAAGTTGTCTACGTTGACGCTGCTGCTGAAAACGATATGATTATCGCTGACGCATCTGTTAAATTGGATAAAAATGGTAAATTCGTTGAGGAATGGGTCTCTGCTCGCGTCCACGGCGCGCCAGCCCAGGTCGAGTCAAAGAACGTTACTCATATCGATGCTGCCCACAAGGAAATTCTCGGTGTTTCAGCTAGCTTGATTCCATTTGTCGAGAAAAACCGTGTTGACCGCTCTCTCATGGCCTGCGCCATGCAGAAACAGGCAGTCCCACTACTCAAAACCGATAACCCAATCGTTGGTACTGGTATTGAGCGTGAAGTCGCTAAGAACACTTCACAGGTCGTCTTTGCCGAAGGCGCCGGTGTCGTGAAGAAAGCCGACGGCGAATCTGTTATTGTTACTTACGATAAAGGTGGTGACAAAGAATACAAACTCGTTCACTTCGAAAAGACCAATGATGACCGTTGTTACAACCAACACTGCCGCGTAGCTCGTGGTCAAAAGGTCAAAAAAGGCGACGTCATCATCGAGGGTGCATCTATCAATGATAATGAACTCGCTCTCGGCCGCGACCTTCTCGTTGCCTTCATGCCATGGCGTGGTTACAACATGGATGATGCTATCGTCATTTCTAACCGCCTAGTCGAAGATGATACTTTGACTTCTATCAACATCAAAGACTTCGACGTAGAAGTTCGCGAAACCAAACTTGGTCCAGAACAAGTCACTCGTGATATTCCAAACGTTTCTGAACACTCTCTCCGCCACCTCGGCGAAGATGGTATCGTGACCGTTGGTTCCGAAGTTGCTCCTGGTGATATCCTCGTTGGTAAAATTACGCCAAAGGGTGAACAGGAACTTAGCTCAGAGGAGCGACTCCTCCGTGCTATCTTCGGTGAAAAAGCCAAAGACGTCCGCGATACTTCAGTTCGTATGAACGGTTCATCAACTGGTAAAGTTGTCGACGTCCGCGTTTACACCCGTGAACAGGGCCACGAACTCAAAGCTGGTGTGCTCATGCAAATCAAGATCTTCGTCGCTGAAATGCGCAAAATCGGCGTCGGTGATAAGCTTGCAGGTCGCCACGGTAACAAAGGTGTGGTCTCCCGCGTTCTCCCAGTAGAAGATATGCCATTCATGGCTGACGGTACTCCAATCGATGTAGTGCTTTCGCCAATGGGTGTGCCTTCCCGTATGAACCTCGGTCAGCTCTTTGAGACTCACCTTGGTATGGCTGCTCGCGCTCTTGGTTACAAGGTCGCAACCCCATCCTTTAACGGTGTCCCAGATGAAAAAATCAGCGATGAGCTCGAGAAAGCCGGCTTCGACCGCGATGGTCGTGTCCAACTCTTCGACGGTCTCACTGGTGAACCATTCGAAGAACGCACCTCAGTCGGTGTGATGCACATGCTCAAACTTCACCACATGGTCGAAGACAAGATCCACGCTCGTTCAACCGGTCCTTACACCATGGTTACTCAACAGCCACTCGGTGGTAAAGCCCAGAACGGTGGTCAGCGCTTCGGTGAAATGGAGGTGTGGGCCCTCGAAGCTTACGGTGCTGCTACCACGCTTCAGGAAATGCTCACCATTAAGTCTGATGACGTCTACGGTCGTGCTAAGGCCTACGAATCAATCATTAAACGTGAACCAATCGAAGGTCCAAAGCTTCCAGAAGGCTTTAACGTGCTTGTGAAAGAACTTCAAGGTCTCGGCCTTAAAGTCGACCTCCTCGACCACGGCGAAGCTACGGATGCTGGCGACGTAATCGAAAAGACCTCACGCGAGATTGAACACGCTAAGGATGACCAATCGATTTACGATCAACACAAGAAAGATACCGAACCAGAGATTATCGACCTTGACGCCGAGGAAGAAGCCGCTCTGGATGAAGAAGGTATGGAAATAATAGAAGAAGAGGACGACGGCACAGTCGACCTCGGAGAGGAGTTCTAATATGGCTTGGATGGATAATTTTATCAGCGCCTCTGACTTTGATTCAATCCGTCTTACAGTGGCCAATGCGGACGACATCTTAAACTGGAGCTATGGCGAAGTTACCAAACCAGAAACCATTAACTACCGCACCCAAAAACCGGAACGTGATGGTCTCTTCTGCGAACGTATCTTCGGTCCAACCAAAGATATCAATCCACATGATTCAAAACTAAAAGGCGTACGCTCTCGTGAAGCTGCCGTCGATAAGGAAGGTAACCTCGTTACTAAATCTATCGCCCGCCGCGAACGTATGGGTCATATCTCCCTTGCTGCACCAGTGGCTCACATCTGGTTCATGCGTGGTACGCCATCTGCAATTAGCTTGCTCCTTGACATCACCGTCAAGAACATCGAAAAAGTTGTCTACTTTGCAACCTATTTGATTACCGAAGCTAAGGATGATGAGATTGCTAAGACTCTCGAAGCTCTCGAGAATCAAACTATCGCCGGTCGCGAAGCTATTCGCCTCCGCTACGAGAAAGAAGCCAAAGATGGCGACGTGAAGGCTCTTGCCGAAGCACAGACCAAAGAATTGGCTGAACTCGAATCTGATTACCAATCCCGCAAGGCTATGCTCGAATCATTCAAGAAAGGTGGCACGATCACCGAAGTTGAATATCGCAACTTACCAGAAGAATACGAAGATTTGATTACTGTCGAGATGGGCGCTACCGCCATCAAGAAAATGCTCGACGAAATCGATCTTGACCAGTTGATTGAAGAGCTTCACAAAGAAGCTGCCGAAGCTAAAGGCCAAAAAGAGAAAAAGATTCAAAAACGTCTTAAAACTCTCGAAGGCATGCAGTCTGCCGGCATCAAACCAACCGATCTCGTGCTCACTGTCATTCCAGTAATCCCACCAGATCTACGCCCAATGATTGCTCTTCCTGGTGGCCGCTTCGCTACTTCAGATTTGAACGATCTCTATCGCCGCGTCATCAACCGTAATAACCGTTTGCGCAAACTTCTCGACCTCAACGCTCCAGAAGTTATCTGCCGCAACGAGATGCGCATGCTCCAAGAAGCCGTCGATGCTCTTATCGACAACTCTGCTTCTCACGCTGCCAGCTCTAGTAACGGCCGCCGCAAACTTAAATCACTTTCTGACCTCCTCAAAGGTAAGCAAGGTCGTTTCCGCCAGAACCTTCTCGGTAAACGTGTTGACTACTCTGGTCGTTCAGTGATTGTGGTTGGTCCAGAACTTCGTCTCAACGAATGTGGTTTGCCAAAACAAATGGCACTTGAGCTCTTTAAGCCGTTCGTCATTTCTTGGCTCATTGCTAACGAACACGCCAACAACATCCGCTCAGCTTCTCGCTTGATCGAAGCCAAAGAAACTGTCGTCTGGGATGCTTTGGACGAAGTGATTAAGGGTAAATACGTGCTCCTCAACCGTGCACCATCCCTTCACCGTTTGTCTGTTCAGGCCTTCCAACCACGCCTTATCGATGGTAAAGCTATCAAACTTCATCCACTCGTAGCATCAGGCTTCAACGCCGACTACGATGGTGACCAGATGGCCGTTCACCTACCACTTTCTGACGCTGCTCAGGCTGAGGCTCGTGAACTCATGGCTGCTGACAAGAACCTCTTGAAGCCAGCCGATGGTGCTCCGGTGCTTGCTATTTACCAGGACGTCGTGCTTGGTGCTTACTACCTCACTTACGACAAGCCAGGTACTGACCAAGGCGATCCAAAGGCCTTCTCTTCGGTCTACGAAGCTGAACTCGCCTACGACCAGGGAATCATTCACCTTCAAACTCCAATTCGCGTGTTTGCTAAGCGTGAAATTCGTGATACAACCCTCGGCCGCGTGATCTTTAACGAAATCTTGCCAAAAGATTACCCATACGATAACGCCGTCCAGACCAAGAAACACCTTTCTAAGGTCATGGCTAACATCTTTGATATGTACGGTGCTGACGTGACAGTTAAAACCGCTGACGCCCTCAAGGATCTCGCCTTCGAGTATGAAACTATCGCTTCTATCTCGACCGCTAAAGATGATTACCCAACCTACGACGAAATCGATGACTTCCTCGCCGAAGGTGACGCCAAGACCGCTCTTATTCAGGAGCAATTCAACGAAGGTCTCGTTACCGAGGAAGAGCGTTACAAGCTCACCATCGCCAACTGGCGTGATATCGATAAGAAGATTTCTGACTTCCTCCAGAGCAAACTTGCTGAGATGGATACCGACATCGCTGTGATGGTTAACTCCGGCGCCCGTGGTAACATTTCCAACATCAAGCTCGCTTCTGCTGAGATTGGTATCATGGTGGATATTAACAACAACGAAATCGAGCTCCCAGTTAAGTCGAGCTACAAGAAAGGTCTCAACACCCTCGAATCCTTCATCGCCACTCGTGGTGCACGTCAAGGTCAGGTGTCTACCGCTCTTCGTACTGCTGACTCTGGTTACCTCACCCGTCGTCTCGTTGATGTTTCCCAAGACGTCTTCACTACTGACGAAGAGGCCGAAGACCCAGGCTACACCGTCAATCGTTCGGATTCCGAACAATCTGGCGTGCCATTCAAGGCTTGGATCGCTGGTCGCTACGCCGCCGAAGCTGTCCCAGGCTATGTCGAAGCTGATGAACTCATCACCAACGACATCGCCGCCCAAATCGATGAGGACGAAAAGATTCAATCTGTTAAGATTCAATCCGTGCTTTCAACCACTGCTGTTAACGGCATCCCATGCAAGTCTTACGGTGTCGACATGTCTACCCGTGAGCTCGTAGCTGCCAACCAGCCAGTCGGTGTGATCGCCGCTCAATCCCTTGGTGAACCAGGTACCCAGCTTACCCTCGATACCAAACACGGTTCTGGTGTGGCAGGTTCTGGTGCAATCGCCCGTGGTCTTCCTCGTGTTGAAGAGCTTCTCGAAGCCCGCAGCCCGAAAGGTCAAGCTTACATCGCTACCATCGACGGTACGGTCGAGGCTTGGGAAGATGGCAACCACTATGTGGTTCAAATCACCCCACAATCTGGCGAAGTTGCTCGTTTCGAACTCGAAGGCCGCAAACCAGAGGTTAAGGATGGTCAAAGCGTTAAAGCCGGTGCTACCCTTGCCAAGAAAGACGGCAAGAAAGCTGCTATCAAGGCTAAATTCGACGGTATTGTCGAACTCGTCAAAGACGCTATCGTCCTCGTGGCTGCTGCTACTGCTCCAGTCCGCGTCGAAATCCCTGGCGATGCTGAACTTCTCGTCAAATCTGGCGACACGGTTACCGCTGGTGATCGCCTCACCACTGGTTCTTTGAACCTCCAAGACTTGATGAAGTACAAAGGCATCGAAGCTGCTGAACGCTACATTATGAACGATGTTCTTAACGTTTACGCCGCTCAGGGCCACGAAATCTCACCAAAACACCTTGAGATTCTCGTCCGCCAGATGTTCTCACGTGTTCAAATTAACGAACCAGGTGATTCTACCTTCGTCTCTGGCGACATTGTCTCCAAAGCCGCTGCTATCACCGAGAACAAGAGACTCGAAGCCGCCGGCAAGACCCCAGCTACCTGGACCAACTTGCTCCTCGGTATCACCAAAGTCTCTATCTTCTCCGATTCGTTCTTGTCTGCTGCATCCTTCCAGGATACGACCCGTGTTCTCATTAACGCTGCTATCAACGGCCGCGTCGACCACCTCAATGGTCTCAAAGAGAACGTCATTATCGGTCGCAAGATCCCTGTAGGTACTGGCGTCAAGCCAATCGAGACCGAAGAACTCGTCTCTGAAGGCGAACCAACCGAAGAGGAAATCGCCGACATCGCCTAATCGCTTTGTCTAGCGCCTCTTTCTAAAGGTAAAAAATCCACCCTGCAAATGGGTGGATTTTTGTATTTTGCGGCAAGAAAAAGGGGTCACCAAACGGTGACCCCGGAATGTTAGCCTGCTGCGTAGTTGTATGGGAATATAAAGGACACTTCCTTTCTCTTATACTGCAGCAACGTTGTCGCTTCGGCGGCTTCAAGGTCATTCAACCTGATGCCGCGATAGAATTCATCCGCTTTTGCTTCTCGCTCTTTTAGCTCCAGTCGAGAAAACTCATCGAACCTCTCTGCATTTTCGTCGACTAGCTCGTCTCGATATTTTGCAACGTCCTCCTCGAGGCTGTCTTCAAACTGACCATAGTCGAGAATCCAGGACTGCGAATTGATCCATTCGATGACTTTCTTGTCTTTAAAGCAACAGCTAAAGGCCAGACCCCTAGCGTCCGCAAGGGCGGTCCTGTTATAGGGTTGCTCTAGAGCCTGCTTAAACGCCTCTGGCACTTCGTCCAGCGACAAGCCAGCCATAATCACCCTAACAGTGCTTTCCTGTAGATACAAAAAATCATAATACCACAACTTCATAAAACATTCCTCCTAAAAAGCGAGTACGCACCCTTCGGTGCGCCTATTCTTATTATAGCACGTTTCGGGGAAAAAGTCAATTTCGACAGGGGTGGCAATTGACCTCTTCTCTTAAAAATGTTAGAATAACAGTAGTCAAGTGCTCATGAGACGAGGAGGTGGATGTAATGGGCAAGTTGTTTAAAATTACGGGATTTTTTGAACAATACGGAAAGATAGTGGCACCAGGATTCATGATGGAGGTTGAGATAGAGGACGACATGACCTTTACCGGAACATGCAAAGAGCTCTATAAAGACGCGCGCCTTACTAAGGAAAATACAATTCGGTATATAGTAGGCAAACTTATTCCAGATGAGTACGGCCAAGTCGCTGGTATGGGTTTCTATAAGTTGTCGCAAGACCCGAATCAGAGCGCGATTTTCTACGTATTCGAACAGGTTTGGTTAGAGAATTCTTGTGCGTTTTTTCCGGAGAACTGTCAGGCAACGACCGGGATGTGGGGGGTCATTCACAACCGACACGCCAAGTTACAAGGTTCCGCCGCTATTCAATTTAAAAGAATAACAGAGAGGAAGCTCGGCCAACTCTCTTATCATTGCGTCGCAGACACCGAAGGCAACAGGCTCTTTCTGGATGATGCAAGGTTTGGGAACTTTAGGCTTCTTGAACGACTGATTGGTAACTCGAAACCCATCATACCGCTGAACCAGCACATTAATGATGGTTGGGACGAATTAGTCTTTTGCATCCTGAACAACAACCGAAAGGTTGGTCTGGGCGAAATCGACAAGGACGAACTCCATATCAGAATCAATCAATTGCCGTTTCTGGGTCTGTTTTTCGGCGACGACCTGATGCGCGCTAGCGCTCCCAGGGTTGCGAAAGTTCTGTTTAAGAAATTACCGGTGAATGGAAAACGGCACTGGTGGCTGAAACAGCTCTTTATGCCTATGCCCGGCATGGCTTACTCTGGCGAAATCGCAGAACGCATGTTGGACATTGCAAAAACAGCTTTACGCAAGCTCCGTTATCGCAATGCTGCGCTGGTGCTTAAGGCGTTTTATTACACCGATCAGCTTACTCGCGATGAAAAGATTTTTCTTGCTTCTAGATCTCAGGATTCTTATTATGGCAAGGTGCTTGCCGCACTGGCAAAATAATCCCGTAATGCCCCCGCAAGGGGGCTTTTTAAATGGAGTATTCTTTTGTGGTATAATAAAAACATAAGAGCAATCAAAAAGGCAAATATGAAAAATAACCCCGAATCCCCTGCGCCACAACAGGACGCCAATACCGAACTCAATCCGGGAGTCCAAGCACTCGCAGACTTAGCCGGTAAGATGGGCGAATCTAATTCTGGTGGCGAATTCAACGAAAGAGGTTTTAATGCGGACGGGATTCATAGAGAAACCGGTACGAAATATGATCCAGAAGGCTACGATGCTGATGGTTTCGACGATGCCGGCGTAGACAGAGAAGGCTTCGACCGTAAAGGCTTTGGCGCAGATTTTAGAGACAGAGAGGGGTACGACGTATTCGGGTACGACATAAGTGGGCACGACAGGAATGGTTTCGATTACTCCGGTATTCATAAGGACACCAATAAAAAATATAACCCGAAGGGCTACGACCGCGACGGATACAACAAAAATGGCATAAACCAAAACGGATTCGATCGGGAGGGGTTCGACGTATTCGGGTACGACAAAGACGGCTACGATCGCTGGGGCTACAACAGAGTTGGCCAAAAGCGAGAAAAAGTGTACGACGAAGACGGCTATGATGCTGATGGTTTTGACCGCAACGGTGCAGATAGAGAAGGCTATAATCGCAAGGGTTACAACAAAGACGGAATTAGCCGCGAAGGGAAAAATATACGAGAGGTTCGGAAGCATGACACATATGACAAGCACGGCTTCAATCGCTATAGTGGACGCCACTTTTTCACTGGCAGAGCGCGAGATCCACACGGCTTTAACGCTAAGGGAGAATACAGGGGTGACCTTTCCGCGCGTTGGGTTACTTTTGTTGATCCAAAAGGCTTCGATATAGATGGCCATAATCGTGTTACTGATAGCGACTTAGATTTACGAGGATTTAATTTTGACGGAATTAATGCGGAGACCGGGCAAAAATACGACAAATACGGATTCGATACTGATGGATACTATTACGATAGGACACCAAGAGACAATGAGCCGGGCACAAGATTTACGACCGACGAAAACGGCATAGATTGCCGAGGCTTTGCGAAAGACAGTGACACTAATGTCAGGACCGGTACAAGGTTTGATGAAAATGGCTTTGACAGGGCAGGGTTCGATGAAAACGGTCTGGATATGTTCGGTTATGACAAGGAAGGATTTGATAAAGACGGTCTCGATAGGGGCGGTTTTGATAGAAGCGGCTTTAATACAAGCGGCATGGATAAAGACGGCTACGACAAAGATGGCTTTGATAAAAACGGCTTCGATAAGGAAGGGTATGACAGAAATGGCTATGACAAATCCGGACGCGACCGCGATGGCTACAATAGAAAGGGTCTAGATTGGCGGGGACACACGCGCGAATTTAATGCGAGATTCAACGAGTATGGCGTGGATGAAAACGGCTACCGAATGAATGGCGAGCTCGATAAGGATGTTGCCTTAGCGATTGAATTTGCTAAAAGCGGCGCAAGAACACGAAAAGAATTTGCAGATGCAAAAGGAATGTCCGAGAGCTGGGTGCGCATAGATCTTAACCGAGCCAGGGAAAAGTGTCCAAAAATCGACGAAATTATTGGTAATTTGTTCGAAACTGGCAAGAAGTCGCGGATCGCCGCTCTCTCGAACGATTGCGAAAGATTCGTAGATGGTAAGGTGAATATGGATGAGTTCTGGCAAAAGCACCCAAAACTTAATTTCTCTGAAGTGCTCGGCATTTTGATGGATAATCCGGACATAATAAAACAATTCTCCGACAAAACAATTGAAAGCCTAGTACTGGATTCGGAAAATATCGAGAAAAATTTGCGCATTTTTGGGACATCTAGATATGAAGTGTCGAAAGCCCTAAAGAACGCCGAAAATGTTAGAAAAATTTATGTAGGACTTAGCACAGACGGTACGAAAGAAGAGATTGAGAAAAAACGCAACAATACGAAGAAAATCTATGATACTATCAAGTACTTTAGTGGATACAGGAACTCTAATTTCAACGCGCTGCTTGGCTCTAGACAGAGCTATGACGGTGGCAAAACTTGGATCAAATTCAATGGCGAAATGTTAAGCCAGGCGATGAATGCCCTGGAAAAAACAGGGAAACTGATTTGCGTCAAAACTGTTGAAGAGTATATCGTTAGCCACTATAAGGGTGAGACCTCCTAATAATTGACAAAGATAAGCATATGTGCTATAATATAAAGTATTGAGCGGAAAGCTCATATTTTGCGCACCGAAGAGGTGAGCACATTCAAAATTTTTAAGAAAGGAGATGTTTTTTCGAACTGGGCTTCCGCTATCACTTTTATCTTATTTTATGGAGGAATTAACATGAGCAAAGTATCTACTATTGTAAGAAAGTCGTCAACACTGAAGTCCATCGATGAGCTGAATCTGTCTGCTAGGGTTAAGACATACCTCACCAAACAGAGTGGGTTTGAGTCTATCGATCAGATGATCTGGTATGGCAGGTATATGGCGTATGTCCGTATCCGCTATCCGTGGAGAGCCAATAGCTTTAGAAAATGGGTCTTTGAGTTAATCAAAGCCCTTGAAGAGGCTGGTTTCATTCGGCACGATATAGTACCGGCGTCTTTTAATATTCGCCGCCTCTATCGTCTGATGTTCTACACCGTGACACCGTTTGAGTTCAACAACTTATCCGATGACATAAACGAGAAATCGATCATCACCCATGGCGACTATCGCAAGGGGAACGAGTATTATGAAAAATACCAAAACCCCACCGACGAACAGGTTGAAACCGTAAAACGTGCCATGCGAGATTGCTTGGACGAAAAAGAGTACGAGGTACTTATGTATCGGCTCGGGTTTGAAGAGGGTTTTCCTCGCGACATCCCGCACGCCAGCAGGCGTTTTGGTATTGAGCGCGAACGCGTTCGTTCAATCGAGATGAAGGCTTTGAACAAGCTGAGACGCAAAGAAGCTTTGTTTAAGATCGCCTAAGTCGAACCATTTCTTAAATACGCTAATTTAAGAGCGAAAAATCCCCGGCAGCCAGTCGGGGTTTTTCGTTTTTTAAACTCTTTTTATTGCCAATTTCCTACATAATAAACATCGTAACTATGAGATCTAATTGCTTCGCAAACCGTGTCTCTGCTAGCGGCGTAGTCCCAGGCTGCCTTTTCGTCTTCGTTGGTTTGCGCTTTTTCTTTGGCTATTTCAAGGGCTTTCGCGAAATAATCATCCATTGCGGCGATTTGTTTCTTAGCCTTTTCCAATTCATCCGGTTGCATCAATTTTGTTTTCTCATCATCTAAATGATCTAACATGAAACGGATATGATCTGCCTGATCGCGGCATTCGAGCAATGTACACCATTTTGCACGTCGCTCAGCGTTTTCATACTCTTTTACCCTCGGATTTTCTTCATATTCCTTTTTCTTCTGTTCAAAATCTGGTTTGCCAGCGAGTTTGACATAATCGGCTGGCGGCTTTCCGGCGGCTAGTATATTGGCGATATCGGTTGAATATCCAACGATGAAGCGTGGCATAATATCGATTCGTCCCTTTTCATATAATGGGTCCCAGGAGTTATTCTTATCCTCAAAGTATTTAGCTGACGCAAAACCAGGGATTTTCAGCCCGAGCCTAAATTTAAGCGGCAACTGGCGAGTTCTTAGCTCGTCTTGTCCGGAAGAATCCTTGACTGCATAGGCATCACCGAATTCGGAAATCCCCTTTCGTACGGCTTCTGTCTTTCCGTAAACGTGTTTCCATCGGAATTTTTTAGTCATTTTTTCGTCATCGGTATTATAAGTCAAATCAATCGCGAATGGCATTGTCTCATGCCCGGTCATTTCGTTCGTGATCATACCGATTACGTCAATATGGTTAAAATGGTCGTCAATATCGGAGGTAGGGAATGTAGTTAAAGACAAATAATCTGGATCGTCGATATAGGCTTCACCTTCGCCGAACCAGTCTCCTTTTTCTACCATGTCCGTGAAAGTCTTCTCGAGGATCTTAGCATCCGATCGTTCCTGGCTTTCCTTATATTCTCGCGTATATCTAAAGTACTCAAGCTGTTTTGCGTCGCTTTTTACGTCTTCTGCTGGATATGTCCGCCCTTCAAAATCTCGCGGATCTGGCGTTAAACTTGCCAAAACGTTTTCCGTACGCTCATAGCTTGAAACAGTCTTTGGCGCATTAGGATCAAGCATTAGAATACCTCCAAATAAATATTGATATAAATATTGTATCATAAAAAAAGGCCCGCAATGTGCGGGCCGCATGATGGAACGTCTTTATTCGTTTTTATCTTCATTTGGATTTTGATTCGGAAAAAATTCCTCATAGATCCATCTGAGGACGCCAACGACAATCCGTTCTTGATAGTTATGGTTCGCCGAGGCTATTTTGATCTCAACGATTCCATACTCGAACAGGCACTCGTCGGTAAAGACGAACATTGTGCCGTGGCTCTTTGCCTCGACAATGTCTTTCAGGCTGAGCCAGTTTTTGGCGGAAAGGAAGTCTTTGTATTTGGCCGCTTGATAGCGAATCTCTACTTCGGTAGGACGACCTGTGCCCAGGGCTTCCTGCATGGAGAAGTTGAAATGCTTGTGCGATCCATTCCACTCGAGGATAAAATCCTTCAGTGTCTGCTTCATAACCACCCCCCCTTTCTTCATCTTAAAGTGCGTGACCTAATTATAGCACAAACGCTTTAACTTGTCAATGCTATACTTGACAATTCAAAGCGCTTATGCTATAATTAAAGCAGATGAAGTAGTTCATCGCCCTTTTCGAAATTGCTTAGGATTACCCTAGTTTTTGGGGAGGGCGAAAACATAGGAGGTGTTACCATGAATAATGACAAGATGAGCGGCTTTTTGGCCATTTTTGCAATGACACTGGTCGTTTTGATCGTATCAGTGTTACTATTAATCACGTTCAAGAAGAACAAGCCACAAGAGCTTATTGAGGCTACAGAGCCTGAAGAAACTTCTGCTTCGGTAGAAGAAACTCTGCAGCCTATCGAGGATCTGCTACAAAATCCGATCTATTTGACGGAATTTGAACGGGCTTTCGAAGAGGCAGCAACGTCGGAAACAACGATGGCGCCAAAGGCGACAGAGGCACCGGTATCAGAGCCGATTGCTACTCCTACGCCAACTGCGACGCCAACGCCGCCGGTTGGTCCAGCCCCGAAGCCAAAGCCTCCGACGATCACGCCAGAGCCTACCAATGGCAGATGGAATCAGCCGAGCCCGGACGTTGGCGATCCGCCGCCAGTAACCACGCCGATGCCGATTCCGGCACGCACCGCCGAGAGGTAAAAACCTAAGCAAAGCCCCGACTCAACCATACATCGGTATGGATAGAGCCGGGGCTCTTTTTTATCTACAACGATCAGGGACGTAAATTCCAGAAAATATACTATAATAAAAGTATGAGACTATACCTAGCTAGCCATAATTTTGGCCCATATACAGACGAATTATTAAAACTGGTAGGGGAGGGCAGGAAAGCGCTCTTTATTGAGAATGCGCGAGATTATTATCCAGACGAAAAACGTGCAAACGACCTGAAGGAAAAGCTAGGAATGATGTCCGAGCTAGGCTTTGACGTTGAGGAACTGGATCTTCGAAATTATTTTGGAAAACCTGGTGAATTGAGGGAATTCTTGGATTCGTATCAGCCTGATTTAATCTACGCCAGCGGCGGCAACGTTTTCCTGCTCGCGACGGCCTACCATTTGAGCGGTTTTGATGAAATCTTGCGAGAAGACCTCGCCAAGGATAAATATGCCTATGGTGGATTTAGCGCTGGAATTATGTCTATCTGTAAGACAATTAAGTTCTATGGACACGATCACCTTGTGCCGGAACGTGTACCAGAGGTTTATGGGGTTGATGCAGTGCTGAACGGTGTTGGCTTAGTTGATTATCAACTGATTCCCCACGCCGATGAGCCAAAACATCTTGAAACAACGAAGGAATATATTAATCGTATCGAAAGCGCCGGTGTCAAGGCTCTGCCACTCAATCAAGAAGCGGTCATTATTATAAACGGCGACGAACAGCGAATTCTAGGTCAATAGTGGTAAGCCAGCGCGCCCTGAATATCCTGCGGATATTCTCGCCTGCTGGCTTTCCCCGAAATCCAAGGGCTAACGCCCTTATTTTGTTTTGGCAAACAAAATACTCGACTTTCGTCGAGTTGGATTCCCTGGTGGGGATATCAGGACTTGAACCTGAGACCTCGTCATTATCAGTGACGCGCTCTAACCAGCTGAGCTATATCCCCAGATTGGTGGAGTAACAGGGATTCAAACCCTGGACCTCTGCCTTGCAAAGGCAGCGCTCTAATCAGCTGAGCTATTACCCCAGTGCTATCTATTATACGGCAATTCGCTAAAAAGTCAAACGAAAAAGTTCCTCAAAAAACAAAATTCTATGATATGATAGATACAGTTAAATTGTAGAGGTATACATGCATTTCAAGACTATTTTCAAATCTCTCAAGAATAAAGACATGCTTCGCCGTGTTTTCATTATTCTTGGTATCCTGGTGGCCTATCGTCTGCTTGCCCACATTCCAGTACCGATGGGAAACGCTTCCACGTTCAAAGAAGCCGTTTCAAACTTGCTCGAGAAATCCGATTTCTCCAGCTTCCTTAACCTAATCTCTGGTGGTGGATTAGCCTCATTCAGTATTATCCTGGTCGGTCTCTCCCCATACATTACCGGCTCGATTATCATTCAGCTCCTCACCAAGGCGATTCCGTCTCTCGAAGAGCTCTCTCAAGATGGCGAAACTGGTCGTCGCAAGATCAACCAGTGGACCCGCATGCTTACGATCCCTCTAGCAATTATTCAGTCTATCGCTTATATATTCATTCTTTATCAATCAACCGTCTCGGCTAACGTCGCTACGGAATTTCAGCCAACCATCGGCGACTGGGTGCTTTCAGTTACCGCCATGACCGCCGGCTCAGTCATCTTGATGTGGCTCGGCGAGCTCATCACTGAACAGGGTATCGGCAACGGTATTTCAATGATTATCTTTGCTTCAATCATTTCCCAGCTCCCAACCACGCTTGCTAGCCTCGGTACCAACCTCTTTGATACCACCAACGGCTCACTTGACCTCTTTGGTTGGATCCACCTTCCAGTCAACCCAGTTGTCTTCTGGATTATCGTCTGTTTCGCGATAGCGATGCTAGCGGTGATATTCTTCCTGGTCAAACTCAACGAAGCGCAGCGGGTAATTACGATTAATTACGCTAAACGCGTCCACGGCAACACTAGCTATGGTGGCATCAAATCAATCTTGCCAATCAAGCTCATCGCCGCCGGCGTGATCCCGGTCATCTTCGCGACGGCATTCTTGTCGCTCCCGGCACTCGTTGGCCAGGTAATCACCTCGATCAACCCAGAAAACACGCTTGGCTCAACGCTCACAACCATGTTCACGGCGCCATCGGCCAGCAACTTCCAGACCCTTTATCCAGATGGTATTACGGCTCAATGGTTCCTCTATCCAACCACCTACTTCGTCTTGGTAATCATGTTCACCTACTTCTATACCTCGATCATCTTCAATACTAACGAAATCGCTGATAACCTTCAGAAGCAAGGTGGCTTCATCGAGGGCGTCCGCCCAGGTGTCACGACGGCTAAATATCTTGGCAAGGTCGTGAACCGCCTCAATCTCTTTGGCGCACTCGCGCTTGGCCTCGTCGCTATGCTTCCATTCATCACCGATTACTTATTCATCGTCTTTATCGGCTATCCAATCGGTCTCTCAATCTCTGGTACTGGACTTCTCATTGTGGTTACTGTCGCTCTCGAAAACCTCCGTTCTCTCGACTCGCGCGCGCTAATGGTAACTTATGACGATTTCAGCAATGAATCTGAAGCGTAAACATTGGAAAAAAATCATTCCAATCGCGCTGGGCGTGATTGTTGGTGGGCTGCTTCTGGCTTTCTTTATCCGTGTCGCGACTTGGGAAGCTAGCTACTACGCCGAAAAGGAAGGCTCTGAACGTGCCGAGCCAGAAGTCATCCACACTGATGCTTTGGATGAAACTCCAGTCCCAGAAGAGGAAGTCGAAGTCTACACCGTTCCGGAAGATCAGCCGCGCTATCTCGTCATTGGCAAGCTAGACATCAAATCCCGCGTCATCCCGGTTAGCACCCTACCAAACGGCGAAGTTGGCACTCCAAACAACATCTTTGACGTTGGTTGGTACAACGGCTCTAGTCGTCCAGGCTTTGGTGGCAAAATCTTGATCGATGGCCACAGCGGCGGCCCAAGGGTTAACGGCGTCTTCAAAAAACTCCCGTTACTAGACAAAGGCGACATCATTACTATTGAGCGCGGCGACGGTCGCACCTATGATTACCGTATCACCGAGAACTACGCCGTAGATATCTCCGACGCCAACGGCGAAATGCGCAAAGTCTTCAAAACCACCGAAAAAGAAACTCTCGTTCTCATCACTTGTACCGGCACCTGGGACTCCGAAAATGAGACCTACGACGCCCGTCAATTTGTCTATGCCGAATTGGTCGAAGAATAGATAAAAAACCTCTTTACTTTTACCGTTTTTTGTGCTACAATGAGCAAGTAATTTATGGCTAGTCAAAAAGAAGTGATTAAACTCACGGGTAAAGTCGTTGAGTCTTTGCCTAATACCCAATTTCGGGTTGAACTCGAGAATGGCCATATTATTGTTGCTCATATGAGCGGACGTATGCGTAAGAATTACATCCGTCTCGTGCCGGGCGACAGAGTCGAGGTTGAGTTAACCCCTTATGATCTTACAAAGGGCAGAATCAGCTTTCGTCTCAAAGATTAATATTAACCGTTACAGTTTTCATAACACATTTTCGCGAAGTGTTACGAGAATTTTAGCGATTAAAAGTCTAAATGGGTCTTTCTGTGCCCATGGGATATTTTACGCTAGAACACCACTGTAACATAAAAAGAAAGGATATTTTAACACATGAAAGTACGTGCAAGTGTTAAAAAAATCTCCCCAGATGACATCATCGTCCGCCGCAAAGGTGTGCTTCGTGTTATCAACAAGAAAAAACCTAAAAATAAGCAAAGGCAGGGTTAAACTATATGGCTAGAATTGCTAGCGTTGTGATTCCTTCCGATAAACAGGTCTGGATTGCATTGACCTACGTTTACGGTATTGGTAGAACAACATCCAAAGCCATCCTTGCGGAGGCTAAAATCGAGCCTACCACTCGGGTGAAAGATCTCACCGAGGCTGAAGAACAGAAAATCAACGACATTATTTCCGCGAAATATCATGTTGAAGGTGATCTACGTCGTCTCGTGAGCAATAATATTAAACGCTTAAAGGATATCAACTCTTATAAAGGTATCCGCCACAAGGCTAAATTACCAGTCAACGGCCAACGTACTCGTACGAACGCACGTACACGTAAGGGTAAGGCGATCGCGGTCGGTGGTGCACAACCAAAAGCAGCAAGTAAAACTTAGAAAGGAGAATGAAAAATGGCAGAAGAAGAAATTAAAACTACAACTGTCGCAGCTGAGCCAGAAGTCGAAGCTGAAAAAGCTCCTAAAGCTAAGGCTGCGAAAAAAGCTAAACGCGTTGTTAACGCTGGACAACTTCATATCCAGGCTACCTTTAACAACACCATTATTAGCATTACCGACAAAAACGGTGGCATCTTGACCTCTTCATCCGCTGGCGCCAACGGCTTCCGCGGTTCCAAGAAGGGTACGGCTTACGCCGCTCAGGTTGCTGCTGAAAAAGCTCTCGAAAAAGCGAAAAAAGATTTTGCTTTGAACTCAGTTGACGTTTTTGTCAAAGGTATTGGCCTTGGTCGTGATAGCGCCATCCGTGCTGTCTCTGGTTTCGGTATCAAAATCGATAGTATTACTGATGTGACCCCTATCGCACATGGTGGTGTGCGTCCAAAGGGTGAAAGGAGACAATAATGGCCCGCGATCATTCACCAATCGTTAAACAGAGCCGCCGTGAAGGTTTCGCTCTCGCTCCAAAAGCACATAAAGTCATGGCTAAAAAATCTGGTATTCCAGGTGAGCACGGCGATATGCGCGTACGTGGCGGTAGCCTCTACCTCACTCAGCTCCGCGAAAAGCAAAAAGTTCGCCGTCTCTACGGCCTACTCGAAAAACAATTTGCAAAATTAATGAAAGAAGCCCAGAAAGCTGATGGCATGACTGGCGAGAAACTCCTCGAACTTTTGGAGCGCCGCGCCGACAACGCCGTCTTCCGTGCCGGCTTTGCGACCACCCGTCGCCAAGCTCGCCAATTGGTTTCTCATGGCCACTTCCTTTTGAACGGCCGTCGTGTTGACATCCCATCGATTCGTTTGAATCCTGGTGACGTCCTCGAAGTTCGTCCACGTTCTGCAAAAACTGAATACTTCAAGAATATCAATGATGTAATCAGCGCTGCAGGCGCCACTCCACTTTCATGGTTGAAAGCAGATGGAAAGAAATTGAAAATTGAAATCACCGGTTTACCGAAGCGCGAAGAAGCTGAGGTGGGCATTAATGAGCAATTAATCGTTGAGTATTACTCACGCTAAGGAGAAAACTAGAATATGACAACAAAAGTTATTCACGAAGCAACATTAGCTGGTGTCAAAGAGCTCGGAGAAAACAGTGCCGAATTTACCATCAAGCCACTTTACTATGGCTATGGCAACACTCTCGGTAACTCTCTTCGCCGCGTTCTCCTTTCAAGCGTGAAGGGTGCCGCTATTACGGCTTTCTCAATCGAAGGTTCGACCCATGAATTCGCAGCCATCAAAGGCATCCGCGAAGACGTCGTCGACATCATGCTCAACTTGAAGAACATCCGTTTCAAATGCCACAACGACAATCCAGTCGAATTGACACTTGAGATCAAAGGTGACAAGCAATCAGAAAAAGACGGTGACAAGCGTGTTGTTGCTGGTGACATCAAACTCCCAGCCGACATCGAAGTCGCTAACCCAAATCAGGTCATCTGCCACATCGACGATCCAAAGTTCGTTCTCAAAATGCACTTTATCGTCGAAACCGGCCGCGGTTACCTCACCATTGAAAAATCTGGTGAAGAACGCGTCCACGGCGACATGATCGCTCTTGATGCTGTGTTTACTCCGGTTCTTCGTGTTCGCTACAAAGTTGAGAACACTCGTGTCGGTCAAGATACGAACTTGCAACAACTTACTTTGACCATTGATACTGATGGCACCATCACTCCAAAAGAAGCTTTTGAAGAAGCTGCCGCTATCTTGGTCAACCAATATACCGCCCTCGCTGGTAGCACCAAAGTCGAATCTGCTCCAGCTCCAGGCCTTCAGTCTGAAGAAGATGATTCTAACCTCATGCTTCCAATTGAGGATTTGGATCTCTCCGCTAGGACCGCTAATGCACTTCTTAACAACGATATTAAAACCGTTCGTGACCTCGTCATGCTCTCCGAGAATGATTTGAAGGATTTGAAAGGTTTCGGTCAGAAGGCATTAGACGAAGTTAAAGAAAAATTAACGGAGTTAAAATTCTAATATGCATCGCCACGGATACAAAGGCCGCAAGTTCGGCCGTGAAACCGACCAGAGGTTGGCACTCCGCCGCGGGCTGATGTGCTCTCTGATTAAACATCAATCTATAACAACTACTCTTGCTAAGGCTAAAGAGATTCGCCGCGACACCGAAAAGCTCGTGACCATCGCCAAAAAAGGTGGTCTCGCTAATCGCCGTCTCATCATCGCTCGTTTGAACGATATCGAGGTCGCTGATCTCTTAGTCGACGTGATTGCCCCACAAATCAAGCGTGATTCTGGTTACCTCAGAATCGAGCGCGCTGGTACTCGTAAGGGCGACAACTCTGAAATGGCTACCATTTCTTTCGTCGACGAAATCAGCCTTGAGAAAAAGGAGGCTAAATAATGAAAACCTATTCACAAAAAGGTTCAGAAGTTAGCCGCGACTGGTGGGTAATTGACGCTTCTACTTTGCCACTAGGCAAACTCGCTGTCGTCATTGCCGACAAATTGATGGGTAAATCTAAAGTAACCTATACCCCACATATTGATAACGGTGACTACGTTGTCGTTACCAATGCCAAGCACCTTGTCGTGACTGGCAACAAAATGGTCGATAAGAAATATTATCGCCACAGTGGATTCCCAGGTGGTTTGACCGAGCTCAAACTCGAGGAAGTAATCGAAAAAGATCCTACCCTCGCAATTAAAGAAGCCGTCAAAGGAATGCTCCCGAAGAATAAACTCGCAGCTGATCGTATGGCTCGTCTTCGCGTTTTTGAAGGCGCTGAGCACGCTCACACTGCCCAAAATCCAAAGGAGATTAAATAATGGCTACTGCTAAATCAACTTATACCTACGGTCTTGGCCGCCGCAAAGCTGCGACCGCTACCGCTCGCCTCTACAAAGGCAAAGGTAACATCACCATCAACGACAAGCCAGCACTCGAATATCTCTCTGGTAACAAAACTTACCTTGCTGAGATTACCGATCCACTAGCTCTCGTTAGCAAGCAAAAAGACTACGATATCACCATCCTCGTTAAAGGTGGTGGCCTCGCCGGTCAAGTTGACGCTATTAAACTCGCTATTTCTAAAGCTCTCACTGTCGAAGCTGCAGATCTTCGCCCAGTCCTTAAGAAAGCTGGATTCATCAAGCGTGATCCACGCGAAAAGGAACGCAAGAAATATGGTCTTCGCTCTGCTCGTAAGAAAGAACAGTTCAGCAAGCGTTAATCTATCAAGCTACAAAGTAAGCCCTCCGGGGCTTATTTTGTTATAATAGTTTTATGCCAAGTATCACTATTCATCTTGCCGCGGCGAACGCCTATCTAGATAAACACCCAGAAGAGAACCGGGCAGAGTTTTTGGAGGGCGCTATCGCCCCAGATTTTATTTCCGAAACCAAGCTCATGCATCACTCCAGCCCAAATACCCACGAAAGTGCCCTGGCCTTTTTGAAGGGAAAAATTAATATTAAGGATTGTCTGTCTGATTTTGATACCAAAACTTCGTACGGTAGGGGTTATGCGCTTCATTTGATTACCGACGACGAGTTTTATCGCTCTCTGATTGACGATGAGGCGAAGCTTGCGGCTATGTCGTATTATGACTACAAACAAATGCTCTATCACGACTACGGTACTATGAACGAGTTTCTTAAGAAGGCTTATGGCATAGTTTTTCCAGAGATCGCCAAGCGCTTTGATCTTAGTAATGATGACAAGCCAGTCCTCTTGTCTAGGGAGCGCATTGTCGAGATGATCGAGTGGCTCAGCAACCTGGATATCGACGAGCACCTCAGGAATCTATGATATAATACTTGATATGGGGCGTTAGCTCAGCTGATAGAGCGCAGCATTCGCATTGCTGAGGTCGCGGGTTTGATTCCCGCACGCTCCACCATCGTAGGAACCGAATAAAAATCCAAAGCTTGCTTTGGATTTTTTGAGGTGACGCCCGATGGTCTACTCGCGAAGCGAGGAAGACCAAAAATGAAAAAATAAAAAAATAACCCCCGCAGGGGTTATTTTTAATTGGCTTGATTATTTCTTCTCGGAGCCGCCGATCATTTTGTCGAATGGGACCCATGGCAAAATGGCAGCGATGACTGCGAAGGCAATCATGAGGAAGAGGCCGACGCCTGCACCTGCAGAAGCATATTTAGCAAGGTAAGCTGGGATAGAATCACCAAGCGAGCTGTTGACGCGGATGATCTCGACAATTGCGACGATCACGGCGACAAGACCAGCACCAGAGATGCCAGCTTTAGCAGCCATTGGCATAGCTTTCTTTGTGAGGAAGCAAGCTGCGATGCCGATGATAGCGAGGAAGACTACAAGGGTAAGCCAACCGAGACCGTTGATTGGACTCTCGGTGTTGATACCGTTGACTGAATCTCCGAAGCTAATACCGCTTACAGATGCGCTAATAGATGCCCATGGTAGGAATGAGCAGATACCACCGATCAAAGCCACTGCAGCAATGACGATGTTTTTCAATGAAATACTTTTTTTCATCGTATATCCTTATGTTAATTATTAATTTAATTATCGCATACCGTTTTAGAGAATGCAAGGGGTTATTTGCCGAGCATCTTGTTGTACGGAACCCAAGGCAACACAGCAGTTATTGCGGTTGAGGCGATTAAGATATATAAACCGGCACCCACAGTAGTTAGTGGGACGCTGTTAATGTCGACGATTTTGGCAATTGCCAGAATGGTCAAAAGTACGTTTAGAATCGAAATTGCGCACTTGGTGCCAGTCGATAGATCTTCTTTTTTGATAAACACTATAGCTAAAACGATCGTGATGACGGCGCCAATCACGAAGAAAATGCCGTCCGCCACGCCAGTTTCATTACTGATGCCATTCAGGGTCTTTTCTAGCATCAGAACCTTTACAGTGGCCCAAGGCAAGAATGCGCCAAGAATAGTTAATAGTGAAACTGCTGCAATAACAATATTTTTAAGAGAAAAACCTTTATTCATGTTGCTCCTTTAATTAAATTGCTGGGACCGGGAACTTTAATGCAAGTTCGCGGACTTCGTCACGGATTTTGTTGAGTTCGTCGAGATGCTCAGCGAGCTCTTCCTCGGAATTCACGAGTTTGCAGATATCGGCAACTTGTTTCATCCAGCCAGCAAGCGTCTTCATTTCTTCAACGCCGAGACCACGAGTAGTGATAGCTGGAGTACCGAGGCGAACGCCAGATGGGCGGAAGGCGCCACCTTTGTCGGAGGCTACCGCGTTGGCGTTCAAGGTCAAACCAACCATGTCGAGGGCACGCTCATACAATTTGCCGTCAAAGCCGAAGCTCTTCTTGACGTCGGCGAGAATCAAGTGGTTTTCGGTACCATCACCTTGGAGGACGAAGCCGTATTTCTTGAGCTCTTCAGCCAAAGTCTGAGCGTTCTTAACAATATTGGCGGCGTATTCTTTGAACTCTGGTTGCAAATCTTCACCAAAGGCCACAGCCTTAGCAGCGATTACGTGCTCGAGTGGACCGCCCTGGGTGCCAGGGAAGACGGCGCGGTCGATCAAGATAGGAATATTGGCCAAAGTCTTTTCTGGTTTCTTGAGTGGGGAAGCGACGTTGCCCTTTGAAAGGATAATGCCACCACGTGGACCACGCAAAGTCTTGTGGGTGGTGGTAGTCATTACATCGAAGCCGTGATCGAGTGGGTTTGGATGAACGCCACCAGCAATCAAGCCAGCCACGTGAGCCATATCGGCCATCAAGAGAATCTCGTGACCAAACTTTTCTTCGGCTTTCTTGCGGATTTCGGCGATACGGTCGAAATCAGGGATTTTCATAAAGGCAGAATAGCCAACCAAGATGATTTTTGGATCACATTCGAGGGCCTTTTGCTCGATGTCGGCGTAATCAAGGTCGCCATTTTCGGCTACGCCATAGCCAACGAAATTATAGACGTGTGCAGACAAGGTGACGGGTGCGCCGTGAGTCAAGTGACCACCAGCTGGCAAAGACATACCGAGTACGGTATCGCCTGGCTCGAGCCAAGCAAAGTAAACGGCGGTATTAGCCTGGGCACCAGAATGTGGTTGCACGTTGGCGTGATCGGCGTTAAACAAGCGGCAGGCGCGGTCAATAGCGATACGTTCGACGCGATCGATGTTCTCCTGGCCACCGTAGTAGCGGTAGTTTGGCAAAATCTCTTCAGCAATGCGGCTTTCACCCCATTCTTCAAAATCGTCTTCGTTGGCACGACCACAGCCGACGCCATCAAAATATGGATAACCTTCAGAGTATTTATTGGTCAGGATTGAGCCCATAGCTTCGAGTACGGCGGCCGAAACGTAGTTTTCGCTCGGGATCAACTCTAAGCCTTCGCTTTGCCTCTTTTTCTCACCCTCAATTAAGTCAAATATCGGATCTTTCATAGTAACTCCTTAATTAATTTTGGTATATTTGGCGAAAGCGTAGGTTAAATCATCGCTCATCCCTCTCTTTGTTATAGTTTTATTATATAGGCTTTTGTCAAAATCTGGGAAAAATGCGTCGGCGTCGGCAGCAGCGTCGATTTCGGTTAGATAAAGATTGGTCGCGTACGGCAACATTTGACGATAAACGTTGGCGCCACCAATCACAAAAATCTCTTCGTCACTGCTCAAATTCTCGTGCACAAATTGATCTAAATCAGTAATCGGCACCACACCCTCTGGTAAGCCAGCCGGATCGTGGGTGAGGACGTAGTTCTTGCGGCCCGGTAATGCGCGACCAATGCTTCTAAAAGTCGTAGACCCCATAAAAACCGGATGCCCCATGGTGGTAGCCTTAAAATATTGCATATCTTCTTTGATATGAAAAACCAATTCGCCGTTCTTGCCGAGTTCGTTGTTTTTACCTACTGCTGCGATAATCGAAAACATATTACTCCGTCACCGGCATCGAGATTTTGCCCTGATGCTCATAATTTTCTAGTTTGATATCTTTGAGCTCTTTAGAATTATCAAATTTAAAGAAATCTTTGATTTCTGGGTTAATCCAAAGCTTCGGCGCATCAAATAATTTGCCATCCTTGGCGATCTTCTCGTCACGGCGAGCGAGTTGCTCTTTGATGCCGTCGATTTGGTTTTCGTAAATGTGAGCATTATTAATTACGTAGGTGAATTGGCCAGGTTTGAGGCCGGTAGCTTGCGCAATCAAGTGGCAGAGCACAGCATACTGTGCGACGTTAAATGGCATGCCGAGAGGCACGTCGTTCGAACGCACGGTCACCATCATGTTGAGGCGGTCGCCGGTCACGTTCCATTGCGAGTTCCAGACACAAGACGGCAAGGCGGCGGTTGGTAGCCATTCGTTTTGCCAGAGCGACATAATCATGCGGCGGTTAGCCGGGTCGGTTTTAAGAGTTTCGATAAGGGAAGGAGTGAGCTGATATTTATTAACAATCCAGCCATAGGCGGTGCCGATGGTATGGGCGAATTCTTTACCGAAATGTTTGCCCATGTAATCGCCATTTTCGTCGATTTCCCATTCGTCCCAAATTTTGATACCGCGATCATGCAGCCAGCGAACATCGTTGCTCATGGCCTGATAAATCCAAAGCATCTCGAGCACAGCAGTCTTAAAAGCGACAAATTTAGTGGTCAGAATTGGAAATTCTTCCTGAAGATCAAATTGCAAAACTTGATGAGGTAGGGAATAGGTTGTGGTCGGCTTGGCGGTCTGGGCGACGTGAGTTGGCATGTTGGTGCCAGTCGAAGCAGCCGTCTTCTTGCTCAGAACTTTCGGGTCAGTGGTAACTTTCTCGCCGTATTTGAGGATTCTTTCACAAAGATCCAGATACGACTCATCAAATTTGCTCATAAAACCTCCTTTAATAATTTTATTTTAGCATAAAAAAGGCCCAGACAAGTGTTTGTCTGGGCAAAAAAGTTAGGCGGGTTTCTTGCTGAGTTCTTGTGTTCTGAGTTTGTCTACGAGAGGGTTCAACCAAGGCATCGGATTTGGATTGTTGCGTACATCTGCTGCAAACGATACTACTATCTCGAGGAACAGCTTAGTGAATTCGAAGAGTACCAGCTGAGGATTGGTAATCAGCATATTGCAGAGCCAAATGTCCGCAGCCCGCATGTCTTTGGTAATCCCATAAGCCTTCAAATCGAGCTCTGTGACATTGGGCTTAGCGTTCGTCCATCCAGTCTTACCGATTGATTCGAGATACAGGTTAAAAAGCACTGCGTCAACCTTGTCAATCAGGTATCCTGTTTTGCCGAGCCGCGAAGACTTTTCTTGCATGTCCTTAAAAAGAATAACAATCAGTACTAAGTCTTCCGAAGGCATTTTGCAGAGTTTGCAAAGGGCCATTACGAAGTCGAGTTCTTCTTGGTCTTTTTTTGCTTCGTTTCTTGTGCCATCTGAGGCGATATCGCCAGATTTCAGCTCGCCGAGCTCGTGGTCGCCCAGCAGGCGCATCAGGAGCTTAAAAACACTGCGTTCGCCGCCATAGCGGGCGGCCTCTGCTTTGCTAAGTGGCGTGAAAATTTCTGGATAGAAAATACTCAAGCCTATTATCAAATACATACAACCAGCGCAATGCTCCAAATCGGACTGCTGACGATCCTTAAAGAAACCGCCCTTCGGCTTAGATGCCTCGGCGATTGCCTCTTTACCATAACAGCCAGACAACTGAAAACCGATTCGTTTTACGTCCATTAGTCTAATATGTGGAATTAACCACGTAATAAGATTTCTTCCTCGTTCCGTTACTTGTATATTCAAAAAGATCACCTACTTTTTTAAATGTGCTCCACCAAACTTTTCCCTCACTATAACATAGAAAAAAACCGCCGGCAATAACCGACGGTTCTTCTTTAAAGAGCGACACCCTGCGCCTTGAGTAGATCCTGATAAATTTCCAGGAGTGTTCGTCGAGTGTAAACATGATTTCTCGTATTTACACTCGCCTCTTGGCGCGCTACGCTGTGGGCCTTTTTGTAAATTTCCAGCCCCTCATTATAGGATGTTCCATGCCACAAGTACACGGCGCCGCCACCCAGCTTAACCGTATCGGCCAAAATCCAGTGCTCGCCATTATACTTAAACGCCACAGCCACATACGAACCCGTCGTGGACGGAACAGCGAGGTCGGAGCCAGCTTTTCTGATGCTATTCTTTAGAATATTCAGAACATGCAGCTCGGTGCCGACTTTTTGAGCAGCATCAAAGACATTGCTCATTGCTTCTTTCACCATTAAAATATGGTTCAACTCTTCTGGCGTAGCTTCGCGTCTGCGACGTTTGTCCCTGCCACCGCCAGAGCCACCGTGCTTGCCGGTGTCGGCCGCTTCGACGAACATATCCGCCGTTTCGGGTGAACTCTTGATGAAATCATCCAGGGAATCGTACTCGACGGCTTTGCCCTCGATGATGTAGTTGTACTGCGGATGCTCTGCAAATATCATGTTGAAAGATTCTTCATGATCCTCGTAGATTTCCAGTGCCAACTCGGCTTCCTTTTCGTCGCTGCTTTGGCTGAGTTTATAAAACAACTCAGCGATTGCTCCGGCACTAAAGCTAATGTCGCGCAACCTCTTATCGATTAAATACCAATCGAGCAGAGTATTACGTTCCTCCACGGTTAATTCGTGGGGTTTTTCGCGAGCCGCACGAACTATCTCGGCAAAACCATAAAGCAGGTATTGCAGATACTGTCCATCCTGTTCGAGATGCTCAACGCAGTCCTTCATCACTCTAGCATAAACGTGTCCCTCCGGAAGCAATCTCGTGTCGGCAATATGAAAAATCTTGCCATCCTTCCGGGTGAACAGGAGCTCACTTTCCAGCGATTGAATAAATCGTGGAATTGTGGCGTCAAACGCTCTTGCCGGGTCAGAACCAGCGTCAAGCTCTGTGTTGTAGCGTACAGCAATCCTGGGCATCAAATCTTTCTTGATATCCTCAAGAAGGATATTGGCCCGTGTTGGCTGCATCACTAACCGATTAAAATCTTCTCGAAAATTCCTGTCGATGACTAATTCCAGAGAAAATTCATCAAGTGACGGCAAACACTTCTTCGCGATTGCTAGCTTTCTGAAACAGGCCTGTGCGGTTCTAGGATCAGTAAAAAGCATCTTCTCGTAAGCAGAGCTAAGGGAGACCTTCCTGATTTCTTCCGGCTTATAGCCATCAATGATGATGATGCCGGGCGTCAGATCCGGCCGCCTTGTCCGTTCCCAATTTCCAGTCCTTCTGGGGTCCTTAGATTTCTTGTTCTTCTTCTTGCCCATTGTTCATTCCTCCTTACCAAAAATTTTTCCTCTAAAAAAGCGTAACGGGTTGTTAAAAAACGGGGACACCTCGGAGAGATGTCCTCTTATAATTATAGCACAAAACAGAGAAAAAGTCAAAAAAATGGTGGAGCATAGGAGATTCGCGCGGGAGCCAGAATCTCCGTTATTTTTTTGTGAAACAAAAAAGTGGTGGAGCATAGGAGATTCGAACTCCTCACCTCTTCCATGCCATGGAAGCGCTCTACCAAATGAGCTAATGCCCCATCAGGACCTTTCTATTATAGCACGGAGTTGTGATATAATCAAATATGAAAGGAGCAAATATGCAAACAATACTTACCGGAATCCGGTCAAACAGTGTACTACAACTCGGCAACTACCTTGGAGCGATGCTTCCGATGGTTCGCCTTGCCAACGAGTACAGCAAAGACTGGCAAGTCAACATTTTTGTTCCAGATCTTCATTCGATTATTTCCGATGTCGACGGCAACCTCAAAGAGAATGCTATCCGCACGGTCAAGAACTACCTAGCCGCTGGACTCGAAATCAACGAGAACGTTCATCTTTATCGTCAATCATACGTTCCAGCCCACTCTGAACTCTGCTGGATTTTGAACTGCGTCGCCACCATGGGCGAGACTTCGCGCATGATTCAATTTAAGGAAAAGTCCAAAGGCCAGGAATCCTGCAATGTCGGTATTTTCGACTACCCAATTTTGATGGCTGCAGACATTCTGCTTTACGACGCAACCTATATCCCACTCGGCGAAGATCAATTCCAACACATCGAGCTCACTCGCAACCTTGCGATGCGCTTCAACAATCGTTTCGGCGAAATCTTTACCGTGCCAGCCAAGACTGCTGACCAGGTTAAATTTATGAAGGCCGACGAAGGCATCCGCATCCGCGATCTTTTGAATCCGGAAAAGAAGATGAGCAAGTCTACCGCCGCCGAAAATTCCAAGATTATGCTCGACGACGACCCAGCCAAGGCCGCCAAGAAGATCATGTCCGCCACTACCGATTCACTCGGCAAGATTAAATATGACATGTTCAACCAGCCAGGCATTTCCAACCTCCTCCAGATCGAGGCTCTTGTCACAGACACCCCGCTTCAGGATGTGATTGCCACCTGGGCTGGCGAAACCCACTATGGCGACCTCAAACAAAAAGTCGCTTCGTCTGTTTCGGCTATGCTCACTGATTTCCAAGCCAAAATGGCCAGCATTAATGACGAAGACGTGATCGCTTTGCTCGAAAAAGGCGAAAAATACGCCAACGAAGTCGCTAATAAGAAATTACTCGAAGTCCAAAAGGCCTTCAATCTGAGGTAATATGATTATTACTGGCAAAAAATTCAGCAAACCAGATATGTCGCGCGTGATCAACGGCGACACCGTCCTGGCCGAGGAACCGGAGCAGACGCCAAAGTTCCGCCTGGATTTATTGTTGGTGGACAAATACAAGAGCTACAACCGCGCTACGTTGCAGAAGTTTATCGAGGCTGGCTACGTCAAGGTGGACGGCAAAGTCGTCACCAAGGCCAATGCCAAGTTCGAAAAAGAGGTTAAATTGGAGCTCAATGTTCCAACCGAACTCAAAAATTCCGACCTTGTCCCGGCTAAGATTTATGAAGACGAGAATGTCATCGTACTCGACAAACCAGCCGGCCTACTCAGTATGGCTAAAGGTGAATATTGCCCAGAAAAAACTCTCGGAGATTACGGTCTTTTGGTGCATCGCCTAGACCGTGATACCTCGGGCGTCGTGATTTTGGCCAAAAACGAAGAGGTGCAGAGCTTTCTGCGCCGCCAATTTCAGGATCGCAAGACGCACAAAACCTACTATGCGGTAGTCGAAGGTCATCCAAAACACGATGAGGCCAACATTGACCTCCCGATCGCCCGTGATTTAAAGCACAAAACCACTTTCCGCGTCGATGCCAATGGTCGCCCATCGGAAACTTATTACAAAGTCGTCGAAAAAGGCGACAAAACCAGCCTGGTTGAGTTGAAGCCAAAAACTGGCCGCACCCACCAGCTACGCGTTCATATGAAATATCTTGGCACACCAATTCTTGGCGATCGTGTCTATAGCGAACACGGCGAAAAATATCCTCGTCTCTACCTCCACGCCCGCTCTCTAGAGATTACCTTGCCGGGTGGCAAGCGCGAAACTTTCACGGCCGAGCTCCCGGAAGACTTCAAAAATGTTCTTCGATAATCTCGCAGACATCAAAAAGCTTGCCGAAAAGGTTAGCTGTGCCATTTTTGTAATTCCAAACGACGCCAAAATTCCAATCAAAAATGCACGCATCGTCGAAAAGGACAAAACTACTATCTCGATCGAGCAAATTCGTACGCTGATTTCAGAAACTCGCACCAAACAAAAATCGCCACGCTTCATCATTATCAAGCAAGCCGAGCAGATGACGCTCGAGGCCTGCAACGCCTTTTTGAAGAGCCTGGAGGAGCCAAACGAGAACTATCATTTTATTCTGCAGACCGAGAATCTTTCCAGCATTATTCCAACTATCCTCAGCCGCGCCGAAGTATTTATCCTGCGCATCGAAAACCCGCTCGACAAAACCGCTGAGGTCGCCGACGAAGTCAAAAACCTAGCCAAAAAAATGATCATTGCCAAGGATAAAGATTATATCGCCATCATGAACGAAATCGCCAAGAAAAAGGACAACACTAGGGAATTAGCCCTGCAAGTTCTCGGCTCGGCCATCGAAATGTCGTACAAATCTTATTTCAAAACTGGCAATCAACTATTCCTAAAAAAGATCCCAAATCTCGTGACTACCTACGAAAATATTGCCGCAAATGGCAATATCAAGCTGCATCTCGTTGCGGATATGCTATAATTAATGCATGACAGCAGTTTTGCTTATTATTGTTTTTACTGTATTCCTAATCTTTTTCTTCCCAATTACTATCAAGCGCAAAAAAGAGGAAGCAAAATCTCAAAAGTACAATGTTCAGGTCAAAAAACTTTGGCAAATTGCTCAGAGCTCGATGAAGGAACGCAAAACTCTGCGTGCCGAAAAAGCCTTGCTCACTATCTTGAAATTCGATGAAAAGAACGCTGCAGCTTACAACCGTCTCGGTATTTTGTACGCTAAGTCCAAGAAATACGACGAAGCTGTCGAATGTTTCGAGATTGCTCAGTCTCTCGATAATAACCCATCTTCAATTCATAACGCCGGCCTGATTTATCTTGAAACTGGCGACTATGAAAAAGCCGTGATCGCTTTTGAACAGGCCATCGCCCTTGAGGGCGACATCCCAGCTCGCTTCATCGCTCTCGCCAAGGCCGAAGAGAAGCTCGGCGAATACAAGAAAGCTATCCAGGCGCTCGAAAATGCCTACGAACTTGATTTCAAGGTTACGACCTTGCGTCAAATCCTAGCAATTTACGAAATCATGGGTGATGAAGATAAGAAGGCCGAGACCGCCGTTCGTATCGAAGCTCAAATTGCCAAAGACAACGCCGCCAAAGCGCCAAAGAAACGCGTCGTCTTGCGTCGTCCAAAAATTGCCCGTGCCGCAAAGGCTCCAAAAGCCCCGAAACCTGCCAAAGCTCCAAAACCAGCCAAAGCTGCAAAGCCAGCTAAAGCCCCGAAACCAGTCAAGGCCCCAAAGCCTGTCAGAGCTACAAGGCGCCCAACCATCATCAAATCCCACATCGGCAAGAAACGCATTTAATGCTATAATATTCTTATGGATATATTTTTAGCTATTTTGGGAGTAATTATTGTTGTTTTGCTCCTAGTTTTGATTTTTAGAAAACCTAAATTGAACCTCGGCAAAGAGTTCGATCAGATGAACGAGCGCGTAATTCGCGTCGAAGGCGAAATTAACAAACTCAATCCGGCCATCGACCGCAACTTCCGCGAGAACCGCAAGGAAATCGCCGAAAATCTCGAGCGTTTGCAGAATGGTAATGAGAAGAAACTTGAAGAAATGCGCGAGACCGTCGACGAAAAGCTCAAAGCCTCGGTCGAGAAACGCTTCAACGAAAGCTTTAAATCGATCTCTACCCAGCTTACCCAGGTCTATCAAGGCCTTGGCGAAATGAAAAATATGGCCAACGAAGTCGGCGACCTCAAAAAGGTCATGGAAGGTGTTAAAACCCGCGGCATTTATGGCGAGGTTCAGCTCGGCGCCATCATCGAGGACATGCTCAATAAATCTCAGTACGAAGAAAATATTATCACTAAACCCGGCTCCAACGACCGCGTCGAATTTGCTATCAAAATGCCGGGCAAAGAAGATAATATCTATCTGCCAATCGACTCCAAGTTCCCAGTCGAGAACTATTCTCGTTTGATCGCTGCCTATGACGCCGGCAACAAGGCCGATATTGTAACTTATCAAAAAGCCCTAGCGAACGACGTCAAAGAGCAGGCCAAAAAGATCTCAACCAAGTATCTCGAGCCACCAATGACTACCGATTTTGGTATTATGTTTGTCCCAACCGAGTCACTCTATGCCGAAATCATTCGCATCCCAGGCCTTTCAGATGAAATTCGCAAGAAATTCGGCGTCGCCATCGCCTCGCCTTCAACCTTGCCAGTCATGTTGAATGGCCTCGTAATGGGTTTCCGCACCCTTGCCATCGAAAAACGTTCTGCTGATGTCTGGCAAACGCTTGGCGCTGTCAAAACCCAGTTCGGCAAATTCGGAGACCTACTTGAGGGCGTCCAAAAGAAGCTTCAGGAGTCCGCCAACAAAATCGAATCCGCTCGCACCACTTCTCGTCAAATCGAGCGCAAACTAAAAGATGTTGAAGAATTACCAGAATCTGAATCAATCAAAATGATTGGCGAGATTTAAAATCCGCGCATCTGATCAAACGGATAAAGCCTAAACAAAACTGGACCCATAATGCGGCAGTAAGGAATCGTGCCGAGGCCGCTTCTGGAGTCGAGGGAATTTTGACCTTCGCGGTTATCACCCGAGACGAATAATTCGCCTTCCGGAACAATTATATCGACTTCGCCAGAAGTATGCTTTTTTGGGCCCACTGTCTCGCTTTCGCGCCACAATTCATCATAAACCATACCTTCTGGATGTTCTTCGTTAAAGATAGTCATTACGCCATTCTCGACGACTACGCGCTCGCCAGGGAAAGCAATCACGCGCTTGATAATATATTCATCTTCGACGCCCTCTGGTGGGTTACAAGTTAATGGGCCGGAAGGATCGCCATTTGCAAAAACAATAATTTGGCCACGCTCCGGAATATATTCTTCACCCCTAAAATGTGCCAATGTTACAGCTAAGCGGTTCACGATTACACGGTCACCATTAGATAAGGTATTGGCCATACTGCTGCCGACTACGTTGTATGAGCGATAAATATAAGTATTCAAGAAAATAGTACCGAGCACGACGGCGCCCACGAAGCCAATCAAGCTGAGAACATCCTTTAGGAGTGGATGTTTCTGGAAAAATGTCGGTTCCATATTAATATATTATAACACAGGAATTTTTTGTTATAATGTACTTATGGCAGATTATATTTTGATTCGTAAGACTCGCAACGCCGCCAGCTCCGCTGTGCACGTATTGCTCAATCTGTTGTTTGGCGTGGGCTCTGTAATCATTACCGCTCTCACCAGCAATCCAGCACTCGGTTTGCTGCTTGTAGCCCTTTCTAAGTGGCGCGTTTTTGCCGTGCGACCACGTTATATTTGGACGAATTTCAAAGCGAACTTGCTCGACTTTATCGTCGGCGCCAGTATCGTCCTTCTGGTCTATTTCTTCGGTATCGGCTCGAACGATATTCTCCTTGTCGATATCATTTTGGCCGCTTTCTACTGTGTCTGGCTCATTGTCATTAAACCAATGACCTCGGAGCGCGCTATTCTGATTCAGGCGATGATCGCCGTGTTCCTTGGTTCATCAGCCGCTTCTATTGCCGCCGCCAACGCCGATTCGATCGTTCTGGTACTCTCTACCTTCGTAATCGGTTACAGTGCTGGCCGCCATATTCTGAATCAACAGAATGATGACGATAGCACACTCGCTACCCTTGTCCTGGGACTTATTTTCGCCGAAATCGCTTGGCTCTGCCACACTTGGCTCATCGTTTACCCATATCTCTCACTCGGCATCCGCATTCCGCAGCTTGCCGTTATTTTGACGGTCTTTACCTTTGTTTTTAGTAGTGTTCGCCGCGAAATCTTTCTGCGCGAGGATGAATTCAAATTCTCTAACGTCGCCATGCCAGTGATCTTCGGCATCGCAATCGTGGCCGTAATCTTAATCTGGTTCAGCAATCCAGCCTTTAATATTAACTAAGAAATAAAGTAATTAGCTCAGTGGTTTTTTGATACTTAAAACCATGCTCGCCGGCATACTTGATAATATCTTTTTGTTGAGAAGCATCAGATTCCAACACCAGGTAGCCATGATATTTCTTGGCAGCGAGTTCATCAATTAGCTTCTTGATTAAGGCCAACCCATTATCATCGGCATAAAGTGCCAAATCTGGCTCTTTTTTGATCTCAGGACTAAGGAAATCCCAATCCGGGTTGACATATGGCAGGTTCGCTACGACGACATCGGCATCGCTTAAATCGACATTGCTCGTTAGGTCGGAAATCACTAAAGCATCCAAATCAACATCTAGATTAGCAGCATTCTGAGCCGCCACTTCGAGTGCCGCCTCGCTAATATCATAGGCACAGACCCTAGCCTCAGGAAGCTCTGCCTTCAAAGTGATCGCAATACAGCCCGAGCCAGTACCGATGTCTAAAATCTTGCGAGGATTTAAATCTTTCACCAAGTCGATAATTCCCTCTGTTTCGGGGCGGGGAATCAAGACATTTTCATTAATAACAAAATCACGACCATAAAACTCTTTGTGTCCGACAAGATAAGCCACGGGATAGCCGGCGAGACGTTTCCGAATCAATTCATCGGCTGCAGCAATTTGAGCGTCCGTCAACTCATCTTCGTCGTGAGAAACCAAAAACACACGGTCTTTGCCGAGTACATGGGCCAAAATCAGCTCTGCATCGAGCGAATCGACTAAGGTCTTATTATTCTTCAGCCATGAGCGAACGTTCATGTTTTGTCAGCTCCGTCACTAAGTCCTCAATGTCGCCATCCATGGCCGCTGAAACATTCGAGCGCGAATAATGAATACGATGGTCGGTAATACGGTCTTGCGGGAAGTTATAAGTACGAATCTTTTCGGAGCGATCGCCGCTACCAATCAGGGATTTACGAGCCTCGGAAGCGTTCTTTTGTTCTTCGGCCTTTTTGCGCTCAAGCAACCTGGAACGAAGAATGTTCATAGCCTTAACACGGTTTTGCTGCTGAGAACGTTCGTCCTGCATTGCTACCACGAGACCAGTAGGAAGGTGGGTAATACGTACAGCCGAGTCGGTCGTGTTGACACCCTGGCCACCATGGCCACCGGAGCGGTAAATATCAATACGCAAATCTTCTGGTTTAATCTCGAGATCAGTTTCGGAAGCTTCTGGAAGCACTGCGACAGTTGCAGTAGAAGTATGAATGCGACCCTGGGATTCGGTAACCGGCACGCGTTGCACGCGGTGCACGCCACCCTCAAACTTGAGCTGCCCGTAAGCACGGTCGCCAGAAACCTTAAAAATCACTTCCTTCATACCGCCGGCCTCGTTTTCATTTTGGGAAATCAATTCCACTTTGAGACCATGGCTCTCGGCATACTTGACATACATACGATAAAGCTCGCCAGCAAATAGCGAAGCCTCGTCACCGCCGGCGCCAGCACGAATTTCGATAATAGCTGGCTTATCATCAGCCGGGTCATGCGGGAGTAGCATTTCTTCCAATTTTCCTTCTAGTTCAGCAATCTTGGCGGTAAGTTGCTCCACGTCGCCGCGGGCTAGTTCGCCAAGTTCGGGGTCATTGGTGAGTTCCTTGGCTTCTTCCAGATTCGCGCGGGCAGCAGTGAGCTCAATATCAGTGTCCAAAATCGCACGAATTTCTGCAGCGCGACGGCCTTTGCTGGCAAAATCTGGGTCCGAAAAAGCATCCGGGCGCGCCAAAAAAGCCTCTAAATCATCAAGTTCTGTTTTTAGTTTTGTCAAATCCATAGGTTTATTATATAACTATTTAAGCTTTTGCACAAACTTCACGCCGCTGTTGTCGAGATTCTCGAATAACTCAATCGATTCATAGTTCTTCATCTCGTCTTCCGACACCGGCTCGAGGCGCTTAAACATCGCTTCCATTTCGTCTTTTGGAATTTGGCGAAGTCTGTTGCGGTTGTTTTTAAGACAAAGCTCTTTGGCTGCGCGGACGATAATTAAATGGAATTTATAATCAAAAAAACGTTTAATAAACCAGTCGCGGTCGGCGCGGGATGGGGAATTAGTGTCGATCAAAACATCGACTTTGTCTTCCATGGCTGCACGAATCGCAATCGAAAAAGCCTCCCAGACCTGTTCGCGATGCTCATGGATCAGATCGGAACCAAAAAACGCCGCATAAAAATCCTCGATCGAAAGATAGCGCAAATTACGCTCCTTCGCGAGTCTCGTCGCTAGCGTCGTCTTGCCGGCCCCACACGGCCCAGTCATCAAAAACAAGTCTGCCATACCCATATTATACTAAAAATGTGTTATAATAGGGACATGGATCTTTAGCTCAGTTGGCTAGAGCGTACGATTCACATTCGTAAGGTCACTGGTTCGAGCCCAGTAAGATCCACCATAAATTCAGGTCGGCTTTTGGCCGATTTTTTAGTGGCAAGACCACTAGTGAAAGCCACCTCTAAACTATATCTATATAAATTCGCCAAGCAAAAATAAGCACTCAATCTCTTCTCCTAATGAGTTCTGCATTGACTTTTTATTGCGTTTATGCTATAATAGTAAGAAGGAATTGGTTTAACCACAATCAATGAATAGTACATGTACATAGGAGGATGTTTTTATGAATAGTGCAGAAAATCTTACAATCGGAATGCTTAATTTGAGCGAGGAAAGCAAAAAGCTGTACGATAGGCTGCAATTACCGCTCGATGAGGTGGTATTGCAAGTCCGCCGTGGCTCAATGATCTATTGCGCAAAATCCTGCAATCATTCGCTCAGACACGAGTTCACGAGCAACCCAAATAAGCGGGTAGCCATGAGGCAACTTAGCTCTGAAATCTATTCGGAACTGGAGCGTCTTGGCATGATTCGTGTTTTTAGCCCAGAGCAGTTTCAGCTTTCAGCAAACGTTCTGGCACTCCGCCAAATGGTAGCGGAAAAAAGTAGCCGTGGCCGCTCATGGTATTACGATAGTGGCGAATATATACCTCGCCTCATCCGTAAGCTAGATGCCAAACAGTACGAAGAATGGCAGGGCTACGACGACAACACTATTGAAGCGGTAAGAGAATTACTGAAGAAGAACCTTTCCGAGACGGAATACGGAGTAATCTGTATGCGGTTCGGTCTGGTTGACGGCGTTTGCCGTAACTGGGAAGAAAATGCCGAAAAGTTCGGCTGGAAATCGAAAGGTGGCCCGGCTTACCACGAGAGAAATGCGATTTGCAAGCTGCACCGTTCGATCGACGAACTTCGTGTAATCACGAAAATATCCTAGGACATAAAAAGAAGGAAGGTCGCTAATGCGGCCTCCTTTTTTGTGAGGCACAATCTTGACTTCCTAACCCGCTTGTGTTATAATATATAATATAAGGCTAAAACCTTGAATTTTACAGACTTCTGGTCTTTAAACAGGGGGGCAATATGGAAATGCCAAAAGTCATCAGATCAAAGTTCGAACTAGAAATGGATTCGCCGATCAATACAGCAGTCCTGAGAGCCGCTTTCGAGTTCGTTGGTATCGTGTACGACAAACACGGCGATGTATTCCATGGCAGAATGCCGTGGGGCGTCGCAATAGACGATAGTCACGACAAGGGTGACGACGAACCGCACTACTCCCTGGAGTTCGGCTGCGGAAACTACACCGACTGTGAGTGCAAATCCTACAGTGTGAGGTACTGCGATTACCATTCTACGACACCGAAAGAGGACAAAGAGGCGACCTACATCGCAACAGATCCCGGCCAATGGATAATTCGCATTTGGGTTCCAGAACGGGCGTTTGATCCGTGGGTTCCAGAACGGGCGTTGGATCCGAAGAAGTTCGCGAAGGCGATCAACGACGCCTATAACGGCGCCATGATCGAAAACTTGAAGGATTACATGATTCTCACCTCAGGCGACCCAGAACTTATTGATCAACAAGACCCGGGTTAATCCCCGGGTCTTTTCATGGTTTGAAAATGTTGTGCTAAAATAAAAACATAAGGAGTATTTTTATGAACGAAAAAGATAAAACTGAATCCGAGACGCTTGAAGAAAAAATTCAAGCTGTCAGCGCACCGGTCACACCGGCTAGCCCAGAAAAGGCCAAAAGTGGTATTGGTTGGAAAATTTCTACCATCATCTTAGCCTTAATCGTCCTCATTGGCTGCGGCGGCGCTTGCTATCTATTCTTCGTAGATAATTCAATCAGCTTGCTTGGTCGCACAATTACTTCTAGCAAAACGACCACCCCAAGCGAACCAGACAAACCAGCAAAAGATGAGCATATCGAATTGCAACAAAGTTGGGGCGGCGACAATAAGGTTCTCGTCAAAGACTTAGGCGTCTACATTATTACTCCACCACAAGGCCTTATCACTAACTACGAATACAATGCGAGCGAACGCTACGGAAACGGTGTATATTCGCTGACTCTCTGGTACTACTCATCACACGATAGCACTTGGGGCTATGATCCTACACCAGACTTCGCCACCAAAGAGGGTACCAAATACGGCCTCGCAACCGTTACCTTCTATAAAGGCGAAATGCCAGAAGACGCTTCGCTCCACCCATCATTTACTAGGCGTCAATATGTCGGCACCCTCGGTAGCCTCAAAATCTATGTCACCATCCACAACAGCGACTACTATAATGCCGCCAATGAACCACTAACCAACATATCGGACTACAACAAAAAGTGGCTCGACTACGACGCCGAAAGCTTATCGTATTATCTGTTAGACATCAACAATTACAAAACCAATTTAGCAACCATCGACGAATAAAAAAAGACCCCCGGGAAACCGGGGGATCTTTCATAAATTACAACGAGAGAATCTGATAGTTTGCAAACAAAGGAGCCAGCATCATTGCAAGTGTGCCCATGATCTTCATGAAAATGTCGATCGATACCGCAACAACGTCTTTCATCCAGTCGCCAATTGTGTCGCCCACCACAGTGGCATCATGTGCTTCATTATAGCCTATCGTACCCTCTTCATAACCCTTCATCAGGCCAGCTTCGTAACGTTTCTTGGCGTTATCGGCCAAGCCACCAGCATTACTAAAGTAAATTGCCAGAATTAAGCCAACCAGCGCTACACCAAACAGCATTCCGCCCAGCGTTTCCGGTCCAAAGATAAATCCAACGGACACAGTCGCCAAAACCGTAATAACTACCGGCGTAACCATCTTCTTCATAGCGTTAACGGTCGCAATGTGAATACACGGATTCGGATCAGGAATAAAATCTTCGCTGAGCTCGCCGCGCTCTACACGTTCTTTGACGTCTTGCAAAATTTTAATACATTCAGCAGCCATCTCATCGGCAGCCATAATTGTGTACTTAGCAAGCAATCCGCAGAATGCCGCAATCAGTCCACCGCCAAGGAAAGCACCGAACATAACGCTATTATCAACAACATTAAGACCGCTACCGCCATAAGCCATAACATAAGTAGAAATCTGTGATGCCACAACTGCCGCAGCCGAGCCAATTGCAAAGCCCTTGCCTACTGCTGCCGACGAGTTGCCGAAGGCATCATTTTTGTCGGTGGTCCTACGAACTTCAGGAGGCAGTTTGCAGCTTTCTGCAATACCGCCAGCATTGTCCGAAATCGGACCAAAAGCATCTGCCGCAATCGGCTGTGCTACGAACGAAAGCATACCGAGTGCCATTACAGAACGACCGTAAGGACCAGCAATTGCTGCCGCAACACAAGAGAATGTTACTACTACACCAACTTCTGCAAAACAGGAAATCCAACCTGCCGCCTGCGACATCGAAGCGCAGAGCGCAGAGCCTTCTTTCGCTGCTTCAGCAACGCGTTTTGCCCACTTACTTTCAAGATCAGTAAAGTGTTGTGCAATGAGACCGACGATTACGCCAGCCGCGATACCGCATAACGTTGCCACGAAAAGCGATGCCCAGCCCAGTTTGAAGTCTTCGGGGATTTCTCCGCCACGACCAAACAGGCAGTAAGCTGCGATCAGGCTTGTCAGCATAGCGCCGCCAGCTGCGATATACATCGAAATGTTGATCTGAGTCTTCGGGCTCTTGCAGTTCTTAGCGTGAGACGAATAGAACAGGCCAATCAGGCTGCTGACCAGACCGCCAAGTACCAGAATCAACGGATAAGCGATCGCCGCAAACATCAGATTAGAGTTCAGCATAGTAGAGAACATGGTGATCGCAGTGACAATCGCCGTAACCGGTGTAGCGACGAATGATTCGCCGAGGTCAGCCTGGTTGCCATCGATATCGTTGACATTGTCACCAACAAAGTCCGCCAAAACGGCCGGATTTCTCGGATCATCTTCGTGGAAGTGCCACTTGATTTTACCTACGATGTCGGCAGCCATGTCTCCAGTCTTGGTAAAAATTCCGCCTGCCACACGGCAAAACATCGCTACGATACTCCAACCGAGGGATGATGCAGTAAGTCTTACGACGAGCGGAATAACCAAAGATTCTCGTGGACGAACACAATCCATTCCTTCGAAATAAAAGCTCAGGAACAGGACCAGAATCAAGTTGAGGATACCGGCAGTGTCAACAATGAGTCCACAAATCTGACTAGCCTTGGCCGTCACCGTAACAGTCTTTGAGTCTCGGACTTCTTCCGGCTCTCCGTTTTCAAAACTATGCAGCGCAGTTGCTGCCGAACGAACGTTGGCATAAGTCGCCACGCGCATTCCGACGATTACTCCGACGCTAGTGAGAGCAGATGCGACCAAGAACGCTAGTCCAGCCCATCGCTCAAGAGCGAAGAAGATAATTATGGACAAAATTGCCACAACTACCAAGATGCGACGATACATCGCCTTCGTGAACACTTTTGATCCAGAGCGAATTCTCGCTGCCAAATCAGCCATGTTCGGTCTGCCTTCGCTCATTCGCACAAGCCCACGATATTGTGACACCATATAGGCGCCCGTGAGCATTATGATAGCGAAAGCAGCGCAGTAAATGTAATTCAACATCTGCATAATGTACTACTCCTTTCGAATTTTTAATGTGCTTACTGAATGTGGGCGCACCCAGTAAAAAATGGGCTTTTATGCCCACACCGTTTTTGTACATATCTCTCGTATATATACTGCCCGCATTATAACATAAAGTGTTGTACACTAAAAGCATATGGAAAATGATCGCTACAGAAGTTATTGATGGTATAACGTATAAAGTTATCTATTATCAGTAATGCCTATTAAATCAGAGCCATCTAAATCGTAATCGCTCATCGAAACGGCTCTAATTGTAAAATTTTCGTAAGTATTGTAATAGTAAGTATTTGTTGCAGCGGAAAAACCACTCGTGTAAATAGTTTTTTCGAATTGACCATCCGCCATTTTAGCGGCACCATCAACCATAGCCACGCTAGCTAGAGTATGGAAAAGCCTACAGACGTTCTCGGCTTCTGTGGTTTTTGTTGGGTAATGAGTGTTCGTATAAGCTACTCTAATAAAACGAGAAGGGGAACTATAATCTCCAGGCAAACCTCGCATCATAGAGCCAGAACCGAAAGGTTGAATGTCGGAGCTACCCCAAGTAACCTTTTCGGGCATAGAATTTTCTAAGTTCATGTAGTTTCGGAGGTTTTCCTTGTGCCAATCAAAAGTTGGCTGATTGGTCAAAACATCCACGTCATTATCGTGGACGCGCATTCCGTCTTTCGTATATTCCACTACTATACTGCGCTTACCATCACCGATTAGCCAGTGCAACATCGACGTTGGAAATTTTTCGTTAATCGGTTTATCTACGATCGCAACATTAGTCAAGATCTTTTCAACTTCATCCACGGTTTTGAAGTTAGCAGTTAAGAATAGGGGGAACTCATATGCCGACACGTTAAATTTCCCATCAATAGGACCAGTTTCGTAATGCGTGTATCCAGGAAAATTCAGACCAGCCACACCTAGGCCAGCATCATTCATACAATCAAAGTAAAGTGGCGTATTCTCCTCAATAATAGCCATTCCGATCACAGGATACTTCATAGCCAAATCGCCGAGAAAAGCCGAGCGGAATCTATAGTTTTTTGGCGTTATCACGACTTTTTGTCCGTATCCTGTAGACCAATCAAGGTTCCTACCAAAATACATATTTCCATTATTATCATCAAATCGTATACCAGTGCACATAGGTTCCTTTCGTTTTTATTTTCGTAAGACGAAATAAATTTCGCCAAGTATTATCCAAATTATAACATGCCAAAAAAGATTAGTACGACAAAATCTGCTACAATAATTATATGCTGAAGATCAACAACCTTACGTACGTCATCGAAGGACGTAAAATTTTGGACAATATTTCTTTTGATTTAAATCCCGGCAGTTTCTTAGTGATCACCGGGCCAAACGGCTCCGGAAAATCAACTCTGGCGCAAATCTTAATGGGAATCAAAAAACCAAACGCAGGACAAATCATTTTTGACGGCAAGAACATTACTGATTTCAGCGTCACTGAGCGAGCAAAGCTTGGTCTCGCCTTCGCTTTTCAGCAACCAGTAAAATTCAAGGGTCTTACAGTGGAGGAATTGCTCGAGATTGCTGGTAATGCCAAAATCTTACCAAAAGTTGGTCTAGATCCCGAAAAGTATTTGAGTCGCGAGCTTAACTCTACTCTTTCGGGTGGAGAATTAAAGCGCATTGAGATTGCCACTGCGCTAGCACGCAAAGCTAAACTGACAATTTTTGACGAACCAGAGGCGGGGATTGATCTATGGAGTTTTGAAAAACTTACCGAAGCATTCAGTGAATTAAAAAAACAACAAAAGAATGGTTCGGTCATAATTATTTCGCATCAAGAAAGAATTCTAAAAATTGCCGACCAAATTATGATTCTAGAAAAAGGCAAAATCAAACCGTTCGGAGTAGCAGCCGAAATCTTGCCAGAAATTTTAGGGGGTAAAAAATGAGGCTCAGTGAAGAAGTAAAGCAAATTTTTTGCGAAGTAGCCGAGCTGACGGAAATTCCAGCTGGTGCTTATAATTTCAGGGTAAACGGCAAATCTGTCGGTCGCCAATCTAGTAATAATATCGACATCAAGCCAAAAACCGACGTCAGTGGTCTAGAAATTTACATTAAAGCGGGGACCAAAAATGAAACCGTACATATCCCGGTAGCAATCAGTGTCACCGGCATCGAAGAAGTCGTCTACAATGATTTCTTCGTTGGCGATGATTCCGACGTAACAATCGTAGCAGGCTGCGGCATCTACAACTGCGGTGACGAAAATTCTACGCATAACGGCATACATCGTTTCTTTATAGGCAAAAACTGCAAAGTGAAATACGTTGAACGCCATCTTGGGCTTGGGCGTGGAGCAGGTGGCAAAATTTTGAACCCAACCACCGAACTAGAGGTCGGCGAAAACTCCGAAGCTACCCTCTATATGGAGCAGCTTAAGGGCGTCGATTCGACGATTCGTGTCACGAAGGCTAATCTCGCAAAGGATGCTCATATCATTATCGAAGAGCGCCTACTTACTCACGGTCGTCAAACCGCCGAAAGCGCCTACCAAATCGAGCTTGGCGAAGATTCTACTGCGAACATTAATTCGCGCGCCGTTGCCAGAGACATTTCTAGACAAAAATTCGCTTCCTGCATTGTCGGCAACAGACGCTGTCGTGGCCATTCAGCCTGTGATGCTATTCTAATGGAAGATGCCAGCGTGCTCGCCGAACCAGCTCTCGACGCCAAGAGCCCAGACGCTGCCTTGATTCACGAAGCCGCCATCGGCAAGATCGCCGGCGATGAAATCATCAAACTCTGTTCACTCGGCCTTACCGAACAAGAAGCCGAATCCAAAATCATTAATGGATTTTTGAAATAGCCCATACTGGTATTGCTAATAATGCCAGAATATGTTATAATATAGTAACTACTAAAAAGTAGAATTGAACTTTAGAGAGGTGATCCGAATGAAGAACAAGAAGGAACTATTGTTGAGGATTAGAGACGCAGTTAGGCGGGAAGCGACCAAGATAGACGGCTTCAAGAACGGAGCGATCCGAATAACACTGCAGCCAATTGCAGAAGAAGCAGATCTGTGGATTGATGGAATTGGCGATTTTGAACAATTTTTCAATCCAATTACCAGAACAAATGAGGGACACAACGACATCCCGAGATACGAGACGTGCATCCCCATCACTCCAGGAGGCAGTTTTGTAATAAGATGGAAAGACGAAGAAACCGGAGAGGAAATGGATGTAGACACATATGCTTTTTCCGCTTTAAAAATCGCTTACCTTTCCAGAGTCGTAGAGAAAGGAAAGGGTATGGCTTCGTCAACGATGCTCGATGAACCTAATCTCACTGAAGACAATGGCTTCGGAAAGCACCCTGGAGCGCTCTGCGTAAAGGTCAACAGAGAATGCGCCATTCCAGTTTCCGTAAGAAACAGGAGTTATGTTGAGAACATTCCTTATCTTTACATTTTCGTCTGCGTAAGCGGCGCAAAGTCCGAAGAGGATGAGCAGTGCGCCAAGGCGAGCATTGACGTAATTAAAGAATTCTTCGGAGAAAAGTTTTCATTCGAATATCATTATTTCGGATGAAGCGTAAGGCTCCCATTTTGCGGGGGCCTTTTTTGTGATTTTAAAAAAGTGTGCTATAATAAGCTTAGCGTGCTGGAATCGTCTAGTGGCAATGACAAGAGACTGTAAATCTCTCGCCTTCGGGCTTCGTAGGTTCGAGTCCTACTTCCAGCACCAGAATTAAATATGCCCCTCGGGGGCTATTTTTTTCTATAATCTTCGAAATAAGCGTCCCGCTTCTAGTCCAAGATTGACCGCCAACACGAAAAATGTTATAATACCCCTAGGTTTTAGGGTGAACATTACAAGAAAGGAAGTGGTTTGATTGACTAATGTCCATGACGAAGATCAGACAATGAACTACAAAGATTTTATTAGCTTTTTAAAAGCGGACGCCGAACGGTTCGCTGACGAATTAGAGAACGGGAATATTGATCCGGATGGCAAACTCCAACATATTTGGATAAAAGATATTGGCGACACTGTCCTGTGGGACGACAAGACCCACGATATCTACATATACAACCGGCTTTTTAAGTTTGCGAGATCGACCGATCCTAACAAAGCCCAGCTGTACGTAGATACAAACAGCCCAATTCTTCTATTCGAAGATACGCCACAGCTTGAAGCAATTGAGCAAATGTTGCTTGCACCCACGCACATAATCATGCTGGACCCGGACGAAGATTATTACTATATCAACTACTTGTACGACCTAGTAGCAATCTTCGTATTCTTTTACCGGAATAGTGAAAGCATTGATGAGGCCATTAACGAGTTTATGCGCACAATTCAGCTCTGCAAAGAGCGTGCGAAAGAACACGATGTCTATCTTGCAACCGAGATGACGAATTATCTCTATGAAGAGATTTATCTCGAAGAAACAGCAGAGACGGAAGGAGGCGAATAAAATGCCGGAAACTTTAGAAAAACAGATTCAGGACACGAGGCGGAAGTTAGAAAAGTTAGAACAGAAGGCCGAAAAACAGGCGGAACTCGACATGCAAAAAGCAATCGAGTTATATCGGGATCTCGACTGGACCGCACAGAGCTTTTTAAGAAGCGTTTTATTAGCGCATATGCCGGACAATTATCCTGGACTCAAAGAAATCCTTAAAAAAGTAACAATCAAGGAAGTTGGCGGCAGCCCACAGGACGTCTACGACTTTCGTAACCACGCAGACAAGGATCCGAGCTTCTATTTTTACTACAAGCTCTTTAACCCTGGATGGGTGGATCCCGATCGCAGCATGAAAGTATCCATACGTCTTGGGTGCACTACAAAATACTCAGCACTCTGGACGGACGATGCGCGTTTTAAAGAGCTGGAAAAGGTCCTTATCGGTGACGATCTGGTTATTAAAACCAGGTCTTCCTATCACGATCACTTCCTCCCGGTTTTCTTCTTGTTCTACGACAAGATTGGTGGCATGTCGTACGAAGAAGCTCTTGAGAAAACTCGTGACTTTTTCGAAAACAGAGACGACGAGTTGAACGACATGATGCGTATGTACAAAATTCTGCAAGAACACACTAAAACCTAAAACCTACACCGGCCCAAAGCGGCCGGTTTTTTATTGCCTAGAGATTTTTGTGATATCATATAATTAATAAACATAATCAAGATTATGAAAAAACCATCCAAAACGAAGCGTCAACCACATCGTGACTACCTCGAAGAGGCAAAACTAGACAAAAGTCAGCAAGTCGGCGTACTGCTTTTAATTGTGGTCGTAGCTGGTTTTATTGGCTGGCTCTGGGAATTTTTGCTAGCCGAATTCAAAGGCGGCTTCCAAAATCTCTACGTCAACGGCGGCAACTTCTTGCCCTGGATGAATCTTTACGCCTACGGCGCAGTCGTATTACTTCTGACCAGCTATCGTTTGCGCAAACATCCGTGGGCGGTCTTCGCCACTGGCGCCATTGTCACTGGACTGCTCGAATGGCTTGCCGGCTGGCTCGTCTACACAATGGGCAACGGCACCCGCTACTGGGATTATTCCAAATCAGCAATCGGTATCGGTCATATTAACGGGTTCGTTTGTCCAGCCAGCGCCTGCGCCTTCGGAATTGGCGCCCTGCTCTTAATTTATATACTTTTGCCGCGCTGTATCGCCCTCGCCAAACGCATGCCAAAACGAAGCTTCCTGGCCCTCACCATCGTATTATTTGCGCTCATCATGATCGACGATCTCACCAATCTTACGCTCAAAAACATGAACAAACCAACCGCACAAGACTTCTACGTGACTCGCGGCTGGATTTTGCTAGAAAAATAGTTCGCGATCCATAAGTTTTGTGGTATAATAGTGAAAGTTGCCGCGATAGCTCAGTCGGTAGAGCGCATCCATGGTAAGGATGAGGTCACGAGTTCAAATCTCGTTCGCGGCTCCATTTTTTTTGCAATGAGCTGGCATCCTTTCCGTTGCCGGTAAGGATGAGGTCACGAGTTCAAATCTCGTTCGCGGCTCCATTTTTTATGTGCTATAATGAGCCAATAGAAAGGAGCTATTATGTTCAGTTTAAAAGGTAAAGTAGCAGTCGTCACCGGTGCTTCATCCGGACTCGGCAAACAAATGGCCCTCGCTTTTGCCAGGCAAGGTGCTGATCTCGCAATCTTGGCTCGTAGAGTCGAAAAACTCGAAGAATTTAAGCCTCAGCTCGAAGAAGCTGGCGCCAGCAAAGTCGTCGCCTACAAATGCGACGTCACCGACACCGACAACATCAACGCAGTTGCCGCCGAAGTCGAAAAAGAATTCGGCAAAGTCGATATCTTACTTAACTGCGCCGGTTCAGCCAAAAACAATGACGTTATCAATATGACCGACGAAGAGTGGGATTTCACCATCGCCACCGACGAAACCAGTGTATTCAAAATGACTCGCGCTTTCGCCGCCATCATGAAGAAAAACGGTTACGGCCGCATCATCAACATTGCCTCAATGTATGGACTAGTCGGCAACACCGAAATCTACACCATTGCCTATCACACTTCTAAGGGTGCTGTGGTCAACTTTACCCGCGCCGTGGCTGCCGAGCTTGCCACCAGCGGCGTTACCTGCAACGCTATCTGCCCGGGCTATTTCGAAACCGAACTCACCAAAGAAGTTCTCGACACTGAACAGTTCCAAACCTTTGCTAAAACCCACGTGCCAATGCAACGCTACGGCAAACCGGGCGAACTCGACGCCGCTGCCGTCTTCCTCGCTTCCGAAGAAGCCTCCTACGTCACCGGTGTTATCTTGCCGGTCGATGGCGGTTACACTTGTATCTAATTTCTGTGATACAATAAAAATATGAACAAGTTGGTGAAACGCGGAATCAGCGTCTACAAAATCTTTTTAAAGAACAAAATCGCGATGTCGCTTATGATGCTTTTCTCGGGCATTATGATGTTTATTGCCGCCATCAACGGGCACGGCAACGACACCAAAACCATGCCGCTCATGATCACCTTGGCTGGCGCCGGCTTCGCTTTTTGGTCGCTTTATCGCCTCGGCAGCATTAAATCTGATTACGAAAAAATCACCGACCGCCAGGAAAAAGTCCTCCAAAAACGCGCTATCTACTTGCAAATTGGCGAAGCGGCAATCTACGTCATCATCGCCATCGTCGGCATCTTCCTACTCATCAACGAGAGCTTTACCGACAAAGTCCTCAACCTCATGGCTGGCGGCTTTACCACGTTAAACGGCGTACTCGGCGCCATCAAGGTCTTCAAGGGCCGCGAACTCAAGAACTTCCGCTGGAAATTCACCCTCGTACTAACGATTATCGAATTAATCCTTGGCCCAATCTTTATCTTCGCCCCAACCATCGATATTAACGGCTACATCGTGATGGGCGCCCTCACCAGCATCGCCGGCACCATCGAGGTAATTTCGGCATTCACCATGGACAACATCAAAAACACCATCCAAGACGGCAAGGACATTGCCCGCATCGTCAAAGACAGGGAAGAATAATTTTTGAAAAAGAAAAAGCCCCGCTTTAATAGCGGAGCTAATTCTATGGAGGGATTGACCATGATTAGTCATTGTCTTCTTCTTTTTTCATTTCCGACTCCGGCGTAAGCATCTCGTCTAGCATCTGCGTTATCTGATCACCGGTCTTTGAAGAGCCAGTATCGAAGTGGATAACTTCAATTCTCAGCGGCGAATACTGCTGCTTGCTAGCAATGATCTTCGCCTCCAGGGTGCCGCCTTCAAGAATCGCGGTTAACAGTATATCGCGCGGGATAATCTTCAAACGATACGCATGCCTCAGGATAGGCGCAACAGTGCATTTCTTGATCTCCTTAGTGCAATTAAGATGTTGCAAATAGCTGCAAAAATCCGTTCGATTCATCTTCTCGATAACGTCTTCGATCTCGGAATAGAAACACTCGTTACAACGTTCGCAGGAAGCCGTAAGGAAATCGTATCCAGCAAGGTCTTCTATGCTACCAACGTTGTCCTGATCGATTCCCATTTCCAAGGCCGACAAAATTGGACCAAAATGAATCATGGGACTCACAAAATCAATCAAACGAAATGCACGGAGCGAATCGAGCGATTCATTCCTGCACATATGTGCTGCTACATGCAATACAGTCTGAATCGAAACCTTGTGCGTCTGTACCATCTCGAGTGCTTTACCTTCACTGATACACCGTTCAACTTCCTCAATCTTCATTGTCTTCATCATAATTTTCTTCCTCCAGAAATAAAAAGAACTCAACTAAAATAAAGCGCAATTATTTAAGTTGGCTTCTATAATTTTATCATATTACAGAGAAAAAGTCAATAAAAGCTTGCGTTAAAAATGGCCCGTCCGCGATGGACGAGCCATAGAATGATGATGAGTTACTTTTTCCAATAATCTAACAGCCACTTAGAAATTATTCTATTCAGAGCGTCATAGACGTCGTTAAGATTAGATCCAGAGCAAGTAGTTGTATTGATGGCAATTTCAATATTGCCTCTTTCCATGTCACTCTCTGTACTCTTTAGGGTTAAAGAAAGCTTCTCGCCCTTCTTAGCATTCTCTAGATGGTTTCCGTTATCGATGGTGGCCTTAAAGTCACCGAACGTTCTCGGCTGCTTGGTCTTCGGAGCATATAACCTGTAATCGAACATTACGGACAAACGATGTCCATTATCTACGATGACTGCATTTACTCCAAACTCACTGAACTCATCCATTACAATAAAACCGACTCCATTCTTCATTAGAATCCCTCCTTTAGATATTGGTTTTATCCTTCTATTTTATCATAAAATTCCAAAAATGTCAATATAAGCACTACCGTTATCCAACCCTTGCCAAAATCGCCCAAATAGTCTATAATCTATTGCACTGTACAAATTTCTTGTGAGGGGAGGTGACACAATTGGGAAAAACAGTAAAGTCGGCAAAAAAGAAGCAACCGACAACTAGACTCATCAGATTTGTACTGTACTTTGGTAAAAATACAGAGGAGCATTACGGATACGTAATCGCTCGCAACAAGACAGAAGCTATGTCGGAAGCCAGAAAACGTGCTGTTAGATTTAACCACAGATACGTTGCTCCGGACAATGTAGAATTCGAAGTCGTTTCAAGAAAAGAGCGCAAGTCAAGAGAGACTGCACAAGCAGTCTTTTTCAGTCGAATCGAAGCCGAAGTACCAGCATAGCAAGCGCCCGACCAATGTCGGGCCTTTTTTATTCAATACTTGTGAGATGCCAGTGGTCGCCATATTCGCACTTATAGACCCCAAGTTTTACCCCGTGATCGTATTCGGCTACCTTAGCCGCCACTTCTGCCTCTTCTCGCGTAGCATAGACAATCTTGGCGGTTTCACCCACCATGCAGCGCTTTGGTACATATTCAAGCCCCGGAGTTAAGTGTTTATGACGATTCATGGGTAAAATTCTATCATATTGCCGAAAATCCTCAAGCATGTTACTATATCCTCATGCCGACTTAGCTCAGCTGGTAGAGCAACGGTTTTGTAAACCGTAGGTCGTCGGTTCAAACCCGACAGTCGGCTCCACGAATAAAAAGCAAGCAAAAATGCTTGCATTTTTGATGGCTTTTTTGAGTGGAGCATCTGTGACGAAGTCACAGTTGGCTCCATGGTGCGAGCGTCCAGTCGGCTTTTTTGACTGTAGTCACCTCCCATTTTTCCACAACATATGGTATAATTAACTCAGAGGTACGTGGGCATTCGAGTACATTAAGAAGGAGGTGGCACTCATGGCTGAAATTGGTTACGCAGACAGACGGAGAGAAATAAGGGTTATAACGGATACAAAACTGCCCAAAGAACCAGACCACTGTCACCTCATTTATAAAGGGGTAACCGTGGGCTGCATTCTGCTTGAAGACGAAACAAAAGGCAAGATGTTTGAAAGAAAAGAGAAAAAGCTTTTCCAGAAAAAACAACCATTGCCTAAATTTTCATTCGTCCCAGAGATCGACGACGGCAAACTCAATGCATTGCTGAGTCTATTCCAAAAGGAATGGGGAAACAACACTGCTATCGGCGCAGACACCGTTGCGGCTGACTACGACATGATTTTCGTATCAAGAAAATTCGCTGTCAAGCAATGGGGGAGCAAAGAAGAGTTTGCGAAATTCGCCAGATCAACCTTAAACGGAGTTTCAAGATTCGATCTTATCGACTTCATCGCAAAAGAGCTTAAAATTTCCGCGCGCGAAGCGCAAGATCTACTAGAAAAAAACGCGTAGATGCCCTCTATACTCTCTTTATCCTGGGCCCTTCAACCCCCTCCCGAAGGGCCCTTTCTAATGCTCAGAAAAAAGTGTTGTAAAATTTACGTTTTTAACATAAAAACTATTGACTTCGCTACATATAGCGGCATATAATCTAAAGCAGACACTATATCTAGGGTCATACGCAAAATAATAAACATGAATTATTGAAATACATTTGAAGGAGGTATATTTCATATGTTCAAAAAAATCGTCAAGCGCGACGGCAAGATTGTCAACTTTAATCCAGACAAAATTACCGAAGCCATCGCCAAAGCTGGTCTAGCCACCGAGGAATTCAAGGCAGACCGCGCCAAAGCCCTCGCCGACAAGGTTATCAAGCGTGCCGAGGAGACCATTAAGACACGTACACCAAGCGTCGAGCAAATTCAGGATATCGTCGAGCAAGTTTTGATGGAATCTGCTTTCAAAAAGACCGCTCGTTCTTATATTATGTATCGTCAAGAGCGCTCTCGCGTGCGTGACGCCAAATCCGATCTTATGAATATTTATAAGACCATTTCTCAGGCCGACGCATCCGAAGATTCCGATGTTAAGCGTGGCAACGCCAACGTCGATGGCAACTCCGCCATGGGTAAAATGCTCCAATTCGGCGCCGAAGGCTCCAAAGTCTTTGCTAAGACCTTGCTTCTTCGCCCAGACATTGCTGCTGCCCACGAAAACGGCGAAATTCACATTCACGACCTAGACTTCTATGCTACCGGTACCCTTACTTGCTGCCAGTCCGACCCACTCAAGCTTTTTGAAACCGGCTTCAACACTGGTCACGGCTTCCTCCGTACTCCAAAATCCATTGGTTCTTACTGTGCGCTCGCAGCCATCCTTCTTCAGGCTAACCAAAACGAGCAACACGGTGGCCAATCGATTCCAAACTTTGACTACGCTATGGCCCCAGGCGTTAACAAAACCTTCCGCAAGGCTTTGAAACGCAATCTCGAAAAATACAACAAATTTGCAGACAAAGAACTCAAACTTGACGTTAAAGATGAATATAATTACGGCGACGACAAAATCCTCGAGAAAAAGAAATTCCCGAAATCCGTCATCGAAGCCGCCAATGAAGACACCGAGCGCGAAACTTTCCAAGCTCTCGAAGGCTTCGTTCACAACCTCAACACCATGCACTCTCGCGCTGGCGCCCAGGTACCATTTACTTCGATTAACTTCGGTACCGACACTACCCCAGCTGGTCGTCTCGTTTCCAAAGATTTGCTCGAGGCTACCGCTAACGGTCTTGGCCACGGTGAAACCCCAATCTTCCCAATCTCAATCTTCAAGGTCAAGGAAGGTATCAACTACAACCCAGGTGATCCAAACTACGATCTCTTCAAACGCTCAATGGAAGTCTCCGCTAAGCGCTTGTTCCCGAACTTCTGCTTCATCGATGCACCATACAACCTCAAGTATTACAAACCAGGTGATTACCGCACCGAAATCGCAACCATGGGCTGCCGCACTCGTGTCTTCGCTTCCGTCTTCCCAGAGTCCGATGGTATCGTCACTGGCCGTGGCAACCTCTCATTCACCACTTTGAACCTTGTCCGTATCGGTATCAAACACGGTATTGCCACCAAGGAACGCAAAGAAGCCGACTGGGAAGGTTTTTACAAAGAACTCGACGAAAAAATGGATCTCATCCGCGACGAGCTCTTAGAGCGCTTCGAATTCCAAGCCAACCAACACGTCCGCAACTTCCCATTCCTCATGGGCCAAGGCAACTGGATGGGCTCTGAAAAACTCAAACCAAACGACACCCTTCGTGACGTCATCAAGCATGGTACTCTTTCCATTGGCTTCATCGGCCTCGCCGAAACTCTCGTAGCCATGGTTGGCAAGCACCACGGCGAAGATGCCGACGCCCGCGAGCTTGGCCTTGATATCGTTGGCCATATGCGTGAGAAGTGCGATGAATACTGCAAGAAGTATCACCTCAACTTCTCACTTCTCGCTACCCCAGCCGAAGGTCTCGCTGGTCGCTTCACTAAGAAAGATCGCAAAGAATTTGGCAAACTCAAAGGTGTCACCGATCGCGAATTCTACACCAACTCATTCCACGTGCCAGTCTACTACCCAATCTCCGCATTCGAGAAGATTGAAATTGAGGCTCCATATCACAACCTCTGTAACGCTGGCCACATTACCTACATCGAGCTTGATGGCGACCCATCTCAGAACATCGACGCCTTCGAAGCTGTGATTCGCAAAATGCATGACTGTGGCATCGGTTACGGTTCCGTCAACCACCCAGTCGACCGCGATCCAGTCTGTGGCTTCTCCGGCATCATCTCTGGCAACGTCTGTCCATCCTGTGGCCGCAAAGAAGGTGACATTCCATTCGAACGTCTCCGCCGCATCACCGGCTACCTCGTAGGTACCCTCGATCGCTGGAACGACGCTAAAAAAGCCGAAGAAAAGGCTCGCGTCAAGCACAACGTCGATGGATGCTATACTAAAGAAGAGAAGTCTGCTCGTGAAGCAGCCAAGAAAACCTCAAAATCCATGAAAGGTAAAAAATAATGCAAATTCGCCTCAGCGGTCCAATCGAACACGATAGCATCGTCAATGGCTACGGCCTCCGCGCCGTAGTCTGGACCCAGGGTTGCCCGAACCACTGCAAGGGCTGCCAGAACCCAGAAACATGGGACTTCGAAGGCGGCGTTCTCGTCGACGTCGAAGAAGTCAAAAACGAGCTCCGCGCTCTTAAAGGGCAAACTGGCATCACCTTCTGCGGTGGAGAACCATTCGTACAGCCAGAAGCCTGCAAGGAAATCGCTGATTTCTGCCGTAACGAGCTCGGCTGGAACGTTTGGAGCTTTTCTGGCTTCACTTATGAGCAAATCAAAAAGTACGGTGGGGTAGCTTGGGAATTTTTGAAATCCCTTGATGCCCTCATCGATGGACCGTTCATCTTGGAACAGCGTGATTTGTCGCTCAAGTTCCGCGGCTCCAAAAACCAAAGACTATTACACCTAGAAGTTGGGACGGGAAAAATCCTGTCTGAAGAATAAAAAATTGTTATAATTTAAGTATGAGAATTACAGTTTTGGGTGCGGGGGCTTTTGGCTCGGCTTTGGGCCATATTCTGGAAGCCAAAAAACACGACGTAACCTATTTTTCACTTACATCTACCATTACTCTAGAAGAAGCCGTCAAAGACGCCGACTATTTAGTTTTGGTAATCCCGTCGGTCGCCGTTGAAGAAATGCTGCCAAAACTGCCCAAGAATCTCCCTCTCGTTGTCGCCACTAAGGGTATTCTGAACCCGGCAATTTTTGCCGATTTCGAAGATTTTATGGTGATGAGCGGCCCTGGTTTTGCTGCTGATATCGAGAAACACCGCAAGACAAAGCTCGTCGCCACCGATCCGCGCATCCGCGATCTATTCGAAACGCCTTGGCTAAAGTTCGACCTCACCGCCGACGAAAAAGGCGTCTTGCTCTGTGGTGCACTCAAAAACGTCTATGCCATCTATGCTGGTTGGCACAACCTCAGGCCAGGCACCGACAAATACGACAAATTTATCGAAACTGCTTTGCAAGAATTTAAGCTGATTTTATTAAATAACGGCGCCAATCCTAAAACCGTCGAATTGCCATGCGGTCGCGGCGATCTGATTTTGACCTGCGACTTCCCATCGCGTAATTTTGAGTTCGGCCAGGGCCTTATCGAGGGCAAGACCAAGCCAGAAAAGACCGTCGAGGGAATCACCGCCTTGAAGCGCATCAAATCTGGCGAGCTCAAAGTGCCAGCTGCCGCCGGAATCCTGCAAGACCTCATGAAAGAGAGCGACGCATGGGCCTAAATGAAAAGCAAAAAGCCGCTGTCGAGTATCTAGACGGGCCACTTTTGGTTCTAGCTGGCCCAGGCACCGGTAAAACTCAGCTGCTTTCATCCAAAGTTGCTTATATTCTCGAGAACACCGATACTAACCCGGAGAATATTCTTTGTCTTACTTTTACCGAATCCGGCGCCACCAACATGCGCGAACGCCTCGGCAGCATCATGGGCGGCAAAGATAGTAGCAAGGTCAACATCAGCACCTACCACGCCTTCGGCTCCGAAGTGCTCGCCCAGTACAAAAATTATTCCGATTCCTATTCCCGCCAGCTCGATTCCGCCATCGAGGACGTCACCAAATTCAAAATCATCAAAGACATCCAGGCGCATCTGCCTGGCACCGACATTCTTCGTGGCGACAAGATTCGTGACATTATCGATACAATTTCATCCGCCAAGTCCGCTCGCCTCACCGCCGAGGACTTAGCCAATATCGCCAAGCAAAACACCGAAGATTCTAAAGCTATTAGCGAATTCGCTTCGCTCTATCTCAAGCAAATCGTCCCGCGCGATTATAAAAATTCTCTCGAAAAGGCCTATTTGCCAATCTTAGCAGAGCTAAAAAAGTTCGAAAATATCCCGCCAATTTTGAAGGGCGTCGAGCGTTCGATTAAGCTCTTAATTAACGATCTCGACAAGGCTGTCGACGAGGCAACTGCCGCCGAAAAAATCACACCGCTCTCTAGCTGGAAAGACGCTTATTTCGAAAAAGACGAGCGTGGCAATTATCGCCTCAAAGACCGCATTGCCAACAAAAAGCTCGCTAGCTTGGCCAACGTAATGGCCAAATACGAAGAATATTTGAAACAGCACGGCCTATACGATTTTGACGACATGATCGAAGAAGCCGTCCGCGTTCTGAAAGAAGACGAAGGTTTCCGCCTGACGCTTTCTGAACGTTATCAATTTATCCTGCTTGATGAGTTCCAGGACACCAACCCGTCACAATTCGAAATTATTAAACAGCTCACTGACTACGAAAAGCCGCTGATCATGGCCGTAGGCGACGACGACCAGGCAATTTATGAATTCCAGGGCGCCTCTGCCACCACTTTGATTAATTTCCAAGAACATTATCACGCCGAAGTCATTCCTTTAATCGACAACTACCGCAGCTCACAGGAAATTTTGGACTTTTCTAAGCACGTCATCGACCAAATCGACGACAACACTCGCTTTGGCGAAAAAAGCCTCAATGCCGTTAATAAAAATCCTGCCACTTCGCAGATTTCCCGCCACGAATTCCTGTCCTCCGACGCCGAATACGCCTTTGTAGCCGAATCAATCGCCAAGCTGATTAAAAGCGGTGTCAAGCAGAGCGATATCGCTATTATTGCGCCAAAGCATAAATACATTTTGCCGGTTTTGCCGTATCTAAAGAGCCAAAAACTCATCAATATTTCCTACGAAAAACGCGACAATTTGCTCGAGGACGCCGAAATTCACGCCATTATCACGATTGCGCGCTTCGTCCACGATATCGCCGCCGGCAAAACGCCAAAAACCAGTATTCTAGAAATCCTATCTTATCCATTCTGGGGTGTTTCGATGCTCACCGTCTTAAAAACTTTTGGTGATACCCGCATTACGCCAAGCGAAGCTCTTACTAAGATGTCCGAATCCGAAGACACTAAGCTTCGCGAAATCGCAGGACTGCTCGCCGAATTAGTCGCCAAGGCTTTCGATACGCCACTCAATATCTTTATCAATTACCTCATTGGTGCTGCCGGACTGGCTGATTTGCGCTCGCCAATCATCGAATATTATGTAAGCCGCGGCGAATACCAGTCGTACCAGCTTTACGAAAACCTCGCGCTTCTACTTAGTAAAGTCGAACGCTATGTCACCGAAGACCGCGTCATCAAACTAGACGACCTCGTCGCCATGGTAGACGATTACGAAGCCGCCGACTTGCCAATTTCCGAATCTAGTCCATATAAAGATCTAGAAGACGCCGTGCAAATCCTTTCCGCCCACAAGGCCAAGGGGCTCGAGTTTAAATACGTCTTCTTAATTGCCGCCGACCATTCCGCCTGGGGCAAAGGCAAGGGAAACAATAACCTTTTGTCTCTGCCAAAAAACTTGCTCCAAATTCGTCACACCGGCACCACGGACGGCGAGCGTTTACGTCTGCTTTACGTTGCCATCACCCGCGCCAAGGAGCATCTCGTTATTACCAACTCGCGCAAAGATTTCAACGATAAATCGCCAGAACGCCTCGAATATCTCGGTGAATTTGCCCAGAACACTGATAATGGTGAAAAAATCGTCAGCCCATACATTCCGAGCCAAACTGTCGACTGTCATTACCAAGAAGTTGATCCATTCACGCTCGAAAGCAACTTGCGCAACTGGCTCACGCCGTACCTCGCACCGTCGCCAGACATGCGCGCGATTTACAAAACCAAGGTCGAAAATTATCGTTTGTCTGCCTCGTCGCTCACCAGTTTTATCGACATTGCCTACGCTGGCCCGGTAGAATTCTTTAAACAGCAAATCCTCCGCGCCCCGCGCGAACCGGCTACCGAGCAAATCATCTTTGGCGATTTAATCCACAAGACTTTCGAGAAAGTCACCAATGACGGTATTTCCGACGAGCAAGCTATTGATTTCTTCCTATCCGAATTAAATAAGGCCGCCGTCGAGCCAGAAACCGCCGCCGCCCTGCGCGAACGCGGTCCAAAAGACTTGGCTATCTCGCTCGCCGCCTTTAGCGATATCTTGCGTAGCGGCAAAGCCGAGGTTAACCTCTCGCCAGAAAAACTCGCCATTGAGGGCATTTCGCTCACTGGTAAAATCGACCACATCACCATCAACGACGAAGCTAAAACGATCGAAATTTACGACTTCAAGACCGGCACCTATCACAAAGAAAAATGGGACAGCAAACCAACCCTCTTTAAATACATGCTCCAGCTTGGTTTCTACAAACTCCTGCTCAACCTATCGCCAACTTATTCCAAATATCACATCGCCCAGGCCCACATTCTATTTGTGACGCCAGACAAAGACGGCGAAGTCCACGACAAAGGCTATGAATTCAACGCCGAGGACGAAGAATTACTCTTAAAACTCATCAAATCCGCCCATCAACACATCACCAGTCTAGACTTCCTCGACGACCCAGAATTATTCATCGAGGCGGACGAAAATCGTGGCATCAAAGACATCAAAAAATTCATTGAACTCATGCTTGCAAAAACCGCCCAAAAATAGTATTATTTCGTAGATCTCTAATTTTTAGAGAAATTGTACGTGGGAAGGTGGTGATATGTGTGAGCAGAATCATCATAAGGGACAATGCTGGAACAGCGCATTCATTCGACGAAAGTGCGGAGGGGCAGCGAGCAGCTTGGAACTTTGTTCATAACGAACATTTGGCTGGCAGAACAGTTTCTGATGGCACATGTGGAGGAGGCGATATCAGTCGTATTTCTTACACCATTGGCCGTACGCCATTCGGCAAAGTCTGATTTAACACATCACCTATTTAAGAGCCCTTCAACCATTTCAAGGGCTCTTTTTTATTGTTGACAAAAATCCCACCTAGCTATATAATTGATACCACTTGTTAGAACCTCAACAAGTAACGTACAAAGAGGCCCTTTGCCGGAAGAGGATCCTGGCGAAGATACTAGCGAGTCATTCTGAAACTCCTCGCTAGCACATTAAAATCTATGAAAGAGAGGTATAGACCAATGCAGAGTTCACGAAATTCTGCAAAACTGCATCTGTTCGAGTAGTGACGAGCGAAAGAAGTGCCAAGTCACACATTAACGGCTTTGCAAAGTTTGCAGATGTTACAAGATGGATTATAAAAACACTTTTCTAATGTACTGTGGGTTATTTAACGGCCCCCCAAATAAAGGCGCGGGGGAGATTCACAACAGGTTGAAAGGCGACACGCAGAAGAAAGTTACATAACGTGGTTATGATGTTATAGGTACTTGAAGATACACCAGGCTAATAAGAAATCAATTGTTCAAGGTTCCCAAACTCAGAACAATATAATCAACCTACCGAAAAACACACCACGAAGTTTGCATACTTCAATGCGTAGAAATCTATCTGCCAAAGTCTGAAACCGTCTTTCAGAAAGAGGGGGGAATGAACAGGAGGAGATTAGTTTATTTCCTCCTCTTTTTTATTCTTTACTTTTTATTTTAGATATGATAAAATAATCAACAATTATGGCAAAAAAGAATAACACTAAGCGCAAACTCGTTGGCCTCGTCTCGGAAGAGTCTGGTGTCCGTGCTTACTATACCAAAAAGAACACGATGAATACTCCTGATAAGCTAACTCTTAAGAAGTACGATCCAGTTCTTAGAAAGCACGTTGTCTTCACCGAAACCAAGAAAAACCTCGGCCGCAACGAAGTCAAGGAAAAGAAACGCTAAAAATAAGCCCCTGGGGGCTTATTTTTTTGCTACTTTATGTTATAATTCTTATCTATAGGGGCGTAGTACAACGGTTAGTATAGCGGTCTCCAAAACCGTAGATATGGGTTCAATTCCTGTCGCCCCTGCCAGATAGCCTAAAAGGGCTATTTTTTATTGGTTAAAAGCTCATTGAAGTGATAGATTTTTTCGGACAAATCCGTGATTTCATTAAAACCCCAGCCACCGTCATCGGTCAAAATTGTCACGACGTACGGGCTATCTGTCATCACTAAGCCACTATCGTGACAAGCAGACTCCCAATAGCCATATTTATGTAGAATCTTGAGATTTCTATTAAAGGCCAAACTATTTGTGTTGCGATTATTAAAGAAACTCTCTAACTCGCGCGTTTTAGCATTTGGCTCATCGTAAAGGAAGCTGTAAATTTTGCGCCACAGAACCAGCTGATCGTGCACGGTCGTATTGCCGAACTCGACCGACTCACTAGTGTTAAGAAACTGATTCATGCCGAGCGACTCGCCGTATGCGCGCAACGCCCTGCCACCAATCTGTTCGTAAAGCTCAATCTGCGCATCATTATCGCTCACCGTTACGGCGTCTTTCACCAGTTCGCGCAACTCGTCAGTCAACTCCATGCGGTCATACACATATAGGGCGGTGGCTGCCTTCACCAGACTTGCGCCATAGTAAATTTTGTCTGAGTTATAAGTATATTCGGTGTCTTCTTCAAAATTATAATAACCTATGCTCGCAGACCAGCCGTTTCTCTGAATATAATTCACTAGCGAACGCCAATAGAAATCCACGTCATCAGTTTCAAGGTCGTAATCGGCTTTCACAACCACCGTACGCTTTGCCTTTGCCGTATTGCCAGCATTGTCGTATGCCGTATAAATCACCGAATATTCACCCGGGGTATTCGGGTCAACGGTACCGGTCACCACGACATCCTTCTCGGTTAGCCTATCAAAAGCGTCTTCCACCACAAAGCCCGGATCGACGTATTTGTCACCCTTTAATATCGTGATTTTATCCGCGCCAATTAACTCGATCGTCGGGGGAATCTTATCGGCGAATTTAGCCTCAAACCACTCCGAATTATCAGTTTCGGACATATCACGGAACAATACTAGCGCCAACGCCATTACGAGCGCCGCCGACGCGAAAAAGAGTAGCACGAGTGATGCTTTCCTTTTAAACTTAGATCGTTTCACTCTGCCCGCCATATAAATATTGTACCATAGATAAAACTTGTTGCACCCTTAGATTATGTGATACAATAAAAGCATTATGGAAGGTAAAAAAGTACAGCCACGCGCACTCCTAGTCTTTGGTGCTCCCTGCAGTGGCAAATCAACATTCGCGGCAAAATTCGCCAAACGTTTCGGAATCGCCTACTACGATCTCGAAGAACTCAAAACTCAGTATAACCTAACTAGCAAAGTCGTCTTTATGCTCGTCGAGCAAATCGCCAAGACCGGCCAAAACATCGTCATCGAAGGCTGCATCGGCACCGAGAGAGAGCGCGAAGAGATGCGCCGCATCTTGCGCCCAGCCGGCTACCAAATCACGACCACCTGGATTCAGACCGACATCGCCACGATTCGTTCTCGCCTAAAAGCTAAATATCGCAGCGTTGCCAAGGCTAAAGAGGTCTACGATTCAGTCGTGCCACGTCTCGAGGCTCCATCCGAAATCGAGGCACCAGTTATTCTTTCTGGTAAACATACCTTCGAAACTCAGCTCAAGCACATCTTGGCTGCCTTGTCATAATAATGATTTTAGAAGATTCTGAATTTGGCGAGGTTATCGTCAGAAAAAGCCCCCTCTCGCGCAGCATCAAATTTTCCGTCTCAACTTCCGGACGCTTGCAGATGTCTGTGCCAGCCCACACCTCCAACTTTTTGGTGAAACGTTTTTTGAACCTTAATCGCAAAACTATTCGCGAAAAGCTCCCTCTAAAGGATCCGCGCACCCAACGCGCCCGCGATTATCAGAAAAAGGCCCTCATGAAAAAAGCTAAGGAGCTTCTGCCGTATCGCCTGGAATATTTTGCTAATCTCTACGGCTACAAATACGAGCGCTGCCGTTTGTCGCACGCCAATACGCGCTGGGGTAGTTGTTCATCGAATGGCACCATTTCGCTTAATATCGGCCTGATGAAACTACCAGAAAAACTCCGCGACTACGTCATTTTGCATGAGCTCGCCCATCTCAACCACATGGATCATTCCGCCGCCTTTTGGGCCGAAGTCGAATCACACGACAAAAATTACCGCGACCATCGCCGCAAAATCAAGCAATTTGACCCCGGAGTTTAGTCTAAATAAGCGTAAACAATGGTACGATGAGTAGCGTTGCCATCACCATATGGCGTACCGGCACAAGTCATCAAAGTTACGTCGTACTGCGTGCCACTGTAGTCTTTACCAGAAGCCACCTTTTTCATGTTGGAAGCTAGAGAATCGTCGTTCGCCACCGTTTCGATCTTGGCGATGCGATAATGATAGTCAGTGCCATCGAGATTAATCGTAAAGGTTGAACCAACCGACAAATTAGCAAGCCCGCCAAACACCTGCGCAGAGTTGTGACCATAATAGAACTGGCCACGATACTTGCTACCATTGATATAGCGTGCCACCATCGAACCAGCGTTAATCCTGGTGTCGCTAGAGACAAAAATATCAATCGTACGGCCAAGAATCGAAATCGAATTAGTGCGGGTTTCCGACGAATAGCTTGTAGTTGTAGAGGTATAGCTCCTCACGGCCGGGGCCGTATAGGTATCACTAATGTTCACATTCGGAGCACGTTCTGGTAGATCAAGCGTATCGGCTAGGCTCATTTCGTCAAAGGCAGCAAAATCAATTCGATCCGGCGTGGCGTCGATCGTAGGAGTTTGCAAATTCAAGGAAATACCGAGAACCGCAAAGATAAACAAAAATACCGCGGATAGTTTACCTCCGCGGCTAATCTTAGCCTTCATATCTATATACTCCCAATGTGTATATGCTATAAATTATAGCACAAAAAGCGTAAAAAGTAAAGAGTATGCACCCGTAACGGTATAGTATAATAGAGAAAAGGAGTTTTATGGAATTAAAAGGTACCAAAACCGAGCAAAATTTGATGGCCGCTTTCGCCGGCGAATCACAAGCTCGCAACAAATACACTTATTTTGCTTCAAAAGCCAAAAAAGACGGCTACGAACAGATTGCCGCCATCTTCGAGGAAACCGCTAACAACGAAAAAGAGCACGCCAAAATGTGGTTCAAGTTGCTCGAGGGCGGCGAAATCAAATCTACCCCAGAAAATCTCGCTGCAGCCGCCGATGGCGAAAATTACGAATGGACCGACATGTACGCCGATTTTGCTAAAACCGCTAGGGAAGAAGGTTTTGATGAAATTGCCGACAAATTCGAAGCTGTTGGCCAAATCGAAAAGCACCACGAAGAACGCTATCGCAAATTACTCAAAAACATCAATGACGCCAAAGTCTTCTCAAAAGATGGCGACGCTATTTGGATCTGCCGCAACTGTGGCCACGTCGTAGTTGGCAAGAATGCTCCAGAGGTCTGCCCAGTTTGTAATCACCCACAATCCTACTTCGAAGTCAAAGCCGACAATTTCTAAAAAGTCTTTACGCTCATGCTTTTTTCGTGTACAATTGAGTAAAGGAGATTTTTATGCCTACAGCAAAGAAAACCACCAAAACTAAAAAAGCTTGTTGCAACAAAAAAGGTTGTGCCTGTGCTAAAGACACAAACTTCAAAACTGGTCTCATTGTCGTTCTAGCCTGCATCGCTGGCTTGCTCGCTTGGGGCACGTTCATGATGGTGGGCAACAAATAATATAGTTCTAGCAATTTGGACCCCTTTCAGGGGTCTATTTTGTTGCTCTAAACCGGCTTAAAAAAGCCCGAGCATTATGCTATAATTGTACAGCTATGAAAAATTCACTGTTATCTACTAAAGGCCTCAAAAAGGTTTACGGTAAGCGTGACACGGTTTTTGAAGCACTCAAAGGTATCGACATCGATATCGAGAGTGGCGAAACAGTCGCAATTATCGGTAAATCCGGCTCCGGCAAGTCTACCCTCATGCATCTACTTGCCCTGCTTGACAAACCTTCAAAGGGCGAAATCCGTCTTAACGGACAAAACACCAGCAAACTTAAAAACCGCAAGCTCAACCGCTTGCGCAACAAGGAGTTCGGCTTCGTTTTCCAGAGCTTCTTCATGAACGCCAACGATAGCGTCTTGAACAACGTTATCTTGCCGCTCAAGATCGCCGGCGTCGGTCGCCGCGAACGCAAACGCCGCGCCATGGAAGCTCTGAAGACCGTCGAGCTCGACGACAAATATAAAAATAAAGCCAAGGACCTCTCTGGTGGTCAAAAGCAACGCGTTTGTATTGCCCGCGCCATCGTCAATAATCCAAAGGTGATTTTTGCCGACGAGCCAACCGGCAACCTCGACTCTGCCACTGGCGACAAAATCGAGAAATTACTCTTTAATCTCAACAAAGAAAAGGGTATTACTCTCATTGTCGTCACCCACGACGAAGAATTGGCTGCCAAGTGTAAGCGTCAAATCCGCATCACCGACGGCGCCGTCGTCACCGACAAAAAGAAAGGAGCCAAGAAATGAAAGTCTTAGATATTATCCGCGACGCCAACGCCAACCTTTGGCGCAGCAAGTTGCGTAGCTTCCTTACCATTCTTGCTATCTTTGTCGGTAGCTTCACGATCATTTTGAACTCTGCCATCAACGCTGGCGTCCATGATTTCATGGATAAACAAATCGCCAACATGGGCGGCGATGGCTATCTCGAAATGATGCCAACCGAAGCATACGAAACCGCCATGAGCCTAATCAGCAGCAATGGCCCACAAGAATACACCGACGACAAAGACAGCTCCAACGCCTCTACCTACATCAAGGACGAGCAAATCGAAAAAGCTAAACAAATCGATGGCGTCAAAGTATTCAACGCTTTGCCAAATTCAACCGCCGATTACATCACGAGCGACAAAACGGACAAACGCTACCGCATTAATATCAATCTCGTTGTCGAAGGCATCAATTTTGACATGTCGAATGGCGTTTCGCCAGACACCGCCGAAGATGCTGGCTACGAAATCGCTCTCAACGAAGACATGGCCAAGGTTCTCGGATACGAAGACGTCAGCGAAATCGTCGGTAAGACGGTGCAAATCGCCGTTCCTAGCAACGCTAAATGCCAAACCAGCGCCATTAAGCGCAGCGATTGCCAAACCATTCTCGACGTAAAGGTCTCGGGCACCCAAGCCCCTGGCATCTTGTCGATGGGCGGCAGCCGCGTCAACCTCAGCCTCTGGAATCGTGTCAACGAGATCAACTACGAAGGCATCGCACCAGAGCTCAACCGCAGCTATCAAGCTACCGCCGACGTTGACCCAGACAAAATCGACGAAATCAAAGAGCAACTCAAAGAAATCGGCCTTACCGCCATGTCCGTCGAAGACGAAGTCGGTATGTTCCAAACCTTCTTTGACGCTATCTTGATCGTCTTTAACATCTTTGGTGGCATCGCCCTCGTCGCAGCCTCTATCGGCATCATCAACACTCTGTTTATGGCCGTCCAGGAGCGCACTCGCGAAATCGGCCTCGACAAAGCTCTCGGTATGAGCAACAGCAAAGTGTTCTTAAGCTTCAGCTGTGAAGCTGTTATGCTCGGTTTCTGGGGCTCTGTTGTTGGCGTAGTTCTTTCGATGATTGTTGGTACCGCCGTCAGCGCCATAGCGCACGATACCTTCCTCAAGGACTTCCCAACCTTCCAGCTCACCATCTTTGAGCCACTCACGATGATTGGCATCGTTCTGATCATCATGTTTATCGCCTTCCTCGCCGGTACTTTGCCAGCCAGAAAAGCCTCAAAGAAAAACCCAATCGACGCTTTGCGCTACGAATAAACCGTCTCAAATCCGGTCTCGTTACGGGGCCGGATTTTTGTTCGAGAACAGGGAAAAGTATTGACAAAATACGCAATCTGTGAGATAATAAAAGGTAGGGGAAGTTTTTTGTTTACCCCAAGACAAATGTTCTTTATCATCACGGCAAAGGGGGGATTGGTCTATGAAATATAGACTGGTTAAAGGAAGAAAGCTGGAAATCAACGGAGTAGTCTGCTATCAGATCAGGGCAATGAGGAATATTCCTCGCCACGGCATCAAAAGAGGTGACTACGGCGGATTCGTCCAAGACTATCGCAATTTGTCGCAAGACGGCGATTGTTGGGTAGACGAACGGGCTGCTGTCATAGACAAGGCCTACGTATCTGGCAACGCATTAATCTACGGAGACTGCCTGGTCTGTGACCACGCTAAAATTCGTAGTAATGCTAGAGTCGGTGGCAACACCGAAATCAGAGGCCGGGCAAAATTGTTTGGCAACGCGGTCGTTCGCGGCACGGTCTGCAGATACAAAGATATGATGAGCTGCGGCAGCCTCATAGAGGCTTGGCGCGATTCGGCTATTGAGCCGCCCTATCACCATATCATTATCAAAGATCACGCCGTATTGCGCGATAAGTGCATCGTAACCGGCAATTCGATTGTCGGCGGCAACGCCATTATCGGCAATAAGACAACGCTGTACGGACATGTAACCGTAAATAAGACGAAAAAATACGAGGATGGCACACTTACACACACTGCCCTCGCATTTAATCCTTACGGCACAACCGTGGTGTCCAATCGTAGCATTATTGCCGCGCCAATTTCGAAGCGCCGCAATAAGCAGACCGAAAAAGCAACTGTAACGGCAATCATTACTGCCGTCTAACAGTTTCCCTGTTTCCTTTCTTCTTTTTTGCGTGATAGCCTCGCCTTTTCGGCGGGGCTATCTTTTTTCTAAAGTAATTTTTAGGCGAATACCGACAACACCGTACTGGGCCTGTTTTTCTGGAGTATAGAACTCGCTAAGGGCATTCAGGAGCTCCTCTTTTGTCATCGAAGCGTCGGCCAAAATTGAAATATCAAAATCCTCAAACAAATCTTTGAAAGAATTGTAGCGAAGGAGTCCAATCACTTCGACCCTCAACTTGTCGTTTTCCGATTTAGAAAACTCAATAATATCGCCAAGTTGAATTTGGCTACGTTTTTCATCGTAGAGGCGCAGCTCGATACGCTTGGTGCCGTCCTTCATATAGTCGAAGTATCTTGGTTGTAGATTCATTTCGTGTGTTGCCATGAGTATATTATGGCACATTTTCATCTTGTAAAACGTGTTAAAATAACGAAAAGGGGATTCGCCATGAAAGAATTAATCTATCTCACTACTAACAAATACAAACTCCGCGAAGCCGAGATTTATCTAAAAGACAAATACGGGTTCGACCTCCAGGCCATGAACCCAGATTTCGAAATCTACGAAATCCAAGCCAAAACCTGTGCTGAAGTTGCCGCTTTTTCAGCTAAATACGCCGCCGAAAAGCTCGGCAAACCATGCCTAAAATCCGACACCGGCCTCTATATCGAGGCGCTCGGCGGACTACCTGGCCCATATAACGCTTATTTCGACAAACAAATCGGCGAGGAAAAATTCCTCAACATGTTGAAGGATGAAACTAACCGTAAGGCCCGCATCGAGCACTGCTTCGCCTTTTGTGAACCAGGCAAAGAGCCAGTCGTCTTTTCTGGCGGCAGCGAGGGCACCATTGCCACTAAGCTGCGCGGCAAAGACGGCCGCTGGCACGACTTTTTCTACATTCCGGACGGCGAAACTCGCACGCTCGCCGAAATCGGCGACGAAGATCAGGCGCTCAAAGCCTCATACTACGGCGACGCTATCGAGCAGTTCGCCAAATGGTATAAGGCGAAATAATCCGACCATTTGTGCTACAATACAAACATGAACGCTGAAACATCTCTAAACCCAGACACTCCTAGTAGCGAAAATTCTTTTGCCAAGATGTCCGAAGAGGTGGGGGCTTTTGACAGAAATAAAAATTTTCTCAACAAATGGTATGGCTTCAACCAAGTAAAATTGAAAAATATCGACGATGCACCAATAGACACCGACGCCCTTGTTCAGACAGACATCAACGACGAGCTCAGCTCTAGAGAAGAGTGGGAAAAACAATTTATCAATCCATACGCCTTCGGAATTTACGCTTCAACTGCCGAAATCGGTGACTTAGTTAATCAATTTGCGGAAGACAAAGACGGCATCGGTATAGACAAGAGCATCAATGGCACAGTTAAGCTTTTCTCTGAAATATATGGCTTAGAAAACGATATCAGGATCGAGCCTTTACCAAAAACCGAAGAGACCGCCAACACGTGGGGCCTATATATGCCAGGCTCAAATACCTTTTGGTTTAATTTCGAAAAAGCTAGCAGTGAACACGGAAACGATGCTAAAGCTCTCGCCAGCAAAATGATTTCCACGGTCGCACACGAATTGTGGCACGCCCACCAAGATGATTTTTCTAAAAAATCCGGCACGTTGAGGGGCCTTCTATATGAAACAAATTTCAAAAACTATAAAAGCCCTAAAGAGAGCTACCATGGTTACAGAAGTCAACTAATTGAAGATGAAGCCCACATCATGGGCACCACGGTAGACGCAGCATTAAACGCTTTCTTTAGAGACGAAGAAGCTTTCACTAGCGACAAAGCATTCTGCGAACAAGCCAAAGAGCAGACACTAGAGTCCCTCCGAAAACACGAGGAAAAACTCGCAAGCCAAAACTTGTAACAAGGAAAAACCCCTAGCCAAAACTAGGGGTCTTTCCTTGGCTGGAGCGGAAGGATTCGAACCCTCGAATGGCGGGACCAGAACCCGCTGCCTTACCACTTGGCGACGCTCCAATGCCATACATTATACTACAAAACTCACATTTTTGCCACCCGTCGCGCACAAAACCGCTTGTATTTAAAGCGGTCATGCTATAATCAAACTATCATGAGCAAAAAACTTACCTTCAGTCCGGCCGACCTCAACAAGCTTTCGTCCGAGCAAATCATCGACAAGCTTCAGCATCGCAATTATTCACTTCTCAAATCCCTCGGCGGGGAAAAACTCCGCAAGGAAATGGTCCCAGTTGGCAAAGTCTGCCATCTTGCCATCAATCATTTTTATCACGTTGGCCACAAAAACAATCCCAAGAAGCGCCTCGAAAAGGCCAAGGCTCGCATTGTCAAAAATCTACACAAAATTACACCAGTTATTTACGATAAATCCACTTTCCCAGACACCAAAAACGGCCTCGTGCTCGGTTTTAACCACCCAAGTCTCGGCGAAATCGGCCGCATCCTGCTCATCAAATTCGAACTTTGGGGCGACAAGCCAGTACTATTCCCAGTCAATTTGCCATGGTACGAAGCTCTTGCCGGCGATTACGACCGCCTGAAAGCCCTTGGCATCATCATCACCCCTACCATCACCCCATCCACCTGGAAAAAGCTCGGCATCAAAGAAGACAGCGAAATCTACGAAGCTGCTAGCCGCATTAAGCGCGACTTCCGCGAGATCTATACCGATCTTTCCATCAACATCGTCAAAGACGGCGGCATGATTTTCGTCGCGCCATCCGCCACCAGGCAGCGCACCGTTTTTAAAACCCCAGCCGTCTACAAAAAGGAAGAAGATGTCATCCCAACCATGTCCATCCTCGCCATCAAGCTCCTCACCGACGAAAAAGCCGCTTGCGACTTTCTCCCGGTTGCCGTTTTGCCACCAAAGAATTTCAAACGCGGCCTTAATCTGTTCAAAAAATACCAGCTCCTCGCCGGCGACCTCATGACAGCCGATGAAATCCGTAAAAAATACTTCAAAACCAAGCACCCAGAACGCCTCGAAAATTTCGACTACGACTTCCATCAAAAAATCGCCGAAAAACTACCGAAAGAATTTTGGTACTAAACCGGCAAAACCCATTTACAACCCCCTTGTTTTTTGCTATACTATTGACAAGTCTGGTAACAGACTTTTTTTAATAAGGAGTTAAATATGGCCAAAGCGAAAATTACTCGCATTAAAGCTAACGACTCTGGTAAATCCGAGCAAACTGCCGCTGAGCCGGTCATAACTCGGAAAAAAGTCGTACTAAAAGACAAAAAAGTCGATCAAAAAGACAAAAAGGCCAAAAAGGCTGCCGTAAAAGCTGAGAAAAAGGCTAAAAAAGACAAGGGTGGTAAAAAACCATTCATTCTTTTCCGCCCATTCTGCGCTATCGGCCGCTATTTCCGCGATTCGTGGCGTGAAATCCGCCAAGTTCGCTGGCCAAACCGTAAAGCAACCTGGAAAATGGTCTTTGCAGTCTTAGTCTACACTGCATTTTTCATTATCATCCTCGTTTTGCTCGATATGTTATTCCAATTTATATTTAGTAATATTTTGAAATAAGGAGAATTATGGCAGTAAACCGTTATGACGACACCCGCGCCTGGTACGCAATTTCTACCTACAGCGGATACGAAGACAAGGTCGCCGACTCTATCAACCAACGCGTTAACACCGTTGAAATGGCCGACAAAATCTTCGAGGCTATCGTGCCAAAAGAAAAACAAATCGAAATCAAGAATGGCAAACGCAAAGTTGTCGATCGTAAGATCCTTCAAGGCTACGTCTTGGTCGAGATGAAATTGTCTGATGAAACCTGGTACATCATTCGCAACACCCCTGGTGTAACCGGCTTTATCGGTACCGGCACTCAGCCAACCCCAGTTTCCGAAAAGGAAATTGCCAAAATCAAGAAACGTATGGGCGTAGAAGATCCAAAATTCTCCGTCAAATACGAAATCGGCGAAGTGGTTTCTATCACCGATGGTCCATTCAAGGGCTTCGATGGTACCGTTTCCGAAATCGACGCCGCCAAGGGCAAGCTCAAAGTTATGGTCTCGATGTTTGGTCGCGAAACACCAGTCGAGCTCGACGCTTTGCAGGTTAAACAATTGTAAAATTCTAAAAACTATAGTATAATATCTGAGTTACGTACTCGGAAAGAGGAAAAAATTATCATGGCAGAAAAGAAAGTCATCGGCAACCTCAAGTTGCGTATCCCTGGCGGTAAAGCCACCGCTGGACCTCCGGTTGGTTCAACCCTTGGTCAATGGGGACTTAACATGATGGATTTCATCAATCCATTCAACGAAAAAACCAAAGATTTCATGGGCAAGAACGTCATCGTTCACATCAAAGTCTACGAAGATCGTACCTTTGATTGGGTCTGTCTCGGACAACCAGTTGATGACCTCATCCGTGAAGCTATTAAAATCGAAAAAGGTTCGGGCAAGCCAAACGTCGACAAGGTCGGCAAAATCACCCGCGCTCAGCTCGAAGAAATTGCTAACAAAAAGATGGATCAACTTAACGCCAACGATATCGAAGGCGCCATCAAAATCGTCGCCGGCACTGCTCGCTCAATGGGCGTAGAAGTCGCTGACTAAGATTACAAAGTCAACCCACAAAACATATGCGGGTTGACTTTTTTGTTGTTTTATGAGACAATATAATCCTATTTCGCCATAGGAGGTCTAGAAAAATGGCAAAATCGTACATTAAACAGGAAGAAAAACACTACCCGGAGCTATATATTCAGGCAATGGAACTTTGGAAACAGTACAGCGAAGAGTATCGCACTATCTGCGATAACTACAAAGCAAAACTCGCCGAGAAACGCAGACTCAGAATTGCCCCAATACAACGTATCCCCACATACATACTGGACGAGTTCCCAAATATCGAATTCCTTAAACTCGACAGCCAGGGGGCGGCTCAGCAATACTTACTCCGCAAAACCGACCAAGAGGTTAAAAAGTTGATTACCGTAATCGAAAAAACGTACCTAGGCGGTGTCGCCTACATCACGTTGCGAGACCGTATTAAGCATTTTGAAGACCAAATCGACAAAGTCAAAAAGCATGGTAGAAGCTATAATCAATACTGCCCAAACGAGCTCAGCAGACGAGCTATGGCCAAACTGGCTGAAAAAGAAGTCTCTTAGTGACATTTTCTTCCCGAGGGAACCGCAAGGCTCCCTCTTTTTTCTCTTGCATTTTTCATCAAACTCATGTATAATATAGAGCATTATTAATCATGTTGGGAGGCCAAAAGCCGTTATCACCACAGAAAGGATTCAAAATGACCAAAGAAGAGGTCAAATCTACTGAAGCTGCTGACGAAGCAGTCAAAGCTACCGAAGAAGCCGTTGAAGCTGTCGAAGAAGTAGCCGATACCGAGGAACAATTTGCCAAAGCTGGCAAACGTTCCAAAAAACACGTCGAAGAAGTTAAGGCCGAGGAAGAGCGCCAAGCTAAAAAAGCTGAGCGTGCTGCCGAAGACAAAGCTGCCGCCGAAAAACCAAAAGGCGCCAAGCCAGTCACTCGTCCAAAAATCGAACGCCGTGGCAAAAAATATCAAGAAGCCGCTAAATTAGTCGAAAAAGGCAAGGAATACAGCCTTAAAGAAGCTCTCGAGCTTGCTATTAAGACCAACCCAGCCAAATTTGACGCCAGCGTCGAGGCTCATATCCGCCTTGGTGTTGACCCACGTCAAGCTGATCAAAACATCCGCACCACTATCGTCTTGCCAAACGGCAACGGTAAAACCGTGCGTGTCGCTGTTTTCGCCCCACTCGATGTTGCTAAAGCCGCCAAAGCTGCTGGTGCCGACATCGCCGAAGACGAAGAGTTCTTGAAGCAACTCGAAAAAGGCGTAATTGATTTCGACGTTCTTATTTCTACTCCAGCTTACATGCCAAAACTTGGTAAATTCGCACGTCTCCTTGGTCCAAAAGGTCTCATGCCAAATCCAAAAGCTGGCACCGTTACCATGGATGTTGAAAAAGCCGTCAAAGAAGCCAAAGCTGGTAAAGTTGAGTACCGTGTCGACAAACAAGCTATCGTCCACATCGGTCTTGGCAAAGTTTCCTTTGGCGCCGACAAACTCCTCGAGAACGCTAACGTGTTCTTCGAGAGCTTGAAAGCTCAAAAACCAGCCAGCCTCAAAGGCACCTATGTGAAGTCCGCATTCATCACGACTACTATGGGCCCTTCGATCGCTATCGAAAATCTTTACAAATAAGATTGCTAAAAAGAGCCTCCCCGCGGGGCTCTTTTTTGTGCTACAATAAGCTTATGGAAAATTACGAAGTAATTCTAGCCTTAATTTTAGGTGCGTTTGTCTGCCTTTTTGGCTACAAACTTAAAAAAATCGTCTTCTTTATCGCGTGGTTCATCATCGGCTACACGTTAATGACGCATCTTATGCCATTTATCAACGATAGTATGCCAGCCATTCGCGAATCAGACCTTTGGCAATTCCTCTTGCCAATCGCCGGCGGTCTATTATTGTCTTTGCTCGGCTTCTCGATCGAGAAACTCTGCGTTGGCTTACTTGCATTCTTTACCACGCTTGCCGTCGCCATCAACCAATTTGGCATCAGTGGCGAAGTTATCGGCATCGCCTGTATCCTTGGCGTTATCCTTGGCGCCCTCGCTGTTAATATGATGAAACCAGCCACCATCGCCATCACCGCTATCGCCGGTTCTTTCGTCATTACTGACGCAATTTTGACTATATTCCCAAGCATTGGTGGCCGCGGTAGCCTCTATGCACTCCTCATGATTGTCGGCATCGCTGTTGTCGGCGCAGTTTTCCAGTTTACGAACACAAAACATAATAGTTAATAATAATTAAAAAGGAAGAATATGGATAACGAAAATATTCCAACCACACCAGCCCCAGAGGCACCAGAAACAACCCCAGTCGAAGAGCCAGTCGTCGAAGCTCCAGTCGAAGAAGCTCCAGCTCCTATCGAAGAGGCCCCAGTTGAAGCCCCAGTCGAAGAGGCTCCAGCCCCAGTTGAAGCTCCAGCTCCAGTCGAGCCAGCCCCAGTCGAAGCACCAGCTGCCGCTCCAGCCGCTCCAGCCAATTCTAACAAAGCAGCCATCATTGCAATTTGTAGCATTCTCGGCGTAGTAGTCATTGCCGCCGTCGTTGCAATTATCATTGTCAACAACAACCATAACAATGCCGCCAAGAAAGATGCCGAAACCGAGCTCGCCAATATTGAAATAGCTGAACAATTCGGCGAGGATCTCATGGGCGACGACGAAGAGCAAAGCTACGGGTACGACGATTACGGATACAGCTCCGATTCGTACATCGCAAACAAAACTCTTAATAAATGTAGCTCTGCCGCCGATTGTATCGCAAATCTCGACAACTCCGAAGGTGTTACTATCGAACAATATAACCAAGCCATTGGTTTCAACGGCACTCTTGGCCCAAGCAGCTCTTCCTATAGCAAAACTTACACTTGGAAATTCGACAACGGCGATGAGTTAAAGGCCAAATTCTCCGACTACGGCAAAGTTGATCTTGAAGTAGATTACGAATACTCCGCTCATACTAGCGACGTCAACCTTGACGGCTATGACACAGTCGCTGACCGCATCGAAGACGGCATCTCCTATGCCGAACTCAAAGCTGCGCTCGGCGGCGTCGATGGTCTCTTGTCTAGGCGCTCTAGCTACGACACCAAAGAATATCTCTGGGTCGGTTCCACTGCAGCTAGATACATCGAAGCTACCGTCAACGAAAAAGGTCTCGTCACCTTCGTAAGTGGCCGCAAATAATTAGCTAACAAAAATCACCCCGAAAAGGGGTGATTTTTTATTCGTGGTGATATTTGCCGCCGTTTAAAATTTCCTGCGCACGGTAAATTTGCTCGGTCACCATCACCCTAAACAGCATATGAGGGAAGACCAGCTTAGAAAAAGACCAGACTAGATCAGCGCGCGAACGAATCTCTTCGTCAAAGCCATAGGCTCCACCAATAATGATCACGATGTTTTTGCTGTAATTAAAATTGTTCTCGAGCACCTGCGCGAATTCCGGCGAGCCAAACATCTTGCCGCGCTCATCGCACAAAATCACGAAATCACGCCCAGAAAACGGCCATTTGGTGAGCTCAGCGGTCAATTTATCCTCGTCCATCACTCGCCATTCAAGGTCAAACGGCTTTTTAAGGCGCTTTTCGTACTCAGAAATTAGCTCCTGATAGGCGCCACTCGCCTTCTTTCCGCCCGCCAAAATTTTTATCATTGCTTTTTCTCCTGATATTTGCTATAATTATACCAGTTACCAAAGACAGTGGCGAGGGTTTACCCTTTAATCATGCCACCGAGGCAAATTCTTGTTTTATTTGGTGACGCTGTTTAACAGTTTAGCTAACCATGTCAAAATTTAACCAAAGGAACTTTTTATGGCAATTTCAAAAGATAAAAAGACTACATTGGTTGCTGATTTGACCGAGCTTTTGAACAATTCAAAGATGGTCACCTACGCTAAATACGAAGGTCTCACCGTTGCTGAACTCCAAGAGCTCCGCAAACTCGCTCGCGAATCCGACGTCAAAATCAAAGTCGTGAAGAACCGTCTTCTTAAAGTTGCGATGAAAGAAATCGCTGCTTACAAAGACACCGAAACGACTGGTCTTACCGGCCAACTTCTCTACGCCATCGGCTCAGACGAAGATTTCAGCGCCGCTAAGGTCCTTTCTAAATTCGCAAAGACCCACAATAAGATGGAACTTATTGGTGGTTTCAATAACGAAGGCGCTAACCTCTCCAAAGACGAGGTAGTCGCACTCGGTTCGTTGCCAACCAAGAACGAACTTATCGCCCAGGTGGTCGATACGCTTCTTTCTGGCGTCAATGGCATCGTTTCCGGACTCGAAAACCGCGAAGAGAAATAAGCAATCAATTCACTATATTATTAATAAGGAGATATTATGGCTACCGATATTAAAAAATTGGCCGAAGAGCTCGTCAATATGACCGTTCTCGAAGTCAATGAACTCAAAACCGTCCTCAAGGACGAATATGGCATCGAGCCAGCCGCAGCTGTTGCTGTTGTCGCTGACGGTGGTGCTGCTGCTGCCGATGAAGGCAAATCTGAATTTGATGTTGTCCTTAAGGACGCTGGCGCTCAAAAGATCGCCGTCATCAAAGCTGTTAAAGAAGCTACCGGACTTGGTCTTGGCGAAGCTAAGGCTATTGTCGATGGTGCTCCTGCAACCGTCAAAGAAAAAGTCGCTAAAGCTGATGCCGAGGCTATGAAGAAAGCTCTCGAAGAAGCTGGCGCAACTGTCGAACTCGCTTAATTGTTCGTTTAGGTTAGCTAAATGTGCAAAAGATCCCCGTCAGGGGATTTTTTGTTTGCGCTGGAGCAATTGGGCTTTTTGGCAAACATTTTTAACGAGCCCAAGAGAGCCGAGCGAATGCTCCAATTAAAAAACCGGAAAGCACCGGTTTTTTAATTGACGAGCATGAGTGAGGCTATCCTGGCGCGAGTTAAAGTTTGCGAAAAGTCCAATTGCTTCAGTGCAAATGCTATAATAATCCTATGAATGATTTTAATTACTTAAAACCTGGCGATGTTTATCTTGATAGCGCTTGCCAATCCCTCCGTCCAAAGCCAGTCATTGATGCTATTAACGACTATTATTTAAATTTCAACGCTTGTGGTGAACGCGCCAAATACAAGTGGGGCAAACTCACCGATGCCAAAGTCGACGAAACCCGTGAAAAAGTTCTCAAATTCTTAAAACTCAAAGCCAAAGAATATACCGTTTCATTTACACTCAATACCACCTACGGCATCAACCTACTTTTGAACCAACTTGAGCCAAGCCTTTTTGAAAAGGTCATGACTTCCGACATCGAGCACAACTCACCATTCCTTTCTACAATGGCTTTTTCTGAACGTACTGGCCTGCCACGCATCGTCATGAAGCGAAACGACGACGGCTCAATTCCACTAGATGATTACAATTTCAAAAAAGCCCTCGTAGTAGTCAACTGCGCCAGCAACATCGATGGACGCAAATTACTCAACATCAACGAACTAATTAAGGCTGTTCATAAAGCCGGTGGCCTAATTATTATCGATGCTGCCCAAGCCATGGCCCATAGCTCCAGCATTCTCGAAAAAACCGATGCTGACGCGATCTGTTTCTCGGCTCACAAACTTTACGCACCTTCACTTGGCGTAATCGTTTGGAAAAAATCCTTGCTTAACAAATTGCATACTTACTTCGTTGGCGGTGGCATGGTCGACGACGTCGACAAAGATTCATATCAACTTTCTGCCGATTCACCAAACCACATTTATACCAAATTCGAATCCGGCTTGCAGGCCTGGGGCGAAATCATTGGTCTTGGCGCCGCGCTTGATTGGCTAAACTCTCGCAAAAAATCCGACTGGCAAAATCTCACCGACAATTACCAAGCGCTCTATGATTTTCTGAAAGCTTCGCCAAAAGTACATCTCGTCAATCACGAAGCCAACCCAACCATGAGCTTCTATATCGACGGCATCGATTCGCATTTGCTCGGCGAAGCTCTCTCGCGCGAGGGAATCATGGCTCGCACCGGCTACTTCTGCGTGCATTATTACCTTGATCATATCTGCCACTACCCACCACTTATTCGTTTTTCGCTCGGTCTTCACACCACTAAAGAAGACATCGAAAAAGTCCAGAACGCTCTCGCTAAAATCCTCAAGTAGTGCTACTATTTATATATTATGGTGTGCATAGCTGCTTTTATTATCCTTGCCATTATCGGCATTTTCGTCGCTATTATTTCGATTTTTAAGCGCGAGGTCGGCAAAAAATACCTCCAGATGCTCAAAAAATCCTGGGGCTGTCTTGGCAAAAAAATCCGCCTTCAAAAATGTGAGACCGGGTTCAAGGAAGATGTTAAAAACACGCTGCTTAGCCGCGTTATTATTAAACACCCGACTTGGATCAAACCACTCAGCGCCATTATTGAAATTGTCTCAGTAATTATTGTCGTCGTCGCCGTCTGGGCACTCCTTACTGCTATCAAATCTCTGCTCGCGCTCTGGGCGCTTGGCACCTGCAACGTCACCAAGCCAGCCGCCTGCTCACTCGGCGCCGAAGTCTGCAGCATCGACGAATCCGAGCCGTCCAATATTTTTGAAGCTACCGGTCGCTGGTTCGAGGAGTGGGGCGAAATCTTTGGCGCCATTCCAGACAAGTTCAAAGATTACAATCCTGACAATTTTGATTTCTACACTTTCACCGTTAAAGAAAACAATCAACCAACCGCTGTCGATATTCTCGACCCAGGTTGCTCAGTCTGTCTAGCTTCCTATCTCAACCAAAAGAGCAGCGGCTTCTTCGATAGCTACAATGTCAAAATCGTTTTGTTTGCCATCAAGAATCCAGACGGCGGCTTTAAGTTCAGAAACTCCGACCTCATCGTCCGTACCGCCTACGCGCTAAACGAAGCAAATCCAGAACTCACCGTCAAATTACTCGATCGCATCTTCACCACTCGCGATGACGACGGCACCAACTTCCAATCCAAGTTCAACAATATCTATTCAGCCGACGAAGCCGCCGCTAAACTCGATGAATTCATGTCCGAGCTAGGCCTTAGCGAACAGGAGGTCTCCGACATTCGCGCCGCAGCTCACTCCGACCAGATCAATACGCTAATTGAGAAAAACCGCGCCATTGTCGAAAACGAGCTCCGCCTCAAGGGCATCCCAACCATGCTCTACGACAATCAGAAACACACCGGCCTATACAAAGCCGCTGAATAATGCATGTATTATTTACAACATTTTTGCGCCGACCACTGTTTTTTCGGTGGAAAAAATCGTTAGAAAAAACTTGACATGTTTTTGACCCAGATATAATATAATATTAATACTATATTTTAGACAGGATGCGAGGTGATGTCTGAACTCCCAGAAAAACAAATAAAGCGTTTACGCAGCCTCATCGGCGAAGCTGAGACTAATTTGGCTGCTGCAAAAGAATTGCTAAACTCCGTTCTTGGCGACGGCGCCGTTATTACTGCCCCAAACAACTCAATCGTTAGCACCCCAGAAGGCAAAGTTATTGAAGGCATCTTTGATGGCCAAATCATGATTGGTCCAGATGGTAAAAACTATCCAGTCCCAGCCAACTATGCTTCTAAGTCCAAACTCGTTGAGGGCGACATTATGAAACTTACCATCACCGAAGATGGTAAATTCCTCTACAAGCAAATTGGCCCAATCGAACGCAAAACCGTTATCGGTACTCTTACTCACCACGACGACAAATACTTTGTAGAAGTTGCCGGCAAAGAGTACGAGGTGCTTTATGCTTCAGTTACTTACTTCCACTTGCGCGAAGGTTCTCAGGTTTCTGTAATTATCCCAGCCGACCCAGAAAAGGCCAAGCTCGCCAACTGGGCAGCAGTCGAAGCCGCTTTGTAAAGCTTTACGAAAATATCCCCTAACGGGGATATTTTTTCATGCTATAATAAATCCATATGGGAAAGGTGCTGTATCGTAAATATCGTCCAAAAAGTCTGGCCGACGTCATCGGCGAAGACCAAGTCGTCAGCACCCTCAAAAAATCTCTCGAGTCCAAAAACATTTCGCACGCCTACTTGTTCGTCGGCCCACGCGGTTGCGGCAAAACTTCCGTCGCCCGTATTTTCGCCCATGAGATCAACAATTTCAAATATGAACTCGAGGATAACTATGTCGACATCATCGAAATCGATGGCGCCTCCAACCGAGGTATCGACAACATCAGGGAACTACGCGAAAAAGTTGCCATCGCCCCAACCGAAGGTAAATACAAAGTCTACATCATCGACGAAGTTCACATGCTTACCAAAGAAGCCTTCAATGCTTTACTTAAAACTTTGGAGGAGCCACCAAAACACGCTGTCTTCATCATGGCGACTACGGACGCCTACAAAGTTCCAGTCACCATTACTTCGCGCGCTCAGGTATTCACTTTTAACCTTGCCGACTTTAAGGTCATGTTTGACTATGTCAAAAAAATTGCCGCCAAAGAAAAAATCAATATCGACGACGACGCTTTGACTTTGCTCGTCAAACGCGGCGGCGGTTCGTTCCGCGATACCTTGTCCTTACTTGATCAAATCGCCAATTTCGGCACCGAAAAAATCACCAAAGATTTCATCGTTCAAACCTTCGGCTTGCCAGAAGAAGAGTTAATTACTAAACTACTGGCATCCTACACCGCTGGCGACCTTGCACAGATTTCTGATATTCTTAAAAACCTCTTCAACGCCAACGTTAAAGCCGAGACTATCGCCGAAGAATTAATCGACGCTATCCTTAAAAATCCTGAGCCAAGCGTCCTTAAGTTGCTCGATCATCTTACCAATGTCAAAAGTCCATTTGCTGAAGCTAAACTACTTGTTGCTTTGACTACTCTCGTTCCAGCACCGACCACCAGGCCGGCCGCACCGGCGCCAGCTCCAGCCAGAGTCCCAACGCCAAAAGTCACACCGCTTAGCACCCCCGTAGCTGCGCCAAAAGAAGCTCCAAAAGCAGAAGCTCCGACCGAACCAGCCGCAGCGCCGACCATCAAAGCCGCCGACTTTAACTGGGACGGTTTCATCGACGCGGTTGAAGCCAAGAACAACGCAATTTCTGCCCAACTCAAGAAAACCGAGCATCAATTTGACGGCTCATCGCTACATATTTATCCGCTTAAACGTATTATCAAAACTATCATCGAGCGTCCAAACAACCGCGCCATCATCGTCAGCGTGCTAGAAGGCGTTAAACTCGAAATTCACGACGTAGATGAACGCTTGGAGCACAACGAAAATCCGTTGGTCGCTAAAATTTCTGGTATAATGGGTGGAGCAGAGGAGGTCGAAAAAAATGGCGGAAAAATCCCATTCTGATTCTGGCCGCATTCCACCACAGGATGTCGCAGCCGAAAAATCATTGCTTGGTGCAATCTTGATTTCTGATGGCGACGAAATCTTCCCAGAAGTTTCTTCCATCGTCCAAGCCAAGGACTTCTACGAACCTAGGCATCAAACAATTTTTGAAGCCATGGTCAGCCTTTATAACAAGCATTTACCGATCGATACTCTTACTCTTACTGACGAGCTCAAAACCACTAAGAAACTCAAAGAAATTGGTGGCGCACCGTACTTAATCGAGCTTTCTAACTTCGTTCCAACCGCTTCACACGCTAAGGCCTACGCCAACATTGTCGATAAAGCCTCCGTTCGCCGCAACTTAATCGTTGCTGGTAGCGCCATCGCCGACAAAGCCTACGAAGATGACTCCGATGTTATGGAATTGGTTGGCAAAGCCGAAAAAATCCTCTTCGATGTTTCCGGCAAATTAATTAAAACCGACTACACACCAATGGACGAGTTGCTCGCCGACGCATTAGAGCGCATCGAAGATCTTCGCAAGAACAAAGGCGCCTTGCGTGGCCTTAAATCTGGTTTCCGTGATCTCGATAATAAAACCGCTGGTTTCCAAAAAGGTGACCTCGTCATCGTCGGTGCTCGCCCGGCCATGGGTAAAACGACTTTCGCACAAAACATTGCCTACAACATTGCTAAATACAACAACAAGGGTGTCCTTTTCTTCTCAATGGAGATGGCCGCCAACGAAATTATCGAACGTATTATTTCTGATGTTTCCGGCGTCGACAACTGGCACATCCGTACCGGTAATATTTCCGACGAGGAATTCAATCGTGTCACCGATGCTATGGGTGAACTCGACGATTTGCCGCTCTATATCGACGACACCAGCTCCATGAACATCATGGAACTTAGGAACAAAGCCCGCCGCGCCATGCACGACCACGACGTTGGTATTATCATTATCGACTACTTACAGCTTATCCAGGGTACCAACCGCTACGCCGGCAACCGCGTGCAGGAAGTTTCCGAAGTTTCCCGCGGCCTAAAGATTCTCGCCCGCGAACTCAAAGTTCCAGTTATCGCTTTGGCTCAGCTTTCTCGTAACGTGACCGGCCGTGACGATCCGCGCCCAGTCTTGTCCGACCTTCGTGACTCCGGTTCTATCGAGCAGGACGCCGACCTTGTAGTATTCTTACACCGTCCAGACTATTACAAGATTCATGATGACAACTACGAAGACACTCACATTACTGAGCTGATTATCGCTAAGCACCGCCATGGCGCCGTCGGTAAGGTTGAACTCTACTTCCACCCAGAACTTCTCCGTTTCATGTCGCTGGACAAAACTCGCGAATAACGCTATACTGGTTATGTGAAGAAAATTATTATTTCTAAACTTTTTTTGTATAAGCATCGCTTCAAAATCGGCTATATTCTGCTAGGGTTGGCTTTCGTGGGCTTGCTCTTTTTGGTCCCTCTGATTGCCCAGAAAAACCTTTCTACCGCCGAAATGGAATCAGCCGTTAGTTCATACAACCTCGAGCCAGACGCCGTCTTTAATGGTGACTTGGTTGATCTTCCATACCGTCTTTTACAAAAAGTTTCTATCCTGGCTTTTGGCCTTACGCCGTTCGCAATTAAACTACCAAACATTATCATCGGCATCTTGCTCGGCTTCCTCTTAATCTTGATCCTAAACCGCTGGTTTAAAAACAACGTATCCTTGCTCGCGTCAATTTTGATGACGCTCTCGACTATCTTCCTATCATTAATCGGTACCGGCACTCCGCTTATCATGTTGGTATTCTGGCCAGTTCTCTTGCTCTGGCTCGGTTCCAAAATCCAAGGCGAAAAACGCCCAGAGCCAATCTTTTGTTTTGCATTTGCTTTGTCGCTACTTTTGTCTATCTTTACACCATACATGATTTACTTTGCAATCTTCTGTGTGATTTTTGTCTTATCGCAACCACACCTACGCTTCGTGATTAAACGCCTACCAAAGATTCCTTTCATTATTACCGCCCTTATCGTTGTGGCCGGCATCGCCTTGCTGATCACTAATATCGTTCAAGCCCCAAGCGTCATGATGGAATTATTCTTTGCTAAAGACTTCGTCACTGGCGAATTCTTCAACAATATCGCGAACGGCATGATGCCAATTTTCTCGTGGAGCACCAGCCCAGACGGCCCAATTTTGTCACCGCTCGTTAGCTTGCCAGTATTCGCTCTCGCCCCGATCGGCCTCTTCTCGACCACCAAAGGCTTCTTTGCCTCACGCAACTCAATCGCTACACTGCTTCTTATTTTCACAGTCGTCATTACTGGCTTCAATCCAAGTTCTGTCGTATTTATCATTATTCCTTTATCTATCCTCGTTGCGCACGGTCTTAAGTATGTACTGGAAAAATGGTACGGCCTCTTCCCAGAAAACCCATACGCTCGTATTTCGGCCTTAATCCCACTATCAATCTTGTTTGCTATCATTATCTTGCCAAACATTCTGCATAACATGTACAGCTACCGCTTCAACCCAAACGTTGCGCCATACTATACAAACAATCTATCGATTATCCGCGAAAAACTCACCAACGAAACTATCGTGGCCGAGCCGGAATCAGTCGAATATGACTTCTACAAAATCCTCGAGGGCTCAACTGATCTCAAGGTTACCGACACACCAACCAAAGACCGCGCGTTGGCCTTCTTAAAGAAACCAGCCAAAACACCAGAAGGCTACCACCTTTCTCGCATAATTACCTCGGAAAAATCAGATAACTCTGATATAATATATCTATATACAGTAGAAGGAGAATAAACCATGGGTCAGACAATGGACCAAATGAAAATGTTGAACCAACTCAGAAAGGCTCAAAAAGAATTAAAGAACGAAATCGTTGAAGTTGAAGCTGGTGACGGCGCCGTCGTCGTTCAAATCACCGGTGAACTCAAAGTTCGCAAAGTAACCATCGATCCTGAGAAAATTGATCTTGATGACATTCACGAACTCGAACGCTGGATCGAGAACTGTATGCGTGATGGCTTTGCTAAAGCTCAAGAAATCGCTACTGACAAAATGAAACCACTCATGGGTGGTCTCGGTAACCTAGGATTCTAAATGCTACCACAGGCGCTCTCTGACGCCGTTGAAGCGTTAAGCCATTTGCCGGGCGTTGGTCCGCGCACTGCCGAGCGTTATGCTTACTATCTTTTTCGTTCCAGTCCGAACGTAGCCAAAGAACTTGCCGAAACTATCGGTAATCTGCACGACGGCGTCAAATCCTGTCCAGTGACTTTTGCATTGATTAATGCCGACGAGGAAATCTCGCCGCTCTACAGCGACCCAGAACGCGACAAGACTACCGTGCTTGTCGTCGAGGAGCCGCTTGATATTTACGCCATCGAGCAAACTCATGGCTACAAAGGCACTTATCACGTGCTAGGCGGGGCCTTCTCGCCAATTGATGGCATTACGCCAGACGAATTGCATATCAAAGAGCTTGCTGAACGCGTCGAAAAAGATGCCGTCAAAGAAGTTATTATTGCTACCAACCCATCTATCGAAGGTGAGGGAACTGCGCTTCTCATCGAAAAAATTCTCCACGAAAAAACTCCTGGCCTCAAAATTACCCGCCTGGCTCGCGGCTTACCACTCGGCGTTGATTTGTCCTACGCTGACCAAATCACTTTGTCTGCCGCACTCGAAAATCGCACAAATCTTTAATTAGTTGTTATAATAAAAGCAGGAGAGCTTTTGTGACTAATAATTTCATCACACGTCTAATTGCTTCGCTTGCACTGCTCGCTATTGCAGCAGCCACCATTTTTACCTTAGATAGTATGCCGTTTAAGGTTTTTTACGGCGTTTTTGCTGTCGTGGCCGGCATCGAGCTACTAAGTTTCTTTAAACAACACGCCAAAATTTGGTGGATTAGCTTGGTTTTGATCGAAATCGCCTTGCTAGTCTTTGGCTCCATCTTCGTCGCCAGAATCAACACTTTGCAAATCGTCCTCTTGATCTTTGGTGTTTGTGGCTACGACGTCTTCGCCTACATCTTTGGTGGATTAATCGGCGGCACATTGTTCAAGAAGTCGCGTCCATTCCGTTTTGTTTCCAAAAACAAAACCTGGGAAGGCACTTTCATGGGTCTAGTCTGTTCATTTCTACTAGTTGGTATCACCCTGCTTGCGACCAACTCCACCGATTATCTTTTCTTGCTAGCTGGCCCGCTCGCCGTGATTGGTGATTTGTTCGAAAGCTTCCTCAAGCGTCGCTACAAAATCAAAGACTCTAGCGAGATTGTCGTCAAAAATCCTTTCTTCGATAAGTTCGAAATCCTCGTCGGTGGACGCGGCGGCCACGGCGGTTACCTAGACCGCATCGATTCGATGGCCTTTGCCGCTACGATTTTATTGATTTTACTTTAATCTTATTTTTCTTGTTCTTTCATGTAGCTTTTGCGGTGTTCTACTTTCCAACCGCGAATGCCAGCAAACTTGGCGGCAAGCACATCGGTAGACCATTTATCGCCTAACATTACGGTGTTCTTTTTTGGCACGCCAGCTACTTTGCGAGCTTGGGTCAAATGCACACTCATTGGCTTTTTTGCCCACCAAACACAGCTAATGTTGTATGGTTCGCAAAAACCCTGTACGCGTTTCTTGAAAATGTTATTCGAAATAATCACTAATTTAATGCCAGCCTTATTAAGGCTTTTCACCCATTCTTCCAAGCCATCAACCGGCTCGCGCGAGAGACGCTCCGTCAGAGTGTTATCAAGATCACAGAGCAACAATTTAACGTTTTCCGCCTTCAAAACTTCCGGCGTCACGTCCTCAAAACGGTCAAATTTTCGATCGGTACGCAAAATACTCATGGAATGATTATAGCACAGATATATGTTATAATATTAGATATGTACAACGTTTTTTCAGACTTTATTAAAGACAAAAAATCTCTTTGTATTATTCAGGCCGAGAACCCAGACGGCGACTCACTCGGGTCTGCCATCGCACTCGATTATTTGCTGCCGGATAAAAAGATTAGTTTGTACTGCCCGGTTGATATTCCAAAATATCTTCATTATTTTGCTGATTGGTCTCGCGTGACGAACGAGTTTAACTTCCGTGCCGATGGCTACATTATTGTCGATACGGCCGCCGAAATTTTACTTAGCAAACTCTTAGATGACGCCGCCATCAAAAACCGCCTCTTTACGGCACCGGTTTTGGTGCTCGACCACCACGAAACCGAAGACGATCTGAGCTTTCCACATGAGTCGATTATCGAGACCCTGCCGGCTTGTTGTAGCTTGATTTATCGCATCGCTAAGTCCGAAAATATCGCTATCGACAAGTCAGCCGCCGAAGCCATCTTCCAAGGCCTATTGTCTGATACTTTGGGCCTCACCAGCGCTTCAGTTTCTGCCGATACCTTCCGCGTTTCGGCCGAACTTACCGAGCTAGGCGCCAACGTCTCCGAGCTCGAAGAACGCCGCCGCGAATTCATGAAAAAATCGCCACGCATCCTCGATTACAAAGCTGATTTAATCAAACGCATCGAGTATTCTTTGGATGGCGAACTTGCTACTGTCCACATCCCATGGGACGATATCCGCGAATATTCCGACGAATATAATCCAAACGTTTTGATTCTCGAAGAAATGCGCCTCGTCGAAGGCGTCAAAGTCGCCGTTGCCATTAAGACCTATCCAGACGGCAAAGTTACCGGCAAAATCCGCACCAGTTCCGACGCACCAATCGCCGAAAAAATCGCCGGCTACTTTGGCGGTGGCGGGCATCCATTTGCCGCCGGCTTCCGCACTTACGACACTACCTATGAAGAAGTTGTCCACGACCTCGTCAAATTAGTGCCAGAGCTAGAGGCCGAGAATGTTTAAATTAAAACTTAAAAAAACGCACGACAGCAAACCCAAAAAACCAGTTTTGGCCGTCGTTTTGATGCACGGCATCGGTACTGATTCTCGCAATTGGCATAACGCCCTAAAATTCTTAGAGGGAACTAAAAGCCTCGAAAACGTCCGTTTTATTACTTTTGATTGGCTTGGCTTCGGCAAATCATCGCATCGCCATTCGCTCGAATATAATTACGAGGAACAGCTTGCGGCGCTCGAGAATTCACTAGCCAAAATCAACACGCCAGTCGTACTGGTTGGTCATTCACTTGGCACCCTACTCGTTAGCCGCTACGCCCACGAGCACAAAAAAGCCATCGAACGCTTAGTCTTGCTTTCGCCACCAGTTTTCTCCCGCGAAGAAATTAGATTTCTCACTTCCGACCCGAAAAATAATCTTTTCTATCAAAAAATTGACCCAAAACTACTCAAGAGTCGCATTTTTATGAATACGATGAATAATATCGTGTTTAATATTAAGAATCAGAAAACTTTCGAAGATCTCACCACGCCAGCCGACTTAATTTATGGCGACGAAGATCCGCTCATTTCGATTCGCAACCTAAAAACTCTTGCCAAAAACAACCCAAAGTATTTGAATTTAATTAAGACTACCGGGCATCATAGTATTTCACGCATCAAGTATACTAAGTTAATGGAAATTTTAGAAAGGATGGTCCATGAAGCTCTATAATACCGCCAGCAAAAAACTTGAAACCTTCAAACCGATTTCCGACGGGATCGTTAAAGTTTATACCTGTGGCCCAACCGTCTACAGCTCGCCACATATCGGTAATTTTGCCTCGTATATTTATTGGGATTTGCTCGTGCGCACTTTGATCGCCAATGGCTACAAAGTTAACCGCGTCATGAACATGACCGACGTCGGCCACCTCGTCTCGGACGGCGACGATGGCGAAGACAAGCTCGAAAAAGGCGCCCGCAAAGAAAACAAGACCGTTTGGGAAGTCGCCGATTATTACATCAATGAATTCATGGACAGTTTCCACGCCTTGAATCTGCTCGAACCAGAAAAAATCTGCCGTGCCACTGATTATGTTGAGGAAGTTAAGGCCGCCGTCGACGCGATGACTGCCAACGGTTTCACTTATGAAACTAGCGACGGCATCTATTTCGACGTCGCCAAATTCCCAGATTACGCCAAATTCGCCGGGCTCGATCTCGATAAATTAAAAGCTGGCGCCCGCGTTGAATTCAGCGACGAAAAACACGGTGCTGCCGATTTTGCAGTCTGGAAGTTCATCAAACCAGGCGAAAAACACGCCATGCGCTGGGACTATCTCGGCCGCCCAGGCTACCCAGGCTGGCACATTGAGTGTTCTACCATCATTGACGCCGAACTCGGCGAGCCAATCGACATCCACACCGGCGGCATCGACCATATTCCGGTTCACCACACCAACGAGATCGCTCAAACCTACGCTATTTCCGGCAAACCTTTGGCTAACTATTGGCTACACTGTAATTTCATCAATATCGACGGCGAACGCATCGCTAAATCGACCGGCAATATTTATACATTGGCCGATCTAGCAGAGCGTGGCTTCGCGCCGCTCGATTACAAGCTTTGGGTTCTTCAGGGCCACTATCAGGGTGACCGCAACTTTACCTTTGGTGGCCTCGACGCCGCCAAAAACCGCCGTTTGAACTGGCGAAACCGCATCGCCCTTGAACTCCAGAAGCCGCAAAAAACCAACAGGGAATTCTTTAAGAAAGTTCTCGAAGCGCTGGATAATAACCTCAATTCGGCCGAAGCCTTTGCTATTATCGACAACACCGCCGAAATTTCGCTCGATGATTGGCGCGATATCGATAGCCTGTTTGGGCTTGGCTTAATCGATAGCGTCCAAGATATTTCTAAGGAAGATAAAGCTCTGATCTCGGAGCGCGAAAAAGCCCGCGCCGCAAAAGACTGGGCTAAATCAGACGACATTCGCCACGAACTAGAAATTAAGGGAATTACTATCAAAGACACCCCGGACGGTTCCATCTGGCAATACTTGAAATAAAAGAAAACCCCGCAAATGCGGGGTTCTCAAATAGGGTGCTTAACTCAATCAATAACCAAGCTGTGCGTACGATGATGATATCCAAAGGATACCGTCTTTATCGTATTCCATGTGGCCATAACCGACGACCTCGACGAAATCCTTGATTTCATCTACCTTTACACCGTAGAAGGTGTAGGTATCGTTGGTTACGATGACACTCGGGTGAATGATTGTCCCCTCAGTAATATAGCCGTACACGTTCTGATTATTTTTCGTATTCGGCGTAGCTCTTACATTCGGGTTATTGTTCACGATGGTAATCTTCTTATAGTTAGACGACACATCGAGAACAACCAGTCCTTCCGGATTCTCTGCTGTTTCCGGATAATCGAATGCACTAACGTGCAGATAATATCCGGACATCCAGATGATCCCATCCTCATCGTCAACATCGATAACGCCTTTAACTGCATCTGCCGGAAATCCGACAAACTCGTTATCGGTATAGTACTCGTTGACAATCATTCTTGTGCCAGACTCCAATCTGCCGACCTTGTATCTGTCGGACATATTGGGTTCTGCGCGAACATTTACGAACTCGTCACCGGTTACGCTTCCGTCTACCTGAATGTAGACGTTTTTTCCTACGACACGGGGTTCGTAGACGTTTGCCGGGGTGACGAACGTCATTGTGGTTGTTGATTCTTCGATAGACTCTGTCTCCTTCGGCTTGTTAATCTGAGGAATACAAACTACCATTGTCACGATTAGGAATATAACCATAAAAACCGTAACGCCGATCATAATCATCGTAAACTCTCGTTGTTGTTTCATAGTATTTGCCCTCCTTTTACGAAATACTTGATCCAAATCCAAAACACCTTTGCTTATTAAGGTACTCCTTTTATTATAGCACAAAATCGCAAAAAAAGCAATACCGCAATAGGGAAGCACCCCTGTTAAAAAAGTCCCGCCAAAACCCTTGGCGGGAAACTTTTTCATGATCCGAAGCGTCTAAAGCAATCAGATTGCGACAATGCCTTCTCTAAGGCACGTTCGCATTCTTCGGTTGTCCGAGGCATAGATGCCTGGACGAAAGTGCCATCCTGCTCGCGAACACTGCAAATTCTGTTTACGGTAACCGTAACCCACCACTGTCGCGTATAAACCGCACTGACAGACATTGGAAAACCATCATCACCCCATAACATCTTGGCGTTGTCGAGAATATCATATTCCACCAACTTAACGTCTTTGGACGATTTGTTCTCATAGTCCTCCTTGGGGTCCGCAACAGCTCTCATTGCCGCAACTTTTTGATTGCCAGTCCAAACTATACGAGATAGATTTTTGGGCTTGCAACCGCCGGCACCATAATCTCCAAAATCAAAGAATACTATGATATTCTCTGGATCACCCAGATCGGGGTCGGTAAAGATTAGCTTCGCCCACTTATTCAGAAACTGGCAAATATTGTAGTATTCATTTTTCTTGTTGCGATCATAGACACTTACGCTTCGTTTATTGTAAAGTTCGAAGTTCCTTGGCGACATAAATTCCACCTCCTTCAAGAGAACTTCTTTTAAAAAATATGGGCATTTGCCCACTGACCTCAGTATAACACAAAAAGAGTCCCGTCATCAAAGACGGGGCCCATTTTATTTCCCATAGTAACGTTTCAGGAATTCATCTCTGAACTCATAGAAGCGATCCTCGAGGATAGACTGGCGGATTTCCTCCATCAAACGGACAATAAAGCGCGTATTGTGAACTGTGGCCATATTATAAAATATCTCTTTTAATCGTTCATCGCCACTCTTCCAAAGCGCCCTCAGCTTGCCTCTGGTCAAACCAGCTTTACAAGTTAAACAGTCGCAACTTTCGTCAAGAGGCTCATCAGAACCAGCGCATTTGCGCAAGTTGATGTTGCCGTCACGGGTATAGATCCTGCCATGGCGAGCCTCACGCATTGGGGCCACACAATCGAATGTGTCTGCGCCCATTTCTACGCCAATAAAGATATCATCCGGATGAGAGAGCCCTAACAAATGTTTTGGCTTATCAAACGGCAGCTCTTCATTGCACCAGCGCAGAATATCGCCAAGAGCCTCTTTTTCAAAAGAGCCGCCAAGGCCATACCCATCAAAGTCCATTGCTCCAAGCTTGCGCGCGGTAGAACGACGCAAATCTTCCCAGCGACCCCCCTGTAATACGCCATAGAGATACTGATGATAACCTAAGTCATCACAGTGCTTCTTGTGCTCCTTCAGAGAACGTTCCGCCCAACGCTCGGTGCGCGCCAAGGCGTCCACGTTATATTCATAAGAGTCCGTAATCGTCGTCAGTTCGTCAAAGGCCATATGGATATCGGAACCGATTTGACACTGAATCCTCATTGATTCCTCCGGACCGATAAAATCTGGCGACTTATCGAACGGATCAACAAAATCAACGCCTTTTTCCGTAACTATCGCCAAACGATCCTTGTGTGCCGCGTTAGCAAGACCAGGCTTGCGCCTCATCGAGACTACCTTGCCCATACCAGAGCCGAGCGACATTACCTGAAATCCGCCAGAATCAGTCAACGTTGGACCATTCCAGCCAGACCACTTGGCAAGTCCACCAGCCGCCGTAATTTCTGCAGCCTTTCTGCGTAAGTGATACCCGTTCGAGAGCATCGCCTGCGCGCCCAAATCGGACAAATCGTCCATACTCAAAAACTTCACCTTACCGTGCGTCCCCACCACCATGAAAGCTGGCGTTTTGATATCGCCATGCGCAGTATGAATCACGCCGATACGGCCAAGGCCGTTCGACAAAGTTTTTTCAGCTTCAAACATCGTCCCCATCTCCTTACACCTCCTTCAAAAATTCCTTCGGGAAACAAATATTTAAAAAAACATGGCTACGTTTGTAGCTCACTCTATTATTATAACATATATTCGGCATATTTTCTAGCATAAAACTCGGTCTTTATCTTAAATATTATATCATATTTTCTAAAATCTTTATGATATAATCGAGTTATCAAGGAGGTATATGTCAAAAAATATTGTAGAAGTTGACACTAAAACCATTATTCGTTTTTGGTTAGTTTTGCTTGCTATTTTATTAGTAATCTTTTTCTTCTATAAGGCCTCAGCCGCCCTTATCATTATCGGCATTTCTATCTTCCTAGCTATTGCACTTAAACCGCTGGTCAACCGCCTGAATAAATTCCTCACCAAGCACCTCGGCGTTAGCAAATCGCACCGCGCCGCCTCCGCCGCCATTGCATATTCAATTATCGTGGTGTTCGTTATCACCATCGTCGCCATCGTCGGCCCAGTTGTCGTTAACGAAACTTCCAAATTCGTCCAACAGCTTCCAACCAGATTCAACGAAAGCATTGGTGGATGGGAGGGAATTAATGAATTCGGCCATAGCATCGGCGTCAACAACCTCCAAGAAGAAATCACCAAAGTTCTTTCAGACTTTAGTAACGGCTTCCTTGGCAATCTCGGCAGCACAGTCATTTCTAGTATCGGTGTCATCGGCGACCTCATCATGAAAGGCATTCTAATCCTAGTCCTCACACTACTATTCATGCTCGAAGGTCACGAGATTACCGATGTTATTTGGCGCAGCCTGGGTTCCCGCAAGGAAGACCAAAAAGCCGTCACCGTCGCCAAGCGCATCGTCGCCCGCATGAGCAACGTAATTTCTACCTACGCATCACGTCAAGTACTCGTCGCCATGCTTGATGGTGGCTTCACGATGCTACTCGTCTTTATCCTTTCTCTTATCTTCAACTTCTCGGCCAGCCTCGCCGTACCAATGGGGCTCATCGCCTTTGTCTTCTATCTTATCCCAATGTTCGGCCAGATCATTAGCGCCTGTCTGGTCGCCGCCATCCTAGCCTTCTCGTCGCCAATCGCCGCTGTCATCTTTGTTGGCGTCTACATCATCTACGCTCAAATCGAAAACAACGCCATCGCACCAAAAATCCAAGGCGACGCTCTTAGGCTCCCAGCCGTCGCAATTCTCGCCGCTATGGTAATCGGTATGTATCTCTTCGGCCTCGTTGGTGCCATTCTCGCTATCCCAATCGCCGGATGTATCCGTGTCCTCATCGAAGAATATCCAAACATTAAATCAATCCGCGAATAATATGCCAAAGAAAAAGAAATCAACCCGCAAAATTTTATTAACGCTGCTTTTCGTAGCGCTCAACGTTGCCGTCATCGCTATCACGGCTTTCTCCGAATTTGGTAATTCCGAAAACGCCGTAAAATTTAGCGAAGTCAAATTCAACTTCTGGTTCTTGATCCCGGCCATCATCGCTTTCTGTGTCGCGCTGTTTTTGGAAGTGCGAAAGTTTTTGATGATCATGAAAAAGACCTGCAATTTTAAAACCCGCGCTGAACTTAGGAAAGCTCACAAAGACGCTCGCCGCGCCGTTTTGATCGGTCGCTATTACGACAACATTACGCCTGCCGCCATCGGTGGCCAACCATTCCAGATTTACTACATGAACAAAAACACCAACGTCGGCGGCGGCCTCGCCACCACCATTCCAATTATCAGCATGATTTCCGGGCAACTCGGCTTCCTCGTCATCGCCGTTCTTTGTTTCTCGCTCGGTAGCATCGCCATCAATAACACTCCGCTCATCGCCGCTGCTTGTTTTGGTCTTTTATTCTACGCTTTCTGGCCAATCGCCGTTTTGATCGCCACCTTCCTACCAAAAACCACCACCGAGATCATCACGCTCGGCGTTAGATTCCTAGCCAAAATCCACGTTATCAAAAGCAAGCACGAAGCCATCAAAAAAGCCGAGCACGGCGTCAACGAATACGCCCGCTGCGTCAAACTCATTCTCAAAACTCGCGGCCTGTTCCTAAAGACCATCCTGATGTCTGTCGCGTTCCATGTTTTAATTTCATCTATTCCATTCTTCGTTTTGAACGCCTTTGGCGCCAATATCGACTTTATCCCGTGCTTCGTCTCGGTTGTCGCCGTCACTTCGGCCGTCTACTTCATCCCAACTCCGGGCAACGCTGGCGCCGCCGAGGGTACCTTCTACGTTGTCTTCTCCGCGCTTTCATCCGGCTACGTCTTCTGGGCCATGCTCATCTGGCGCTTCTTCTCGTACTACGCCTACATTTTGCTCGGCGGTATCACCTATCTCTTGATGCATTTCGACAAAAGCGTTACGCACTACAAAAAGTCCAAATAACGTCTGTTCTATCTTGTATTTTTAGGGAAAATATTGTATAATTAGAGTAATCTTTTTCGTGAGGAGGTGATGACATGGGAAAGATTATCGTAGTGGAACCGGATGGCAAAAAAGCCGACCAGGCAATCACTAATTGTATCTTTAAAATTCTCCGCGTGGCATTAGCCCCGAACGGAGACGAAAGCAGTAGCGTAAGAGGCCTGCTGACTGATATAGTTAAATATCATCAGTTATCCAAAAAATGGAAAGGCCGATTGAACTATCGTAGGGGAGTTAAGGTTACCAGCATCAGGTCATTCTATATACACCTTCACTACAACCCGGAAGAAGATCCATTCGCTAATTGTTTTATCTATTCATTTAGCCAGGATCCGGAGACCGGCCACACTGCAACAGACAAAGTTTTTATGGGCCTTTTCGCGGTCAAAGACCCCGAAACCACCGAGCTCACCATAGAAACTTTAGTAGAACCGGTAACCTTGTGGCTACCAGAGCTCAAAACTTTCTAAGCGGCGACAATTCCATTTCTAGTCGCCGCTTTTTCATTGAAAAAACTTTAAAAAAGCACTATAATTAAAGCTCATGTTGAGGTTGTTCAAATATCTAAAACCATATATTTTACAAGTGATTATTTTGCTTGCCTCAACCGCTTTACAGGTTTATTGTACGCTGCGTTTGCCGGCTCTCATGGCCGACATCATTAATGACGGCATCGTACCTAGCGACATGGATTTTATCTGGCGTACCGGCCTTTTGATGCTTGGACTCGCCGTACTTTCGGCCGTGGGCGCACTGGTTTCGAATCTCTTTGCCGCCCGCATCGGCGCCAACTTTAGCAAGGATCTGCGTCGTGATATTTTTGCCAAAGTTATTAGCTTTGACCTTGCCGACGCTAAAAATTTCAGCACTGCATCGCTCATTACTCGTACCACCAACGACATCAACCAAGTCCAACAAGCCATCACGATGATTCTGTCGATGTTGGTGCGCGCACCAATGTTCTGTATCGTCGCACTATTTATGGCCTTTGAAACCGCGCCAGACATGACCTGGATTATCGCCGTCTCTGCCGGCGCCATTCTACTTTCCGTCTTCACCATCATGGCGCTCGTCGTGCCAAAGTTCAAAATCTTCCAGAAATTGCTCGATAAAATCACCCTCCTCACCCGCGAGAACCTCACTGGCCTCCGCGTCATCCGCGCTTTCAACAAAGAAAAATACGAGAAAAAGAAGTTTGAGAAAACCAACGACGAGATGACGAGGACTATCATCTTTATTGAAAAAATTCTCAACCTTCAAAACCCATTAATCAACATCGTGTTTAATGGCATGACCTTGCTTTGTTCGTGGGTCGGCATTTCACTTCTTCAAAAAGACATCGCGTATCTCGGCAACATGGCCGCCTTCGCCCAGTACGTAGGCCAGGTGATGATTTCGTTCTTGCTACTTTCGGTGCTGTTCATTATGCTCCCACGCGCCAACGTGTCGGCCGGTCGTATCAACGAAGTGCTTGGCACCAAGCCAAAAATCCATTGGAAAAAGCAAACTGCCGGTAATATTGAGCGCACGCCTTCGGTCGAATTTAAGGACGTTGATTTCGCCTACGAAAAAGCCGAGGAAAAAGTCCTTTCAAATATTTCATTCCGCGCCGAAGCCGGACAAACCACCGCAATCGTCGGCTCTACTGGTTCCGGCAAATCAACTTTGATTAATTTAGTTCCACGTTTCTTTGAAGCGACCAGCGGCCAAATTCTCATCAACGGTCTCGACATCAAAGACTACTCGCGCGAAGATTTGATTTCGTTAATTGGTTTCGTGCCACAGCGTGGCATGTTGTTCTCGGGCAGCGTCAAAGAGAACATCGCTTTCGGCGCACCACGTGCCAGCCTAGACGATGTCAAGAATGCTGCCAAGATTGCTCAAGCTGCCGACTTTATCGAGAAATTACCAAAACAGTACAACTACCAAATCGCCCAGGGCGGTACCAACGTTTCGGGCGGCCAAAAACAACGTCTTTCAATCGCGCGCGCCATTTGCAAAAATCCAAGCATTTTCGTATTCGACGATTCATTCTCAGCGCTCGACATGAAAACCGACGCCAATTTGCGCCAAGCGCTTACTAAGATTACCAAATCAGCCGTCACGATTATCGTTGCGCAGCGCGTCAGCACGATCAAAAACGCCGATCAAATCATCGTTCTAGACCAAGGCAAAGTTGTTGGCAAAGGGAATCATAAAGAACTTTTGAAATCCTGTCCAATTTACCAAGAAATTGTGAAGTCACAAATTTCCGAAGCCGAGTACGAAAAAGAGTTGAAGGAGGCCCGCCATGCCTAAACCAACCATCGACGCCGGCAAAGCCAAGAACACCAAGCTCGCTTTCAAAACTTTTGTGCGTTCTTTGAAGCGCTTCCGTCTTGCTATTTTTACCGCTATTTTTCTAACCGTCGTTTCAGCCATCACCGGCCTCTTCACGCCAAAACTACTCGGCGAAATGACTGACATCGCCAAAAATACTCTCGCTACCGGCCTTGACTGGAATGCACTCGGCGAAAAAGCCCTCATCGCCATTTTACTCTTTGTGATTTCCGGACTCCTCACTTATATTTCGTCCTGCATCCTCACCATCGTGACCGCAAAATACACTCGCAGCTTGCGCAACCAAGTTATCGACAAAATCTCGCGCCTGCCGATTAGCTATTTCGACACTCACAAATTCGGCGACGTGCTTTCACGTATGTCTAACGATATCGACGTCATCGCGATGACCATGCACCAAGTGATTACCGATCTTTCGTTTAACATCATCACGATTGTTGGTGTCATTATTATCATGGCCATGACTTCCGTGCCGCTACTTATTATTTCCGTCGTCACGGTGCTGCTTTCGATTATCGTGGTCGGCAAGATTGCTGGCTTCGCCCAAAAATACTTCCGCGAGCAGCAAGCCACGCTCGGCGTTTTGAATAGTAAAATCGAAGAGAATTATTCTGGCCAAATCGTCATTAAATCAAATTCGCACGAAACGGAAACCTTGAACGATTTTGATAAGACCAACAAGAAACTCGCCCGCACTGCCATGCGCGCCCAGGTCTTCTCGATGCTTGCCATTCCAGTCACTCACATCTTCACCAATCTCGGCTACGTCGTGACTTGTATCGTTGGTGGCTACTTTGTGCTCGAAGGCCGCATTAGCCTTGGCAACATCCAAGCCTTCATTCAGTATGTCACACGTTTCAACCGTCCGATTAACGAAGTCGCATCTTCAACTGCCACTATCCAATCATTGCTCGCTGCTGCCGAACGCGTATTTGAATTTACCGCCGAGACCGAGGAGCCAGCCGATGAAGCCAAGCAAACGATTGAAAAAGTCAAAGGTGCCGTCGAGTTCCATCACGTCAACTTTAGCTACGACAAAAAACGTCCAATCATTAAAGATTTCTCCGCTAAGATTTTACCTGGTCAGCAGGTTGCCATCGTTGGCCCAACCGGCGCCGGCAAAACCACAATTATCAATCTTTTGATGCGCTTCTACGAACCAGATTCCGGCTACATCACTATCGACGACACGCCAATCAACGAGCTGAGTCGTGCCGAGGTCCGCGGACTGTTCGGTATGGTCTTGCAAGACACCTGGCTTTTCTCCGGCACTATCGCCGAGAATCTCAAGTACGGCAACCCAGACGCCACCGACGAAGATGTCAAAAAAGCTGCCAAGATTTCTAACGTCCACCACGTTATCGAATCGTTACCACACGCCTATCAAACCGTCATCAATGAAGATTCTGACAACATTTCCGCCGGCGAAAAACAACTACTCACTGTCGCCCGCGTCGTCACGGCCAACCCGCCAATGCTCATCCTGGACGAAGCCACTTCAAACGTTGATACCCGCACCGAGCATCTCGTGCAAGCTGCCTTTGAAAAGATTACTGAGGGCCGTACATCGTTCGTGATTGCTCACCGTTTATCTACCATTCGCAACGCCGACCTCATTCTCGTTATGAAAGATGGCAACATCATCGAGCAGGGCAACCACGACGAACTTCTGAAGAAACACGGCTTCTACGCCGAGCTCTATAATTCGCAGTTCAAAGAAGATTAAAGTGTTACAATAGAAAAAAGGAGTTTTTTCATGTATATCGTCATCGAGGGCCAGGACGCTACTGGCAAATCTACGCAGGTCGAATTACTCGCCGAACATCTTAAGAAAACCGGCAAACCAGTCATCACCATGCACGAACCAGACGGCGACCTTGAATCCGCTCACGAACTCCGCCGCATCATTAAAGACAAAAAATACAATCTCGAACCATTCACGCATGTTCTGTTATTTACGGCTGCCCGCCAAGAGCTCTGGCGCAAACTCGCCGAGCCGGTCTTAAAAGAAGGCGGCTACGTAATTTCTGCTCGCAACTGGTGGTCTACGCTCGCCTACCAAGGCTACGGCCAAGGCGTTTCGCGCAGCAAAATCATTCGTGTCACCAAAGAATCAATGCCAGAACCATACGTCAAGCCAGATCGCTCCGTGATTTTGACCTTGCCAGACAAAGAACGTTTCGCTCGCCAAAGCAGCCGCGACGACAACTCCAAAAACGATACTTTTGAATCGAAATCAATGGACTTCCAGCACAAAGTCGACAAAGCCTACGTCAGCATCGCCAAAGATTTTAATATTCCAATCGTCGACGCCAGCCCATCCATTGAAGATATCCAAAAAGAGCTGCTAAAACTTTTCGGGCTCTAAAATGCACCCGTCCTGGAAACCGTTTTTAGACTCTGAGTTCGCCAAACCGTATTTTAGGGAACTAGCCGAATTTTTGCATGCCGCCTACGATACTAAGCGAATTTTTCCCGCCAAAACTCAGGTTTTTAAAGCTTTCACTACTGACCTAAATGAAGTCAAAGTCGTAATCCTAGGCCAAGATCCATACCACACGCCGGGCGCCGCCATGGGTCTAGCTTTTTCGGTACCAGACAGCCAACCAATTCCGCCATCACTCATTAATATCTACAAAGAAATCGACAGCGACACTGGCTCACATGCTAATAAAACGGGAAACCTCGTTAATTGGCAAAATCAGGGCGTATTGCTTTTAAATAATGTTCTTACCGTCGAGGCGCACAAAGCTGGTAGCCACCGCGGCAAAGGCTGGGAAACTTTTACCGAAGCCGTTATTAAATATTTGAATGCCGAAAAATCCAATTTAGTCTTTATTTTGTGGGGCCGCGATGCGCGCAGCAAAAAATCCTTGATCGATTCGTCCAAACATTTGGTTCTGGAATCCGCCCATCCATCACCACTTTCTGCACACAACGGATTCTTTGGGAGCAAACCGTTTTCAAAAACCAACGCCTACTTAGAAGCGCATGGCTTAAAGCCGATTAATTGGTGAATCTAGAGCCAGCTTTTAAGTTTTTTGTATTCTTCAGATTTCTCGTCGTATGATTCGAGAATTTCTTCGACGTATGTTTTGCCGTTCGTGATGTTGAAAGTTTCAACTTCTGGCATCGAAGCGAGCAAGCGAACTACCGCTTCGTCGCTTTCATAGTTAGTCATTGATTTGCTTGGATCGGTTTTGTAAGAATTAACTCTGAATTGCTTGTAGACGAAACGCTTGATGCCGGCCTGCAAACAATATTTCAAACAGTTGTCGCAAGTAGCCATCAAATTGTAAATCGTACAATCCTTCAAATCGCGATGTGCGAACAAGATTGCGTTCATTTCGGAATGAGTCGAGAAATGGTATTTCATTGGGCGCTCAGAAAGCGTCATTTTTGACTCATCGGCCCCACGAATTAGGCCATTGTAGCCCATCGATACCACACGGTGGTCCGGGTCGACAATTACGCAGCCGTTTTTGCTGACTGGGTCCTTGGATTTAAGCGCAGCAGTTTCGGCAATTTTCATGAAATATTCATCCCACTCGAGTTGTTTCTTATTCATTTCGCCTCCGTTTTCAACCATTATATCACGCTGCGGGTTGATTTCTATTTTAAATGTGCTAACAATCGCGGCGTCAATTAAACAAGGAGAGAAATGTGATCAAAAAAATTCTATCAATTTTAATCATAGCCGGGATGTTGGCGACTGGTCTGCCGGTCCAAGCCTTAGCCGCCGAAACCGGCTGCGCGGACGTCGAATTCGTCTTCATCCGCGGCTCAGGCGAGACCCAAGACGAGGGCGAAAGCTACCACGCTTTCCAAGAAGCCATGTCGGAGAAAATGTCGGCGCTCTCATTAACTTACAATTTTAGGGATTTGGATTATCCGGCCGTCTCGGTGACGGATGTTGGAACTTTGGTCGGCGCGTTTTTTAGCGGCGGCGAAAGCGGGACGTTTGGCGACAGCATCAACGCCGGCGCCGAAGAATTAAAGCGCGTCGTCAACACCACTTGTTCTAGTTCCAAATTCGTTTTGGCCGGCTACTCGCAAGGCGCCATGGTAATTTCGAAAACCCTTGGCGAGCTGAACACCGACAAAATTATCTACGCAGCGACTTTTGGCGATCCAAAACTGTATTTGCCGGAAGGGAAAAACGATTTGGAGCATCCAATCCCGGCCGCCTGCTACAACCGCGACCTTTCGGACTATCGTCGCTACGTGCCGGACTGTTTTGCCTACGAGGGAATTCTCGGCAGCTATCGCCCATACGAGCCAGAAGCCTTCATTGGTAAACTTGGCACTTGGTGCAACACCAAAGACATCATGTGTAGCAATTTCTTTAACCCAAGTATCGAAGACCACGTCAGCTACATTCGCGACGGTCTCTACGAAGACGCTTCACGCTACATCTTTGACAAAATCACCACCGCCTTTGCGATCGAAAACGCCTACTATTCACCACACGACACGGCAATCTTAATCGATTCGACCGGCTCGATGGGCCGATTTATCAAAAAATATAAGGAACGCGCCATCGAATTTGCCATCCAAACTTTTGAAAAAGGCGGGCGCGTCGCCTTGTACGACTATCGCGATTTGCAAGAACTTTACGAGCCACGACAACATTGCGATTTCGAAACCTGTACACTAGAACTTTTCGTTGCCGAGCTTAATGAAATTCTGGCTAGCGAAGGCGGTGACGAGCCAGAGTCACTACTGTCCGCCGCTTATCACGCTATGGATGAATTGGACTGGAAAATGGGTGCCACCAAATCGTTGATCATCCTCACCGACGCCTCCTACCATTTACCAGACATTGACGGCATTAGCCTCATTGACGTTGTCGAACTCAGCCGCCGCATTGACCCGGTCAACATCTACGTCGTCACCGAGCCGGAAAATAGCGAATACTACGTCGAGCTCACCGAGCAAACCGACGGCAAAATTATTCTCAGCACCGAAGAATTCGAGCTCGCTGCAAATGAAATTCACGCTCGCTACGACAGTTTGCCACGCGTCGATATTGACACTGACATGCCAAACAAACCAACTCTCACCATTACCGATAGCTGGATAGACGAAAGCGGACAGACTCATGTTACATTTGATACCGACGCTAGGGAAGTTACGGTAATTTTAAGTGACGCGATTTTGGGCTCCACTGCCGAGCACGAGATTATCCTAAGCGACATTGATCACAGCCACGAAAATCTGCTTAGACTAGTACCGCTTTCCGATTCTACGCGCGGCGATGCGGTCGAAATCGACCTCAATACGATTGGCGGACGCGGTAGCGTTGAAGTAATCGAAGAGCCAGTAACAGAAGTACTGCGAGTCGAAGCTCCAGCAGTGGCCGAACCATTCATCCCGCTCGCTCCGGACACTGGTGGTAAATGGCGCCACTAAATCTCTAGCTTTTTGGCGCATTTCGTGTTATAATTGTCGTCATGTTAGAAAAAGAGTTCATCAGAAACGTTGCAATTATCGCCCATGTCGACCACGGCAAGACGACTCTTGTTGATGGACTTTTAAAACAGTCTCACACCTTCCGCGACAACCAGGCCGAAATGTCCCAGACTCTGATCATGGACTCCATGGACCAGGAACACGAGCGTGGCATCACGATTACCGCAAAACAGACTGCAATCTTTTACAATGGTTACAAAATCAACATTATTGATACTCCAGGCCACGCCGATTTCTCTGGTGAAGTCGAACGTACGCTCAATATGGCTGACGGCGTCATTCTCGTAGTTGATGCTCAGGAAGGCCCAATGCCACAGACCAAATTCGTCTTGAAAAAGGCTTTGGATTTGAAGCTTAAACCAGTGGTAATTATTAACAAAATTGATAAACCAGCTGCCCGTATCGAAGAGGTTGAAGGCGAAATCGCCGATCTCTTCTTGGAGCTTGCTACCGACGAATCACAGCTTAATTACCCAATTTACTACGCTATCGCCCGCGATGGCAAAGCTGGCAAAACTACTGACCTAGACAACGATTTGCACGTTGTTTTCGAATCAATTATCCACGATATTCCAGCACCAAAAGTCGATGAAAACGCCGACAAAGGCGCCCAACTACTCGTGGCTGCACTCGCTGCCGATAATTACCTTGGCAAATACTGTATTGGTAAAATTTTCCGCGGTTCTCTGAAAAAAGGCCAAACTGTCAAAATCTTACAAAACGGCACCAGCAAAACCGCCAAAATCGACCGTCTCTTCACCTATAAAGGTCTTGGCAAAGAGGAAACTGAGCTCGCTATTGCTGGCGACATCGTCGCTCTTACCGGTGTTAGCGAAGCCAACATTGGCGACACTATCGCTAGCGGCGACAATCCAGAAGCTTTGCCAACCATCGAGCTCGAACCGCCTACTCTTTCTATCTACATCGGCCCAAATACTTCACCGCTTAAAGGCAAAGAAGGTGAATTTACCACCTCTCGTCAGATTGCTGAACGCCTCGAAAAAGAGCTCGAAACCAACATCGCCCTCAAAATCGTTCCAGATGGCCTTGGTTACAAGGTATCTGGCCGCGGGGAATTACACCTTTCAGTTTTGATCGAAACCATGCGCCGCGAAGGCTACGAACTCGAAGCCGGTCGCCCAGAAGTCGTCTACAAAGAGATCGACGGCGTCAAATGCGAACCAGTCGAAGAGCTCACCGTTGAAGTCGAGCCAGAATTCGTCGGTGCCGTCTCCCAAGAACTCGGTATCAGAAAAGCTGAACTAAAGAGCCAAGAACTCACCTCCACCGGTGCCACCCGCTTTACCTATGAAATTTCCACCTCCGCCCTTATCGGCCTTCGCAACATGTTAATGACCGCCACAAAAGGCACCGTTCTTATGTCTAGCGTCGCCAACGGCTACCGTCCAGTCGACACTAAGTACAAACCAGAACGCAACGGCGCCCTAATTGCCTTCGAATCCGGTATTTCTACCTCTTATGCGCTCGATGCCGCCCAAGCCCGTGGTATTCTCTATATTCCACCACAGGTACCAGTTTATCAGGGTATGATCGTCGGTCTTTCTAATAAAAAAGACGACCTCGATATCAACGTCTGTAAAGAGAAACAGCTCACCAATATGCGCACCCACGCTTCGGATGGCGCCATTCAGCTCACCCCTTATACACAGCTCTCTTTGGAGCAGTGTCTAGACTTTTTGCTCGACGATGAACTTCTTGAAGTTACTCCTAAATCGCTCCGTTTGAGGAAGCGTCAACTCGATCCAATCAAGAGAAAACGCGAAAACCGCGCCTAATTTAGAGCAAGAGAAAGCCCCGTAGCTAAGCCACGGGGCAGATATTAGTGATGAGTTAAAATTGTTCTTGTCTAGTAGGTGTTTTTCGGAATTTGGATTTATTGTTGGACAGTCATGAAAGGAGGCCCTTTTAAACGGCAACTGGCAACTGACGCTCAAATGCGAATGTTTAAAAGGAAAATAAAGCGACCGGCCAACGTCTTCTGGAACAAGAAGTTTGGTTTTCGAGAGCACACATTGGAATAGTGAATTCTTTTAGCAGTAAGTGCTCTCAGCGCTTATCATAGAGGGATAGAGATGGCAGGTTTTGGAAAGCCTGCTATCGAACTAGCTGACAAAGAACAAAGGCATAACTCATACACCGTACTACATATTATACACCATTTTGTAGAAAAAATCAATACCTAATCTTAACCATTTTAAAATCCACCCATTATAGCCACCATCGCCACCCCTGTTAATCTAGACAAAAAGTAAAAAACTGAAACGCACATTAAACGAAATCATACTCGATGCCGAAAGCTCTAAAAACACCTTAACTCAGTCTAGCCCCGCCCCTCGCGGGGCTTTTCTGTTATAATAAAAATATGTTAATTGATTCTCATTGCCACTTGCACGACCGCGAATTCTTTACCGAAAAAGAGGCCGAGCAGGCCATCAAAAAAGCTGCCGCAGCCGGCGTCACCAAAATCATCTGCATCGGTACCGACCCAAACGACTCTGAAACCGCCCGCACTTTTGCCGAAAAACATGACAACGTTTTCTATACCTATGGCATCCATCCGAGCGAATGCCAAAAATTCGCCGTCGAGAAGCCAACCGGCAGCGCCAAACTCGTCGGAATCGGTGAAATCGGCCTCGATTATCACTATTCGCCAGAAACCCGCGAGGATCAAATCAAGCTATTCGAACAACTTTTGCAGCTAGCTCAGGACAAAAACCTCCCGGTCAGTTTCCATATTCGCGAGGCTTTTGACGATTTCTTCGCTATCATTCAAAATTTCCCAGAAATCAGAGGCGTCATGCACTCTTTTTCGGACAGCAAAAAGACTTTGAAGCGCATTTTGAACGAAACTAATTTCTACGTTGGCGTAAACGGCCTCGCTACCTATTCCACCCTACCAACGCCACCGCTCGAGCGCATTATTCTCGAGACCGATGCACCGTTCCTGGCCCCAACTCCATATCGCGGCACCAAAAACGAGCCGGCTTATATCAAAGAAATTGCCGAGTGGTTAGCCGAAAAAACCGCCACAAACAAAGAAGAAGTTGCCGAAATCACCTCCAAAAACGTGCTTAATCTTTTTGGCATTTAAAACTTATGCTAAAATGAAACTATGAAAAAGAAACGTCTTGCCATCATCATATTTATTATCGGCCTCATCACATTGCTTTGCGGTGCGGGCTATCTTTTATTCAAAATTTTAAAGCAGCCAGACACGCGCGACGCGGAGTTCCTCGTCGAAAATGGCGAATGGGTAGAAGTTGATGCCGAAAATGTCGTCTGGAATTTCACCGAAATCGGCAAAGGTTCGCTCACGACCAATGGCCACATTAATGACTACGATTTTCTCTGGGCAACCGAGGGCAACACGCTCAAAATCGAGACCAAATGGTTTTATGATGTAGAAGACGAATATACTTATTCCATCGATCGTGGCGCCAAGACGCTCAAACTCACTTCCGGCGACAAGGAAATCACCTTTAAGGCCGTCGCAAAAACCGAGCAACCAGCCGAAACAACTGAGTAATTCAAAAGAATAGACCTTGCGGGGTCTATTCTTTATTTTTATCAAAATTATGTTATAATATAAGATATGATTTATCTTGATCACGCTGCCGCGACGCCGGTTTCCAAAAAGGCCCTCACCGCAATGCAACCATACTTTGCGGATGACTTTTTTAATCCTTCCGCTGCTTATTTGCCGGCCAAAAAAGTTCGCGCTGCTTACGAAGACGCCAAATCGACCATCGCTCACTGCGTTGGCGCCAAAAATAACGATCTCGTCATCACTTCCGGCGCTACCGAAGCCAACAACCTGGCTTTTTCACTGATCAAGAAAAAATGCCTAGTGCTTGCCACCGAGCATGATTCAGTCTTGAATGTTGCCAAAAACTACAATTACGAAGAAATCGCCGTTTTAAAAAATGGCCTAGTCGATTTGAATGATTTCAAAAAGAAGCTTTCCGCTGACGTGGAACTAGTTTCGGTCGCCCTCGCAAACAACGAGCTCGGCACCATCCAGCCACTCGCCGAAATTGCCAGCTTGATTCGCGCCGAACGCGAACGCCGCTTGGCCGCTGGCGACAAAACGCCGATTTTCCTCCATTCCGACGCCTCACAAGCTATGAATCTACTTGACATCAACGTCTCGCGCCTCGGCGTCGATTTGCTTACGGTCAATTCCGCCAAAGTCTACGGACCAAAAGGCGTTGGCGCGCTTTATCTCTCGCATGACGTACGTTTGAAGCCACTGATTTTTGGCGGTGGCCAAGAAAACGGCTTGCGCTCCGGCACCGAAAACGTCGCCGGCGTGATTGGTTTTGCGACCGCTTTCAGAGAAGCCAAAGAGCATCTAAACGGCAACCGCAAAAAATACGAAAAGCTCGTCAAAATTCTCCGCGATGAATTGAAAAAGGGAACCGTCGAGCCAATTTTCCTCGGTTCTACTAAACATCAGCTTGCCAACTTCTGTCCAGTCTCATTCCCGGGCCTCGATGCCGAGCGTTTAATTTTTAAACTTGAAGAAGCCGAAGTCTACGTCTCAACCGGCGCCGCTTGCGCCGCATCAAAAGGCCAAAAATCCCACACTCTCGCTGCTATTGGCCTCACCGACGAAGAGATCGCCGGCTCACTCCGCTTGTCGCTCGGCGAATTAAACGACGAAGAAAATATCAAGCAGGCCGCGGAAATTATTAACCGCGTGGTAAAGGAAGAATATGAGCGCCGCAAATAAAACCGTCTATCTTGGCATGAGCGGCGGCGTCGATTCCAGCGTGTCGGCCTTAATTTTGAAGGAGCAAGGCTACAACGTCATCGGCGTCTACATGAAAAACTGGTCTAAGGATCTTCCGGGCATGAAGTGTCCATGGGCCGAAGACCTCGCCGACGCCAAACGCGTCGCCACCAAACTCGACCTTGATTTTGAAGTTTGGGATTTTGAAGATGCCTACAAAAAACGCGTCGTCGACTACATGCTCGACGAATTCAAAAAAGGCAACACGCCAAATCCGGACATCATGTGCAACCAAGAAATTAAGTTTAAAATGTTCTACGAAGAAGCCATGCGCCGCGGCGGCGACTACATTGCCACCGGCCACTACGCCAAAACCGATGGCAAAAATTTGCTTCGCGCCACCGACGATAACAAGGATCAAACCTACTTCCTTTATCGCATTTCCAAAGAATCGCTCGAGCACACGCTTTTTCCAATTGGCGACATGTTGAAGCCGGACGTCAAAAAACTCGCCGAGAAAAACAATCTACACAATGCCTACAAAAAAGAATCGATGGGTGTCTGTTTTGTCGGCGAAGTCGGCATGAAAGATTTTCTGAAAGAATACATCGATATTAAGCCGGGCGAAATCCGCGAGATCGAAACCGAAACCGTACTCGGTCATCACGAAGGTGCCATTTTCTACACCATCGGCCAGCGCCACGGCCTCTACATTGGCGGCGGTTTGCCATACTACGTCGTGAAAAAAGATTTGGACAAAAATATCGTTTACGTTTCGCGCAATTTGAATGACGACAATTTGTGGACCAAAGAATTACCACTCAAAGACGTCGTTCTGCGCTGCGACAAAACTCCAGAAAAAGTTTTAGTGCGCCTTCGCCACCGCGCGCCACTTATCGAAGCTAAATTCGATGGTAAAAAGATTATTTTCAAAAACGAAGTCAAACGTCCAGCCTCCGGCCAATCCGTCGTTATCTACGACGACCAGATTTGTCTTGGCGGCGGAATTATTGATTAATGTGGTATAATTATCTCTATGAATGCAAATGAAGTTCGTCAAAAATTTTTAGATTTTCAAGTTAAAAAAGGCCATCAAGTCATTGCGCCAGCACCACTCGTGCTCGAAAACGACCCAACTACGCTCTTTACCGGCTCTGGCATGCAGCCACTTTTGCCATATTTGCTTGGCAAAACCCACCCAGCCGGCACTAGACTGACCGACTCCCAACCTTCACTTCGCTTGCAAGACATCGAAGATGTTGGCGACCCACGCCACACAACCGTTTTTGAAATGCTCGGTAACTGGTCCCTTGGCGATTACTTCAAAGAAGAACAAATTCGCAATTTCTTCGAATTCTTAACTAAGGAAATCGGCCTCGATCCAAACAAAATCTACGTCACTTGTTTTATTGGCAACGAAAAATATGGCATTCCAAAAGATGAAGAAGCTGCCACAATTTGGCAGACCGTCTTTAAAGAAGCCGGCATCGACGCTAAAATTGCCGAAATCGGCTCCGCCGAGGAAGGCGACAAGCGCGGCATCAAACCAGGCGAACACATTTTCTTCTACGACGACCACGAAAACTGGTGGAGCCGTGGCGGTGGCATCGAAACCACTCCGCTCGGCGACCCATGTGGTCCAGACTCTGAAGTTTTTTATGATTTTGGCGAAGACAAGCAAGACGTTGAAAAATACGGCCTCGCTCACCCAGCTTCGGATGGCGCCCGCTTCATGGAAATTGGCAACCAAGTCTTCATGCAATATCGCCGAAAAGACGACGGCACTTTTGAAGAACTCGAGAAAAAGAACGTCGACTTTGGTGGTGGCTTAGAGCGCATCACTGCCGCTTCGATTAATAGCTTTGACGTCTTTAAGATTTCTTTGATGCAACCAATCATCAAAAAACTCGAAGAATTGTCCGGCAAATCCTACGACACCAACACCGACGAAATGCGCATTATTGCCGATCATCTACGTGGCGCTTACTTGCTCGCCGCGCAGGGTCTCACCCCATCCAACAAGGCTCAGGGCTACGCGCTTCGCCGCTTCATTCGCCGTGCTATTTTGCGTGCCCTCGATCTTGGTATCGCCGATAATTTTTTGCCAACCATTGTTCCAGTCATCGCCGGAAACTACACCGAACTAAAAGATGACATCCTGAGCCATCGCAATGACGCTCTCGCCGTTCTCGAAAAAGAAGAACGCGCTTTCCGCCAAACTCTTAATAAAGGCCTCCGCGAGCTCAAAAAACTCGGTAAATCTTTGACTGGTGCCGATTTGTTTAAACTCCAGGACACCTACGGCTTCCCACTCGAACTCTCAATCGAGGAATGCTATCGCGAGAACATCAAACTTTCCGACAATTATCAGCAAGAATTTGAAGCTGCCCTCGCCGAACAACGCGAACGCAGCAAAACCGCTTCAAAAGGCATGTTCAAGGGCGGTCTCGAAGACCACGGCGAACAAACCGTCAAATATCACACCGCCTGCCATTTATTGCTTGCTGCTTTGCAAAAATTAGTCGATCCATCAATCTGCCAAAAAGGCTCCAATATTACTTCCGAACGTGTCCGTTTCGACTTCAATCTCGACCACAAAATGACCGAGGAAGAACTCAGCAAAGTCGAGGCTCAAGTCAACGAATGGATCAAGGCCGATCTGCCAGTCGTCCACGCCGAATACGAAAAAGAATTTGCTAAAAACACTTTGAAAGCCCACGGCCAATTCTGGGATAAATATCCAGACATGCTTACCGTCTACACCATCGGCGACGAGAACGATCCGGTCTCCCGCGAGGTCTGTGGCGGCCCACACGTTGAGCATACCGGCGTTCTTAATTCATTCAAGATCGTCAAAGAAGAATCTTCCGCTGCTGGCATTCGCCGCATCAAAGCTGTTCTAGAATAATTTCTGTGTTATACTTTAAGTATGAGCACTATCCTGGCTTTAGATATTGGTACCGAATTCGTCAAAGCCGTTATTGCAAAATCCAACCGCAAAGGCGAGCTTGATGTAATTGGTGTTGGCCGCGCTAAGCAGGCCCCGACTAATATTTTTGCTGGTGCTATCGCTGATATTCCAGCCGTAATTTCTGTTTGCGAAAAAGCCCTGCTCGACGCCGAAGAAGAAGCTGGCGAAACCGCTAAGCTTGCTGTCGTCGGCATTGCTGGTGAACTCATCAAGGGCACCACGACCACCGTGCGTTATCACCGCGAAAACCCGAATAAGCCAATTACCGATCATGAAATGTCGATTATTATTAACAAGGTTCAGGAACGCGCTGGTGAAGCCGCTAGAAAAACCGTGGCGCTCGAAACCGGCAATAAGAACGTTGAAGTTCGCTTGATTAATTCCGCCATCGTTTCACTCACGATTGACGGCTACAAAATTTCTAACCCAATTGGTTTTAAGGGTTCTGACATTGTTATTCAATTCTATACCGCCTTTGCGCCACTTATTCACGTTTCGGCTATTGAAAAAGTCTGCGCCGAACTCGACCTTGAATTGCTTACCGTAGCAGTTGAACCATTCGCTGTCTGCCGCGCTTGCCTCGGCGACGATCTCGAATCAACCTTCTCTGGCATCGTCATCGACATCGGTGGCGGCACTACCGACATCGCCGTCGTAGACGATGGTGGCGTTGATGGCACCAGGATGTTCTCGATTGGTGGCCGCAGCTTTACCAAGCAAATTGCCGACGGGCTCGGCGTTGATTTTGATACTGCCGAAGGCTACAAACTCGACCTCGAAAATCTCGACGCTAAGATCAAACCAAAAGTCGAAAAAGCCGTCGAGCGCAACCTCAACGTTTGGATTACCGGCGTCGAAGTTGCCCTAGAAGATTTCAATACTCTCGAAGTTTTACCGCGCAACGTCCTGCTTTGTGGTGGTGGCGCCAGCCTCATGCCACTCCAAGAAATGCTTGCGCTTTCTGATTGGTATCAAGACCTGCCGTTCTCACGCCGCCCAACCATCAACATCATTGACGTAGCAACTTTGCCAGGTATTACATATAAAACCAAGACCCCGATTGACCATTCCTATGCCACCGCACTCGGTTTGCTCCGCGTCGGCGTCGACACGCTCGCTAGTGCGCCAGACGAAAATAACCTCCGCACCAAACTCGCCAAGTTATTGCAAAACTAATATTTCTTAACTTCTTCATATTTGCCAGGCTCAAGTCCGGCTAATTGGTAACGCCCGAATTGGATGCGGTGTAATTTGACTACTCTGTATCCCAACGCCGCAAAAGTGCGACGAATCTGGCGGTTGCGACCTTCGTTCAAAATCACTTGGAAATTCTTGCGACCCTCGCCGCTACGCACTACAGCGAATTTCGACGTGCCGTCTTCTAGCTCGACACCAAAATCGGCAATCATTTGCTGATGCAAAGGCTCTAGCTCGCGGTCCAGTTCAACCTCGTAGACTTTTTCTTTATAAAATTTCGGGTGCGTCATCTCGAAAGCGAAATCGCCATCATTGGTCAAAAGAATTAGGCCGGAAGAATCCTTATCAAGACGACCTACGGTCTTGAATTTCTGAAAATCAGCCGGCAAAAGGGAATAAAGCGTCGGCGTTTCACCCTGTGCCCGGCGCGAACAAACATAGCCAACCGGTTTATTGAAAGCGATATAAGAAAAGCCCACCTCATGTGGGACTACCTTTTTATTATAGCATACTTCGGTGTCTTTGTCAACTCTGGCCCCTAGAGCCGCCGGTTTACCATTAATCAAAACTTTGCCGCTAGCAATTGCGGCATCTGCTTCGCGCCTGGATAAACCGAGCCTCTCGGCCAAGAATTTATTGAGCCGGATTGACTGGGGCTGCATTCAAATCTCCTTGCACTGGTTGCGGAGCTGGAGCTGGGGCTGCGGCCGGAGCTGCCGCTTCAGCTGGAGCTGGGGCTGGCGCCGCTGCGTCGCCTAAGACTTCGTGAATCACATTAACAACATCTTCGATACCAACTTGAGATTTTACCAAATAACGATCCGCGCCCAAAGCTTCGCCACGTGCGCGCTGCTCTGGCGAGCTAAGTGCCGTCATCATCACGACCTTCGTGTCCTTCAGTTCCGGAGTCGAGCGCAGAATATCCAACATATCAAAACCGGAGATTTTCGGCATCATCACGTCAGACAAAATCAAATCTGGCTTTTCCTGAGCAGCCACTGCCAAAGCTTCTTCGCCATCACCAGCCACCACGATAGTATAGCCTTCAGCCGTCAAGCGAATACTGTAAATCTCACGAAGCGCCAAATCGTCTTCTACTATCATTATTTTTGTCATATTTTTCCTCCGTTCTTTACTTGTTGGTTAGTTCTCATCATTGGTTGCATGGTGGTTGGTCGCATAGCCGGTCTGGCCGCTGGAGTTACCGGAGCCGCGCGTAGCTGTGCGCGCCTGGCCGCTTGGGCCGCTGCGAACTGCTGCTGATTCTTCAAAACGAACAAACGTTTATTGTATTCTTCCGTAGAAATTCTTGGCAAAGACACAAAGAAAGTTGAACCTTCACCAAAACCAGATTCCACCCAAATCTTACCGCCCATCGCTTCGACGCGACTCTTCGTAAGATAAAGCCCGAGTCCGGTACCGCCAATTTCGCGCGTGTCAGAATTATCGGCACGATAGAATTTCTGGAAAATGTGTTGGATATCGTCCGCCGAAATGCCAATGCCGGTATCAGTCACGTTAATCAAAACACGATCGCCGTCGCCACGCACGCTCACCCAAATCGAGCCACCCGCCGGCGTATATTTGATGGCATTCTCCATCAAATTATCCATAATTTCTTGCAAGAAATTCAGATCCACCGACGCATAAACAACCTGCGCCACCTTCAGATCGGTCGCCATCAAGCGCCCGTCGGACGAACCAAAAGTATAATGCACTTTGCCGTCTTTGTTAAACTGCGCGTTGTAATTGTTGGCCATATTTTGCACCGTGGTCACCATTTCAACCGGCACAAAATTCGGTTTCACGCGACCATCATCGGCCTTTGTTACATCAAGCAAGTCCTGGAACAATTTGCCAAGGTGTTTGGCAGCAGCGTGGGCAGCGTCAAGATATCCCTTGGCACGATTATCAATCGTCGCCGTCTGCGGATTCAGCGCAAGCGACAAATAACCCTCAATCGAAGCCACTGGCGTACGCATCTCGTGCGAGGCGGTCGAAATAAATTCGGTCTGTGCGCCCTCCTCTTCGAGCTCTTTTGCGATATTGCGGAAAGTAATAATGCGACTCCTCGCGGCGTCATTGGCATTAACGACCGAAACCGCTACCGGGATTCGTTTGCCGGTATTGCCGACAATCAAACTACAACGAAAAGCATCGAGCGGACGATAAGTATTCATCGCAACAATCAACGGATTCTCTTGTTCGGAAAACGCCCGGCCTTCTTTGGACTCTAATTGCAAGACATTTCTATAGCTTACGCCAATCGGATTAAGCAAAGCATTCGCTCCCACCATACGACTAGCCGCCGGGTTGGCAAAGCGTACGGTGCCGTTCGCGTCAGCAATAATTACCCCATCATTAATGGAATTCAAAGCAAGCTCAGACAATGCCGAGCCACCATTATTACTAGGCGCTGGAGCCTGTTTTCGGCTGAAAATGCTCATTTTCTTTATTTTAACACAAGCGGCATAAAATATGTTATATTTTAAATATGAATAAAGACGTTATTTATATTGAACCGGATGATGATATTACGAATATCATTTCGAAACTCGAATCCGCTAAAGAAAAAATCGTCGCTCTAGTACCACCAAAAAAGAGTGGTGTGTTAAGAAGTGTGGTAAATATCAAATTAATCACCAAAGCTAGTTCGGCCAAAAACAAACAAGTCGTTTTTGTGACAACCGATCCTTCGATCGTCAAACTCGCTGCGACTGCTAAAATTCCTGTTACTAAAAATCTTCAAACTGCGCCAACCATCCCGTCGCTCGACGACGCTACTGACGACGCGGCTAGCGAAGAAGTTCTAGAAGAAGCGCCAGTCAAAGTCAACGACGGCACCAAAGTCGAAGACGAAGACGCCGCCGAGGAAGAATCCGAAAAAACCGAAGAGACCGAAGAAGCTGAAGAAAAATCTGACGACAAAGAAGGCGAAGAGGCCGAAGCAGAAACAGAAGAAAAGTCTGACGATAAAGACGGCAAAGCCGATTCCAAAAAAGACAAAGAACTCGCCACTGCCACCAAGGCCGCCAAGAAGGAAGAAAAGAAAGCCAAAAAAGAGAAGAAGGAAAAATCCAAATCCAGCAATCCAGTTATCGCTTGGCTTCAAACTTACAAGAAATGGGTCATCATTGGCTCCATTGCTTTAGTCTTCATGATTTTGTTCCTAGTCTGGGCTCTCGTGATTGCTCCAGCTGCTAAAATCACCGTTCAAGTTCGCACCGACAGCAACCCATTCAGGGAATCAGTCACCCTTACGACCGACCCAACCGAAGAAAGCATCGCTGAAGGCATCTTCTATCTCGAAGAAGTCAAAATCGAAGAAGAACAAAAGACTGAATTTACCGCTACCGGCACCAAGAACGTCGGCGAAAAAGCCTCTGGCGAGATCATCATTCAGGCTGGCTTCTGGGATAGTGATATCAACAGACCACTCAACATCAACTCCGGCTCCGCTTTCAAAGCTGGTGGTCTAACCTTCTATTCCAACTCGGACGTCTCTCTTTCTTGGAGCGGCGACGACAACGAATGCGAAAATAAATCACCAATCAGCCTACTTCGCAATGGCTGTTTGCGTTCCGCTAAGGTTTCCGTCACGGCAGCCGCCCCAGGCGAAGCCTACAACATCGACAAAACCAGCTTCACTACACCAAACGATCGCGTTACGGCTTACTCCGAAGCGGCCTTCACCGGTGGTACCGACAAAACTGTCACCATCGTCTCAAGAGACAACATCCTTTCCGCTAAGGACAAAATTGCTAACGAAAACTCCGAACGTAAAGAAGAAATCAAAAAAACTCTCTACGACCAAATCGGTGAAGACAAAATCAAGATCGACAGCAGCTACAAGCAAACCATGTCCGATCCAGAATCTTCACCAAAGGTCGACGAAGAAGTGTCCGACAACGTCATTCCGTCCATCACGGTCAAAACCACCACTTCGATCTACGTTCTCGACAAAGCCAAACTCGAAGAATACGTCACTAGCCGCGCTAAGCTTGCCGAAGATCAAAAAATCTACGAAATTGGCAATCCATTCATCGAGAACTTCTCTTCTGCTGACTCCGGATACACCGGCAAACTCGTAGCAACCTATTATACTGGTCCAAAAATCACCGAAAATGATATAATGGAGCTTGTCAAAGGCAAAGGCTTCGGTGATATTCGTCACGACCTCGGTTCAGTCAATGGCATCAACCAGATTTCCGTCGAAGGCTCCTATCCATGGGTCACCTCTGCGCCAAATGACAGCAACAAGATTACCATCGAAATGACTATCCAAGAAACGGATAATGCCAAAGATACAAAAGATACTAAAGAAGAAAACAAGAATAATCCTTAAGGACAAAAAATGAAAATTCTCGGCTTAGACGTCGGCGAAAAACGAATCGGCGTCGCACGCGTTGACTCTTCCACTAGGATTGCCGTCCCGATTTGCTACATAGAAGTAAACGGCAACGAGTGGCAAGAGCTCAGTCGTCTCACCAATGTGCACAGTACGAAATTCTTTGTCATTGGTCTGCCTCGTAGCAACGAAGGCAACGAGACGAAACAATCCCTCTATGCGCGCAACTTCGCTAAAACCTTAACAGAAAAAATCCCAGGAGCCAAAATTCGTTTCCAAGACGAATCACTCACCTCAGTAGAAGCAGAAAGCCGGCTCAAGGCCCGCCAAAAGAAATATGAAAAGGGCGACATTGACGCCGAAGCTGCATCAATCATCCTGCAAGACTTCGTCGAAACCTATTCCGAAGACTCCGTCAAGGAGGAACCCTTACCTGGCATCATAGAAAGTAATACCAAAAAAGTTGCCACTAAGGCCCGCCTCAATTCCAAAAAAGCTATAGAAAGTTCCAAAAAAATCGTGAAAAAAACCCGCAAAAATCTCATTATTACCCCTATTATCATTGTCGCCGTACTCGCCGCTCTTTGCGCTGGTGTCGTATTTTGGTACTTCAATTCACTAACTCCAATCGTTAAAAACTGCGACGAGAACCGCTGCCCTGATATAGAATTCACAATCTTGCCAGGCGATTCAGTCGACACTATCGCTAGCAACTTGGAAGAAGCCAAGCTGATCAAGAGCCCATTCTTCTTTAAGATCAATCTCAAGCTATCCTTTGGCGACGCTGCTTTGATGAGTGGCCGCTACATTCTCAACCAGGGCATGAGCGCTAGCGATATCGCTAAGATCCTTTCCGAAGGCGCGGCCGGCGCAGACGTTTTTAGTTTCACAATCCGTCCGGGCGAAACAATCTTTGATATTAGAAAAAATCTCGTTAAGCTCGGTTATCGCACCGAAGAAATCGACGAAGCTTTGCACGCCGAATACAACGTTCCGGTGCTTAGCACCAAACCAGCTGGCGACTCACTCGAAGGCTATCTATATGGTGAAACCTACGAATTCTTCAATGGCGCAACCGTCAAAGATATTTTCGAAACTTTCTTGCTCGGTATGGACAAAGTTGTCGAAGATAACGACCTAGTTAATCGTTTTGCTGCACAAGGCCTTAGCTTGCACGAGGGAATCACGCTTGCCTCAGTCGTTCAAAAAGAAGCTCACACCGAAGACCAGGCAGCTGTAGCTAGCGTGTTCTTTAATCGCCTAGCACAAGGCATGACACTCGGCAGCGACGTTACCGTTACTTATGCTCTCGACGTTATCGATCCGGACCGTGACCGTGACGACATCACTGTCGGTGATGCTATTTTGGTCGATTCTTGCTACAACACCCGCCAGAACGCCGGTCTGCCATGCGGCCCAATCTCCAACCCAGGGCTTTCCGCGATGACGGCAGTCACCGAACCAGCTAATACCGGTTACCTTTATTTCTTGACAGGTGACGACGGAAAGATGTATTATAGTAATACAGAGGCCGAACACAACCAGAATGCTCGCGACCACTGTAAGGTTCTCTGTAATATATCATTATGAAAAAGAAGCTAGATTTTCAAAAACTTCGCACTATTTCACTTTACGTTTTATCTGGCGCTGCCCTCATCGCCTTGCTTTTTGCTGGCGTGCTGAATAAGGCTTACAGCTCCAATACCGATTTAACCTCACTCGACGTAAACGATACCCGTATCTCCACCGATAAGCTCACCGAGCTATACGTGGTGGCAGATCTCTCGAACGCATTGAACCTCGCTAGCGCCGGTGACGTAGCCTACAACTACGTGGCAACCTCTTCGCTTTACGAGATTGGCCAGGCTTCCATCGGTACCGGCAAGCTCGAGAAAAATATCACCACTGATACTTCAAATTTCTCCCGTGGCGTTATTTCTTACGTCGTAAGCGAAGGCGAAACCATGGAAGATATCGCCGACAAATTCGGCCTTACTACCGACCAAATTCGTTGGTCTAACGACCTCAAAACTACCGACATCGAAGAGGGTGATACTTTGTATCTCACCAAAAACGTCTCTGGTATTGTTTATACGGTTAAAGAAGACGATACCCTTGAATCAATCGCTGACACTTATGGCTCTACCGCGGAAGACATCATGCACCTCAACGATATCGAAGTTTCTGGTATTTCCGAAGGTATGCGCATCGCTATCGAAGGCGGTACTTTGCCAGAAGAAGAACGTCCAGAATACGTCGCACCGGCCCCAGTCAGACCAACCACGACTTACTATTACACGACCATCGGTGCTAGTGGTTCTCGTCTGACCCTTACTGTCATTAACAGTAGCCTCTGGCTTTCTGGCCCATACGCTTCTGGTCAATGTACTAGCTACGCTTGGAATATGCGCCCAGACTTGCCAGGCACGCTTGGTAACGCCTATTCTTGGGCTGCCAACGCTGCCGCTGCCGGCTTCCCAGTCGACCATAATCCTCAGCCAGGCGACGTCTTCCAAAGTATGGAAGGTTACTACGGTCACGTCGGTTACGTCGTAGACGTCAACGACGATGGCACGATTCTCATTCGAGAAATGAACTATAACTACCGCGCCGGCGTCGTTACCGAATCCCTCATTTCGGCCAGCGCAGCCGCCAGCTTCAACTACATCCACTACAAATAATCGCCAGGTTGGTTCAAGCGTGACTTTTTGACGGAATTATGTTATAATATAAAAGTTATATTTTTATAACGCATCTTACGAATTAGGAGGACAAGGCCATGAAAAGCACTTGTAAGAACAAAGCCGATTTACCGAGCTCCTTTCGTGATCTTGGTATGAAAGAGGACATTGCTGCGATTTTCGACGCAGCAGGAATGACGCCAAAAAGCATGATAGATCAGGCCAGGACCTACGGTATAAACAACGAGCTGGCTCGCATGGATGACGGAAGATTTCATCTTTCAGTTAAAAACATAAGAGACGAAGAAACGCTCATTCCCACAGGCCTGAAGGCGGAAATGGTTATAGGTAATCCACCTGGTGGAGGAATTGGTTGGACACATGCACTTGACGCAGGCCATCTGAGAGTAAATTTTTACCAGGTGGGGGTTCCTTATCTCACGGACTATATTCGAGAGGATGTTCATGAGCAACTCGAGCGGATAGAGAGGGACTATTATCTAGCATTTTTACACGGTACTTTTTATGTAGGAAGTGACCTCGTGCATTATGTATACAGGTGTACATTAAAACTCTGTTTAGAGCACTATGACGACCTGGAAGCCATCCAAGCAAATCCAAATCCTACTATCAGACAGTTACGAAAGCTCATGAAACAGCACTACCACCCCGATCATCTTGTCGCCTACAACAAGCTCCTCGCCGAGGCCCGCAAGAGCAAAAAGAAGGAAAGCAGAAACTACAACGATGTCTTAATGGGTATTTTGAGAAAGCTTTCTGACTATGAGTCGATCTATCACTTGGCCGAGGAGGCCTTTTCTGTTAAAGAAGAGCCTCAAAACAAACTCCCGTAAGCAGCGGGAGTTTTTTTATGTTATAATATTGATATGTTTGTAGATACGGCAAAAGTTAGTTTGAAAGCTGGTAAGGGCGGAGATGGCGCCGTATCTTTTCGCCGCGAAATCTATATTCCAAAAGGTGGCCCAGACGGCGGCGATGGTGGCAAAGGTGGTTCAATTATCTTCAAGGCCGACAAAGACACTAATACCTTGCTTGATTTTAAATTCACCCCAATTCTAACCGCCGAAGACGGCAAAAACGGCTCCGGCACCCGCTCAGCTGGCCGCTCCGGCAAAGACTTAATTGTCGAGGTTCCGATCGGCACCGTCGTCTACAAAGCCGGCGAAGAAAGAGTTTTGCTCGCTGATTTAGTTAAAGATGGTCAAGAAGCAGTTATCGCCAAAGGTGGCGACGGCGGCTTTGGCAACGCTCACTTTAAATCTAGTACCCGCCAAGCCCCAATCATCGCCGAAGTTGGCGAACCAGGGGAAGAATTCGAAGCCGAACTCGAGCTCAAACTCCTAGCCGATGTTGGCCTAGTTGGCTTGCCAAATGCCGGCAAATCCACCTTCCTCTCGGTCGTCTCAAACGCCAAACCAGAAATCGCCGATTATCCATTCACCACTCTTACGCCAAACCTTGGTATTGCCAAAGTTAACGATGGCAGTATCCTGATCGCCGATATTCCTGGCCTTATTGAAGGCGCTTCCGAAGGTAAAGGCTTAGGGCATGACTTCCTTCGCCATGTCGACCGCACCGCAGTTCTTCTTCATCTTGTCGACATCTACAATAATGACGCCGGCGAAGCCTATAAGGCTATCCGCACCGAGCTCGAAAAATATTCCGATTTAAAGGATCGTCCAGAAATCGTCGCTCTCACTAAATGCGAAGGCGTCGACGAAGAAATTGTCAAAATGCAGATGGCCGCTATCTTGGCTATTAATCCAAACGCCGAAGTCTACGCTATTTCCGCACCGGCCCATCAGGGAATCGATGAGCTTTTGAAACGCCTCCTCTTCCTAGTCTCCGAACGCAAAGCCGAGCGCGAAGCTGAAATTCCAGAAGAAACCGAAGAGACAAAAGACATCCCAACCATCTCGCTCAGTCGCGAAGAAGCTAGCGACACCTGGAACGTCGAACGTACCGACGATGGCAAATTCATCGTCACTGGTGAAAAAATCGAGAAATTCGCTCGTCGTACCGACCTTAATAATTACGCCAGCGTCAACCGCCTCCGCGACATCATGAAAAAGCTAGGAATCAAGGCCGAATTGACCTCTCTTGGCGCCGAACCAGAATCAATTATTTCAATCGCCGGCAAAGAATTTACTCTGGTAGAAGACTATTAAACTGTTGTAAAAATTACAAAAATATTTCCTAAAAACCCACTTGACTTTTTTATGCTTATGCTTTATTATAAACATAAGCTGATACGCTTCACAGGGGTTCCACTGAGTAATTAGTGGAGTGTGGAGACTTACATTAAAAACAAACACAGCGGATTAAAACAAAACAATGTGCCCCAAGGGTGGGCGCGCATCAGCGCAAAAAGAGAGACCTGTCGCGAGACGTCTCTTTTTTTATCATAAAATGCTATAATAATCTTATGAATAATTTAGACGACATTGTAAGTTTATGTAAACGTCGTGGCTTCATTTTTCCAGGCTCCGATATTTACGGCGGCATGGCCGGTACTTGGGATTTTGGCCCACTCGGCGTCATGCTCAAGAATAACATTACTAACACTTGGTGGAACTACTGGGTAGACCAACGCGACAACATGTTCGGCATCGATGCCGCTATCTTGATGAATCCTCGCACCTGGGTCGCTTCTGGCCACACCTCAACCTTTGCTGATCCACTAGTCGAATGTAAAGAATGTCATGCTCGTTTCCGCGCCGACAAACTCGTCGATGGTTTTTCTGAAAGCATCACTACCGAAGAATTCAAATCAATCAATCCAGCCTGTCCAAACTGCGGCAAAACCAACTGGAGCGACATCCGCAAGTTCAACATGATGTTCTCAACCTACGTTGGAGCCGTCATGCCAGAAGACGCCAACGGTGACGAAGCCTCAAAAGAACTCGCTCGCCGCAGCACCGCTTACCTTCGCCCAGAAACCGCCCAAGGTATCTTTACTAACTACAAAAACGTCGTCGATACTATTTATCCAAACTTGCCATTCGGCCTTTGCCAATACGGTAAATCTTTTAGAAACGAAATTTCGCCACGCGACTTTATCTTGCGCGACCGCGAATGTTCACAGCTCGAGATTGAGTATTTTGTCCGCCCAGACTCTTGGGAAGAGAACTTTGATCAAATCCTTGGTGAATACCGCAAATTCCTCACCGAGACCATGAATCTTCCAGCCGAGAAACTCCACGAAGTCGACGTTCCAGAAGCCGACCGTGCCCACTATTCCAAGCGCACCATCGACGTCATGTTCGATTATCCGAATGGGGAAGAAGAACTTATGGGCATTGCCTATCGCACTGATTTTGATCTTCAAAACATTGCTCGCGAATCCGGCAAAAACATGGAATACCGCGACAAAAACACCGGCGAAGCCTTTGTACCACACGTCATCGAGCCATCAATCGGCGTCGAGCGTCTCTTCCTGGCCGTGCTCGCTTCCGCCTACACCGAAGACGAAATCAACGGCGAAAAGCGTGTTGTTTTGAAGCTCCCAGAAGCTCTCGCACCGTACAAATTCTGCGTTTCGCCACTGCTCAAGAACAAACCAGAACTCGTCGAAAAAGCCAAAGCCGTCTACGACGCTTTGAAAGCTAAGTATACTTTTGTCACCTGGGACGACTCCGGCAACATCGGCAAACGCTATCGCAAACAAGACGAAATCGGTACGCCAAAATGCATCGTCATCGACTTCGACACCCTAGAAGACGATACTGTCACCGTCCGCGACCGTGACACGGCTAAGCAAATCCGCGTTAAGATCGACGAGCTCTAAAACTTGTATTTTGCTTATTTTTATGTTATAATAATAAGGTCATTTTGTTCTGACGGAAAAACAGGCACACGTATTTTAAATTTTTGTTTAGGAGGACTTTTATATGATAGACAGAGAACCCAAGTACCCCTACGGGGATATGACCGAACTACCGGATACTTTCGAGAAATTGGGAGTCTCCAAAGAAGCAGCCGCAATCTATAGAGCCGTTAACAAGTCTCCAAGAGATATACTGTATGAGCTCAGGATAGAATCCTTGTTTAGAAAGAACTGGGCTGAAAACAGAACCCGCTTTTTCATCAAGGACGACTATCTAACCATCGTCAAAATGGACAAACTTGATCCGGAACCATCACTAAAACTTGATCTCCTCAGACCGGCCATTCCTTATTTTATGGGTTACATAAAAAAGGATACGCTCGAAGTAGAAGATCGCTTGATCAAGAAACTCCATCCAATCTTCCTTTCGGCCAATTGCGCACACTTCGACGACGTCTTTGATCGATGCGTCGGAGCAAACTGCTTGCGGTATTACGACAGACCGGACATACTCGAGCAAGCTAGCATCGACGTCAAGGCCGTCCAGCAAGCTTTTGAAAAGATTCTGGACGAAGAACAATTGGAAAGCTATCACCGACTGAAAGCTGAGTACGGAGACGAGCATGTCACCACCGGCACCATCGACGCCTGTGGATGTGGACTGAGCAGTACCATCTACAAATGGATGGATTCCGACGAATTCGGAGAAACAGTGCAGAACGCCATGTTCTTCTAAAACAAAAAACTCCCACAACCAATGCGGGAGTTTTTTGTATCTAATTATTTGCTTGCGCGGTCAGATTCGTTCCAGCGCTTGATAGATTCAGCAATCACTTCTTTTGCTTCGTCCACGCCGAAGAAGCCTTTAACCTCGGTTGAGCCTGGTTTCTTCAAATCTTTGTAGTGGTTGAAGTGGAACTCAATTTGCTTCAAAGTTTGCTTTGGCAAATCTTCGAGTGAGCCGTAACAGTCGCCGTTGTTGCGATCGTCTTCTGGGGCACAGATGATTTTATCGTCAACTTCGCCACCATCGACGAATTTCATCACGCCAAGGATTTTAGCCTTCATCCAAATACCAGTCGTAAGTGGTTGGTCGGTAATCATGAGGACATCAAGCTCATCGCCGTCTTCGTCAATCGTTTGTGGAATAAAACCGTAGTTGCATGGTTTAGCAAAAGCAACTGGTTCGACGCGGTCTAGCATAAAGCAAGCGTGTTCACGATCCCATTCAATCTTGTGGTTTGAGCCGGTTGGAATTTCAATCACAACGTTAAGCTCGCCGTTTTCATAGTCCCCCGGAGTCAAAACTTTATTAAAATCTGCCATGTTTTCTCCATGTTACATGTTATTTTTATACCCTACATTATAACATGTTTTATTTTTTATATAAAAAATGCCAAAATGCTTGCATTTATCCTGGAATTATATAATAATATTTTTATGAAGAAAAAAGATAACATGACATCCCGCGTCCTTCATTATTACTGGCGCGAAGTAAAAAAGTACAAATGGCTATCACTTGGCTTCTTCATTTTGTCGCCAGCCGTGATTTTTATCCGCAACGTGCTGAGCGTCTTCGTTTTTGCTGACATTATTGATAAAGTTTCTAGCGGTCTCACCGAACAGGAAATCTTCACCATCGTGTTGCCAGAAGCTTTGATTTATCTCGCACTGGCAATTCTTAACAGTCTGGTACTCGAAAAACTCAGGCTCTTCTGCTGCTGGCGCATGGAGTTACTCTCGATGCGCGACCTGGACGGCTTAGCGTTCAATACCGTTTGCGAACAATCCATGCAATTTCACAACGACCGCTTTTCCGGATCAATCGTTTCGCAAACCAACAAATTAATTAGCGCCTTTGAAAGGTTCATGGATGTTGTGATTTGGGACTTAATCCCAATCCTCACTTACCTTATCTGTGTTACTGTTATTCTCTGGCAACGCACGCCATTATTCACATTAATCATCCTCGGCGTTGTTGCGCTTTACACACTTTTTTCCGCATTGTCTTTCCGCAAAATCGCCGATTACAGCGAAGAAGAAGCCGCCGACGTCGCCAAAAAGACCGGCCAACTTTCGGACTCAGTTTCCAACATTACATCCGTCAAATCTTATGCCAAAGAAAAACACGAACAGCGCCGCTACCGCCACTTCCAGAATCGCTGGTTTAACACCTCAAACAAAATCATGCGCGCCACCATCAAACGCGACCTGTTGTTTAGCGTTTCCATCATGGGGCTCACTGCCGCCTTGGTATTCTTCCTAATGACCGGCACGATTTGGTTTGGCCTTTCGGTTTCAACCCTCGTACTCATCGTGTCATATTCACAAACCTTGCTCGGCGATCTTTATGACATCACCCATATTTTTAAGAACATCAATAGCAGCCTTGGCGATGCTCGCGACATGATTCGTATCCTCGACATGCCAGACGAAGTCGTAGATGCACCAAATGCTAAGAAACTAGTTATCAAAAAGAGCGAAATCGTATTCGACGATATCACTTTCCGTCACCACGAAGCCAAAGAAAAAATCTTCAAAAACTTCTCGCTCACCATTAAACCAGGCGAGCGCATTGGCCTAGTTGGCATTTCTGGCTCCGGCAAAACTACTCTTACCAAGCTACTTCTTCGCTTCGCCGATGTCGACGCCGGCAGCATCTTTATCGATGGCCAAAATATCAAAGAAGTCACCCAAAATTCCTTGCGCGAAAACATCGCCTACGTTCCACAAGAAACCGCTCTGTTCCATCGCACGATTGCCGAAAACATCGCCTACGCCAATCCAGACGCCAGCCGTTCGGCCATTATTCGCGCGTCTAGGCTCGCCAACGTCGAAGGCTTCATCAAAGATTTGCCAAACGGTTACGAAACCTTGGTCGGTGAACGCGGCATCAAGCTTTCTGGCGGCCAACGCCAGCGCATCGCTATCGCCCGCGCCATCCTCAAAGACGCGCCAATCCTCGTACTAGACGAAGCCACTTCGGCTCTCGACTCCGAATCCGAAGCCCTAATTCAGGAGGCTTTAAACAACCTCATGAAAGACCGCACCTCCATTGTAATCGCTCACCGTCTTTCCACCGTCGCCAATCTCGATCGCATCGTAGTTTTGGAAGATGGCAAAATCATCGAAGAAGGCTCTCACAAAGAATTACTCAAGAAAAAAGGCAGCTACTACCGACTCTGGTCTCGCCAAAGCGGCGCCTTCATCGAAGAACAATAAGCTTTGGAAAGTACTAATTCGTAGTCTTACTAACAAAGATTTTTTCGTTCTTAATCGAATCCGGCAAATAGTTTTTATCAAGATGGAACCCAGACTCCCATTTTTGCCCTTTGCCATAGCCTAAATCTTTCATCAATTTGGTCGGCGCGTTGCGTAGCCAAACCGGCACCGGTTCACCCATAGTTTTGCGTGCCAAATCTTGCGCCTTATACCAAGCATTGGCAGAATCGCGATTCTTCTTGGACTTAGCGAGCGCAATTACAGTATGCGCCAAAATCAAACCAGCCTCCGGCATACCCACACGTTCCACGGCCTGGAAACAGGCAGTTGCAAGACTCAAGGCGCCGTTACCAGCCAAACCAATATCTTCTGAAGCGAAAATCACCATGCGGCGAGCAATAAATTTTGGATCCTCGCCGGCCTCCACCATGCGCGCCAAATAATACAAAGCCGCGTCCACATCGGAACCGCGCATTGATTTAATAAATGCCGAAATAGTGTCGTAATGGTTGTCGCCTTTCTTATCATATCCAGGTAGTTTGCGGCCAGCCGCTTCTTTAACTACGTCGCGATCAATTTTGTCAGACAGGGAAAGTGAAAGCTCCAAATCGCCAAGCGCCGAACGCGCATCGCCGCCCGAAAGCTCCGCCAAATAATCCAGGGCGTCCTCGGTAATTTTGCGACCCGCGGTTTTGGTCATTTTCTTGACAATCTTTAAGCCTTCACTTTTTGCTGCGCGCTCGAGCACGGTCAAAATCGCATCCTTTGAAAGCGGCGACACCACGACTACGCGCGAGCGAGAAAGCAAAGGTGAGATCACTTCAAACGACGGATTCTCAGTAGTTGCACCAATCAAAGTAATCAGCCCAGACTCAACGTGCGGCAAAAACGCATCTTGTTGCGCTTTGTTAAAGCGGTGAATTTCATCCACGAACAGCACGGTACGAATCTTCAAATTCCAGTTAGTTTTAGCACGCTGAATCACTTCTTCAATATCTTTTTTTCCAGAAGTCACAGCCGAAATTTCAACAAAATCTGCCTCGAATTCGTGCGCCAAAATACGAGCCAAAGTAGTTTTGCCAGTGCCCGGAGGACCCCAAAAAATCAAGTTGACCGGCTCCTTCAAACGGACGATCTCTGTCAAAATTTTGCCATCACCAATGATGTTTTCTTGGCCCACCACCTCGTCCAATTTGCGCGGACGCATACGCTCCGCCAGTGGTACTCTATTCATACCCAGATTATATATAAAAAAACATAAAAAGTCACACAAAAAAAATATTTATGTTATATTTAAATTAATAATAATTAAAGGAGTTATAAAATGAATCTCTCAGATTTGTATAGTCTTGGGAACCAACTCACCGCTGCCAACAGCAACACTTTTAACCCAGAGACCAGCTGGCAGATCTGCACCATTGTCCTAGGTGCTATCGTCACGGCTGCCCTCTTTATTTTCTTCACCTACTTCAAAAAAGGTGCTGAAAAACGCAAACCAGCCGAAGATGTTAAAAACTTCTTCCTCTTCAAAGGCAACTTTGCTGAAGACCTAGCTAGAATCTGCTTCTACTATGTTTCCTTCACTTACCTTATGAATGGTCTCAAAACCCTTACCACCTATGGCCAACCATGGGCAGCTTTTGAAACCTTCTTCTACCTAGTCTTCATCCGCTTCGTCTACGAAGCAGCCATTGCTATCATTCGTTTCTGCAAAGGCAAAAAAGACTAATTTAGGACAATGAAAAATCCCCCAAACGGGGGATTTTTTGTTATAATATAATATATGGCAAAAATCAAGTTCACCATCATTACGCTTTTTAAAGAAGCTTTGGAGCCTTATCTTAATACTTCCATGATGTGGAAGGCCCAGGATAAGGGTCTCGCTGAGTTTGATTTTGTTAACTTACGCGATTTTGGCCTCGGTCCGCACAAATCGGTCGACGACACGCCTTACGGTGGTGGCGATGGCATGCTGCTACGCTGCGAACCGGTTTTTAACGCTATTGAGTCCGTCAAAGAAAAAGACCCGGAAGCCAAAGTTATTCTCCCGACTCCAGTTGGTGAAATTTGGAATCAAGAAAAAGCCCGCGAATTCGCCAACGTCAAAGACGACGAGACCAAACATTTTATTATTCTTTGCCCACATTACGAAGGTTACGACGAGCGCATCCTGTCAATCGTCGACTACAAAATTTCGCTCGGAAAATTCGTTCTGACTGGCGGGGAATTGCCGGCCCTCACCATTGTTGATTCTGTCGTCCGTTTAATCCCGGGCGTACTCGGCGGCGAAACTTCGGCCGAAATCGAATCTTTTTCGGATGGCGACAATCTCGAATACCCACAGTACACCAAGCCATACGACTTTCGCGGCATGACCGTGCCAGATATTTTGCTTTCCGGCAACCACGGCGAAGTCGACAAGTGGCGCGCCGAGCATTCAAAACGCGCTGATTAATTTTGATATAATAGTCTTATGAATTTAGAGGAGTCGGTCGAGAGTCTCAAAGGCATCGGCCCGAAAACTGCTGAGATTTTAAAAAAAGCCGGCATCAAAACCGTGCGCGACTTTTTCTATAATTTACCAAAAGATTACGAAAATTTTTCCGCTCCAACCACCATTGCCGCTATGCAACCAGGCAAAGTCGTTATTAAAGGCCGCGTCACTGCCGCCGTTTCTCGTTTCGCCAAATTCCGCCGCCTCACCGTAACGGAAGGCGTAATTCGTGACGACACCGGTTTCGTTAAAGCCGTTTGGTTCAACCAAGCCTACCGCGTCAATCAATTCAAGCCTGATAAAGAGTATTATTTTACTGGCAATTTTGAGCTTAGAAACGGCCGCTTTTGTTTAATGTCGCCATCCGCCGCCGAAGCCGACGAGATCGAACGTTCCGCCGGACTCGCGCCAATTTATGTAGCACACGGCAAAGTTAAATCCACCGGCTTTAAACGTCTCATTAATAATTCGCGCGACCGCTTCGCCGAAATTCCAGATTTTCTCCCTACCGTGCCAGCCGGCAAAAGAAGGGAGTCGCTTTTCAAAATTCATTTCCCAAAGTCCGAAAAATCCATCAAAGAAGCCCGCGACTACCTCGCTTACGAAGAGTTATTCGAGTTAATTCTCGCCGCCAAATTAAACCGCTCCGAGAACGACAAGCTCGAATCATTAGCAATCCCGTACAACAAAAAGATCGAAAAGTTCGTCAGCGACTTACCATTCAAACTCACTAACGCACAACGCGGCGCAGCTTGGGAAATCTTCAAAGATATGGACAAGACTACGCCGATGAACCGCCTGCTCCAAGGCGATGTCGGCTCTGGCAAAACCATGGTTGCCGCCATGGCTGCCTACAACGCAATTCTCGGCGGCGCACAAGTCGCTTTGCTTGCTCCAACCGCCATCCTGGCTACCCAGCATTTTGAAAGTTTGTCGAAAAGACTCGAAAATTATGGCGTAAAAGTCGCCTTGCTGACCGGCGCTACCAAAAAGAAGGATACTTTAAAATCTGCCATCAAATCTGGCGAAATTAATCTCGTGATTGGCACTCACGCGCTCCTCACCGATGATACCGAATTTAAGAATCTCGGCCTCGTCGTAATCGACGAACAGCATCGCTTTGGTGTGGAACAAAGACAAAAGCTACTACTTAAATCCCCGCACGGCTTGGCGCCACATTTCCTCGCCATGACCGCGACGCCAATCCCAAGGTCACTCCAGCTCACCGTTTTTGGCGATCTCGACGTCTCGATTCTAAACGAACTACCAAAAGGCCGCCAGCCTATCACTACCAAAATCCTCGCCGAAACCAGCACTAGGGAATCGCTTTATCCAAAAATCCGCGAGACAATCAACGCTGGCCAACAAGTTTACTGGATTTGCAAAGCTATCGACGACAATCCATCATCCGAGGCTACTTCAGTTAAATCTCGCACCGAAAAACTGAAAAAAGTTTTCCCGGATTACACTATCGAATTCTTACACGGTCGCATGAAGCCAGCCGAAAAAGATGCCATCATGGAACGCTTTGCCAGTGGCGAAATTCAGATTTTAGTTTCTACCACCGTAGTAGAAGTCGGCGTTGACGTACCAAATTCTACTTTGATGATTATCGAAAACGCCGAGAACTACGGCCTCGCCCAGCTCCACCAATTGCGCGGTCGCGTCGGACGAGGCAGTGTCGCTTCATTCTGTTATCTATTAACGACCGGCGACAACCAACCAACCAGGCGCCTGCGCGAGCTCGAAAAATCTACTGATGGTTTCTATCTTGCCGAAGTCGATTTAAAACTTCGTGGCCCAGGCGAAATCTATGGCGCCCTGCAGCACGGCGCTTTGGACCTTCGCATCGCAACTTTCTCTGACACCAAACTTATCAAACAGGCCCGCGACGATACTGAAGTCTTCTTGAAAAAACCAGAAAATATGTTAAAATATAAAGAGCTTATGTCTGGCATTAAGCGCTATCAACAACTAACGACACTAAACTAATATGCAAGTTATTTCCGGCATCTACAAAGGCAAAAATCTTAAATCGCCACAATCCGACAAGACCCATCCCATGGGTTCGCGCGAAAAGTTGGCGCTATTTAACATGCTTTTGCCATATCTCGAAAACGCCGTCGTACTTGACGCTTTTGCCGGCACCGGCGCACTTGGCATCGAAGCTTTGTCCCGCGGAGCCAGCACAGCTACTTTTATCGAAAAAGACCATAAGGTTACCAAAATCTTACGCGAAAATCTTGCTAACATAGACGGCGTCACCATCATCGAAAAAAGCGTGGCCACTTTCGAAGCCAAACCAGCAACTTTTGATTTAATTATTGCCGACCCGCCATACGATCATTTTGAGCCGGAATTGATTGACCACTTAGTAGTATTTTTAAAACCTGATGGCATTCTGGCTCTGTCTCACCCTGGCGAAACTCCAGAATTCGACGGCCTAACCCTACTTAAATCCCGCAACTACGCCAGCGCCGCAATCTCTATCTATCAAAAGTAAATTATGCTATAATAGCACTACGCCCGCGTGGTGAAATTGGTATACACGTATGCCTTAGGAGCATATGCCATAGGCGTGCTAGTTCGAGTCTAGTCGCGGGCACCATTGCATAGACAAACAAAAAGACGGACTCTCGCAGTCCGTCTTTTTTATAAGGTCATCAGTTTAAGCTAACTTTCCTTTTGATTGCAATTACAACCATTGCGATACCAAACGCAGTCATAGCGTAGATGCCAGCATCGGCTGAACCACTTGTTTCGTCGGCGGTTCCGAAACCAGTGCTTGGGGCCTCCGGAGTGTCATCATCGTCGTCGTCTTCTGGAACTGCAATTTTCGTATTACGAATAACGACCCTTGCGCCCTCCATAACGCCAATATTGAATTCCTTAGTATAAGTGACTTTGTCCGTTGCGTTATAACCCTCACTGGCCGTAATGTCATATCCTTCTGGCACCTCGAGGCCGACTATACGGCAAGTATTGCCGGATTCGACATCTTCGAAAACAATCATGCCATTTTTGGTAACACGTTTTGTGTTTTCGTAATCTTCGGTTGGAGCATAATCCTCAAATGTGTCGCTGTCTTTTTTGCATTGCAACTTGTAGAGGCCACCATTCACTGCTGCATTGTCGCTAGCGTCAATTACTGCTAATTGCACTTCACCTGGATCGACATAGAATCCAGCGATAATGCTCGCCAACGATTCTCGTGAGCCATAAGATTCCTGAGTACTATCGTCGTGAATCACAGCCGTAGTAGTCACATCGTCAGTACGATCAGCAGGATAGAGCACGCGCACATCGAAAACTGATGATGGCGATTGTTGAAGCGTGCTATTAGCACCAAAGCTATCGGTAAAGTAATTTACCAAAGCCGTCTTACTGGATGCCGTGTAGTAGCCTTGAGCAATTGCGTTATCAGCCGCATCTTCAGCCCAAGCTTCAGCAGAAGCGAACGGAGTATCTACACCAAGCGCACCGTAATTAACAATGAGTCTTAGTTTCTCTGAATCTTGATAGAAGCCGTATTGTAAAGCCCTGCTCATCACACGGCGAGCAAATGATGCATAGCTTTCATCACCACTCTGTTTGACTTCGGTAAATTTATCCGTGCGATCGATGTAGTCAGCAACTGCAGAAGAGGCATTCGATTGAGCGCTGAGGCTTACTGGAATTCTATGTGCTTCGCGAATAGTAATTTCATCAAAGCCAACTGCGCCAGGGAATGTTTGTTCTACGTACAAATCGGTTGCCACACCAGTAGTTCCGCGAGACGAAGATAAAGAGTTAGTCAAACCTGAACCAACATTGGTCGTCCATACCACGCTATTATTTGCAGCATCACTAGAATATACGTCATCCGCTAAGTTAGTGAGATTAGTCTGGCTAACTCCAAAGTAGAAATTTTCACCAGCGATAGTGACGTACCCAACTCTGTTTTTGCCAATACTATCAGAACGAGCAATACCATCTAGGGAAATAGATGTTTTTAGAGAAGTAAGTCCACTAGCTTCTGGAGCAAACTTAATCAGAAAACCGTTTTCAACACGAGAAACCGTACCCATGATAAGGTCATCAGGGCCTTCTAGTTTAGCGTCTTCAAAATAACCAATTCTAAGATCGCTACTAGCAACAGTGCCGTTTTCGACATCATGTGTTACGACCGGAATCAATAATGTATCACCAGCCGCAATGGCACGACCGTTGCTTAACTCGATGCTTATAGAGATATCCATATCTACTGGAACATTATCAGCCATCTTGATATTGTAATCATCCGGGTTAGTGGAATGATCGTCGCTCATGATACTGATGTTACCATTTGCACCACGTAGTCCAAAATGGTAGAAACTTATATTTGCATTTAGCTCAGCGGCAAAAGTATTACCCTTTGTCACCACTGAAAACGCGGCAAAAACCAACAATAACAGTCCAGCCGCCAGGATAGTTTTGTCAAACCATCCACTCTTTTTCTTTGAGCGAAATTTCTCACCGTGCGAGAAATGGCCCAAAATAGCTTTACGATGATATTTCATTTTTTTACTTTTTATTTTTTATGACCTTTCTACCTATAATCATATATTAAAAATTTAAAAAAGTCAATACGTTTATGCTAAAAATCCGTGTTATAATAAAAAAACATGAGCAAGATCACTAAATATCTTAACCAACTCATTACTGGCAATGCTTTTGACGCGCCAGAAATCTTGGATGCTTATTCTACCGACCAATCCGCACTCAAAGTCACCCCTCGTCTCGTTGTCTTGCCGGAATCAACTTCCGATTTACAAAAATTAATGAACTTTTTTGACAAACTAGCTAGCAAAAAAATCCGTGTTCCAGTAGCCATTCGCGGCTCCGGTCTCGACGAAATGGGTGCTGATCTGTCTACCGGTGTCGTAATTTCTACCGAAAAACTCAACCGCCTCGAAGAAATTGACAAGCGCGAACGCTTGGTACGCGTCCAAGCCGGCATCACATTAAAAGAACTTAACACCGCTTTACTCGTCAACGGCATGACCATCCCGATCAAAGCCAATCCAAACGAAACGATCGGTAGCTTAATCGCTAACTGTCCAAACGATGGTTATTCAGCCAAATACGGTGGCATTCAAAAGTTTGTTGAACGTGTCGAAATCGTGCTGGCTAACGGCGAACGCATCCAAACCGGCCGTCGTGGCGCCAAGAGTGGCAAATCAAAGACTTTGGAAGAATCGATTTATCAAGGATTAAACAAATTAGTCAAAGAAAACCCAGAAACCTTCCAAAAGCTCGAAGGCCAAACCTCCGGCAAAGCCGGCTATCCAAACGTTTTCTTTGCCAACAAAAAAGGCTCCATTGACTTAATGCCGCTTTTGTTCGGCTCCGAAGGCACCCTCGGTATTATTTCCGAAGTAATTTTGCACGCTGAACTTTTACCACCAAAGCCAACTCGTCTCGTCACCACATTCAGCAGCCTCAAATCCACCTTCAGCTTCCTTAGCAAAGTAGCCAATTTGAATCCGCTCGAACTCAACGTCTTTGATCTACGCATCCTCAAAATTGCCGAAGATCGCGGCAAAAATCTATCAAAAATTACCCGCAAATTGCAAAACGGCTACGTAGTCCTTGCTAGCTTCAATGACGGCGGCATTAAAGGTAGCCGCAAAATTCGCCAAGCTATCAAATTCTTACCAAGCACCGCAAACTACGTCGTCGAAGACGAGGAAACTGCATCCATCTTGGATGAATTCGAAAATTCTATCGAAAGCTATCTTAACGCAGCTAACGGCGGCGAACGCATCCCACTACTTTCCAACTTCACCATCCCGAGTGAGAATTTAATCCTGTTTATCAAAGACCTGTCCGTTTTGGAGCAAAAAATCCGTCTCGACTTACCAATTTTCGGCTCATTTGTGACATCTACTTACAGTACTCGCCCAAGCCTACGCATCGGTGAACCAAACCTCGAACAACGCGCAGCAATCTTACTGAAGACCGGTGATATCTTAATCCGCAAACACGGCGGCGCACTCGCTGGCGGTTATCCAGAAGGTCGCGTCAAATCCATCATCACGAACGAAAACTTCTCCAAAGAAGAAAAATCTTTCTATCAAGAAGTCAAAGCTATTTTCGATCCAAAAGACATCCTCGGTGCCGACGCCAAACTTGGCACCGACAAGTCCTTCACTTTGAAACATCTCAGGACTACTAAATCACCGAAGATTATGTTATAATCTTCCCCATGAAGACTACTGTTAAAAAATTATCCGACACTAAAATTGAAATCAAAATTACTCTTGATGCCAAAGATCTAGCTCCGGCTCGCGAAAAAGCCATTGAGCAACTCGCTAAAGAAGTGAAGGTCGAAGGTTTCCGCAAAGGCAAAGTCCCAGCCGACGTCGCTGAAAAATTCATCCCAGAGAACGATTTGAACGAAGCCGCGCTCGATTTCGCCATTCGCATGACCGCTCTTCAGGCTTTCACCGACAACAAACTTTCGCCAATCGCTATTCCACAAATCAATTTGATCAAATATGTCCCAGGCGAAACCGTTGAATACACTGCCACCGCCGACATTTTGCCAGAAGTCAAACTCTGCGATTATAAGAATCTCAAAATCAAAATGGAAGCTGCTCCAGTCGCCAACAAAGACATCGACGACGTTTTGAACAACATTGCTAAATCTTACGCTGATAAAAAAGCCGTCAAACGCGCCGCCAAAGAGGGCGACGAAGTTATTATCGATTTTGTTGGCAAAAAAGATGGCGAAGCCTTCAAAGGCGGCACTGCTAAAGATTATCACTTACCACTTGGTTCACATACTTTCATCCCAGGTTTCGAAGAGGGAATCGTTGGCCACGAACCAGGCGATAAGTTCGACCTCAAACTCACCTTCCCGAAAGATTACGGCATGAAAGATTTGGCTGGCGCCAAAACCGTTTTCGAAGTTCTTTTGAAACAAGTTAACGAAGTTGAAAACGCCAAACTAGACGACGAACTTGCCAAAAAATGTGGCCCATTCAAGACTTTGAACGAACTCAAAAAAGACATCAAGAAAAATCTTGAAGCCCAAAACGAATATCGCACCGAGGAGAAGTACAAAGACGAACTCATCAAGGCCGTCGTTGAGAAATCCAAAATCCCAACTCCAGAAATTTTGATCAAAGATCAACTTCGCTTCATCGAAGATGATATCACCAGAAACGCCGCTTCTCACGGCCTCACTTTCGACGATTATCTCGCCGAAACCGGTCAAACTCGCGAAGGTTGGGAGAAAGAAGCTACCAAGGCTGCTGAGGCCCGCGTCAAAGCTTCGCTCGCTCTTCAAATCATTGCCCGCGACAACAAAATCACCGTCAAAGACGAAGTAGTCGAAGCCAAGCTCGCCGAGCTCCGCGATGTCTACAAAAAATCCCCAGAAGCCCTCAAAAATTTGAAGGATCCAAACGTCGCTGCCGACATCAGGAACCGCTTGATTATCGAAGAAACCATCAACTTCCTCGTTAAGGCTAACAAAAAATAATCTCACCTCTAGAAAAAGCCGCCAAATATAAGCGGTTTTTTCTTGCTTTTCTAGCGAAAATGCGCTATAATAGCCTAAAGAGTTTCATCTTAGTTTTTATTGCTGTAAAAAAGCTAAGGAAAAAATATTAATTAAACAGGATATTTTTACTGTGCCAACTATTAATCAGTTGATTCGCAAGCCTCGCAAGAGCGCTGCAAAAAAGTCGAAAGCTCCAGCACTTGGCTCAATCGTCAATACGCTGAAGACTCGTTACTATGATCAAGCTGCCCCACTTAAACGTGGCGTTTGTATCAAAGTTACTACCAAAACCCCAAAGAAACCAAACTCCGCTATGCGTAAAGTTGCTCGCGTGCGCCTTACCAACGGTCAGGAAGTTTGGGCCTACATTGGTGGTGAAGGTCACAACCTTCAGGAACACGCTGTCGTACTCGTGCGCGGTGGTCGTGTGCCAGACCTTCCAGGTGTGCGTTATCACATCGTTCGTGGTACGCTCGATCTTCAAGGTGTTCAAGGTCGCAAACAGGGCCGTTCTAAATACGGTGCCAAAAAGGAGGATAAGTAATTATGCCACGCAAAACTACTAAATCCTTGGAGCGTAAAGTTTCTCCAGATCGCAAATACCAATCTATCTTGGTTCAACGCCTCATTAACAAATCGATGCTTGATGGCAAAAAACAAGCTGCCGAACGTGCAGTTTACGCTGCTATCGAGGGCGCTGCCAAAAAACTTAAAAGCGAAAATCCAGTCGAAGTACTCGAGAAAGCTATCGCTAACGTTTCTCCAGACTTCGAAGTGAAATCCCGCCGTGTCGGTGGTGCTAACTACCAGATTCCATTCCCAATTTCTGGTCACCGCCAACTCCACTTCGCTTTCTCATGGCTCGTTCAATCAGCTCGCGCTCGTGGCGGCATGCCATATGCCAAACGTCTCGAAGCTGAAATCGTCGACGCCTACAACGAAGCCGGCGCTGCTTTCAAGAAGAAAGAAGATTGTCACCGCATGGCCGAAGCCAACCGTGCTTTCGCACACTTCGCCCGCGGCTAAACAAAACACAAAAAGCTCCCTCAAAAGGGGAGTTTTTTGTTACTTATCTTTTTATTTATTATGCTATAATTAATCATAAGTATATTGGAGATACGAATGATTAAAGTTGCAATCAATGGTTTTGGCCGCATTGGCCGCAACGCATTAAAGATTTTGTTGGAGCGCCACGACGCTCAGGTTGTTGCTATCAACGATTTGACCGACGCCGCCACACTCGCGCATCTTCTAAAACATGATTCGTCTTATGGCGAATATGATAAAAAAATCTCCGCCACCGAAAACAGCATCTTGATCAATTCTCGTGAAATCCAAGTATTCTCCGAAACTGAACCAGAAAATCTACCATGGAAAAAACTCGATATTGACGTAGTGATTGAATCCACCGGTCGCTTTACTAAGCCAGAAGATGCTGCTAGGCACTTAACCGCCGGTGCCAAAAAGGTCGTTATCTCCGCCCCGCCAAAGGGTGAGGGAATTAAAACCGTCGTTCTCGGCGTCAACGAAGACGTCGTTACAAAAACCGACAAGATTATCTCCAATGCTTCTTGCACGACCAACTGTATCGCGCCAATCATGAAAGTTCTCGAAGACAACTTCGGTGTCGAAAAAGCCATGATGACCACCGTGCATTCCTACACCGCTTCGCAGCGCATCCTCGATGCGCCAGCTAAGGATCTCCGCGAATCCCGCTCGGCCGCCGAGAATATCGTGCCGACTACTACCGGCGCATCCAAGGCCGCAGCGCTCACTATTCCAACCCTCAAAGGCAAGTTCAACGGTCTTTCCGTCCGCGTTCCAACCCCAGTAGTTTCGCTCGCCGACATCACCGCCGTTATCAAACGCGATACGACCAAAGAAGAGCTCCAAAAATTCTTCAAGAAAGTCGCCAAAGAGCCATACTACGAGGGTATCATTGGTGTCACAGAAGAAGAATTGGTCTCAAGTGACTTCATCGGCAATCCAAATTCCTGCATCGTCGATTTACCACTCATTGATGTTGTTTGCGGAAATATGATAAAAATCGTCGCCTGGTACGACAACGAATGGGGCTATTCGAATCGCCTCGTCGAGCTCGCCGTCGACTTTGGAAAGGAGGCATAAATGATTTATCTTGGCGCAGATCACCGCGGATTCGAAATCAAAAATAACATTTTTAAGTTCCTGAAAAATTCTGGACTCGACGTCAAAGACGTTGGCGCCTACAACTACGACCCAAAAGACGATTACAATGATTTTGCCGTTACTGTCGCTCGTGCCGTCCGTCGCGAAAAGGAATCTTGTGGCATTTTGATTTGTGGCTCCGGCATCGGCATGTCTATCCAAGCTAACCGTTTTAAGGGCGTCCGTGCTACCGCCGCTACCGACGACAGACTCGTCAAAGTCAGCCGCGAACACAACAATGCCAACGTGCTTTGTCTGTCGGCCGACGTTTCGTCCGAAGAGCAAATGCAAGAACTCATCAAAACTTTCCTTACTACACCATTTCTCGCTGAACCAAAATATATTCATCGTAACGTACGTTTAGACGAAAGGGAGGATTATGCTTAAAACCATAACCATTGTGCCAACAATTTTAGCTGGCGACAAAGACACTTACAAAGCTCAGGTCGAGCGCTGCAACATGATTGCGCGCCGCGTCCAAATCGATGTGACGGACGGCAAGTTTGCGCCTGGCACCACCGTCGACCTTACCAGCATTTGGTGGCCAAAGACCTGGGAAACCGACATTCATTACATGGCAGCTAAACCATCTGAACAAATCGATCTCATCGTTAAACTCCATCCTGCTCTTTGTATTTTGCACGCCGAAGCCGAAGAAGATTTGATGCCAATTTTCCGCAAGCTCAAAGATGCCGGTATTAAAACTGGCGTAGCACTGCTTCGCACAACTTTTCCGAACGACATTCGCGCTTATATTGAATCAGCCGATCACGTTTTAATTTTTGCCGGCGAGCTTGGTACCCAAGGCTCCCGCGCCGACATGATGCAGACCGAAAAAGTTAAACTCATCCGCGAAATTAATCCTGATGCCGAAATCGGTTGGGATGGTGGCGCCAACATCAACAACATCCGCGCCCTGTCACACGCTGGCCTCGACGTTATCAACGTTGGTAGTGCATTGTCAAAATCCGACAATCCAGCTGGCATTTACCAAGCCCTGACCGCCGAAATTGATAAAAACGGGGTGGTAATTTAATGGCCAGAATTCTTTCTATCGGCGCAGCCCTGCAAGACATCTTCGTAGTCGACGGCAGTGATTTGTCGGCAATGAATATTGGTCAAACCTCCAAAAAAATCGACATCAACAAAATCGTCTACAGCGTTGGTGGTGGTGGCGTTGATGCAGCTGTAGCGTTTGCTAAACACGGACACGAATCGGTTCTTTATAGCAGCATCTCCAAAGACGCCGCTGGCGAAGCCGTTCTGAGGCTTCTCGACAAAGAAGGCATTGATAGTAGTTTCATCGATTGCAGCTCCCGCAGCGGCACTGGCACTTCAATCATTTTACTTGATTCAAAAACCAGCAAGCGCACGACCCTCACTTCGCTTGGCGCTTCCGGTTCGCTCGAAAACTTCGACGTTACCGATCTTAATCTTATCCAACCAGACTGGCTCTACATCACTACTCTAAATGGCGACTTCAAAACCCTGGAGCGCATCATGAGCAAAGCCGAAGCCGCTAACATCAAAATCATGTTTAGTCCTGGCGTAAAAGAACTTACTGAACCAAAGAAACTCATTAGACTATTCAAATACGTCAACGTCATCATCGTTAACAAAAAAGAAGCTGGCAGCCTCGTGCCAGGCGTTATGTTGGCAGAACTATTGTCCCACCTAAATAATTATGTCGAAATTGCTATCGTCACGGACGGCGCCATGGGCGGCATCGCCAGCGATCGCATTAGCACCTATCGTTTTGGTATTTACGAAGACGTCAAAGTCAAAGATACTACCGGCGCAGGCGACGCATTCGGCGCAGGTTTCCTCGCCCACTTTGCCGCTGGCAAACCATTCAGGAATTCAATCATTTTCGCATCCGCTAACGCTACTTCGGTCGTATCAAAAATCGGTGCCAACACTGGCACACTTAAAGGGAACGAAACCCTGCATCCGATGCCAATTCAAAAAATATAGGAGAAAATATGCTACCAGAAGAACAACAAGAAATCATCAAAAAACTTACTATCGCCGACATCGAACGCGCTCAGGCTTACGCCAAAGATTTGATCCAGGGTTTGCAAATCGTCCGCACTTTCCCGCAAGGCGTTACAGTTTTTGGTTCCGCTCGCAACACCAAGCAAAATGATAAATATTGCAAGCTCGCCTACAGGCTCGGCCAACTACTCGCCGAAAACGGCCACGCCGTAGTTACCGGTGGCGGCCCATCCATCATGGAAGAAGTTTCACGCGGGGCTTACGAAATTGGCGGCCGCACCATCGGCTTCAATATCGTCCTCGAGCACGAACAATTCCCAAATCCATATCTTACGGACTGTCTCACTTTTGAATATTTCTTCGCTCGTAAAGTTATGCTCGCTATGGCTTCCAAAGTTTTCGTCTTTTTCCCAGGCGGCTACGGCACGATCGATGAGTTGTCCGACGTCCTCGAGCTCATGGTCGAAAAGAAAATGCCAGTCATGCCAGTATTCCTAATTGGCAAAACCTATTGGCGCAACTACTTAAAGTTGATGGAGAAAGCCGTCGATCTCAAATATGCCGATGCTAAGACACTCAAATACTTCAAGCTTACCGATGATATCCGCGAAGTAGTGAAGGCTGCCAACAAAATCGGACACCCGAAAGTGTCCGAAAACTACTACGATGGTTTCCGCGAGGCTTCAACTGTTACTCGCATCAACAATCACAATGCCGCCGCTAAAACGGCTTAGTTAATCCTAGCCTAGAATTAAACTCGGCAATTCTCATCAATTCGTTGTATTTGCAAATTCTTTCACTACGCGAAAGGGAACCGGTTTTGATTTGGCCGGCACCAAGCCCCACCGCAAGGTGCGCAATCGACGTATCTTCTGTTTCGCCGGAACGATGCGAAATAATCGTTTTGTAGCCAGCTTTCTTCGCCATCATCACAGTTTCAATCGTTTCGGACAAAGAACCGATTTGATTTAGTTTCACCAGAATCGCATTAGCCACGCCTTCGTTAATACCGCGCTGCAAAATTTCGCTATTAGTCACAAACAAGTCGTCACCCACAAGCTGAATCTTAGAGCCGAGACGATCGGTAAGTTTTTTCCAATCCGCCCAGCCATCTTCTACCAAGCCATCCTCAATCGAAACTACCGGGAACTGCGAGAGCAAAGACTCATACCAGTCAATCATCTCGTCAGCAGTCTTGGTTTCGTTGGTGGTTTTAATCAAATATTTACCATCTTCATAAAATTCGCTGGCCGCCACATCCATCGCCACTACAATATCTTTGCCAAATTCGTAGCCAGCTTTTTCGACGGCGAGACCAATACATTCGAGCGGCTCATTATTGCCGTTTTTAACCTTTGGCGCGTAACCGCCTTCGTCGCCAACCGTTACTTGATAGTCGCGTTCTTTTAAGACTTTCTTCAAAGCATGAAAAACTTCTGCGCCCATACGCACGGCATCATTAATATTCTCTGCACCGCGCGGGATAATCATATATTCCTGGAAATCCGTCGCCCAATCGGCGTGCGCGCCACCATTCATCACGTTCATCATCGGCATCGGCAGCGACATTTGGTCAATCGTACCAGCCAGTTCGGCTACATAATAATAAAACGGAATACGACGGGCATTTGCTACGGCTTTGGCGGTCGCGAGTGACACGGCTAAAATTGCATTGGCGCCCAGCGCGTCTTTATTTTTGGTACCATCAAGCTCGAGCATCAGGGAATCAACCGTCTTTTGATCGGCGGAATTGCCTACAAGCACGTCTTTGATTTTTGAATTCACATTCCAAACGGCCTTCAAGACACCCTTGCCGCCGTAGACTTTTTCATCGCCATCGCGAAGCTCCAAAGCTTCGAGAGTACCAGTCGAAGCACCAGACGGCACCGAAGCGCGTCCAGCCGCCCCATTTTCTAAAGTCACATCCGCTTCAACGGTTGGGTTGCCACGCGAGTCAAGAATTTGCCTTGCTTTAATATCAGAAATAATAAAATCACTCATATTTATATAATACCATCAAAACGCTTATGTTTTTTACGTTTTCAAAAAATATGCTACAATAAAAACAATAATATAAACTAAGCGAGGAAATTTTTCTTATGAAAGATGAAAAATCAGCTCCAGCAGCCGCTCCAAAAGCCGCCGAAGCTCCAGCCGCTAAAAAGGCCACCACGCCAGCAGCAGCACCAGCTCCAGCCGCAGCTCCAGCAGCCGCTCCAGCCAAGAAGAAAAAGAAAACTGGCCTCATCATCGGCATCATCATTGCTATCCTAGCACTTGCTGGCGCCGGCGTCGCCGCTTTCTTCCTATTCTTCAACAAAACAGCTGCACCAGAAGACGCAGTCACTAACACTATCGACGCTATCGCCGGTGGTAGTGGCATCGGTATCAATGGTACGGTCACAGCCAACGGTTACACAGTCCCAGTGTCTGGCAAAATCGCCAAAGACGCTGCTGAACTCAGCGCCAGCGTTGACTTCTCACAAATCAGCACCGTATCATCATACGGCCTTAGCGGTTCTGTCACTATCAAAGCCGTCTTGAAAGACGAGAAAGTCTACTTGCAAATCTCTGGCATCAAAGACGCTCTCGGCTCCTATGCCTCATTGCTCGGCAGCTACCTCGATAGCTACTTCGCATTCGATGGCCAATGGTATGTTGCAACCCTCGATGAGCTATTTGCTATGATTCCAAACAGCAACTATAGCAGCATCAAGCAATACACCAAGTGCTACACCGGCGCTTCTATGGAAGACGCTGTCAAAGAGCTTGTTAACATCTACAAAGACAACAAGTTTATTGAAGCAACCAAGTACGAAGGCTCCGAAGTTACCAAAAAATCTTCTGACCTTTATACTCTCAAAATCAACGACGAGAAAGCTGCAGCTTACAAACAGGCTATTGAAAGCAACGAGAAAGTCAACTCCATCAAAGGTTGCGTCAGCTCTAGCTCTTCGCTCCAGAGCGGCCTTACCAGTGGCAACTCTCTCACTAATAGCTCTCTAACTAACGACTACGTAGTCAGCACCTACTCGGCTCCTGCCGTTTACGCTGAATTCGGTAGCGACAAAATCAGCCGCATCGTCCTCGATAGTGCACAAAACCAAGCCAAAATCGACTTCGATATTACCTATGGCAACTTTGACATTGCTGCTCCAACCGAAAGCACCAAACCACTTTCTGAGTTGATCAACTCTTTGTCAATGTTCATGGGCGGTAGCAGTTTCACCCCAAGCTACAACTATCAAACCCCAAGCTACTATGACTATGATTATGATCTAGACGATTTCGATCTTAGCGATTATGGCATCGATCTCGATGACTATGATTTCGACCTCGACGATTTCGACCTTGATAGCCTCGATCTCGACAGCATCGACTACAACGAATTATTGAAAGCTCTTCAATAATTAAAAAGTAGCTCCAAAAACAGCCCCTTTATGTGGGGCTGTTTTTATTGTATAATATATTTATGGAAACTCGCCTCAAAGAGAAGTTAAAAACTTTACCCGCCGCACCAGGCGTTTATTTTCATAAGAACAACCTCGGCGAGATTATCTATGTTGGCAAGGCCGCCGTTCTAAAAAACCGCGTTCGCCAATACTTCCAAAATTCACCAAAAGATCCTAAAACCACCGCGCTCGTAAAAGAAATCTACGATACTGACTGGATTGTAGTTGATACCGAAATGGACGCTCTGTTTCTTGAATCCGAAATGATCAAACGCTATATGCCGAAGTGGAATATTTTACTCCGTGACGACAAAACCGTTTCTTATGTTCGTATCAATATGAATAACGAAGTGCCATACGTTACTTTCACCCGTACACCAGCCGACGACAAAGCCACCTACATTGGTCCGTTTTATGGCAAAACAGCCGTCGAAAAAGCCCTGCGCGCACTCCGTCGCATTTTCCCGTATTATGACAAACCGTACACTGGCAAAAAGACTTTAAATACCGATCTCGGTCTCACTCCTGGTATCGAAATCGACAAATGCGAACCAAAAGACTACAAACGCAATCTCAAAAAACTCATGCGTTATCTCGAAGGTGACCGCGACAGGCTCTTGAAGGAACTCGAAAAGACCATGCAAGAAGCCGCCGCAAACGAAGAATACGAGCTCGCCGCTGAAGCCAAGTACCAAATCGAGGGAATTAAAGAACTTCGAAAGAAAATCGTCTTTTCCGATAAAGAATTCATGGATATTTCAAACGACCAAGCATTGAAACAGCTTCAACAGCTTCTTAGTCTCGAAAATCCTCCGCGCCGCATCGAAGGATACGACATTTCTCACCAATCCGGCACCGACACGGTTGCCTCGATGGTGGTATTTATCAACGGCGCCTCCGCCCGCGACAAATATCGCAAATTCAAAATTAGGACCAGCAAGAGCGATGATCTAAAAAGCATGGCCGAGGTCATTACTCGCCGTATGAAGCACGACGAATGGGAAATGCCAGACCTAATCGTGCTCGATGGCGGCGCCAGCCAAGTCAAAGCCGTCGCCGAGCTCACGAACGGTATTCCGGTCATCGGCCGCAATAAATCCGGCGACCATACCAGGAACGCCGACGCCAAATTAGTCTATTTGGAGGGCGGCGACATCATTGAAAAACCGCTTTCAACCGAGTCGCATATTGCAAAACTCATTGCTCGTATCGACGAAGAAGCACACCGTTTTGCTATCACATACCATTCGTTACTAAAACGAAAAAACCTGTTTAAATAACCTTGAATTTTTATCATAATCGCTCTATAATGAATGTAGTTAAGGAGTTATTATGGGAAACACCCTCGAAATCATTACCCTTGTTTCAGCCGTACTTGTTATCCTATTGATTTTGATTCAACAACGTGGCGCAACGCTCGGTTCGGGCTCTGGCAGCTCTAGTGAACTCTACACCACTCGCCGCGGTCTCGAAAAATCACTCTTTGTTACGACCATCGTCTTTGTCTGTGTATTTGTTTTATCAATCTTAGGATTATTAATCATACCAGCATAATATGAAAAATTCCGTCAAAAAGCGTGGGCAAAAGTTTATCAAGCGTTTTTCGCGCATTAGTAAGGTTGCCGAGCAAGAGGGAAAAGAGCACATTAAGACCAATCTTTTTGGCCGCCTTTCTCATATTAAGAATATTAAATTATTGATTCTTGAGTGGTGCCTTTTGATTTCGGCACTCATTTTGCTTGCCATCACGCAGTCTGTCTGGCTCGGAAATTTCTATTCCACCAACTCATTCGTGAGCGGCGGCAGCTACATGGAGGGAACAATCGGCGAGGTCAACTCTTTGAACCCACTTTTCGCCGTAACCGATAGTGAAAAAGCCCTTAGCCGTTTAATGTTCGCAACCTTGTCCGCAGTTGATTATTCTGGCCATATCGCACCAGGCCTCGCCAAATCCATCCACGCTTCTGACGACGGCCGCACTTGGACCATCAAACTTCGCGACGACCTTAAATGGTCGGACGGGGAACCAATCACCAACGAAGACGTCCTATTTACGGCCTCCCTCATCAAAAACTCCGCCGTAAGCTCAATTTACGACACCAATCTCTCCAACGTACGCGTTTCAGAAGATGAAGGTTCAATCGTCTTTTATTTGCCGTCAGCCTACGCCGATTTTGACTCGGCCCTTACTTTCCCGATTTTACCAAAGCACATCCTTGGCGACACCGATCCAAAAACCCTTATCGAGCACTCTTTCTCCACCTCGCCTGTCACTTCGGGCGCCTTTACTTTTAACGCTACCCAAACCCCATCCGCAGGCGAGAAAATCATTTATCTTTCTGCCAACCCACACTACTATAAGGGAAAACCATTACTCAATAGCTTCGCTATTCACACTTACAAAACCAAAGAAGACTTGGTTAAGGATCTCAACGCTGGCAAAATCACCGCCACCGCCGCACTTTCGCCAGCCGACCAAAACCTTGTGACTTCTGCGTCTATTTACGAAAAACAAACCAGCATCAGCTCTGGCGTCTATGCCTTCCTTAATACGACCAAAGAGCCACTCAAGAATAAATCTTTGCGCCAAGCCATCAAGCGCGCCGTCGACCTCGCCGAAATTCGCGCCCTCACCGACAACAAGCCGGCGCTCGACTACCCACTCTCCGATGCGCAGATTAAGCTATCTGATTATCCGGCTCCAATCGGTCATAATGCAGACGCTGCCAGGTCCACTGTCGAATCAGACTTCAGTGGCGTTACTCTTTCACTCGCCACCGTCAACTCTGGCTATTTGCCAGCTGTGGCCGAAACCTTCGCCGAAAACCTACGCAACGTCGGCCTCAATGTCGATGTTACCGTCTACTCAGAAGGCCAAGATTTTATCGGTTCAATCGTCACTAAGCGCAACTATGACATTCTAATTTACGAAATCGACCTCGGCGCCGACCCAGATCTATTTGCCTATTATCACTCATCTCAAGCTTCACAGTCCGGTCTCAACCTGTCTAACTACAAGAACTCCCTGATCGACGACTTAATCCTCGGCGCCCGCGAAACCACCGATGAGTCGCTCCGCCTCGCCAAATACGAAACCTTCCTGAAATACTGGGTCGAAGACGTTCCGGCTATCGGCTTATACCGCACCAATATCTCCTACTTCTATAATAAAAACGTCCGCACCTTCTCTGACGAGAGCCATATGGTCTCCGCTTTGGACCGCTTCGTCAATGTCGAAACTTGGGCTTCTGAAAAAACCACCAAAAATCGCACCCCATAAGTCAAAAAGTATGTTATAATATGTTCATGCGCCTGTGGTGGAATTGGTAGACACGCTACCTTGAGGTGGTAGTGGCCAGATTAACGGCTGTGCTAGTTCGAGTCTAGTCAGGCGCACCATAAAAATAAAAGAAGACCCGCAGGGTCTTATTTTATTTATTTTTATACGATACACCACGCCCGGCGACTTGCTTTGGCGAAGCCAAAAGCAAGCGACTAGTCCAGGTAACCTATTGACAATTCATCAAGCTTATGTATAATAAAAGCAGAATTAGATTAAAACAAACATTTAAAAACTAAGAAAGGTCATACCATGAAGAAAGTAAAAGCATTTATTGCTGCTGGCGCTGTCGCTGGTTTGTCGGTGTTGCCTTTGGCCGCATCTGCAGCCAACCCAACCACGGCAAATATTACCGCAAGCGTCGGAGCATCAATTTCGATCACCGCTACTAACGTTAATATTAGCAGCATCGTACCTGGCAACGCCGGTACTGGCAGCACCTCTGTCAACGTTAGAACCAATACCACCAAAGGTTTCACCGTATCAGTAAAGGGTGGCAACCTTGCCTCCGCTAACAATACCATCGCACCAAACACCTCTGCCGCCGCTGGCACCGAAGGTTGGTCTATTATGAATGATGGTAACAACCCAATCGCTCCATCTTCCACTGATCAGCTTCTCTGGACTTACGCCGCTGCCGCTGGCAACACTCAGGCTATTAACGAATCTAAGAGCTTTGATGTGACCGTTGGTACCGAATCTACCACGCCAAATGGTACCTACACTGGTACTATTACCCTCACCGCTGCCGCAACAGAATAAAATTGCAACCAAAAAATATACCCGCAGGGGTATATTTTTTATGCTAGAATTATTTTATGAAGAAAAGAGTTTTAATTGCTATCCTTATTGCCTGTTTTGCTACGGGTTTTATCAAAAATAACGCTTCCGCAACCGAGCAGAACGATGTCGAGATTTCCATTTCTCCGGTCAGCTCAGAGATTAAACTAGCTCAGGGCCAGACCTACCAGGGAAAAATCACCGTTGCCAACATTGGCAAAGAGGCTTTCTCTTATCAAATCGCCGCTAAACCACTCAGTGTCTCCAGCGAAAACTACGACCTAAACTACGAAGAAAAGACCAAATATAATAACATCGCCGACTGGGTTGTCCTCAGCAAAGATTCCGGCTCTCTCGAATCAAACAGTGACGAAGTCGTCGACTACACCATCGTCGTCCCAGAAAAAGCCCTCGCCGGCAGCCAACAATTCGCCATTGTGGCCTCGGTTGATACGATTTCCGAAGGCGGCACCGCCAACTTCACTATTACCAGCGGCGTAGCCTCTATTGTCTACGCCACCATCACCGGTAATGCCAAAGATTCCGGCGAAGTCACCAAAAACTCAATCCCGCAATTCTACACTAGCGGCCCAGTCATTGTTGAATCATTAGTCGAAAACACCGGTGATTTGCACAATAAAGCCACCTACACTTTCGAAGTTAAATCCTTCTTTACCGGCGAAACTATCTTCTCGAACGCCGACGAGCCACTCACTCATATCATCATGCCAGACACCAAACGCTACGACGCTAACTCGATCGACGTACCAGCTATCGGTATCTTTAAAGTCACCCAAACCATCGAATATCTAGGCCAAACTTCGATCGTAGAACAGACCGTGTTTGTCGTTCCAATCTGGTTTATGGCCATCGTCGCGCTCGTTCTCGCCCTAATTATTATCAAAATCGTCTTTACCATCAAAAAACGCCGCGATATTTAAGGGGTTGACAATTTAAGCATAAACATATATATTGATTATTAAGAAAATAAGATATAAAATAAAAAATATAAAATAAACGAAGACAAGGTATGAAAAACAAGAAACTCTGGGGCATTTTAGGTTTGATTATCGTGGCCGCATTGACGGTTGCCGCCTACTTTACGCCCGCCGCTAATGCCGAGGGCGGCACAACAACTATCACGGTAAATGTCACCAACCCTAAGCAGCCAGCTGTCGAAATCACCGAACCAGCCGATGGCGCAGAGTTGATTAATGATAATGGTATTGATCTTGGACTTGATTATGCCGAAACCGAAGAATTCGTGTACAGTGTTGCCTGTGGCGAACATGGTGCAGGTGGAATCTTCGAACCAACAACCGAAAGCGGTACGCTCACCCGCAAAATAACCATTCCTGAACCTAACTATTATGGTCCAGTCACTATCACTATTAGAGCTACTGCCGATGGCAACGAAGATCTCAAGTCCGTCACATTCAACCTTGTCCCAGCCACTGCCGAAGCTGTCGATCCAGCAGACAACGGTGATCCAAAAATCGACATCGACACGGATCCAAACGTTAAAAAAGTCGTCATTTCCGTCGTTGACCCAGAAACCGGCGAAAAAGTTATCGATGACATCGAAGTCCCAGCCGATGATACCGATGATGACGTCACCCTTCCATTCGAAGACAACGATGTTGCTGATGGTGATTACAAAATCATCATCACTAGCTACGACGAAGATGGTAACGCCCTTGGCGAACCAAAAGTCATCAACTACGCCTACGAGCAGGAAAAAGCCCCAATCGTCCCAGATACCGGCTCTTTCTCCGAACATCTTAACGTCTCAAAGACTGATTACCTAGTCGTTTCGCTTGTCGCTGCCGGCTTTGCCGTCATCGCACTAATCGTGCTAATCATCAAACGCTCTCGTCGTTAAGACCCTAATAGCAAATGGACGCGCCCATAACTGCGAGGGCGCCCATTTGCTATTTTTTGTGCTAAAAAAATAGCCCCTTTGATGGGGCTATTAATTATTTATTGTCGGCTTTAGCCTTTTTCTCGGCTGATTTGGCAGCTTTCTTGGCTTTGTTCTCGAGCGCATTTTTCATAGCTTGAGATTTAGCAATACGAGCCTTGAAGCGATCCACGCGACCTTCGGTATCGATAATCTTCTCTTCACCAGTGAAGAATGGGTGAGAAGCAGAAGAAATCTGCACCTTGACTAGTGGATATTCCTTACCATCAGTCCATTTGATAGTCTCTTCGCTTTTAGCTGTAGATTTAGTCAAGAATGAAAAATTTGCAGCTTCATCAGAGAAGACGACATCACGGTATTCTTTAGGATGTAAATCTTTTTTACTCATAATTCAGCTAATTATACCAGAGAGCAAAGAAAATGTAAAGAAAAAAATGGGGAGCGACTTTCGTCACTCCCATTAGGGAAAAATAGTTACTATTCAATGATGGCACCGTATTTAGACATTTGTTCTAAGCTAAATTCATAGCCATTCTCATCAAATCTCTTTTTTTCCTGAGCCATATGGCTCGCTTGAGCCTTCAGCTCTTTTTCTTCTTCAAGGTTCTTGTTAAAAATGTTCTCTGCCATGGTATTACCATCCTTTCCGCCCCCTAGGCAGTATTTTTGTTTTATACCTATATTATACACCAAATAAACATAACTGTCAAGCCCCTAACAGGGGCGGAACAGATAGGGCTTGCTTTTTCTAGGGAGGTATAGTATAATTACAGAGTTATCAAATAAATGAAACAGCTTTTGGGAGATTTCCTGGCAAACTAGGCACAGCCCCAAGAGCAAAGAGAAAGGAAATCATATATGACAGTGAGTGTCGATATGAAGGCATTGCTTGAAAGCGGTGCACATTTTGGTCACAAGACCAGTCGCTGGCATCCAAAGATGGCTCCTTACATCCATAGTAAGCGCCAAGATGCCCACATTATTAACCTTGAAAAGACCGTCGAAGGCCTCGAAGCAGCTTTGCCAAAGGTTACTGAGATCGTCAAAAATGGCAAGAAGATCCTCTTCGTTGGCACCAAGAAACAGATGAAAGACATCGTCAAAGAAGCCGCCGAATCTGTCGATATGCCATACGTCACCGTCCGTTGGGTCGGCGGTACTCTTACCAATGTTGATACCGTCAACCGCCAAATCAAAAAAGTCAAAGATTTGGAACGCCGCATGGCTTCTGGCGAACTCGAGAACCGCTATTCCAAGCTCGAAGTTCAACGCTTCCAAGAGGAAATTGACCTCCTCAACGAACGCTATGGTGGCATCAAAGATATGACCGAGCAGCCAGCTGCTATCATTGTCGTCGACGCCATCGAAGACAAAAACGCTGTGAAAGAAGCTAACGTCCTTCACATCCCAGTCTTCGCTATCACCGATACCAACGTTGACCCAACCACGATTGATTACGTGATTCCAGCCAACGATGACGCTATCAAGGCTACTAAACTCATTCTTGATTACTTCGTCGAAGCTATCAAAGAAGGTAAAAAATAATTAGGAGGCAAAATGGCAGAAATTTCCATTGAACAAATCAAAAAACTTAAAGAGCTCTCTGGTGTTGGTTTGACCGATGCTAAAAAAGCTCTCGTCGAAGCTGACGGTGATTTCGACAAAGCCCTTGACGCCATGCGCAAAAAAGGCCTTACCAAGGCTGAAAAACGCGGCGATCGCGAAACTCGCGAAGGCTTGATCGATTCTTACATCCACGACGGCCGCCTCGGCGCCATCGTTGAAGTCAACTGTGAGACTTCTTTCGTCGCCAAAACCGACGAATTCAAGACTTTGGCTCACCAAATCGCCATGCAAATTGCTTCCATGAACCCACTTTACGTCTCCGAAGAAGACATTCCAGAAGACGTCAAAGCTGCTAAGATGAAAGAACTTGAAGAGAACTTCAAGGGCCCAGAAAACATGAAGGAACAAATCCTCGCTGGCCAAGCTAAAAAAGCTTTCGCCGACAAGGTCCTCATGAACCAACCATTCATCTTGGACGACACCAAAACTGTCGAACAATTCATCAAAGAAGCTATCGCTAAAACTGGTGAAAACATTACCATCCGCCAATTCAAGCGTATCGAGCTTGGTGTAACCGAGTAATCAAAAAGCAAAGAATCACCCCAAAAACAGGGGTGATTTTTTGTTCTAACGGATTACTATTTTTTGACATTTAGCGTAAAGAGTGTTATAATTATAGCATATGGTGTGTCGATTTTTACGCCCATAAATCCATGCCGGCGGGCCTACGCGGAGGTGTACCCATGAGCATACATGCAAATTTAACAGCGGCGGAGTTTGTCTCCGAATTCGACGATGAGCTTCTCGTCATAGTCTTCAATTACGGAAAGTTGCAAGAAAAACCTAATCTTGTTACAGTCCCATTAATGGAACTCGCCAAACGAGAGTCGACCATGGTAAATGATCTTATCAACAGTATTTACGACGAACAACTGAAGAGCGAGGCTATATCCGCGATATCGGCCCAGACAGGCGAAAAACCGGAAGAGCCAAATCGCCACAAGACAATCCAAGGGGACACTATCGGAGACTGGAACAAGAGCGAATTCTTCGATTAGACTCTCAAGGGTACGCAAACTAGCGTACCCATTTTTCTGTCTTTCGACATTAGAATCTCTGGGGCAAAAAATTAATCTCCGCGCGAACGAGGCATATATTTTTATTCCAAACGATTCAATGTTATAATATAAAAAAGGAGTTATTTATGTTCGACACCAATGAAGATAGAAACAAAATGAGCGCCGTGATTGAGCGTTTCAAAGAGGAGATGAAAAAAGTCCGCACCGGCCGCGCTCACCCAGATATGCTTTCGAGCATCAAAGTTGAAGCCTATGGCCAAATGATGCCATTAAACCAAGTTGCCAACGTCACCGCTGCCGACGCCACCATGCTCGTCATCACCCCGTTTGACCCAACCAACTTGCAAGCTATTTCCAACGCTATTCGCATCGATCAGACCCTCGGTTTGAACCCAGCTGATGATGGCCGCATCGTCCGCGTGCCAATTCCACCACTCACCGAGGAACGCCGCAAAGAAATCGTTAAAAACGCTTCCGAAAAGGTCGAAAACGCCAAAGTTGCTCTCCGCAACATTCGTGAAGATGCCCGCAAAGCCGTCAAAGCCGCTACGGACCTCTCCGAAGACGTCAAAAAACGCGCCGAAAAAGAAATCGATGACCTCACCAAAGAGTTCACCGACAAAGTCGACGCCGAATTCAAGGCCAAATCCGAAGAAATCATGAAGATCTAATTTATGACTGGACTACATTTAGGTTTTATTGTTGATGGCAACCGCCGTTGGGCACGCGAGAAAAATTTGCCAACCTTAGCCGGCCACCAAAAAGGCTTTGATAAGGTTGAAATGGTGATCGAAGAGCTTGCCGGCACCGGCGAAGTGGCTTTTGCTAGCTTCTATCTTTTTAGCACCGAAAACTGGAACCGCACCAAAGACGAAGTCGATTACTTGATGAAGCTGGCGCAGAAGAAAATCTCCAGCATCACCAAGAAACTCGCCAAGAACAACTTGCGCTGCGTTATCATGGGCTCCGAGGATCATGTTCCGGAAAGCCTCTTAAAAGCGCTTCGAAAATGCGAAGAGGAAACCAAAGACTGCACCGGCATGACCGTTTGCATCTGTTTCAACTACGGCGGCAAACAAGAAATCGCCGACGCCGCCAAGGCTGTCGCTGAAGACGGCGAAGAGTTTACTCCTGAAAACATCGAAAAACATCTCTACCACCCAGAAGTCCCAGCCTGCGACATGATCATTAGAACTAGTGGCGAAGAGCGCATTTCTGGCTTCTTGCTCTGGCGCGCCGCTTATTCCGAATTCCTTTTCTTGAAAAAATATTTCCCAGACATCGAAAAGTCGGACATCAAAGACATTCTAGACGAATACAAAAACCGCAACCGCCGCTTCGGCAAATAATGGTATAATTGGCTTATGGATATTTTTGTGGGAGTTATTGTTGGCTTACTAGTTTTAATGCTGCTCGTCACTGCACACGAGTTTGGCCACTTTTTGGCTGCCCGTCGTAACGGCGTTAGGGTGCTAGAATTCGGCATCGGTTTTCCACCACGCGGCATTGCCTGGGTCAAAGATCCAGAAACCAAAAAATGGCACCGTTTGCCACGCGCCGAATGGGGCAAACCGCAAAAAGGCCTGATTTTTAGCCTAAATTTCTTGCCAATTGGCGGCTTCTGCCAGATGGACGGGGAATCAGCCAACGACAAAAGAAAAGGCACCTTTGGCCACGCTAAATTCTCAGCCAAGACCAAAATCCTCTTCGCTGGCGTCGCCATGAACTGGCTACTCGCTTTCATTATTCTTACCATTCTCGCCTGGACCGGCATGCCAACCTTCCTCGAAAACCAATTCACCATGCAAAATGACGAGCAAGTCTCTGGTAAAACCGCCGTTTCAATCGTAGAAGTATTCGACGAATCTCCAGCCAAAGCCGCCGGCTTGCAATCTGGCGACCACATCATTGCGGTTGGCGGACAAGAAGTCACAAACGCCACCGAAATCACTAAGTTCAACTCCGAACACGCTGATGAAACCGTCATTTACACCATTGAGCGCGACGAAGAAGTCCAGGCTCAATGCGATTGTCCAGCCGAAACCGAATGCGACTGCCCATCCGCCACGGAAACGGTTGAAAAGATCATTTCCATCAAGCTCAACCCAGCCGACGCAGAATATTTACTTGGCGTCACGATGAGCTCTGCCGGTCAATCCCTTCGCCGTTACACCTGGTCCGCACCATTCGTGGGCGCCGGGCTTACCGTCCAAATCACTGGCGAAACTATCAAAGGCCTCGGCGACCTAGTTTGGAATGTGATTTCCGGCGTTGCTAAACAATTTAATCCAAACGATGCTACCCGCGAAGAAGGTCGCGCCGCCTTAAACACCGCCAGCGATTCAGTTTCTGGCCCAGTCGGCATCATCGGCGTAATCTTCCCAGCCTTCACCTCAGCCGGCCCAACCAACCTTGCCTTCCTCGCCGCGCTCATCTCTATTTCGCTCGCCTGCATGAACATCCTACCGATTCCGGCCCTCGACGGTGGCCGCTGGCTCCTCATCCTATTCTATAAACTCAGGAAAAAAGAACTCAGCAAAGAAAAAGAAGAAAAGATCGTCTCACGCGCCTTCCTCTTCCTCTTAATCCTAATCGCCCTCGTCACAATTCTTGATATTACGAGGTTCTTCTGATGGAGAAGGGTGGCAAGAAAAAGATCCTTCCTATCGTGGGGATTTGTGCGCTGCTTTTAGCCTGGGCTTTTGCCGCATTTTATCTTTCGCAATACATCGTCGCCTATCCGCTACTTTGGGCCTTCGGCAAAGAGTGGCTTGGCTCGTCCATCGGGCTTTTTGTCTACACTCTGATTTCTTACGTCCTAGCCGTCGTTTTAATTGTTCCAGCGCCGCGCCTCATCAATGAGAAATTCAAAACCAACCGTGACGAGCTTGGTCTTAGTGGTTTACCGACCTGGACCGATATCGGACTCGCGCCAATCGGCTATATCGCCGCCACGCTGCTCGCCCTCGGCCTGATTAGCATTTTTAGCTACTTCCCATGGTTCAACGCCGTCGAAAACCAAGACGTCGGCATCAGCCTTATCAATACTGGCTGGGACCGCGCACTGGCCTTCGTCAGACTAGTTGTCATCGCACCAATTGTCGAGGAACTCGTCTTCCGTGGCTGGCTTTATGGCAAGCTCCGCGCCAAAGTCGCCATGCCAATCGCGATTTTCCTCGTTTCTTTGCTATTTGGCATCGTCCACGGCCAATGGAACGTTGGCGTCAATGTTTTTGCTATGTCCATCATCCTGTGCGGCCTGCGCGAAGTCACGGGCACTATTTATGCCGGCATCCTCATGCACATGATCAAAAACGCCATCGCCCTCGCCATCCTCATCTTCTTCCCAAGTATGCTCTCTTAGTGATATAATATATCTATTATGAGACTATCTAAATCTTTTATCAAAACCTTGCGTAACGCGCCAAAAGACGAAACCGCAAGGAGTGCCGGTTATCTAATTCGCGCCGGCTACGTTTACAAGGAAATGGCTGGCATTTACGATTACTTGCCGCTCGGCCTTCGCGTAATCGAAAACATCAAAGGCATCATCAGGGAAGAGCTCAACAAAATCGGTGGCCAAGAAGTTTTGATGTCTTCTCTCCAGAATCCTGAACTCTGGAAGAAAACCGACCGCTGGGACGACACCAAGGTCGACATCTGGTTCAAGACCGAGCTTTCAGCTGGTGGCGAACTCGGTCTCGCACCGACTCATGAAGAGCCAATCACCAACATGCTCAAAACTTACGTCAAGAGCTACAAGGATTTGCCGCTCGCCGTCTATCAGTTCCAGACCAAGTTTAGGAACGAACTTCGTGCCAAATCTGGCATCCTTCGCACTCGTGAATTTTTGATGAAAGATCTCTATAGTTTCCATACCTCCGAAGAAGACCTCGACCGCTTCTATCACGAAGCTGAGGGCGCCTACGCCAAGATTTACGAACGCCTCGGTCTCGGCGAAGATACTTTTGAAACCTTCGCCTCAGGCGGTGTTTTCTCGAAATATTCTCACGAATATCAGACCATTATCCCAGTTGGCGAAGACACGATTTACTACAATAAGGATAAATCCGTCGTCCTAAACGAAGAGGTTTTGCTCGACGACGTGTTAGAGGATTTGAACGTCAAACGCGACGAACTCGAAAGCACTCGTGCCGCCGAGGTTGGTAACATTTTCAAACTCAAATTCAAATATTCTGAGCCACTTGGCCTCAAGATTTCCAACGAGCAAAACGAAGTCCAAAGCGTCTACATGGGCTGCTACGGCATCGGCGTCTCCCGCGTAATGGGCGTCATCGCCGAGAAGTTCTGCGACGACAAAGGCTTAGTCTGGCCAGAGAACATCGCACCATTCAAGTATTATCTCGCACCAATCGGCGAAGCCGGTAGTAAGCTCGCAGAAGAGCTCTACAATGGCCACGAAGAGCAAATTATGCTCGATGACCGCGACCTTCGCCCAGGCGAAAAGTTCACCGACGCCGAACTCATGGGCATCCCATATCGCGTCGTCATTTCCGACAAGACTTTGGCCGAAAACGCTGTCGAAATTACCGAACGCAAAACCGGCGAGAGCAAATTAGTTTCTCTCGATGAATTCAAAGGCATGCTCGCATAAAGCCCTTGACATCTAACCTACAATTTCATAAACTTAGAACTGTTGTTAAACGTGGAGTAACCCTGATATGATCAAGAAAAGTATCAGTCTTACCGCCGATGGTAAGAAAGAATTAGAAAAAGAATTAGCCGAACTTATTGCTAACCGTCCAGCCATTACGGAGCGTATTGCTACCGCCCGCGCTTTTGGCGATCTCTCCGAAAACGAAGAATACAGCTCTGCTAGAAACGAGCAAAAAGTTGCCGAAGGTCGCATCCTCGAGATTCAAGACATCTTGAAAAACGCCAAAATCATTCGTGGCGGTTCTCGCACTCAAGCCAACCTTGGCGCCACTCTCGATATCGACTTTGGCGGCAAAAAAGTTACCTACACGCTCGTTGGCCCAACCGAAGCCAACCCACTCGAAGGCAAAATTTCTAACGAATCGCCAATTGGCAAAAAATTGATGGGCAGGAAAGCCGGCGAAAGCTTCGATTTCAACGGCAAAACCGTCAAGATTATCGAAATTAAATAAAAAAGTCCCCCTCGGGGGTCTTTTTTTTGGCGTCACAAAAGCCAAATCGGGCAATTTGTGGAACTGATTAAAATATGCTAAAATATGATTATGTTACTAGAAGATTATCGCAACGAACGCCTCAAAAAACTTGAGGAAATTAAAGCCCGCGGCATCGATCCGTATCCGGCTAAATCTTTTCGCAATACCAAAATTGCCGACGTCATCAATCATTTTGATGAAAAAGACGGCCAAACCGTCACCGTCGCCGGTCGCATTAAAGCCATCCGTTCGTTCGGTAAGCTAGTCTTCTTGAAGCTCGTTGATTATTCTGGTGATATCCAAATCTTTATGAAAGCCGAAGACGCCGAACAACCAGGCCTCTTTGGTGCTCGCGATATTCGCTTACTCGACACTGGTGATTTTATTGAGGCCACTGGCCTAGTTGGCAAATCTCAAACCGGCGAAATCTCCGTCTTTTCAAACTTCGTTCGTTTGCTCACCAAATCGCTTCGTCCTTTGCCAGAACAATTTACCAACAAGGAAGAGCGCTATCGTCGCCGCTATGTTGACATGAACGTCAATCCAGAAGTCCGCGAACGCTTGGTTCGCCGCTCCAAATTCTGGCAGGCTACCCGCGACTTCATGAATGACCACGGCTTTATCGAAATTAACGTTCCAGTTCTTGAACACACCACTGGTGGTGCCGACGCTACACCATTCACTACCCACATCAATGCCTACGACGAAGATTTGTATCTCCGCATTTCTCACGAATTGCCTTTGAAACGCTTGCTTGGCGGTGGTTTTGAAAAAGTCTATGATATTGGCCCACGCTTCCGCAATGAAGGCGTCGATGACGAACATTTGCCAGAGCACATTGCATTTGAATCCTATGCTGCCTACGAAAACTACGAAGACGGCATAAAATTCTACGAAGAGATGATTAAATATGTCGCCAAAGAAACTTGGGGCACCCTCAAATTCCATGTAGGCGATTTCGATATTGACCTCGAGGGCGAATGGCCACGCGTCAAATATTCTGACCTTTTGAAGGAAAAATTCGGCGTTGACGTCTTCAATCCAGACCGCGAACAACTTATTAATATCTTGAAAGAAAATGGCGTTGAGGTCACTCCTGAGACCACGACCAACCACCTTATCGATAACGTTTGGAAACTCATTCGCAAAACTTCTGCTGGCCCATACTGGCTAATCGAAGAGCCCCTCAGCCTTAGCCCACTCGCTAAGACCGTGCCGGATAACCCACTAGTTACCGAGCGCTTCCATCCAATCATTGCTGGCACCGAAATGGGGAACGGCTACTCCGAGTTAAACGATCCACTCGATCAATTGGTTCGTTTCAAAGAACAACAAGCCGCTCGTGATGCTGGCGATGACGAAGCCCAAATGCTTGACCAAGATTTTGTCGAAATGCTCGAATACGGCATGCCGCCAGCCTGTGGTTGGGGCAACTCGGAACGCAACTTCTGGCTACTCGAAGGCGTACCAGGTCGCGAAGCCGTACCATTCCCAACTATGAAGCAAAAAGAAGAATAGAAGCCTACAGGGTGGTATATGTTTAAGCTCCACGCACCATACAAACCAACCGGCGATCAGCCGCAAGCCATCAAACAGCTTACCGATGGCTTAAATTCTGGTGTGCGTGAACAGACTTTGCTCGGCGTGACCGGTTCTGGCAAGACCTTCACAATGGCAAACATCATCCAAAACACTCAGCGCCCAACGCTCATTCTTGCTCACAACAAAACCCTCGCCGCTCAGCTTTATTCTGAGTTCCGCGAATTTTTCCCGGAAAACGAAGTGCACTATTTTGTTAGCTATTTCGACTACTATCAGCCAGAAGCTTACATCGCTTCTACCGATACTTACATCGAAAAAGATTCCGCCATCAACGACGAAATAGATCGTCTTCGCCACGCCGCCACCGAAGCCTTGCTCACACGCCGCGACGTCATCGTAGTGGCTTCTGTGTCTTGTATTTATGGCATTGGTGCACCGCAGCACTACTTAGAAATGTCCATGCCGCTCTGGAAAAACGAGCATGGCTGGGCTGACGCCGACAAGAAACCAATCAACCAGGCCGACTTCATCCGTCGCCTCGTCAAAATTCAATATCACCGAAACGACCTAGCGTTTGAGCGCGGCAACTTCCGCGTAATTGGCGACACCATAGATCTTTTCCCAGCCAATGGTGAATTTGCCTATCGTTTTGAATTTGGTTTCGATACATTGGAGGATGTTAAAACCGTCGACCCGCTCACTTTTGCTGTCCGCGAAAAACCAGACCACATCCACATTTTCCCAAACACCCACTACGCTACGCCAGAAGACCAGCTTCAAAGCGCACTCAAATCCATCGAAGCAGAATTTCACGAGCGCCTCGCTTATTTTGAAAAACACGAAAAATACCTCGAAGCTCAGCGCCTTTCGCAACGCACCAAATACGATCTCGAAATGCTTGAAAGCACCGGTTTTGTAAAGGGAATCGAGAACTATTCTCGCCACCTCGAAGGCCGCCAACCAGGCCAACCACCAGCCACTTTGCTCGATTTCTTCCCAGAAGATTTTCTGCTCATCGTCGACGAATCGCACATGACCTTGCCGCAAGTTCGTGGCATGTATAACGGCGACCACGCCCGCAAAGAAACCCTCGTTGAATATGGTTTTCGTTTGCCATCCGCACTAGACAACCGTCCACTGACTTATGCCGAGTTTAATCAAAAAATAAACCAAGCTATTTACGTTTCCGCCACACCAGGCGAATACGAAATCGAACACTCACCAAAGCCAGCCGAACAAGTGATTCGCCCGACCGGTTTGCTTGATCCAGAAATCGAAATTAGAAGCTCTAACGGCCAGATCGATGACATTATGCTCGAAATTGAAGACCGCATCAAGAAGGGCCAGCGCACGCTCATTACTACGCTCACCAAGCGCATGGCCGAAGATCTCACCGACCACCTCAAAGAACGCGGCATCAAAACCGCCTACATCCATTCCGATATCGACACTTTGGAACGCGGCGACATCCTACGCGACCTGCGCTCTGGCGTCTACGACGTGCTAGTTGGTATCAATCTGCTTCGTGAAGGCCTAGACCTGCCAGAAGTCTCGCTCGTCGCCATTCTTGATGCCGACAAAGAAGGTTTTCTCCGTTCCGAATCCGCCCTCGTCCAAACCATTGGCCGTGCCGCCCGTCACGTTGAAGGCAAAGTTATTATGTATGCCGACACTATCACCGAATCAATGGAAAAAGCCATCACCGAAACCAACCGTCGCCGCGAAATTCAGCACGAATACAACGAGAAAAATCATATCACGCCACATTCGGTCGAGAAGGAAATCAGCCAAGGCCTCCGCGCCATCATTCCGGAAAAACTCAAAGAAGACAAACTCGACATTCGCAAGATTCCAAAAGACGAACTACCAAGCCTCGTCAAAGATCTTACTACCAAGATGAAACTCGCTGCCGCCAACCTCGAATTCGAAAAGGCTGCTGCCTTGCGCGATGAAATTGCCCGCATCAATGATTTTATTGAAGGCAAATCTCTTAAAAAGAAAATATGATATAATTATAAACATGAGCGGGTTGGGCAACTCTAGTATTGAAGCAATTGAGAAAATCAAGGCACGCATCCGCGCCTGTGATTATCTTTCTGTTGCGCAATTATTCTTAAAAGATAATTTTTTGCTGACGCGCCCACTCAAAACCACCGATATTAAACCGCGTCTCCTTGGCCACTGGGGCACCTGCCACGGCATCAATGTCGCCTACGCCAACCTAAAGGCCTTCTATGCTGGCGATCCAAACTTTTCTTTTGTACTTGGCCCAGGCCACGGTTTCCCAGCTTTGCAAGCCAATATTTTTCTTGATAAAAAACTTCTCGAAGTCGATTCTCAAGCCACTTTGGATGAAGCCGGCATCGCCTACATTTGCCGTCATTTCTCCTGGCCAGATGGTTTTCCGTCCCACGCTAGCCCATTCACGCCTGGCACCATTACCGAAGGCGGCGAGCTTGGTTACGCACTAGCCAACGCCTACGGCGTCGCGCTTGGCCATCCCGAAAAAACCATCGCTGTACTAATCGGTGACGGCGAGCTCGAAACCGCTACCGCGCTAGCTTCACTGAATTTAAGAAGTCTTCTCACTGGCAGCCGCAATGGCAAAGTCTTGCCGATTCTTCATCTCAACGGCTACAAAATTTCTGCTCCGTCCATTTACGCTCGAAAATCCGAGAGGGAATTAAACGAATTAATCCGCGGCTTTGGCTACGAGCCGGTTCTGATTGATGGCGACGAACCAGAAAACTTCCAAATCGCTCTAGAAAACGCCGACAAGAACCCATTCTTTATTTTGAAAACCGAAAAGGGTGCCACCGGTCCAAATCGCTATCAAATGTCACACCAAATTCCGCTCAAAAAAGTCAAAGAAGACAAAGGCGAGCTCCAAACCCTCGAAGATTGGCTTGTTTCGTACCAGTTTGATCAAATTATGAAAAACGGACTAGAGGAGGTTAGCTATGAGTAATGTGATTTCCGACTTCTTGTCGCATGCCAACCAAACCCGTCCAACCGGACTCTATTCGCCAGCCTACAAAGTCGGCGAGTTGCTCTCGTTTGAACTTGCTAAGAATCCACGCTTCTATTTCTTCTCGCCAGACGAAACCACTTCGAACCGTTTTGAGCAGGTTTTTGAAATCGAAAAACGCGCTTGGGGCTTGCCAAAAGAAGAATGGGATTTGCCGGAAAGCAAAAACGGCCGCATTATCGAAATGCTTTCAGAAAACGTCTTGTTCTCAATTATGACCGGCCACCTCATGAACGACGAGCCAGCCATGATGGGCAGCTACGAAGCGTTCTTCACGGTCGCAGCCTCACAAATCATTCAGCAAATCAAATTCATTAAACAATGCAAAGAAACTTCTTGGCGAAAACCACTGCCAGCCGTCAACTTGCTTTCAACTTCCACCTGCTGGCGCCAAGACCACAATGGTTTTACGCATCAATCACCAGCCCTCATCTCGACCCTGCTTTCTATCCCATCTAACCTCGTTAACTGTCTCTTCCCAATCGACGATGTCGCCGCCGAAGACGTCTTTAACTTCATGATGCACTCTGAAAATGTTGTAAATCTTACAACATTTAATAAGCACGACGAGCCACGCTACTTAAGCCGCGCTATGAGCCAGTCGCAAAGCCAAAATCACGGCGTTCTCATTTTCGACGAATACAACCCAACCGATCCAGACTTTGTCATGGTTGGCGTCGGCGACTTAATGTCCAAAGAAGTAATCGAGGCCATCGAGATTTTGAAGCACGATATTCCAGAAGTCAAAATCCGCTTCGTCAACGTCAATGCCTTGTCATATCGCGCCATCGGTACCACCGAAGATAAACTTACTAAAGTCGAATTTGCCAACTTCTTTACCACCGACAAGCCAATCATTGCTAACTTCCACGGCTATCCAGAAACTCTCACCAACATCTTCGAGAAATACACTCATCGTGGCCGCGTACGCGTCCATGGCTTCCTCGAAGAAGGTTCTACCACTACACCATTCGAAATGTTGAGAAGAAATGGCGCCTCCCGTTATGATCTCGCCATTGATATTGCCGCTCTCACTGGCCACTTAGACCTCGTTCGCGAGTACCAAGCCAAGCTCGCCGAGAACCATGCTCACGCCGTCGAATTCGGCGAAGATCTTGTTTCCTAGACTTTTGTGCTATCATATAGCCATGGAATTATTTATTTTAATTATTACAATTTTGATTTTTTTGGAGACTACCGTGCTCCTAATCAAAAATCACCGCCCAATTATTACCAACAATAAACAAAAAATCTACGTCGATACTTCTGCGCTGATCGATGGACGCATTTTGAATATCGCCAAAACTGGCTTTATCCGCGAGGACCTCATCATTTTGAAAAGCGTACTCAAAGAATTGCAACTACTCGCCGACAACAAAGACTCCGAAAAACGCACCCGTGCTCGTGCTGGCCTCGAAGTCGCCAGCGAGCTAGAGCGCGTCGTCTACTTCAATACCGAAATCGTCGACGATGGCGAAGGGAATAAAAAAGTCGATGAAGAACTGCTCAAATTTGCCAAGGCTAACCGCGGCGTCGTTCTAACTCTCGACTACAACCTCATCAAGCGTGCTGCCGCCGAAAAAATCGAAACCCTCAATGTCAACGATTTGGCTCTCGCTATTCGCAACGAGTTTTTACCGGGCGAAAAACTCACCGTTAAGATTCTAAGCAAAGGCTCCAATCCGGGTCAGGGAATCGGTCATTTGAGCGACGGCACCATGGTCGTCGTTGATAAAGCCGCCAACAAAATTGGCGAGACTCTTACCGTTGAGTTCGTGAAGATTCACGAAACCTCAGCCGGCAAGATGGTCTTCGCCAAAATTGCTCAACCTAAGAACTTTATTCGCCGTCGCCAGGCTGCTTATCAGAAGAAGAATTCTTCGGCGTCAAAGTAGTCTCAGCTGTTGCGTAGTAGCCAGCAGTATCGGAAACCGTCAAGCTGGCAGAAGTTTCAGTACCATTCAAGGTATATCCAGAAACCACACCGCTTGCGTTGTCGACTGACACGCTGCCGTATTCTTGGCCGTTAATGTATAGGGTATAACCAGAAATCTGGTTACTGCCACGGCTAACGTTTGCAATCAAATGCGTATCGTCGTGACTTAGCGTTACCGTTGGTGGTACATAGTCACACGTATCGTTGGTTTCACGATCATAAGAATCGTCATCAAGTACCCAAGTTTCTTTCTTGGTGGCTTCATCGATAGACTTAGTGGCACCAATCTCGATTTTGAAATCGTCACGAGTACATTCGGTTGCGAGCAATTTGTTGTAGCGGTTGAAAGTCAAAGTTTCTTTGGTGCTACCAGAGCTCTTTTCGTTGTTGTACCAGCTTGGCCAAATATCGCTCTTGCCGTTTACGGTAGCAGTCTTGATACCGGATGGACGTTCCGGCTCATCGCCTTCACTCCATTTACCATTTTCAGCCAAGACCTCTTGGTGAGCCCTTTGGGTGTAATTACCCATCCATTCACGAATAGCCTTAGAATCGGAGCTATACATACCAGAACCATCGTGGTTACCATGCCAGACGGCGGTTGCCATAGCTGTAGAATAGTTCACGAGCCAAGAGTCCTTTGCTGTTGAGCTAACTGCGGTAGTCGTCGTACCAGTCTTACAAGCTGTCCAAACACCAGGAATATCGAAACCGAATTCGTAACCAGTCCAGCCCATCAAGCGACGAGCGGTTGGATCACTCAAGATATCCGAAATCATGTAAGCAACTTGTGGGTCAACCACCTGCTTGGCTGGTTTATCTTCCCATTTCTCAATCACGTCACCGGAAGAGTTTTTAACTTCTAGCACGTAAGCCAAATCTTTATAGGCGCCACCACGAGCGAGGGAAGCATACGCGTTAACGTGCTCAACCATCCTCACACGACAGCCCGAACCGATTGCGATTGAAAGGCCTGAGTTCTCACCGTAGGCACAATACGAAACGTCACCAAGTTGATGCAGGATGTCTAGAGAATTGTCGATACCATTAATGTAGAGAGCCTTAACGGCCGGAATATTAAGCGAGCTACCAAGCGATTGACGAATTGGCACATCGCCATAGAATCTCACAGACGCGTTACGCAAGCGACAGCTGCCACCAGTGTAACCATTACAATAGAGTGAATCGATATTTTCATCTCTCAAGATCGTACCAGGGCCATAGTTTTTGCCCTCGCGTTCCATAAATAGCGGCGTGTAGTCGAGCAAAGGCTTAATCGAAGAACCTGGTTCGAGAAGCTGTGTAGCCGTGTTCAACTCACCATAGCCTTCTTCTTCGAAGTCGACCGAACCAATCATAGCAAGCACCTGGCTGGTTTCAACATCAACTGAGGTCATAGCATAGTTATCACCACCGGCCAGATATTGCCATTGCCTTGCATCTTCAAGCGTCTCTTCGGCAATCTCTTGCAAGTCATAATCGAGGGTAGTCGTAATCGTCCAACCACCAGCACGCATCGTCGAGATACCATACTTCTCTTCGAGCTGAGATTTGACTTCGAGCACAAAGTGAGGAGCAAGCATGTCGGAATATTGGCTGGATTCTGGCTTAATGGTGTCGAGGATTGGCACAGCCTTAGCTTCTTCGGCCTCTTCAGCCGTAATGTAGCCCATCTCCACCATGTCATCCAACGTCTTGTGTTGACGCTCGATCAAAGCTTCATTGCCGTATTCATTGTATGGATTATAGACGCCTGGGTTGTTTGGAATCGCAGCGAGCAAAGCCGCTTCGGCCAAAGTCAAATCAGAAGCCGATTTGCCGAAATAAGTCTGTGCAGCAGATTCCACACCGTTACGGCGACCACCGTATGGCGACTGGTTGAGGTACATAACCAAGATTTCTTCCTTGGAATACATACGCTCAAGCTCGATTGCCAGGATCAACTCCTTAATTTTACGGGCAAGACCACCACGGTCTGCGCTAGATGCTTCGTCAGAGAAGTAAACTTGTTTAATGAGCTGTTGAGTAAGAGTAGAACCACCCTGGACCTGATGTCCGAACAGGGTAGAGAACGTAGCGCGCACCAAGGCCTTAAAGTCTACACCACTGTGGCTATAGAAGTTTTTATCCTCGATTGCCACGGTTGCTTGACGCATATATTCGCTAATCTCGGAACCGTCGACCACGAGACGATAATCTTCACTACCGGTATCCTTCCAGAGTACCTTGCCGTTACGATCGAGATAAGTATTAACCGTCTCAGAAATCTGCATCTCGTTGAGCTTAATTTCTTGCAAATCTTTCTTGTAGTAGAGGAAGAGACCGCCGATGAAGATAATGAAGAGTAAGATACAGGCGGCAAAGAATTTCAAAATAGCTTTTTGACCACGCCAAGAAAACCACCACTTAAAGAAGCGTTTTGGCGAAAGCCTTGCAAAGAAACGTTTCCACGGTTCTTTTGGTAACTTGGCTAGCTCTTCGGCACGCCTACGCTCGGCTGCCTCTTTGCGAGCCTTCTTCTTGTAACTCAAATTTGAGTATAAATTCATCTTTTTCTTAGGTTTGATTGTCTCTTTAAGAGACTTTTTCGGCTTTTTGGCCTCTTCTTTAGGCTTTTTAGCCGGCAAAATAACTTCACTCTTTTTCTTACTCATATATATTATTATAGCATTATTATTTTAAAAAAAACTTATTGACTTTGAAAAACGTTAGCACTATAATAGAAACATAATAAGGTCATATTAAAAGGAAAAAATAAAATGAAAGCAAATTCTAAGCTTAAGCTAGGGATTGGCGCAATTGTTGCAGCTCTTTTTGCAATTATGCCGTCCAGTGCCTTTGCTACCGTGAAAGCCGGCACCGAGGATATTACCTCGAAAACTTCTAACACCGCCGGTACCGTCAAATACGACAGCAGTACAAAAACTATTACCCTAGATGGTTACGCTGGCGACATCACCATTACTGGTCAAGACGCCACAATCAAAACCACCAGCAAACAAGCCGACAAAAAGATCGGTAAAATTACCATCGTTGGCGATGCTACTACCCAAAAACCAGTTCTTACCATTGATGATTCTGCCAACCTCGTCACCACCGGCGACGTCGCAGCTTACCACAAAGCAACTGGTACTGCCGGTATTAAACTTGGCTCCAAACTCTGCTCCAAGAGCGGTAGCGCTGATATCAAGACTAGCAGCAGCTCTTCTTTCTCAGCTATCTATACTCTCGGTGGCCCAGTCAATTTGTCAGCCGATAACTGCAAGAATAGCAAATCTCCAGACACTCCAGAAACCCTCGACGCAATCTATGTTTATGTAGCGATTCTTGTGGCTTCGTCCGCCATCTTCGCTTATAGGCGCTACCTTGCAAAACGTTAAATCGTATAAGCCAGATAAAAAAGTCGCGCGGCAAGCTCCGCGCGGCTTTCTCGGTCTCACAAAAACCAAAAAGAAAACCAACGATTTCAATATCAAAAGTGACCCGAAAGTCGTCGTTAAAAGCCTCTTTTACGCTGGAACTACGGCACTGCTAATCTTCGCAATTCTTTTTAGCGCTTATAAAATCATTCGCTGGCAGGCCGAATCCGACATCACCAACGAAACAATTGCCAAACTGCAAGACCAAACCACCATTACTACGATTGATGAAAATACCAACGTTAACAAGGTCGATGATTCGATCGAGCTTTCGCCAAGTGATTACCGCTATCTCGCATTCAATCTTATTGATGCTGATTTGGATGACCTCAAAGAAACTAACCAGAACACTCGTGGCTGGATTTATGTTCCTGGCACCAACATCAACTATCCGTTTGTTCAAACCAACAATAACGACTTTTACTTAACCCACACTTTTGACGGGCACTGGTCCGATGCTGGCTGGGTATTCCTTGATTACCGCAACACAGCAACCCTTTCCGACCGTAACCAAATCATCTATGCCCATGGCCGCGTCGACGGCTCAATGTTTGGCTCTTTGCAAAATGTCTTATCCGAAGAATGGCAAAGTAACCCAGATAATCATGTTGTAAAAATTACAACAGAAAAGAACAGTTCGCTCTGGCGTGTTTTTAGCGTTTATCGCATTCCGAAAACCAACGACTATATTACAACCACTTTTAATAATGATACTCATTTCTTAGAATTCGCCAACATGGTCAAAGATCGTAGCGCTTTCGACTTCAATACTAACATCACGGAAAAAGACCGCATCCTTACTTTGTCAACCTGCATCGGCACCAACGACCGTGCCGTCTTGCACGCTAAATTAATTAAATTAGTTGAGAAATAATTTTACAAACTGCGGTGTTTTGCGTAACGCAGTTTTTTCGTATATATCGTACCGATCGGTGAAAGCCCGGCAATAAAAGCATCGGTAAATTCTCGAACCTCGCCGTGAAAACCTTCTTTAAACTGGAATACGCCGTCTTCGGGATCTGGATTAGTCCCCCAGAAATTATATTGTCTATAGCCGTTCGCGTAGGCATATTTAATCATCGTCCATTGTACCAAGTGTGGCACACCCATCTTTTTGTATTCGCGATCAAAACCACCAGAAAGGTAAATCACTTCATCGCCATAAAGAATAAAGAATGCCGCTGCCACCGGAACCTTGTCTGCCGTTTCTGCGACAATCGCCATTACGTCCTTGCCGAAATATTTCAACATCTGCTCAAAGAATTTCTGACTACGCGGCGCAAAACCATGAGCCCTGCCAGACGCTTCTAGCAAATCTTGTAACTTATCGTACCCTGAAACTTTTAACTCTCGAACCTTTATATTGTAGCGGCCTTCGGCGTAGCGAATATACCTTCTATGGCTCGTGCGGAAATGTCCTAATAACTTTTGCTCGGCTACTGGATCAATTTTTAAATCATCGACAGACATACGCTTCGCCCTAGGTTTCACTTTTGGCAAATCTTCGATTTTCGAAAAATCTAGCACATAGAACCACTTAACCTGCTCGTATTCACCTAGGCGTTTAAACCCACTTTTCTTCATGTTTGCCGCAAAATCTGACGACATCTCGTTCGCAAGGGAATTAAGTGTGACTTGCAAGGCCATCCCGTGCTTCGCTTTGAGAAATTTTTTACATTCATTCAAAAACTTAGTCAAGTCTTTTTCGCTTTCTTTTACAATTGGCCCGCGCGAAAAAGCAAAGACTTTCTTGCCAAAACGACTATATATATTATGTGCCAAACCGGCCACGAGGATTGTTCCGTCGTCATCCACTAAACCCAAGAGATATTCTTCACGATTTTCCCCCAAGTAACGTTGGTACATTTGTGCGCTTTGCATATAGCTTTTCGACTTTGCAGACGCTACGAATGTCTGAAATTCTTTTTCTGTAAGTTCGCGCACTTTTTTCATACGTCTAAATTATAGCATAACGAAAATATGCTATAATCGTTTTATGAGAAAACCCCGTTTCCGCTCTGTAGTCCAGCTTGCAAACATGAAGCTTTCCGTAAAATCCGCCGCGATTATTTTGGCTAGCTCTACTTTGATTTCGGCTTTACTCGGGATTTTCCGTGACCGCTTGTTAAACTCTTATTATCTTGGTACTTACCCAACCGGCGTCGATGCTTATACCGCCGCCTTCACCATTCCAGACTTTATGTTCTTCATTTTGACTTCGGGCGCACTCGCCGTTTCGTTTATTCCAGTATTCAACCAACGCCTTGCCGCTGGTAATAAAAAGTCCGCTTGGGAACTTACTTCCAGCATGCTCAACTTGATGGCGCTCGTGACGCTAGTCGCCAGCGTCCTGATTATGATTTTTGCTGATCCGCTCATTCGTTACGTTGTTAGCCCAGGCCTCGACGAATCCGGTATGGTCCTTGCTATCAACATGACCCGCGTAATCGCAATCAACCCATTCCTATTTTCTATTGCTACCGTCATCACATCTGTGCAGCAAGCCGTTGGGCGCTTCGTCTTCTGCTCGTTCGCGCCAGCTATTTATAATATCGGTATCATTATCGGTATCACCGTATTTACTAACGGAATTAACATTTTCGGCATTCAACTCTTCGATGGTGGCATCATGGGCGTTGCCATCGGCGTGATCTTTGGCGCCATTTTGCAGCTCATCGTCAGCTTAATCGGCCTGTTCGGCCTCGGCATGGATTACCAGCACAAGATCTATTGGAAAAACCAAGGTTTCCGTTCAATTCTGAAACTCTTGCCAGCCCGCTCACTCGACCAGGGAATTGACTACGTCAACTCAATCGTTAGCACCAACCTCGCTTCTCGCATGGGCGCCGGCGCTATTCGTTCGTTTAACCAAGCTACTTCGCTTCACCAAATGCCAGTCAACTTAATCGGCGTTGCAATTTCGACCGCCTTCTTCCCGAAACTCACCGAAGAGCTCGGCCAAGGCGACAAGCAAAGTTATTATGATACCTTCCGCAAAGCTCTGCGTACCATTCTTTGGATTTCTTTGCCAGTTGCCATCATCGCATTCTTTGCTCGTGGTTACGTCGTGAGCTTCATTAGCAACATCGGTAGCAACGGCAACAACTCTATCATCGTCTCGATTCTTGCTACACTCGTCGTCGCCATCTTTGCTCGCTCTGTTTTCCATATCGCTTCGCGCGGCTTCTATGCCAACCAGGATACCAAAACACCGTTCATCGTCAGTATCTTTGCGATCGGCCTCACCATGATTCTTTCTGCCGTTTTCTTCTTCGCCGGCTTTGGCGTTGAAGGTCTTGGTTGGGCTCAATCCATTGGCGCCATCGTCGAAATTATTATCCTACTTAGCTTGCTCCATAAACGCTCTGGCTACCAACTTCTTAATAAAACTTTCTGGAAAGCCTTCTCGCGCATGTTGCTCGCCACATTGATTTGTGGTTGTGTCTCATACGCCATGGTTAAGTTCGTACCGCTCATGTCCTCCGATAACTCGCTCGTTAATACTGCGCCAAAGTTCTTGCTAATCGTCGCAACGTCCGCCACTGCCTACATTCTTGCTAGCTACTTCCTTAACATCAAAGAAGTCAGCCCAATCATCACCAAAGTCAAGAAAACTCTCTTTAAAAATCTCAAATAGATGGTATAATTTGTCCATATGGATATTTCTCGTGCAGATTTAAAGCATTTAGCTAGTTTGTCTAATTTTTCGATGTCCGACGAAGAGCTTGATTCTTTGTCTGGCGATCTTCAGAATATTGTTAGTTATATTTCCGAACTTAACGCACTCGACACCGAAGGCGTTGAGCCAACCTATCAGGTTTTTGAAATGGAAAACGTCTGGCGTGATGACGAAATCAAGCCAATGGACGCCAACCGCGAAGAATTGCTTGATCTCACGACCGAAGAAAAAGAACATCAAATTAAAGTTCCAAAGGTATTGTAAATGAAAATCGCAAACAAAACTGTTACCGCAACCCGACTCGTCCAAGACGCGCTTGCTAAAGCCGAATTTTTCAAGAGTTACAATATTTTTACCTCTATTTATGAAGAAGAAGCCTTGAAACGTGCCGCCGAAATCGACGCCCGCATCGCTAAGGGCGAAAACGTTGGCAAACTTGCCGGCGTCCCATTTGTCGCTAAGGACAACTACTTAGTAGAGGGAACTAAAACCACCGCTTCGTCACACATTTTGGAACCATTTGTCGCACCAGTCACTTCTACCGTCGTCAAACAACTCGAAGACGAAGGCGCTATTCTAATTGGTAAAGTCAACCTGGATTCCTTTGCCCACGGTTCTTCTACCGAAAACTCTTACTTTGGCCCAACTTTGAATGCCTACGACAACACCCGCGTCGCCGGCGGTTCATCCGGTGGTTCTGCAGTTGCTGTCGCGCTCGATATTGTTGAATTCGCAACCGGTTCCGATACTGGTGGTTCAATCCGCCAGCCAGCTTCGTTTAACGGCGTCTATGGTCTCAAACCAACTTATGGCGCCACTTCTAGGTACGGCGTAGTCTCGATGGCTAGCTCGCTTGATACGGATGGCTTCTTTACCAAAACTCCAGAAGACATGGATCTTTTGATGTCGATTTGTGCTAAGCGCGACGAAAAAGATTTGACCACTTTGCCAGATTTCTACAACGAAACGCCAGCAAAAGAAGTTAAGAAAATCGGCGTGATTAAAGATTTTGATAACGATTCCGTCGATCCAGAAATTCGCGCCTGCCTCAAAGAAAAATGCGACGAACTCGCCAAAAAAGGCTACGAAATTGTTGAGCTCGACATGCCAACCTTGAAGCATGCTTTGGCCGTTTATTATATTATTTGTCCAGCCGAAATCGCCAGCAACCTCAGCCGCTATGACGGCATCCGCTACGGTCTCCGTTCCGATAAGGCCGTCTCGCTCGACGAGATCTACGGCAACACTAGGAACGAAGGTTTCATGAAAGAGAACAAGCGCCGTATTATGATCGGCAATTTTGTACTAAGCTCCGGTTTCTATGATGCTTACTTCTTAAAAGCTGCCAAAGCCCGCACTCTTATCATCAACGAGTACGCTAAGGCTTTCGAAAAATGTGATTTCATCCTTACGCCAGTTGCACCAAACCCAGCTTTTAAGCTCGGCGAAAAAGTCAACGATCCAATCGCTATGTACTTCGAGGACGTGATGTCTGTGCCAATTAACCTTGCTGGTATTCCTGGCCTCGCCATTCCGGCCGGCAAAACCGAATCTGGTTTGCCAATCGGCCTGCAACTACTTGGCCCACGCCGCAGCGACAAACAACTCATTGAATTTGCTAAGGAGCTTGCCTAATGTTAGACTCCGTTATTCCATTTGTTTCTGCCGTCATCATCATCGGCGTTTTAATCTTCTTCGCAATTTTGCTCACCGGCAAACGCGGTCACCATTTTGACCTTGAATACTACCAAACCCGTTTTCTCGCCATCGAGAATAAATTAAATAAAGAAAACCCGGTTAGCTACAGCCTAGTCGTGATCGAAGCCGACAAGCTGCTCGACCGCGCCATGAACGAAGCTGGTATCCCAGGCAGAACCATGGGCGACCGCCTGAAGCGTTCCGGTAACAGATTCGGTGACGTCAACGCCGTTTGGCGCGCACACAAACTTCGCAACACTATTGCCCACGAACCAGATTTTGAGCTTGGTTACGAAAAAGCCAAAAACGCGCTCGAAAGTTATAAAAAAGCTTTAAGAGATTTAGGAGCCATCTAATGAAATACATCCCAACCATCGGTGTCGAATGTCACGTCCAGCTCGCCACCAAAACCAAATTATTCTCCGAAATCGATAACGATGCGCGCGGCAAGGAACCAAACTCCTGTGTCTCACCAGTCGACTACGCACTTCCTGGCATGCTGCCAAGACTTAATGGTGAAGCTATCAAATTCGCCATTCGCGCCGGTCGCGCCATGAACTGCAAGATTAACAATTATTCACGCTTTGACCGCAAACATTATTTCTATCCAGATTCACCAAAAGGTTATCAGATTACCCAGTTCTACCACCCAATCATTGGCGAAGGCTACGTTGAGCTTCCAAGCGGCACCAAGGTTCGCGTTGAGCATGCCCACCTCGAAGGTGACGCTGGTAAGCTTACCCATTTTGATACTTATTCGTTGGTCGATTTGAACCGCGTCGATACGCCACTCATCGAAATCGTTTCCATGCCAGACATTCATTCGGCCGCCGATGCTCGCGATTATTGTAAAGAACTCTGGCGCCTCATGACTTTTGCTGGCGTTTCTTATGGTGATCTTTATAACGGCAACATGCGTTTTGACGTCAACGTTTCAATTGCTCCAGAAGGCTCCGACGAGCTTGGCACTCGCACTGAAACCAAGAACCTCAACAGCTTCCGCTCGATTGAACGCGCCGTTGAGTACGAAATCAAACGTCAAACCAAATTACTCGAAGCTGGCGAAAAAGTTGTTCAGGAAACCCGCGGCTGGAACGACGCCACCGGCGAAACTACCGGCCAACGCAGCAAGGAAGAGGCCAAAGATTACCGCTACATGCCAGAACCAGATTTGCCACCAATCAACCTCACCGATGAATTTATCGCCGAAGAAAGCGCCAAGCTGCCACTTATGCCAGCTGATTACCGCGCCAAATTCAATGGCCACTTGCCAAACGATACTTTGGAAATTCTGCTTGATTACCCCCAGCTTATTGCTAAACTCGCCGAAGTCGACGAATTCGCTATCAAGAAAGTTGCTAACTGGTTTACCTCGGTGCTGCTTGCCGAAGAAAACACTAGCCTGTTAAACGATGCTTTGCCATCCGAGAATCAACTCGAAGAACTTGTCACCATGACCGACAAAAACGAGCTCAGCTCTACCGGCGCCAAAGAAGTCTTTATTAAATTCTTTGATCCAGAAATGCATTTTAAGGCTACTCGTGAAATCGCCAAAGAGCTCGGCGTGATTCAGGAAAACGACCTTGGCGCTCTCGAAGCCATTGTTGATGCTGTGCTTGCTAAACCAGAAACCCAGAAAGCTCAGGAAGATTACAGGAACGGGGAACAAAAAGTCATCGGCTTCCTCGTCGGTCAAGTCATGAAAGAATCACACGGCAAAGCCAACCCATCCGCCGTTCAAGAAATCTTGAAGAAGAAACTCGCTTAATGATTACTTCTATTATCCTCACACTACTCATCGCCATGGTACCGGTTATCGAACTTCGTGGTGCCATTCCGTTCGGTGTAGCACGCGGCCTCGCACCACTGCTTTCGACCGGAGTCGCTATCATTGGTAATTTGCTGCCAATCCCATTTTTGCTACTGCTCGTACCAAAGATTTTTGACTTTTTGCGTGACAAAAAATACACCAAAAAAATGATTGCTTGGCTCGAAGATAAAGCCAACAAAAATCATACTAAAGTCGATAAATATGGTTGGCTTGGCTTAATTATCCTCGTTGCCATCCCTCTGCCCGGCACCGGCGCCTGGACTGGCGCACTCGTAGCGAGTTGCTTCAAAATGAAATTCAGACCATCAATGCTCGCCATTATTGCCGGCGTTTTGATCGCTGGCGCCATCGTCCTCGCCATTACCTATGGCGTTACTGCTTTAATTTAAACGTGATAAAATATACTTATGGATTTAAAAGCCCGCTTCGCAACCTTTTCTAGTCGTACAACTAGTACTTTTTTGCGCAAACTCGGGCGCGGCGGTACCAACTTACCTGGTCGCATCGCTAAGAAAATCGACTTCAACATCTTAACGAAACTTTCTAAACCGGTCAAAATCATTATCGTTACCGGTACCAACGGCAAAACCACGACTACCAAAATGATTGGTCAAATTTTGGATGACGCCGGCGTGAAATACTTCACCAATAAGTCTGGCGCCAACATTCAGACTGGTATTATTGCAGCCTTTGCCGAGCACGTCGGCACCCGCAACAAACACGGTTATACGCACGCCCTCATCGAATGCGACGAAGCAGCTTTTCATCAAATTAGTACGCTGATTAAAACCGACTATGTTGTCGTAACAAACATTTTCCGTGATCAGCTCGATCGCTTTGGCGAAGTTTCGAACACGCTTGCCGCGATTAAGACCGCCGTCAAAAATCAACCGGGCGCCAAGCTCTGCCTTAACGCAGACTGTTCACTCACATCTTCCATTGTGACCGAAAAAACCAAAAACGAAGTTTTGTGGTTCGGTACTTCTGGCCCACTCTACAAGAAAACTGCTCGTGAATTGTCCGACGCCGCTTACTGCATTAATTGTCAGCATCCTTATAAATATCATTATCAGACCTTTGCGCATCTCGGCGACTTCTACTGCCCACGCTGCGGTTACAAAAGGAAAGACCCGAACATTAAACTTACTAAGATTGTCAAAACCGATCTCGAAAGTTCCACTTTTAAAGTTAAATCCGAGCACGAATTTGAGCTAACTCTCAATTTGCCAGGCGCCTACAACATCTACAACGCCTTGGCCGCGCTCGCCCTGGCTCGCGCCATGGAAATTCCGGATGATTTAGTCGAAGCTTCGCTCGAAAAAACTACCGCTAGCTTTGGTCGCACCGAAAACATCATGATGGGCAAGACTCCGCTCAAAATGTTGCTTGTCAAAAACCCGGCCGGTTATAACCAGGTTATTAATCTTGTAATTAATAGCCCGAAAAAATCGCAGGCGATTTTCGCCCTCAACGACCGCATTGCCGACGGCACCGACATTTCCTGGATTTGGGACGTCGATTTTGAAACTCTCGCCAAAGAATCCGGCAAATATTTCGAAAAAATCTACCTCACCGGCATCCGCGCCGCCGATTTAGCCATGCGTTTTGAATATGCCGGCTTCGACATGAAAAAAGTCGCCATCGTCGAAGACTATGACGAGCTGCTCGACTCAGTCGCCAAGTCCGAACTCGAAACTTTCATCTTCCAAACCTACACTGCTATGTTCGAAATTCGCCGCAAAATCGCCGAGCGCGTTGATTTGAAGGAGTTCTATGACTAAATCGATTAAAATCTGTCATCTTTATCCAGACTTGCTCAATCTCTACGGAGATCTTGGCAACATCAAAGCCATGATTAAGCATCTCGAAGCCAGCGACATCAAATGCAGCGTCGACAGTATTGTGCTTGGCGATCGCTTGGATTGGAAAAAATACGACATCTTCTTTGTCGGTGGTGGCCAAGACTTTGAACAGGGCATTTTGAGCAAAGAGCTCAAGGAAACTGGCAATGATTTCGCCATCAAGGAAGCCATCGAGAACGGCAAAACCTTCCTCGCTATCTGCGGCGGCTATCAAATGCTCGGCCGCTATTACCAAACCTGGGAAGGAAAACGCCTGAATTATATTGGCGCAATTGATTTCTACACGATTGGCGGCAAAGAACGCCAAATCGGCAACTACGCTTTTGAGGTAGATAAAGTCGGCGAAATCGTGGGCTTCGAAAACCACTCCGGCCGCACTTTTCTCGGCGCCAAAGTCGAGCCACTCGGCCGCGTCATCACCGGCAACGGCAACAACGGGGAAGACAAGACCGAAGGCGTGCACTACAAAAATGTTTTTGGCACCTATTCGCACGGCCCAGTTCTGCCAAAGAACCCACTCTTCACCAACTTGATTCTAAATACCGCGCTGAAAGCCAAATACGGCGACGATGCGCCGGTCGTTAAATATACTGATACTTACGAAATCAACGCCCACGAGTACATGGAAAGACGCCTCGCGTCGAAGAAGCAAAACTCCAACAATTTTTAATCAAAATCACCCCAGATTATATCTTTTCTAAACTGAGATAATATGTTAAAATAACAAAAAGCTTAAATGGCTATTATTGTTAATGGTCAAAAATATTAATTAATAAAGGATTATATGGCAAACGAAAAAGTTACAGACTTGTCCAAATACCGCAATATCGGTATCATCGCGCACATCGACGCCGGCAAGACTACTACCTCCGAAGCGATTCTTTATCGTACCGGTTTGAAACATAAAATTGACCTCGTGAAAGGCGACACCGGTGGTGCAACTACCGACTGGATGGAACAGGAAAAGGAACGTGGTATCACCATTACTTCCGCTGCTGTTACCGCCTACTGGAAAGGTCACAAGATTAACATTATTGATACCCCGGGCCACATCGACTTTACCGCCGAGGTGGAACGCTCTCTCCGCGTGCTCGACGGCGCCGTCGTCGTGTTCGATGGTAAGATGGGTGTCGAAGCTCAGTCCGAAACTGTGTGGCGCCAAGCTACCAAATACGGCGTGCCTCGCATTTGTTTCGTCAACAAGATTAACCAAATCGGTGGCGATTTCTACAAATCCCTCGATTCTATCCACAAACGTTTGTCTAAAAATGCCGTTGCTATTCATCTTCCAATCGGCTTCGAAAAAGATATCTGCGGTGTCGTTGACCTCGTTGATATGAAGGCTTACACCTACAAAGATTACGCTGACCACGAACTTACCGTTGGCGAAATCCCAGCCGACATGGCCGAAAAAGCCAAGAACGCTCGTTCAATGCTCGTTGAAGAAGCTGTCCAAGCTGACGAAGCTCTCATGGACAAATACTTCAGCGAAGGCGAAGAAGCTATTACTACCGACGAACTTAAAGCTGCTCTCCGTAAGCGCGTGCTTGATGGTGACTTCTTCCTAGTTACCGGTGGTGATGGTCGTGGTGTGATCGTCGAGAAGGTTCTTGACCTCATGACCGATTATCTCCCATCCCCACTTGATCGCGACCAAGGTCAAACCGTTGGTACCGATCCAAAAACCGGTGACCAAATCATCCGCAAAGCCGACGACAAAGAGCCTCTCACCGCTCTTGCCTTTAAGATCGCAACTGATCCATTCGTGGGCAAGTTGATCTTCATCCGCGTCTACGCTGGTAAGCTCAAATCTGGCGACACCATCCTTAACGCTACTACTGGCAACAAGGAACGCGTCGGTCGTATTGTCCGTATGTTCGCTGATAAACGTGAAGAAATTAGCGAAGTTGGCGCTGGTGACATCGCCGCTGTGGTTGGCCTTAAAGAATGTACCACTGGTACCACCCTTTGTGAGCCAGCTCACCCAATTCATCTTGAATCTATCGAATTCCCAGATCCACCGGTATCTATCGCCGTTGAGCCAAAGACCAAAGCCGACCAAGAAAAAATGGGCATCGGTCTTTCCAAGATGGCTGAAGAAGATCCAACCTTCCGCGTTCACACTGATGAAGAAACTGGCCAAACCATTATTTCCGGTATGGGCGAGCTTCACCTCGAGATTATTATCGACCGTTTGAAACGTGAGCATGGCGTCGAAGCCAACACTGGCGCCCCACAAGTTGCTTACCGTGAAACCATCCGCGGCACTGCCGAGGCTCAAGGTAAACACATTAAGCAGTCTGGTGGTCGTGGTCAGTATGGTGACGTTTGGATCAAGTTTGAGCCAAATGAACCAGGTAAGGGCTTCGAGTTCATCGACATGATTAAAGGTGGTGTGGTTCCTCAGGAATACCGCAAACCAGTTCAAAAAGGTGTCGAAGATACCCTCGCTGGTGGTGTTATCGCTGGCTACCCAGTAGTTGACGTCAAAGCTACCCTCTACGATGGTTCTTACCACGATGTCGACTCCTCCGAGCTCGCCTTCACCCTCGCAGGTGCTCTCGCTACCCGCGAAGGTATCAAGAAAGCTAACCCAGTGCTCCTCGAGCCTGTCATGAAGATGGAAATCACCACTCCAGAAGAATTCATGGGCGATGTCATTGGCGACATTAACTCTCGCCGTGGCCGCGTCGATGAAATGGAAGATTTGAATGGTGGCGCCAAGCTCATCAAGGCTTTCTGTCCACTCGCCAACCTCTTCGGTTATACTGGTGACCTCCGTGGTATGTCCCAAGGTCGTGCCGCTTCTTCGATGGAGCTCTACGGCTACGAGGAAGTTCCGCCAAACGTAGCTCAAGAAGTTATCGAGAAACGCAATTCGAAATAATTTCGAACAATAAAAAATCGCTGGTCTTTCGACCAGCGGTTTTTTGTGTGGAGTGATGGTTGTTAAGCTAATAGCTTATCTCTTTTTATTGAGAAAACCAGCTATTAGCTTACTCTTCTGCCCGAAATACAGCCTTGTCAGGCTGTTGTTGACCAACGGATATTCCACAATCCTTGCATCGTCGTCGACGAAACGGACGTAGTTTTTCCCGTCGATCTGATGGATCTCAAGGATCCGGTACTGGCTACTCTTTTCAATTCTGAGTTTCGGCTCATTGGCCACCTTTTTGCTGCAGAAGTCCTTCCAGGGCTCCCACGGTGTAACCTTGATGATCGAACCGGATTGTGCAAACACGAGTGTCAGTTTGCACGTCAGATCCTTGTAAGAATCCGATTTTTTCTCCGGCCAGACAATCAGCAGTACGTCGAAGTTAGACTTCTTGATCTTCTTCAAGAAGTCATCCGTCAGAACCCTCTTTCCATCCATGATCTTAAAATCCTGACCCAACTGTTTGCCGGGCCACTTCTCGTTCTTGAGATCCGCAACCTTGATTTCTACAACATTCTTCTTTTCCATTTTTTGTCCTCCTTCATAAAAAAACGCAATGTGTCCAAATCACTCCTCTATAAAGTACAAAAAGTAGGTGGAACCACCTACCTCTTAATTATAGCATAAAAGGTATAAAAAGTCAATATTAACCCCTTCAGCAGGGCATTAAAAAGGCCGCCATTACGGCGGCCAAGCGCGTTAGAGGGAAGAATATTAGATTTCTTTTATTATCTTCGGTCTTTTTGCCGACTTTCTATAGTTCGGGTCTAGGAATCTATAAATCGGCAAGTTTTTCACGAAGGACACCCGATCGTAACCGGGTTTCATCACGTAGAACGGCACGAACTTCGAGACGTCTCTCGCATCGGCGATCGCGCCATGGTTCAAGCACCACCCCAGACCATATTTATACTGATGGACCTCAATCAGAGGATATCCTTCATCGAACCTTAAATAACTTAGCTTTGATCCGGGAACAATACCACCGGCAACAATGTCTATCCGAGGTTTTGCACCAGGAGCAACGTACACCTGAGTAACTCCCACCCTGGTGCCCCTGGGGACAAACACGAACGTTAGTCGATTCGATAACTTAGTGTCTCCTGGCCAGCGGAACATCAGGCAGCTATATCCTAGCCGCTTCAGCTCTGTTCTGAGACCTTTAGATATTACCTCATATCCATTTCGGACCCAGAAATCACCACCATATTCTGGGAACGACTCCTCGTAGAGTCGTGTCCATCCTTCCTCTAATAAATCTGGATCAATCAATTGAGAATTGCCCAGATATGGATCGGTCTTAATAGCCTCATCTTTCTTCTTATCTTTCTTAGTCATAACTATATCGCCTCCTCACATACATATTCTTCTCTAAACGTGCAAAAACAGGTTTCGAAAAACCCACTCCCTTAATTATAGCATAAAAATAGCGCAAAGTCAATCTAAAGACCTTGCGCTACATCTGTTAAAATGCTCTTTTTGCGCCTACTACAGTTTTAGCAAAACCGCGCACAATCACGAATGTTGCCGTCGCCAATACGCCTAGTAGCGCAATCATTGCTGGGTTGCTGCTGCCTTCGGCACCACCGTCAGTCTCAACCATGAAACCGGTATCAGGCAAGCGAACGGTCTCATCTTCGTTGTCGAGGTCCTCGCGGAGCAAGATGCGGCGGCCAAAGTCATCGTAAAGTTCTTCCAGAATAACGAATTCTTTCTTGGCCATGCCCTTAGCAGGGAAGGTGTAGACTAACTCAAACTCGCCACAATCTTCTTCTGGGGTGAAGGTGTAACTTTGCTCGATTGGCTTATCGTTAATCACGAGCTGCTGGCCAGAATTCTTGTCGAACAACTTGCCAACAAAGGTGAATTCGCTACCGGCTTTGAGACAATATTTTACAAGATCAGTAATGACAATTTCGCTATCCTCATCAAGCTCGTCAAGCTCATCCTGATTGCTGGTTGCAAAGGTTTGCAGGCTGATGACGCGTACAGTCTCGTTTTCGTCTTCAATGTCTTCGTGGGTTAAGACGACGACGCCATTGTCTAAGACTCTTTCGAATGCCACGAGGTCGTGTCCAGCTAGCTTAGAGGCATTGACTTTGAAAGTAGCGATAAATGAACCGCAATCCGTTTGAGGAACAAATGTGTAGGTTCTAGAGACGATTTCGTCCTTGCCGCCCTCAATTGGTTTTTCCGTAGCCTTATCTACTAGATAAGCGTCAACAGTGAAGGTCTTGCCAGCGACCAAGCAGTACTTGATACGGTCGCGAATCGTCACCATATCGCCATCAATCACATATTTGTCGCGATCTTCTTGGTCGATAGCAGTCGTACCGAAACCAATGATGCGTACAGTCTGGTCTTCATCTTCCTCATCTTCGTGGGTCATAATCAGATCATCTTCGTGGTAAAGCCTCTCGAACACTACGATATCATGACCTTCGAGACCTTTGGCATTGAAATCAAGGTCAATCACGGCCGCACCACAAGCTGTAGCTGGAGTAATTTCAAGCGAATATTCAATGATGTCGCCGTTGCTGTTTACCAACAATTTACCAACCGTTTTATCGTAAAGGTGAGCAACGAACTCGAAACTCTGGCCGGCGACCAAGCAGTAATTAATCGTATCTTCAATCGTCATGTCTTCTGCGTTGATAACATATTTATCGCCATCAGCATCATCAACTGCGGTCGTACCAAAATCGATGAAGAACACCGTTTGGGCCTCGTCAGTAGAATCTTCGTGGGGCATAATCTCGACGTTATCGTGATAAAGCTTCTCGTAGACCACAATCGTATGGCCAGCAAGACCAGTAGAATCAAGCGTGAAGTCGATAGTTACGGAGCTACAATTATTGGTTGCGTCCGGAGTAACAGTGGCGCTCGAGGTCACATTAGGAATAATGCTGCCGGCAGTTACATCGTACAGATTGCCCACAAAAGTAAAGGTTTGGCCAGCAATCAAGCAGTAATCGATTGTATCCTGAACCTGAACTTCGCCCCTAGCTACGACGTATTTATCCTCATCGGCTTTATCAACCGCGGTCGTACCAAAATCAATTACGTAGACAGTCTGCTTATCGTCGGTGCGTTCTTTGTGTTCGGCGACGACGCGGCCATCATAAATCAATTCTTCGTAGACCACAATGCTATGACCAGCGTATTCTGTAGAGTTAAAGGTAAACTCAAGATCTCTGTAACCGTCTTCGCTGCCGTTAGTAGGAATTGTGAAGCTATCAGTCTGGGTGACGCCTAGCTGCGCGCCAGAATCCCTATCATAGAGAGCGCCGCGAATCGTATAGCTCTTACCGCGCATTGCGTGGTAAGCCACGCGATCGTGCACGGTTACGTCTTCACCAACCATAATATATTTGTCGCCGTCGACCGGATCGGTTGCCGTGGTTGAAATGGCGTGGTGGACACAGTCGTTCTGGACGTTGGTGGTGCCGGCAACGTTGCCAAGATCAACCATCTGACCATTACTGCTAATCGAGAACTGCATAGACCAGGTGTTAGCATCGTAACAGAATTCGTTAGTCGTACAAAGAAGCTCTTTGATCGTATAGTCATCATACGGCAGAGCACCAAGGCTGTTATTAATGTTGCCGAGTCCGCTAGCGTTACCATAGAACCAAGTACCCCAATCATTATGATATGTATAACTCCTTGGAGCGTTAACGTCAGTAAAGTTTATGGTGTCATATTTATTCGTATTTCTATCGTGAGCAATGCTTGCAGTATTGACCATACCATTACTGTCGGTCACGACAATGTGGCTTTCCCCAGTAGTGTTAGAGGTAATGCTGAACGCCACATTGGCCATTGCTGAATTATTGTCATTTTTATCGACTTTCTTGAATTTGACATTGCCACGATAAACCTGGTTGGCCATTGTAACCGTAATATTGGCATTGTTGTCCCTTGGAATAGTGACAGTCTGCGGACCGGTTTTGCTGTAGCCAGTACCAACGGCAGTTTCGATAATTTCGTAAGTACCATACGGTAAGTTATTAAAAGCAATGTTGCATCGGCCGGCACTGATCGTACCAGTAGTGAGCTGACTACCAACTGGAATCTCGCTGCCACCGTAAATCACCGAATGGGCAGATCTGTTGACGATGCTAAAGGTGACGCTTGTTAGGCTAGCTGAACCGAGCGATCTACAGTCATGGCTGTCGGCATCAACTTTTTCGACAGTAATGGAGCCTTTTTTAATTTCATCGTAAAACGTCAAATTATCAACATGGCCTTCATAGTAAATCGTTTTAGTTTGCGGCAAAGCGACATCATAATAGTCGTTGCCAGCAGACTCGACCACTTTGTATGTACCAAGCGGCAAATCAGAGAACGAAACCTTGCCCTGAGCGTCGGTAGTACCAGTAGCCACAATATCGTTGTCGTTGAAGAAAGTACCATCTTTGCGGTAAATCCTACCAACTGCACGCACCTCAAACTGAATACCAGCGAAGTTACCATTACCCTGCGGATCGCCGCTGGTGCCTTTATCTTTTTTCTCGATATTAAAACCGCCGGATTCAGGGCTTTCAATCCAAACAATGTCTTGGAATTCATCCGGATCATAGTTATCAACGTTGTAGCCAGCCGGGAATTCGACCGGCTGATCTCTGTTAACCCTATAAAGGCTGTATGCTTGGGCCATCACGTAAGCATCCGTAGCGGAACTCATCTCGTTGCGCAATTTCGCAATCATGCCATCTACAATTGCCCTGTGACCATTGAGCCCAGTATAATCATTTGCATAAATAGCACCCAATAAAGCATGGATATATGCGTAATGCGTGCGGTCATCATTGCTTAGGCCGGTGCCAGCAAAGAGTCTGTTGAGAAGATTATTGGCTTCAGCAGCGACAGTAGTACTAGGGTTGACGCCACCGCCAGTACCAGCGAAAATGGCCATTTTCATCAATTTGAATTTTTCAGAATCATCACCTAAGCGCAGAACTAAATATTTCCCGCCAAGAGGCTTTAGGCTCGGGTTAGCGCAATACGCATCATAGGTGCCACTATTCTCAGTAATAACGTCAAAGAAGTGAGTTGTACCACGATTGCCTTCCTGATCAGCATATTCGCCATAATAAATTTTGTCATTTGGATTATAAAAGATTCTCACCTCATCGCCAGTATGAGAAATGGCCGAAGTGTCTTCATTGTTTCTATTTACAATGCCCGGAACAACAGCAATAAGTCCGCTGATCAACAAAAAGGCAAAAAATGCTTTTCTCAAAAACTGCTTTTTTGTCTGCAAAATCATTTTACGACCTTTTTGTTTTTAAAATATGACCTTTGTATCTCTATTATATACATAAACGCAATAAAAAGTCAAGAAAAAAAAGCGCCGTTTTACCAAACGACGCTTTCTAGAAAGGCCTTACAGACTTTAGCCGGAATAATTCATCCAGGCGGGATCAAGCTTGTCTATCATCGTGACAGGATTTTTGTTGATATCACAATATATATACGTAGCGCTTGGATCATTCTTATCTACTGGAACGTAAGCCATTTCCCACTCTTCCTCGCCTCGATTAAAACTAACACTAATCGTGCCATTATACGTACCAGTCGCATTCTTAAATTTAATTCTATAACTAGTACTCTTCTTGCTTTCAGAAGTGATAGTATAACCTAGTTCGCGAAGGCGAGAGACCGCTGAATTGTATTCGGCATCGAAATCTCTTCCGGGCGGATTGCTGGGTTTCGGCTGAGTCGGTTCCGGCGTAGTCTCCGGCGGCGGCTCGGGCGTAGTTTCCGGCGGTGGATCAGTCGGCTTCGGAGTCGTTTCGGTCGGAGCCTTAGTTGGCTTCGTCGACTTGGTCGGCTCCGGTGTCGGAGTGTTAGTCGGCACAGGTGTCGGCGTCGGCTCCGGAGTCGGAGTGTCGGTCGGCACAGGCGTCGGCGTAGGTTCCGGTGTCGGAGTGTTAGTCGGCACAGGTGTCGGCGTCGGCTCCGTCGTTGATTCTGTTGTCGGCTGAGTTGTCGGTTCTGTAGTGGTCGTGACAATCGTTATCTCAGACGAAGACGAGGGAACACTTTCCGCAGGCGCCTTCTTTGAGCTACTAATGCAAGCGACCATCACCAAGACTATAGTCAAAAACAGAATAGCGCTCGGCACAGCAATCGCAATCTGGCGACGCCGTCTTTCCTTCTTGCTCTTTCTAGGTGCTTTTCTCATAGGTGCACCCCCCTCTCGATATATAGTAAGGAGCTCTTTTTGAGAGCTCCTCCTGTTTTTATTGTAGCACACTTTACCCCAAATTACAATAAGGGCTTTACTTTACGTCAAAAATATTGCATAATATTAACAGCCTTAAACCCTTTACAATCTTCCAAAAATAGTCTAAAATAATACCGTAGAGTTTTGGAGCTGGTTTTTATTAGCGCTCCAAACGTAATAAATAATATAAAAGGAGAATGAATGGCAAATTTTGACCGTTCCAAGCCGCACATCAACGTCGGCACCATGGGTCACGTCGACCATGGTAAAACCACTTTAACCGCTGCGATTACTAACGTCCTCGCAAAAAGACTTCCTTCAGAAGTTAACAAAGCAGTTGCTTACGATCAGATCGATAACGCTCCAGAAGAAAAAGCTCGTGGTATCACCATCGCTACTTCTCACCAAGAGTATGAATCTGAAAAACGTCACTACGCCCACGTCGATATGCCGGGCCACGCTGACTACATTAAAAACATGATTACCGGTGCCGCTCAGGTCGATGGTGCAATCCTCGTGGTTGCTGCTAACGATGGTCCACTTCCACAGACCCGTGAGCACGTCCTTCTCGCCCACCAGGTGAACGTTCCAAAGATCATCGTCTTCCTCAACAAGATGGACCTCGCTGATCCAGAACTCGTCGAACTCGTTGAAATGGATGTTCGTGACCTTCTTAACAAATATGGTTTCGATGGTGACAACGCTCCAATCATCAAAGGTTCTGCAACCAAGGCTCTCGAAGGCGACAAAGAAGCCGAAGATGCTATCATGGAACTCGTTACTGCTATGGATGAGTACTTTGATATCCCAGAACACGATCTCGACAAACCATTCCTCATGCCAATCGAAGACGTCTTCTCAATCAAAGGCCGTGGTACCGTTGCTACCGGTCGTATCGAGCAAGGTGTTGTCAAATTGAATGACGAAGTTGAAATCGTCGGTCTCAAAGAAACTCAAAAATCTGTCGTTACCGGTATCGAAGCCTTCCACAAGACTCTCGACCAAGGTCAAGCTGGCGATAACGCTGGTCTTCTCCTCCGTGGTATCGAACGCGAACAAATCGAGCGTGGCCAAGTGATCGCTGCCCCAGGCACCATCACCCCACACACCGAATTCGAAGCACAAGTTTACATCTTGAAGAAAGAAGAAGGCGGCCGCCACACCCCATTCTCAAAGGGTTACAAGCCACAATTCTACTTCCGTACTACGGATGTTACCGGTGAAGTCGAACTTCCAGCTGACAAAGAAATCGTCATGCCTGGTGACCAAGTTACCTTCAACGTCAAACTTCTTGCTCCAGTCGCTATGAACAACAACGACCGCTTCGCTATCCGCGAAGGTGGCAAGACCGTTGGTTCTGGTGTTATCACCAAGGTTATCAAATAATCTAGTAACCGACTAACAAAAAATCCGCTCTCCGGAGCGGATTTTTGTTTGTTTAGAATCCGTAGCGCGCTTTACGTTCGCGGCGTTTCTTCTGAATTGAGATAATGCCGACAATCACCACAATCAAGAACAAGACCATTACGATTAATACTGGCAATGGGCAAATAAATACTAGCTGCGTCACCTCTCTAGTTTCAACGCCCGGCGCAGAAAGGGAATAGGTCACCATAAATAGGCCAATCATCGAAGTATCCGCCCAGTCATCCGTAATTTTCATCGTTGCGTCCGGCAGAACCGAAGTGTATGCCGTATTATGATAAAGCTCTTGCCCAAAGACGTTCGTCACCTTAAAATCACCCGTCACGGCAATATCTACATTGCCGGTATTTTTGACCTCGCCACCTACCGACACCACAGTCTTACCAAGTGGTTGGCCATCTTTATCTTTAGCCTCGTCACTAGTTCCAGCATGGATGTCTAAAATCTCAGCTTGTTCGATAGTCTCACCACCGCTTGCGCGGCCATAAACCAGCATACCGGCGCGCGATACGGTTTTGATGCCAGCATCGCTGCCGCTCCCGGTGTTTTCAACGAAAATCACTGCATATTGCCCACCATCCGGAATGCTATCTGGCACCACGACACGATAATTAACGGCTCGCTCGTCGCAAGGCCCCACTTCAAAAATCGCCTCCTGCGCATATTCACCATCCGGACCTTCAAATTCAATCCAGCGGCTAATCTGCGTGCGTGGTTTGTTAGTCGTAAAATCCTTCGTGCTGTTTTCGTCCACCGAGTATGGCGCCGCGTAAACTTTTAAGTTTGACGTGTCACTCGCATTCATGTTTTTGATTTTAATAGTTGATTCGTGCACGTCCCCGGCCTCAAAACTAAAGTCTTCCGAAGCTGGTGACAGGGAAATACCACCCGCACCCTCCTTACATTCCACCGCATATGCTGGCGCCGCAATCATTGTCATAGCAAAAAGCGCCAAGATAAAAATCGACTTTTTCATAGACCTCCTTCTCATATCTATATTATACTATACCGCTTAGAGGGCTACCCTATTGATTTTTTTAACAAAATGGTATATAGTTATGAAACATATTAACATTAAGTATCTATCTCTAAAAACTCATCGACGAATCATCTAAGTATTCATCTGAGGTTATAGAGAGGAAGGAATTCATGGCAGAAGCCAAGAAAACTACTGCAAAAACTGCAGCCAAAAGCGAAGGACTTAAAATTCGCATCCGCCTCAAAGCCTATGACCACCGCGTCATCGACCAGAGCGCAAAACAAATCATCGACACCGCTATCCGTACCGGTGCCCAGGTATCTGGCCCAGTGCCTCTACCAACCAAGCGTTCAACTTTCACCGTTGTGAAATCCCCACACGTCTACAAGACCGGTGGTGAAGCTTTCGAAATGAAAGTCCACAAACGTTTGATCGACATCCTCAACGCCACCCCAAAGACTATCGAGAGCCTCCAAAACCTCTCGCTTCCTGCCGGTGTTGATGCCGAAATCAAGATGTAATTAGAACATCACAAAACATCAAAACGCCCTTTCTCGGACACACTCAAGGCCGTTCGGCCAAGCTTACGGTCCTCGAAAGGGCATTTTTGATGTTTGTGTGCTATAATTAAAACCATGATACTCGTATCAAATTTCAAGAAGCGTTTTTATTTTACTGCCGCGAATTACTTCAAACACTTTGCTAATCGCTCCCTAAAACGCTGGAAACCACGCATTATTGCAATTACCGGTTCCGCAGGCAAAACCACCATGTTGAACCTTATGGAACTCCAGATGACCGACAAGGCTCATTTTTCGCACGACGCCAACTCGGCCTTCGGCATCTCTTTTGATATTCTTGGCATGAAGGGCATCAAGGCCTCCAGGCTCCACTGGCTCCGCCTCTTCCTCGAAGCTCCATTCCGCTCTCTGTTCTATACCAGAAAAGAGCCCTTCTACGTAGTTGAAATCGACGGCGAACGCCCACACGAAACCGAGTTTCTCGCCACCTGGCTCAAACCAGAGGTTACTATCTGGGTGTCTCTCGGCCTTTCACACGCCGCCAAATTCGAAAACGTCGTTAAATCCGGCGAATTCGACTCTCTCGAAGAGGCTATCGCCAACGAGTTCGCCAAACTCCCAGAGAATACTACCAAGTTGGTCTACATCGACGCCACCGATCAGCATATGAAAGATGCCGTCAAAAATATCAAAGCCAAAGTCATCGCCATCAAGAAAACCGAGATCAAAAAATACGTCGTCTACCCAGAATACACCGACTTTACCTATGGCAAAACGACTTTTCATTTCAACCATCCAGAAGTTCGAAATCTTTCGTTCCATCTCTTAGTTTTGCAAGATTTGATGAAATATCTCAAACTCCCATTCAAACCAGACTTCTCTGGTGTCAGAGTTCCGCCTAGCCGTAGCTCATATTTTGAGGGAATTAAAGGTATTAAAATTATCGACAGTAGTTACAACGCGCATCTTATTTCGATGACTTCGTTCCTCGAAATGGCACGCCTCATGCATACCGATCATAAATGGCTCGTAATTGGCGACATTGTCGACCAGGGCTCCATCGAAAAAGAAGAGCACGAAAAGCTTGCTAATTTGATTGCCGACGTCGAACCAGAAAAAATCATCTTGGTTGGCGAACGTACCAAAAAATACACCGCACCAAAGCTCAAAGAGCTCGGTCTTTCCGCCCAAACCACTACCGATCCACGCCGCGCACTAGACTATATTGAAAAACACGTCACCGGCAAAGAAACCCTGTTCTTTAAGGGTAGCCAGTACCTCGAATGGATTATCGAAAAATTGCTCAAGAACCCAGAAGACGCCGACAAACTCTGTCGCCGCGAACCAGCTGCCGTTAAGCGCCGCAAAAAACGAGGTCTTGATTCATGAAAGAGCTGTACATCATCCACGGGTGGTCCTATGATGCAACGCGCTGGGATAAAACACTCGAATTATTAAAAAAGCAGGGAATCAAAGTTCACTTTTTGAACGTCCCAGGCCTCACCGCTCCATCCAAAAAAGTTTGGACCATTGACGGCTATGTCGATTGGGCTAACGAAAATATTCCAGACGGCGCCGTCGCATTAGGTCATTCCAATGGTGGCCGCATTTTACTTAATCTCTGTTCCAAAAATCCAGCCAAGCTAAAACACCTCATTTTGCTCGACGCCGCTGGTGTTTATGAGGCATCCGCCAAGAAAACCATCGTTAAGATTATTGCTAAAATCGGCAAACCACTACGCAAGATTAAATTTATCGACAAAGCTTTCCATCGCATCACCGGTTCTACCGACTACGGCAAAGCTCCAGAAAACATGAAGCGCACACTCGAGAACATGCTCGAATCCGACAAGTCTCTCGATATTAGTAAAGTCACAACTCCGGCTTCTATTCTTTGGGGCCAGAAAGACACCGTCACTCCGCCACGCCAAGCCAACAAAATGAACGAGAGATTACCGAACTCAAATCTCAAATTCTTCCCAGATTGGACTCATGCACCATACATTTCGCACCCAGAAGAACTCGCCGACGCTATCGCGGAGGAATTAAAAAATGTCTAAGCATTATTTTCTCGCCCAAGCCAGTCGTTTTTCTGCCGGCGAACGCCTCGGCCACCTTTTCGCCGTTGGTACCAAAAAATCACAAAAAGCACTTTGCGCTCATCTTGCTAAGCGTTACGGCAGCGACGAAGCTCATGTTGCCGTCACCAAAAACGGCCGCACCGCTCTCGCCATCGCGCTAAAAACCGTGCTCGAACCAGGCAGCAAAGTTGTCATGAACGGCTTCACCTGCCACGCCGTCATCGAAGCCATCACGGCCGCCAAAATGACCCCGATTTTTGCCGACATCAATCCAGAAACCTTGCATTACGACGATAAGACCCTCGAAAAACTCTTGGCCAAGCACCCAGACATTAAAGGTATTATTATTCAAAATACTCTTGGCATCCCAGTCGATATCGCCAAGTTCGAAAAACTTGCCGCAAAATTCAACTTCCAAATTTTCGAAGACATGGCTCACTGCACTGGCGCACATTATAAAGACGGTCGTGAGATCGGCACGGTTGGTGTCGCTACCGCTCTCTCGTTTGGCAAAGAAAAATCCATCGATGCTACCACCGGCGGCGCCGTTATTATTAGGGATTTACATACCCCAGCTATCAAAACCCCAACCAAAGGGCCAAAATTCTCAGATCTTTTCCGCGCTCGTTTCTATCCGTCTTTCTGCGCTTTTTATCGTCTTCTAACCAAAATCAAACTCGGCACTTTGTGGATGGGCTTCCTTTTAAAAACTCACCAAATCGAGCGCTCCGCCAACAACAAGCTCGATTTCAGCCGTCGCGCTCCACGCTTCGTCTACAAGCTCGCTTTAAAACAACTCGAACAATTACCGAAAAACCCTCAACCAATCCGCAAATTCGTCTTAGTAAACAATCGCGACGAGCTACTTGCAAAACTTAAGCGAAATGGTTATTATTTTGATGGCTTCTGGTTCGAAAAACCAATTGCGCCAGAACGTCTTTACAAAAAAGTTCACTTCGACGAAGCTGCCTGCCCGAACGCCACCAGAATCGCTCAGGAAATCATCAATATTCCTACGCACTACGCCGAAGCCGACCTCAAACCAGCACTAAAAATAATTGAAGGATACAAAAAATGAGTTGGGCAAAAGTTCTAGAAGATTTCCCGGAAGCAAATTTCTTGCAATCCCCAGAATGGCGCCGCGTCAACGAAATCATCGGCAAAAAGACTATTGTTGAAGAATTCGAAGGCCGTGGCTACGCCTTGATGATTGTCCAAAACGCCAAGCGTGGTCGTTATCTCGAAATCCCGTGCGGCCCACTGATCGATTGGAAGAACCCAGAAATCTTGCGTGATGTTTTCACCAAAATCCGCAAAATCGCCGTACAAAACCACTGTGTTTTTGTGCGCCTTCGCCCACAACTCCGCCGCACCGCCGAAAACCTTGAGATTCTCAGCAAGCTAAATCTCAAGCCATCACCAATGCACCTCGCAGCAGAACACACTGTCATTATCGATCTCACCAAAACCGAAGAAGAACTCTTAGCTAACATGCGTCGCCAAACCCGTTACGACGTCCGTCGTGGCGAAAAACTTGGCATCGTCGTCGAAAAATCTACTGCCGGCGAAACCTTCCTCGAATTCCATCACGTCCAAGACGAAACCGCAAAGCGCCAGCACTTTATTCCACCAAACTTTCCAACCTTGCTGGCCGAACACGAAGCCTTTGGCGAAAACGCCACTATTTATATCGCTAAGCACGAAGGCAAACCAGTTGCTTACGGCCTCATCATTATTAACGGCCGCGAAGCTGATTATTACGAGGCAGCCTCTACCGAGCTCAACCGCAAACTGCCAGGCGCTCACGTCTTGCTTTGGCAAGCTATCAAAGATCTTAAGAGCCAAGGTCTTGAACGCTTCAATCTCTGGGGCATCGCTCCGCCAAACCAGCCAAACCACCGCTACGCCGGTGTCACCACTTTCAAGACTGGTTTCGGTGGCGAGATCGTCGAATACGTCCCGGCTCACGATTTGATAATTAATAAAGTTAAATATTTGCCGAACCTCATCGTTGAGCGCGCGCGCAAGAAAAAGAGGCACCTATGATTGACGCAGAAAGTCGTACCGAATGGGATAAGTTTATTACATCTTTCGAAGATACCAACTTTTTGCAGTCCTGGGATTTTTACGAATTTCACATCAGTCGCGGCAAACAAGTTGTCCGTCGTCTATTAAAAGATAAAGACGACAAAATCGTCGCCGCCTATGCCGGCGTCGTCGAAACTGCTAAGCGCGGCACCTACATGGCCATCGCTGGTGGCCCAATTCTCGACTGGAAAAACAAATCAGTTGTAAAAACCGTCTTCAAAGACGTCGAAGAACAGGGTAAAAAACACCACTGTGTATTCGTTCGCGTTCGCCCACAGTTAGAGCTTTCCGACAAATCCCTTAAACTCATGAACGAGCTTGGCCTCAAAAAAGCGCCAATGTATCTTTCGGTTGAATACGCCGGTATTTTGAATCTCGAAAAATCCGAAGAAGAAATTCTCGCCGCCGCCTCACAAGGCTTCCGCCGCAAACTCAGAAAAGCCGAGAAAGAGGGAATTACTGTCGAAACATCTACTGACCCAGCTATCGTCAAAACCTTCTATAATCTCGAAGTAGAGCACGCCAAACGCCAAGGCTTTGTCGCCTTTTCTGAAGACTTCCTCACCAAACAATTTGCAGCTTTCGCCAAAAATAACGAAGTTATCATGTACACCGCCAAAAAAGATGGCGAAATCCTCGCCGAAAACTTCATAATTTTCTACGGCAACGAAGCTAGCTATCATTACGGCGTTTCGTCCCCACTTGGCACCAAATATTCCGCCGCACCGCTCCTACATATGGAAGCCATGCGCGAAGCCAGAAAACGTGGCATCAAACGCTACAACCTTTGGGGCATCGTTGGTCTAGACGAGACCAAGCACCGCTTCTACGGTGTCTCAGAATTCAAACGTTCCTTTGGCTGCGAAGAATTCAAATATACTCCAGCTCACGATTTAATCTTGAACAAATTCAAATATCTCCTCAATAAAACCGTCGAAACCATCCGCAAAAAAGTTCGCCACGTCTAGTTTTTATGTTATAATAAACATAAGTATTATAAAAAAAGGAACTTTTTCATGGCACACATTAAACGCAAATATATCGACAAACACTGGTTAGTGTTTTGCATCCGCGGCGCTTTAGCCCTCATCACTGGCTTCTTCTGCCTCTCCGGGCAAGTCACTAACTTTGCTCAAACTTCATCCCTTATTAGCATATTCTTGCTAACCATGGGCGTGGTTGATGCATCAAGCGCACTCTACAACTCCACCAAAAAACGTGGCTGGATCAACTCCGTCATCGATTCGCTCGTTGACGTTGTTGCTGCGCTCTGTCTCCTCCTGTTTACTCACGACAACATCGCTTACAGCACCATCGTACTTGCTATCTACACCACCGTTTCTGGTGTTATCGACATCATCCATAGCATCGTCGCTACCGAAGACAACACCGATCGCTTCATCCGTATCTCGGTTGGTGTCTGTGGCGCAGTGATGGGCTTCATCATCTTAAACTCTGGTGATTTCGAAATCTCCACCTTCATCCGCTTCTTCGGCGCCTACATGCTCGTCGTTGGTATTAGCAGCTTCATCTACGGTGTCCACAACTACGATCAGAATCAAGAAGATATTGCAGCTCGCAAAGAATCTGCCAAAAAGACCAAAAAAGTCTCCGCCAAGAGCAAAAGTTCCAAAAGAAAATAGTCTATGCTATAATGGAGTCTCAAGGAGATTCTCATGAATTACAAGACGCCACGTAAGGCAATCATTACCGACGCCGGCTTTGCTAGCCGCTATCTTCCAATTACTAAAACCATTCCAAAAGGCATGCTACCAATCGGCAACAAGCCGGTCATGCAGTTTGTTGTAGAAGAATGCGCCAAATCCGGCATTGAAGAAATCATTATTGTTGCAACCGAGGATGGCAAAGCCGTCTATGAAGATTACTTCAATAATCAAGTTCCACATATCGAAAAATTACTTGTCTCTCAGGGTAAAGCTGAGCGCTTTGAGCCAGTCAAAGAACTTTTGAGTCTACCAAAAATCACTGTTATTACTCAGGACAAAGATTTGCCATACGGCAACGGTTCACCATTCGCCTCAGCCAAACGTTTCATCGACGACGATGAAGCCTTCTTAGCTATTTATTCAGACGACTTAGTGCTTGGTACGCCAGCCGTCCAAGACTTAATGGATGCCTTCGAAGCCCATCCAGACGCTGCCGCGATCATCGCTGGTCAAACCGTCCCGCACGAAGAGGTTAAAAAATATGGTATCATTGATTACGACAAAGAAACCAGCGTTCTCCGCAGCCTAGTCGAGAAACCAGCCCCAGAAGAAGCTGCTTCCGACCTTGCTTCATATGGTCGCTATCTATTAACTCCAGAAATCTTTAAGTATCTCGATCCAAACAACACCGGCAAAGACGGCGAACTCTGGACCGCCGACGCCATCGCCGCACTTATTCCAACTGGCCGCGTCTACGTCAAAGAAACTACCGGCAAATGGGTTACCACCGGCGATCCAAAGAACTATTTCTTGTCGCACCTCGAATATGTTTTAAACAATACAGATTACGCCGACGATGTTCGTAAATTTGTTTCCGAAAACTAATATGATACAATAACCTTAAGGAGAATAAAAAATGAACGTAGCAGAATGGATTTTAGTTATATTCCTATCAACCGCCTTATTGATCTTCTTGATTCTCGGCATCGTCTTGCTCGCTAAACTCATTGGCGTTACCAAAGAAGTCAAGAAAATCGTGATCAAAGGCCAAGACATTGCCGATAGTGCCAGTGACGTTGTAGACAACGTCAAGGGAATGACATCAATCGGCGGCGTCGTAAAAACATTCGCAGAAAAATATACAGATCCAAAATATAAAAATCAATCAAAGGAGAAAAGGGATGGCAAAAAAAGCAACTACTAAAAAGACCGAGAAAAAGAAAGGCAGCAAGTTTTTCCTTGGCGCTATGCTGGGTGCTGCAGCCGGCGCTGTAGCTGGTGTCTTCGCCGCTAAAAATGAAGACAAGATCAAAGCTGGTGCTAAAAAAGTTAAAAAGCAGGCTACTAAAAAAGCCAGCGAAGTTAAAAAAGCCGTCAAGGCCAAAACCGCTAAAAAGAAATAAGTAATCACCAAATACCACAAAAATCAAATTTGTGGTATTTTTGTGCTTGACAACCAAAAATGCTTATGTTATTTTGAAATTAGAGTGTAGGTTATACGGCTCACAACTTTTAACTAAAAAGGGCCACCTAGTGCATAAAACAAAGAATTAGTTCGAGGAAATATTTTATCCTGAACATTTTGTTTGCCACGGCCCTTTTTGGTATAATAAATATATGTCAAAACCAGAGAAGATTCAGTTAAAGCCGAGCGACTTTGTCCACCTCCACAACCACACCCATTACTCTTTGCTTGATGGCTTAACAAAGATTCCTGAATTAGTTGATTATGTAAAAGAACAGGGAATGGAAGCCGTCGCCGTTACCGACCACGGTACCATGAGCGGCCTAGTCGAATTGTATAAATGTTGCAACGATGCCGGCATTAAACCAATCCTTGGCCTCGAATCCTACGTTGCTGCGCGCAAAATGACCGACAAGGACCCTGCGCACGACAAGCAACGTTTTCATATTACTTTGATCGCCATGAACAACCAGGGTTTCGAAAACCTCTGTCGCATCATGTCTAATGCCGAAATTCACGGCAAATATTACAAACCGCGCACCGACCACGACGAGCTCGAAAAATACAACGAGGGAATCATTTGTCTTTCTGGTTGTATGGGTTCCGAAATTTCCGAAGCCATCCGTGCCGACGACGACAAACGCGCGCTAGAATTAATTGATTGGTATCGCAATGTCTTCAAAGACCGTTTCTATCTCGAGATGCAAGACCACGGCCATCCGAAATCTTCTACGCATTCTGCAGAACAGAAGAAAGTTAACGACTGGCTGATGGCTCACGCCGAAGAACTCGGTTTGCCACTCGTCGTCACCTGCGATGCCCACTATCTAAAGCACGAAGACCAAGACGCTCACGAAGTCTTGCTCTGTGTCGGCACCGCATCCAACCTTTCCGATCCAAACCGTATGACTTTGAAAGATTTCGACCTGCACGTTATCTCGGCGGACGAAATCATCGAGCATTGGCAAGATACCTGCCCAGAAGCCGTCTTGAATAGTAAGCGTATCGCCGACCGCTGCAACGTAGACTTACAACTTGGCCGCATTTTGATTCCAAAATTCCCAGTGCCAAAGGGCGAAGACGAAAAATCCTATCTAGACAAACTCGTCTTCCGTGGCCTAGTTTTTCGCTATTGCAATAAAACTAAAGAAGAAGCCGAGAAGCTCGATGTTCCAGCCTGTCGCAAGCTACTTGAAGCTGCCGACAAGGATCGTAGCGAAACGACAAAAATCCTCCCACGTATCGACTACGAGCTTTCTGTGGTCGATAAAATGGGCTACAACGGCTACTTCCTTATCGTTCAGGACTTTATTATGTGGGGCAAAAACCAGGGAATCGTTTACGGCCCAGGTCGTGGTTCTGCTGCCGGCTCTTTGCTTGCTTACGCACTTCGTATTACCGAGCTTGACCCACTTAAGTACGACTTGCTCTTTGAGCGTTTCTTGAACCCAGACCGTATCTCCATGCCAGATATCGATACCGATATCCAAGACACTCGCCGCGATGAGGTGATTGAATATTGTACCGGCAAATACGGCGAGGCTCGCGTATCGAATATTGCTACCTTCGGTAAAATGATGGCTAAAAACGCCGTGCGCGACGTCGCTCGCGTGCTCGAAGTACCATACGCCGAAGCAGACCGCTTGGCCAAAATGGTCCCAGACCCAGTGATGGGGCATCACGTTCATCTTGCTGATGCCATCAAAGACGTTCCAGATCTCAAAGCCGAATACGAATCTAACCCAATTTCCAAAGAAGTTATCGACTTCGCTTCGCGTCTCGAAGGCACCATCAGAAACCACGGCGTGCACGCTTGTGGTGTCGTGATTGCACCAGACGATTTGGTCAAGTTCCTCCCGCTCGAAGTTTCCGCTAAAGGTCCAATCGCCGCTCAATTCCCAATGGGTACCGTCGAAGAGCTCGGCCTTCTTAAAATGGACTTCCTCGGCCTTTCCAACCTTTCTGTGATTAATAATGCGCTCCGTATGATTCGCAAGGTTTACCACAACGATATCGACATGTACTCCGTACCACTCGACGACGAAGAGACCTATAAATTGCTTCAGCGTGCAGATACGACCGGCGTTTTCCAGCTTGAATCTGCCGGCATGAAACGTTATCTCAAAGACCTCAAAGCTTCTTCGTTTGAAGACATCATCGCTATGGTGGCACTTTATCGTCCAGGCCCAATGCAGTTTATCGATTCGTTCATTCGTCGTAAACACGGGGAAGAGCCAATTACTTATCTCCACCCAGGCCTCGAAAACTCGCTCAAAAATACCTACGGTATTATGATTTACCAGGAGCAGTTCATGCAGATTTCCAAGGAATGGTGTGGCTTTACCGGTGGCCAGGCAGATACTTTGCGTAAGGCCGTCGGTAAGAAAAAGATCGACCTCATGAAGAAGGTCAAGCCGCAGTTTATCGAGGGTGCCGTCAAAATTGGTGGTGCTACCGAAGAAATCGCCGAGACTTTCTGGAGCCAGCTTCTCGACTTCGCAAACTACTGTTTCAACAAGTCCCACGCCGCATGCTACGCCCTAGTTGCTTATTGGACCGCCTATCTCAAAGCGCATTATCCAGACGCCTTTATGGCCGCTCTTATGACCGCCGATATGCGCTGGACCGATCGCTTGGCTATCGAAATTTCTGAATGTAAACGTATCGGTCTCAAAGTTCTTGGCCCAGATATCAACGAGTCTTATGGCGACTTCGGTATCGTCGGAGGCAAGAGAACTATTCGCTTTGGTCTTTCTGGCGTTAAGAATATGGGCAAATCCCTTATCGAAGATATCGTTATTCCAGAACGCGACAAAAACGGTCCATTCAAATCCATCTTCGACTTTGCTAAACGCGTCGATTCGACCAAGTTCAATAAAAAATCTTGGGAAGCCGCTATCAAAACCGGCGCCTTCGACCGTTTTGGTTATTCTCGCTCAGACCTCTTATTCAACCTCGAAAGCATCCAGGCTTACGGTGCCAAAATCCAAAAAGACGTTGGCTCCGGCCAGACCGATTTGTTTGGTGCCATGGGCGCAGCTGGCGCTATTCCAGAACCAGAAATCAAACCAGCTCCAACTCAATATTCCGAAAAGGAGCAATTGCTTTGGGAACGCGACTTGATGGGCCTCTACCTATCCGCTCACCCGCTTGATAAATACGATCTTTACTTCGAGGAGCAAACCCATCCATTCTCGTATATTAGCGCCGAGAACAACGACAAGAACATCGTTATTGGTGGTATCATTACCAACATCCGCACCATCCTGACTAAATCCAATACCAAGATGGCCTTCATCAAACTCGAAAACAAAACCGGCGAAGTCGAAGCCGTCGTCTTCCCGTCAGTCTTTGAGTCTTGCAGCGCTAAGCTCGTCGTCGACAACGTCGTACGCATTAATGGCCGTGTTAACGCCACCGACAAAGATGGGCGCCCAACCTCCGAAATCAAGGTGCTCGCCGAAACCGTTGAATTAATTTCCGACGATATGCTCGAAAACTACCAACGTACCGGCAGCAAACTCGCCGAACCAGTCGCCGCACCAAAGAAACGCACCTACAGCAAAAGCTCTGCCGAACGTGTCTCTGCCGCGAGGACCAAAACCGAAGAAGAGCCGCCAAGAATCGTCGCCCCGCCAAAAGACCCACGCAAAGAGCGCCTATTTATCCTTATCGAAAATCCAAACGACACCGATCTCCTCACCGGCATTCGCCGCCTCTGCGACATCAATCTTGGTTGCCAAGAAGTCATTCTAGTTCTGAAAGACGGGGAAGAAAAGAAGCCGCTTCGCATGCCGTTTAGCGTCGACGTTAGCGATGACTTCCTCGCCAAACTCCGCGGTCTCGTCGGGGCGGACAACGTCAAAGTCTCCTAATATGCTATAATTGGCTTATGAAAAAGGCCAAGAACAGTCCAGCAGTCGTTGTGAATCGTCGCGCGCATTATGATTATCGGCTCGGCGAAGAGCTTTCTGTTGGCATGTGTTTATCCGGCCCAATGGTGCGCAAAATCCGCGACCACCACGTTCAACTCAAAGGCTCGTTCATTACTATTAGAAATGGTGAGCTCTGGCTCAACAATCTTACGCTCGGCGCCGAAAATACCGAAAACATCAAGCTACTCGCCACCAAGCGCCAACTCATGAGTCTAGCCAAAGCCCGCGCCGACGGCTTTGCTATCGTTCCAGTCAAGCTACTCGCCGAAACTCGTTATATTAAACTCGTTATCGCCACTGGTAAAGGTAAGAAGAAATACGACAAGCGCGAAACCATCAAAAAACGCGATATTGAAAGGGGACGTTACTAATGCGCATTTATTCCTGGAACGTTAACGGCCTTCGCGCCATCATCAACAAAGGCGCTTTTCAAAAATTTATCGACGAAAAACAGCCAGACATTCTTTGTTTGCAGGAAACCAAGGCTAAACAAGGCCAAGCCGAAATCGATTTACCAGAATACGAAGAACTCTGGAATTCCGCCGAACGCCCAGGCTATTCCGGCACCGCAATCTTCACCAAAATCAAACCACTTTCCGTGCAAAATGGTTTGCCAACCGATCAAGACTTCAAAGATCAATTTGGCGACCCACTCGCCGAAGGTCGTGTACTTACTGCGGAATTCGAAGATTTTTATCTAGTTAACGTCTATACACCAAACTCTAAGCACAGCTTGGAAAGATTGAAACTTCGCGAAAAACTCTGGGACCCAACCTTCCTTAGCTACTTAAAATCGCTTGAAAAAGAAAAGCCAGTCGTTGTCTGCGGTGATTTCAACGCCGCGCATACCGAAATCGATCTCGCTCGCCCAAAAGACAACGAGGAAAACGCCGGCTACACCAAAGAAGAAAGAAAAGGAATCGATAATATCGTTAACGCTGGTCTAGTTGATACTTTCCGCGCGCTTCATCCAGACGAAACCGGTCGCTACACTTGGTGGACCTGGCGCGCTAACGCTAGAGCTCGCGGCATCGGTTGGCGTATCGATTATTTCTTCGTTTCAAAATCCATCGCAAGCAAAATTAAAAGCGCCGAAATTCACGAAGGTGTGCAAGGTTCAGACCACTGCCCAATCTCAATCGAACTGGAGGCCTAATGGACTACTTTCATAAATACGAAACCAATCCATTCAGCGAACTTGCTTGGAATATCCCAGATCAAAAACAGGGAAGCATGTTCGTCATGGGTGGCAATAACCAAAACTTCCGTACCGTCATCAAAACCGCCGAGAGCATCTCGGCCAATTTCCCAATCAAAGAACTCAAAATTGCCTTACCAAAAAGCCTCGAAAAAACTCTGCCGCCAATCGAGAACCTCGTTTTCTTGCCGGCCACCGATTCTGGCTCTTTTGCCGAATCGGAAGAATTAAAAAGTTTATTTAATTTATCAGATTTCAATTTGCTCGTAGGCGACTTTTCGAAGAATAACATCACGGCAAGAGCTATCGCAGAAGCTTGCGAGAAGGCCGAAAAACCAACCCTGCTCACGCGTGACACCATTGATATTATTCTTTCTAGCAATCTCGAGCCATTACTCATGAACGAACAGCTTTGCTATTTTGCTCCACTACCAAGCCTGCAGAAGCTCTTCCGCGCCGTTTATTATCCAAAAGTTATCTTGCTCTCTCAGCCATTAATGCAAATCGCCGAAGCTCTGCATAAATTTACATTAAGCTACCCAGCTTCAATCATTACGCTCCATAACGGGCAAATCCTTGTCGCTAAAAACGGCAATGTTTCGGCTGTGCCAATCGAAAAAACCGCCTACACGCCACTTACTCTTTGGATGGGTGAAGCGGCCAGCAAGATCGCCGTCTTTAATTTATACAATCCAAATCAATTCGAAAACGCAACTATTTCTGCGCTTTTTTAAGTTTTTCTTCTAACTCAATTGCGTCGCGCGAAATGTTTTCGCGGCGTGTTTTCAGGAAGAACCACAAGAACACTGCCACCACCACGCAAACACCATACAAAGCGCATTTTGCAGCCATTGGCCAGCTCGTCACCCAGAGCGCCCAGCAAACGATGAGAGCAATCGTAGCTAGATAAAGCCAGCGCCTTGCCATAATAACTTTTTTAGCTAGCGGGAAATTGCGATCACAAAGCGAACCCTTAGCAAAGTTGTCCGGATGTCCAAAGAACCTGCGATAAACAATAATTTCAATCAACCCGGCAATCACCGCCACCGCAATAGCAACGCTGAGGCCAACCGCCAAATTAATTCTCAAAATAAAGAATAACATTGCCGAAAACCAAAGCAGCATGTCGGCAAAAATATCGATACCAACCGCAAACTTGCGATAGGCTGGCGGGTTTTTAAATGGCCATTTACGCGAGCAATAGCCGTCAAATGAATCGGTTAGCTCAGCAATCGCGAAAACCACGCAGAACACGTCCACATTGCCGCCTACGATGCCCCAAACAATCAAAAATATAGACATTAGGATTCTCGAAAAAGTCAAAACGTCTGCCAAGTATTTCATGCTAGCCTTTCTTAATTACTTTTTGATAATAGCCTAACAACATTTGCACGCGCTCAGACTGTCTGACTTCGTTGCGATGCTTCAACATTGCTGCGCTCATTTTTTCGATACGTTCCGGATGTGCCACCAGATCTTTCAAAGCTTCCGCCATCGATTTAGCATCTGCACCATTACTTTTAACGTATCCTCCCGGCGCGGCAATTTCTTCCATGTCCGGATCACAGAAGAATACCGGCACGCCAGCCACTTCCGCTTCGATCAAAGTCATACCAAAAGTATCGTAATTGTACGAGGTCAAAACATCCAAATGACTTTCGCGTAGCTTACCGATCAATCGATCGAAGCTCGTTGCGCCGTGCAATTTAACCGACATTTTAAAGCGCTTCACTAAGCGGCGAGCTTTCTTTAGCTCGTTGCCATCGCCAAACACGTCCATCACATAATTTCCGCCAGCCAAACTTAATGCCTCCAAAAATGGCATCAATCTCTTTTCACTGCTCACTCGGTTATGCCAAATAATTCGCATCGGCTCATCCGTACGCAAGCTTCTAGTCTCAACTTTTTCGAAACGCTCATCCGCCACACCGTTCGGCAACACCGCCATTGGACGCTTAACGCCGTAGTGTATTAATTTTTTCTGAAAATGTTCAGACGGAGTCAATACCAAATCTGCTTGATTGGCGTGATTGACCATTAGTGACCACATTTTCGCTCTTGCTCTAGTTGGCGCCAAAAAGTTATCTTTTTTGACTTTTGTTTTATGCGGCAAATACCAGCTATGAAAACAATTTAAGGACGAACCAACAAAACTACGCAAGCCAAACGGAATCAAACTCTCCAGTCCCACGTCTTCGCGCCCGTGCATCGTCTGCACAACTGGTATATTGAACTTGCGTGCCAAACGCACGCCAGCAATCGAACAACCACCCTCATAGTGGATGTGGCAGATGTCAAAATCTTTAATTTCTGGATGCCTTTTTAGAACCCATCTTTCAATCACGCGCGGGCGACGCGCAACCGGAATTATCCCACGGAACAAAAACTTACATGTCGGCACCACAAAAATATTTTGTTTTTCTAATTGCTTAATTTGCATATCAGTACGCTTAAAGCCCGGGGTGAACAAGTAGATAGTATGCCCCAAATTTTCTAGCGTTCTTTTCTGCGCCTCGACGGCAGTTTGCACGCCGCCAGTTATATCGAGATAAGCATCAGTAAAAAACGCGATTTTCATACTAATCGTTCCAGAACAGAATTCTTATCATCAAGCTAGCACCAAAGACGGAAGCAATCAGACCAATCAACGAACCAAGATATGGAGCCATGCATAGTACGGATAGGATCGTGAGTCCAAGCGTTGCGCCAATCATGCCATTCTTAATCTTCAAGAATCTTTCGTTCAAATAAACAGCAGTAATAATTGAGCCAAGATACATCAAGATGACGTAGAGACCACCGATTACCAAAGCAGCCGGTACGCCAACAACCGTGAACAGTAACGCAAGAGCGGCAAGCGGAGCTGCGACAATAGCGGCTAGGCCAATCCATACTGCCTTTTTCATATCTTCACCGGTTGCGCTCTGGATAAAGTCGACTAACTTCTTGAAGAATTTCTTGCCAATCAACATAAAGATCAACATCACTACCAACTTGCCACCAAGCGCGAACAAGGTCGACATAATTGGGTTAATCGAAACTTGAGGTTTTTCGTAAACTTCTTCTTTGCCAACGCTTGCAAATTCACCACTTACTTTTGCGTCATTATTACGCGTCAAAGTCTTACCAATTTTGACTTCGCCTTTGATTTCGAGCGTGTTCAACACGACGTTCAAATCGCCTTCAATCGCGACATTTTCAAGCACTAATTTATTAGCAGCAATGAATACGTCGCCAGAAATATCAGCACGAATCGTTACAACATTACCAGCAATAAACACGTCGCGCGGCAATTTTGCATCTTTTTCAATTACTAAGCTATTGCCAACAGCAAACAAGTCCTTTTCATAAGTACCGTTAATCGTGACGCCATTGCCAACATGAAAACCATATTCGTATTTACCGCTCAAATCCAATTTATTGCCAGCCACAAAAGCTGGGCCAGTTACGAGCGAGCTATCTGTGATTTCGCTACCAGCAAAAAAGGAGCTCTTCTTTTTTTCGCCACTAGTGACCAAGTTATCACCGACCGAAAAACGTGTTTGCTCCGTCTGTTCTACAGTTTCTTCACAATTAGCGTCTGTGCCTTCTGGACCATTCACGCAAGCTGAAGCGTTGATTGGCAAGAATGTTAATAACAAACCAAATGCTAATATTATTTTTTTCATTCACCTCCTTACACCTAAACTTTGGTGGGCGAAGAGGGAATCGAACCCTCACTCCATTGCTGGAACTAGATTTTGAGTCTGGCGCGTCTACCAATTCCGCCATTCGCCCATATCTTTTATTTTATCATAAAACCCCAATTTATGTTATACTTTTTGTATGGATTCACAAAAAGGTGGGCAGTACCAATATAGTACTGACTTGCAGCGCCAGGCAACGGCTTCGATTGCCAGAAAAAAGGTCCTCGCGGCCTATGCTAATGCTGCCAAAAAATCTTTTGAAGACCATACCGACAACGCTTCCACGATGAAGGAAGAAAAGATCAATCCTACCATCAATTCCGAATCCTGGAAAAGATATCATTCTGCTTGGCAAAATTATTATCAGAAATACTACAGCGAATACTATTCTAGTGCTGCCAAAAATTATATCGAAAAAGAACGCTTAAAAGATGCTCGCAACAAGGCCGAAGAAGAAGCAATTTTGAAACCTCAAACCGAAGAAACCGAGCTACGCCGCTTCATCCGCAAAAAAGCTACCGAATCAGCCAAAAAGACCCGTCGTCATCGCAAACTTATTCCTATCATTGCTGGCGCTACCGTCGTCCTATTGATTCTATTCTTGCAATACAATCGTTTAATTTTTGCGCCAATCATGGCCTACGTCGCACCAGGGAATAACGCCGCTTCCGAAATCGAATCGGTTGACCCAACTGTCACCGCAGCTGTATCAGACGAACCGCGCCTCATTATTCCAAAACTCAACGTCAACGTACCAATTCATTTTAATATTCCGCTTTCTGAAGTCATGTCGGCCATGAATGAGGGGGTAGCCCACTATCGCATCGCTGGCGCTAGCGCCTTCCCGGGCGAAATCGGCAACCTCGTCATCACCGGACACTCTGCTGGCGATGTCTACAATTCAAATCCATATAAATTCATTTTTTCCGGTCTCGAAAGACTCGAGGACGGTGATTTGATCTATGTTAACTACAATGGTATCCGCTATACATATTCGGTCTACAAACGCCAAATTATTGACCCAAGTAACGTTAGCGCGCTCGTGATGGATACCGACAAGCCACTCATCACATTGGTTACTTGTACACCACTTGGGACTAGTAAAAATCGCCTTCTAGTTACCGGCGAACAAATTTCACCAAGCTACGAACTCGCCGAACGCAGTACCGACGTCGCAGTTGAAAAACCAACCGAAGACACCACGATGCCAGCCAACGAACCATCCTTCTTTGAAGGTATTTGGAACTGGCTAACTGGAAAATAATTATTTCAAAATCAAGCTTTCACGAACAAGCCAACCATCACTAAAATAGTAAAGCCATCTATTATCTTCTGAAACCGTCGCACTAAGACGTTGTGAGGCGTTTTTGGAAAGCTCCCGGCGATTCAAGCCATCATAATCATAAGCAATCATGTCGCCATCTCCATCAACAACGTATAACAAATAATCGTCGAGCCAGCCAACCTTGCCATCTTCTATCTCGAACCTACTCACGCTTTCCGACTCCATATCCAAAGTAACAATATTTTTACCATTTGACATAATCACAAAATCGCCATCAGCACCAATTTTAATGCGCTCTGGCAGCAAACCGATCTCAACGCTAAAAACTTGTTCAAAGCTATCGTCGTCTTTACTGCGCGGCAACTGACCTTTATACAATGAGAGTACGCCGTCCGCAACGGCGGTTAAATAATTGTCGCGATAAGACCTGGTTAATGCTGCAAAGATTCTGTCACCTTGCACGTCAAGCAAGTCAATTGCTTCGCTATCAAACTTTCTAAGTACGCTCACTTTGCCATCAGCCACATAGACTATGCTTTCGTCATACGTATTGAAATTCGTCACATTACTGGCTAAGATCTTCGAAATCGACTGCTCACTAACATCGAGCTTGCGCAACTCGCCGCTTTCTACAACTAAGAGATCGTCTCCGGTTTTATCAAAAAACTTCACGGTGTCAAAATTCATACCAAACACTTCGGTCAGGCTTACACTCTTTTCGGCGTTTTTCAAATCCAGAAGCAGCCACTCATCTTTCTCGTTCCAAACGACTTTCAAAAGGACCCTATTGCCATCCTTGTTCCAATCAATCCCGGCAATGCCAGCCATTGCTTCAACTCCACCAATTTTGTCAAAGACTTTCGAGACATCAAAATCAGCCGCACTAATCTTGTCGTCATTCAGGTGTAGCATTTTCCAAGTCGTTGAATTATTTATTAAGAGCATCAAGCTACGATCCGGCGACACGCTGCTTAAACGCGCGCTTGTTTCACCAACTTTTTCTAACTCACGCTCGTTAGGGAACAAACGCACATATGGCACACGATACATCAAACCCTCTTCGATTGTCACTTTTTTAGTCCAATCGCCGTAACCCTCTTTACTGATAGTCACAGTGTGCTCGCCCTTGGAAAGAATTCTGCTGCTATTGGTCTTAGCCATCCAAGCCGTTTCACCGTCCACGACAATATCCGCTCCGGTTGGAGAAGAAAGCACTTCGAGCATGCCGCGACGTTCAACTTCAAAATTCTGGTTAATCCAATAACCAGATGTAATCATAATCAAAACTGTCATAATCGCAACGACAGACAAAACCATCATTGCTTCCGAAAACAATACGCGCAGAGTCTGGCGTTTTTTTACTTGTTCAGGATCCATAAAATAATTATACCATTTATTAAAAAAGCTCTTGCATTTTTGTTTCTTCTAATGTTAAATAAAAATTAAGTATAAGCGAGGTATCTATTATGAACAAATCTGGCAGTGGGACTATTACTGCTCATCGCAAGGTGGGCCAATCAACGACTCTTAATCGTAAGTATGTCCAACGTCCAGGTTCAAAAGATTCTCGCGAGAAAGTCATGGAAGAATACCGCGCTGAGCAACTAGCCAAACGCCAAGCTCGCGCTGCCGAAATCAATCGTCGCAATGCCGAACGTCTCGCCGGCAAACAACGCGCTCCTCGCGTCGTCGCTGCTGTACGCGTGCAAAAAGCCGCTCCAGCCCCTGCCGCCAATAAACCAAGTGCTAGCGAACTCAAAGAAGCTGCTATCAAAAAAGCTCTCAAAACCGTCGAAGAACCAACCGAAGAAAAAACCCTCAAAACCAGTCCAAAATTCGGTCTCGGCCGCATCATTCTCGCACTCGGCTGCGCTACCGTTTCGATCCTCGCTATTGCTTATCTAGTTAATATCAACATGCCAGAATTTTCACTCCGCGTCGCCGCCATGCAAAGCGGTATCGACCCAACTTATCCAAACTACGTCCCAGCTGGTTATTCTCAAAACGGCGTCAGTGCCGAAGGCGAAAAAATCTCCATGACGTTCAGGCACCACAGCGGCAACACCTTTACTCTTTCCGAAGAAAAATCTTCCTGGGATTCTACCACGCTTTTGAACAACTATATTAAACCAGAATTCAAAGAAAATTATTCGACCATCCGCGAGCATGGCTTGACCGTCTACATCACACCTTCGGCTGCTGCCTGGGTTAACGGCGGCATTGCCTATAAACTCACTTTTGACGAAAATTCACTCACTAAAAACCAGATTATTTCACTCGCCACTTCTCTTTAAACATGGTATAATTAGCCCATGGAAAAAGCTATTACTCGTTTTGCACCCAGCCCAACTGGATATATTCATATTGGCAACGTTCGCTCTGCGATTTACCCATATTTAACCGCCAAACAAACTGGTGGCAAAATGATTTTGCGCATCGAAGACACCGACCAAGCTCGTTATGTCGAAGGCGCCACCGAATTGATTGAAGATACGCTTAAGTGGCTCGGTCTCGATTGGGACGAAGGCCCAGAAGTGGGCGGGGAACACGGTCCGTATTTCCAAACTGAGCGCCGCGACATCTATATTGCCTGGGCAAAAAAGTTAATCGCCGCCGGTCGTGCCTACGCCGATCCAACCACGCCAGAACAAATCGACGCTTATCGCCGCGAATGCAACGAGAAAAAAGTTCCTTTTCTTTATCGTAATTTCCGCCCTGAAAACACCCCTGAATGGGAGCCTGGCATGCCGCTTCGTTTCAAAGCCGAACCAAAAGAATACAGCTGGCATGACGAAGTCATGGGAGACATGCACACCGGCCCAGAAGTTCTCGATGATATTATTTTGATCAAAAAAGATGGTCTTCCAACCTACAACTTCGCCCACATCGTCGACGATGCCGAAATGGGCGTGACCCACATCATGCGCGGCGTCGAATATCTTTCTTCTATGCCAAACTACCTAGCGATTTACGAAGCTCTCGGTATCAATCATCCTAAATTCGTTTCTTTGCCACACATCTTGGCTCCACAAGGGAACAAGAAGCTCGGCAAACGCGATGGCGCCAAATCCGTAGTTGAATACCGCGACGACGGTGTCTTGCCAGAAGCCATGCTCAACTACTTGGCCTGCCTTGGCTGGAACGACGGCACCGAGCAAGAAATTTATACGAAAGACGAACTAATTGAGCGCTTCTCGATTGATAAAATCCAAAATTCCGGCGCCCGCTACGACGAAGTTAAATTGCTTTGGCTCAATGGCCAATGGATTCGTCGTATCGCCGACGAGCAGGGAATTGATGCGCTTTACACTCGCACCGCTGACTTCTGGCCAGAAACTGATGCTACGGACGATTACAAAAAACGCGTACTTGCAATTATCTATGATCGTCTAAAAACTCTTTCCGACCTTAAAACAATGACGACCTATTTCTTCGCCGAACCAGAAATCGACACATCAATGATTCTCGAAAATAAGTTCTTGAAAAAGATCCCAGCCGACGAGCTCAAGGGCTTACTCGAACAGACCATCGCTAAGCTTTCCGACACCGATTGGAACGCCGACGCCCTGCAAGACGCTTTGAACGAACTTCTCGCCGCTACCGGCAAAAAACCAGCCGAATTATTCAGTCTCATTCGCCTCGGCGTTTCGTTCGCTCCATTTAGTCCTGCGCTCAACCTTACGCTCGAAGTACTTGGCAAAGAAATCTCTATCAAACGCCTAGAAAACGTTGTCGCTGCTTTGTAAAAGGCTACAAAACTTTCTCGCTTATGGTAAAATAAAAACAACTATAAGCGAGAAGAGTATGAAGTTCAAAAAATCTACCCCACAAACTGAAGCCGAGATATCAGAAGATATCCAGAAGGCTTTTTCTATCAACGAAGAACCAACCAAATCCAAAAAGAATTTGGTCTTTTTGATTATTGGTATCGTGGCTTTTCTAGGCGGTGGCGCCTGCTTAGCCGTTGCGCTTTTGTCCCCAGAAAAAATGCTCTCTGATTTAACTTTCCCGACTCTTCCATCCCAACCTACTACAGTTGACGACAAAGTCTATAGCGATTTGACCGGCGAAGCACTCTCCGACGCCAGCCTCAAGAACTCTCCAGTTTATTGTATCCAGACTCCAAACGGCCTCGACGGTGCTCGCCCGCAAACTGGCCTCACCGACGCCGGCGTTGTGTTTGAAGCAATCGCTGAAAGCGGCATTACTCGCTTTGCTGCTATCTATCAAAACCCAAAAAACGCCATCATTGGCCCAATTCGCTCGCTTCGTATTTATTATCTCGATTGGGACGTGCCATTTGATTGTACGATCGTGCACGCCGGTGGCTCGCAAGAAGCCGTTGACGCTGTACGCGATTACAAACATCTCTCCGAAGATTACGCCTACATGTACCGTGGCGAATATGGCTACCATCTTTGGAACAACCTCTTCACTACCCCAGGAGCGCTCGCCGAATATAGCTCAGACTATGATCGCCAAAGTTCTAACGTCTCTGGTTTCACCAGAATGACTCCAGAAGAAGCTAGCAAAGATCGCTACACTTCCCAAGCCGAAGAATTAGACATCACCGCCGCAGCCGATTATGATACGTCTTCCTTGAACCCAGAAGTCACCACTATCGAGTTTAGTTTCAATTCTGGCGACAACTTCAGCCCAGTATTTAATTACAATAGCTCAACCAACACTTACGACCGTTCGTACGCCTACGGTGGCATTCACGAAGTATATCAATGTCCAGACGAGAACCTCTACGGTAAAGATCCTCAAGATTACTGCTCAACAACCCAAGTATCTCCATCGGTAGTTATTGCGATGATTGTCGATGAATGGCTCTCCTCGGACGGCGTCCACGAAGCTATGACAACCATCGGCTCCAACACCGCTTACATCTTCCAAAACGGCAAAGCCATCAAGGGCGCCTGGAAGAAAGACTCCCGTGAAAGCCAAATCAAATTCTACGACGCTTCAGGAAACGAAGTCGCACTCGTACCTGGCCAAACCTGGATTTCCGCTGTGCCAGACTACGGCTCTGTTGATTATTAACCCCAAGTATGCTAAAATTAGCATACTTGGTTCCGTCGTCTAGTGGTCTAGGACGTCTGGTTCTCATCCAGAAAATCGCGGGTTCGACTCCCGCCGGAATCACCAGAATTAAAAGAAGACTCCACAGGAGTCTTATTTTAATTCTGCTTATTTTGGTGAGCGTTGAATCCGCGCAGCGGGTTCGCCCGCCGCAGGCGGATAGCGAGCTTTAGCGAGCGTCCTCCCGCCAATCCCGCCAACCATTACCTCTATACAAATCTCTGTTTTTGTGTTATAGTATATATTATGAACAAGTCAAAAATTGTCGCCCTAATCGGCCAAACCAACGCTGGAAAATCCAGCTTGCTCAACCGTTTAGCTCATAAAAATATCGCTATTGTGGCCCGCGAAGAGGGAACCACCCGCGATAACGTCGCCGCGAACATCGACGATAAATTTTTGCTTATCGATACCGCTGGTCTCAAAAACCCAGAGGACGACTTCGAAGCCAGCATTCAGGATCAAATCAACGACGCTATCGAAGTGGCTGACTTAATCTTGCTCACACTGGACTCCTCTAAATATCCAGATCAAAAAGATAAGAATATCGCCAAGGCTGCTCTTAAGTCAAAAAAACCAGTGATGCTCGTTCTTAATAAATCCGATCTAAAAGAGAGCCTCGACGACGTCGAATTTTTGAAACTCGGTATCAAATCTTATGACACCTACCGCACCTCTGCCACTACTGGCCGCGGCACCAACGAGCTCAAGGCCGCCATTATTAAGCAACTCGACCTCAAAAATACCCCTGTTAAAGCCGCCGAAAAGGCCGATATCAAACTCGCTCTGATTGGCCGCCCAAACGTTGGCAAATCTAGCCTCTTTAATTCGCTAGCCAAGAAACAACAGGCCGTCGTCAGCTCCCGCCAGGGAACCACGCGCGACGTTAACCGTGTGAACATCAAATTTAAAGGTCAATCAATCGAGATTCTTGATACTGCTGGCCTCAGAAAACCAGGCAAACGCGAAGTCGGTATTGAGAAATTCTCTGCCATTCGCACCCTCGCTGCCATCGAAGAGGCCGATGTCTGTGCACTCTTAGTCGATTCTACCGAATACCACTCCAAACTCGACCAATCACTCGCTGGCCAAATCATCGAAGCTGGCAAGGGAATTATTATTGTTCTCACCAAGACCGACCTCGTAGATGCCGACGAAATCGACCACATCATGGACGAACTTGAACGCGACTACAACTTCTTGCCATTCGCCCCACTACTTCTCACCAGCTCTGAAACTGGCGCCAACGTCACTAAACTCTTTGAGCTCGCCTCTGATATCGTGGCAAATCGCAACCTCGAAATCAAAACATCTGAACTTAACAAGATTCTTACCGAAGCAATCATTGAACACGCTCCGGCCGGCCTCAAAAACACCCGTCCAAAGCCAAAATACATCGTTCAAACCGATACTTGCCCACCTTGGTTTGTGGTGCATGGTCACGACCTTGAACTCTTGCACTGGTCCTGGAAACGCTTCCTTGAGCGCAAAATCCGCGAAAAGTACCCATTTGTTGGTACCCCTATCATGTTCTCTTACCGCTCAGATAAAAAAGATTAATGGTATAATGACCCTATGAAATTAATCGTTGGCTTCGGAAACCCCGGCAATCAGTATAATTTTACCCGCCACAATTTTGGCTTCTTGGCGCTAGATTTTTATTGCAAAGTTCACCGGATTAACTGGGAAAAAACACCGAAATTCAACGCCATTTGGGCCCGCGTCGGCGATACTTTCTTGATCAAGCCACAAAGCTTCTACAACGACTCTGGTAAAGTGGTCAAAAACTTCATGAATTTCTACAAAATCTCCCCTGATGACCTCTTAATTATTTGTGACGATTTTGAGCTTGAATTCGGCAAAACCCGCTACCGCGCCAAAGGCTCAGCTGGCGGCAATAACGGCCTTAAATCCGTAATTGCCGAACTTGGCACCGAAGATTTCCCACGCCTTCGCCTCGGCACAGGGAACGACGAACTCCGCCACAAAATCGGCGATATCGACTTTGTTTTGTCCAAATTTACAGATACGGAACGCGAACAGCTGCCTGCTATTTTAACATCCATTGATTCGCACCTAGGCTCCGCACTAGGCCTTTAATCTCGAGCATCGTAATTGTTTGATTAAAAATCGCCACTGGCATCTCTGTTTTTTTGATCATCTCTTCACCGTTTTTGATACCATCATGCATTAATTTTATCAGGGAAAGCTCCTCTGGCGTGTCGCCAAAAATCACCATCTGTTTTAACCCAGCTTTTTGACGCTTCGGGAAGAAGAAATCTAGCAAATCATCTATATCAGTATAGGGGTTCGCCCCCTGTTTTAACAATTTATTACACCCGGCAGACATCGGATGGGTGATATCTCCCGGCACCACGAACAACTCCTTACCCTGGTCCAAGGCGTGCATAGCCGTGTTGAGCGAGCCAGAACGCTCCGCCGCTTCAACTATCACTACCGCATCCGCAAGCCCCGCAATCAGCCTGTTACGGGCCAAAAACGAGGTTTTTGGATAGACCTTCTCGCCCGCAGCGTATTCAGATAGAATCATGCCGCCTTTTTCCACTATTTCGCGCGCCAACCCCTCGTGCGCCCTGGGGTAAATTCGATCAATCGGCGTACCAAGTACCGCAACCGTCACTCCGCCCGCATCTAAGGCTGCCTGGTGCGCGATCGAATCAATCCCATAAGCCAAACCCGAAATCACCACCACGCCCCGCTTCGCCAGCTCAAAAGCCATTTTGTAGGCAATTTCTTCTCCGTATTTCGTACAATGTCGCGTTCCCACAATTGCAACACTTTTCGGCCGCTTCGTCAAATCGTCATCCATCATATTTTCGGGCATTTTACCACGAAAATACAACATTTTAGGCTTAACCGCAATAGCGTCAAGCACCCCTGTAAAATTATTCTCCAGGGGGGAAATTTGGTTGATTTTGCTGTAAAAGTGTGAAAAAAGTGTTGACATTTTTTTCCTCAAGTGATATAATTAAAGACAGTTGGAACCATTCCGGTTCCACACCGCACCTAAATAAATAATAATTTCGGCTACAACATTTAGACTGTAGCAGAAATTGCGTGCTTTTGAAACCCCCAGACTTCAAACAATCTTCTATTAGCGTTTGGAGCCTTTAAGTATTACCTCCACTTACGGGGATCAATTTCGAAGGCATAGCAATCCCTCTAACCGGCGGGCCCCAATATTGTGTGAGGTGGGTCGCGCTTCCGGGGTTCTCCCGGTGTCAAAAGAGATGCGTTAGAGGGCCAAAAAACCTCAGGTGATGCCCACCCTTACCTGAGGTTTTTTGGTGCCCAAAATTTCTTACGAAACCGCCTATGCTTGCATGGGTGTGCTATTATTATATATATGTCAAAAAACCTAGTCATCGTCGAGTCTCCTGCCAAGGCACAAACTATTGAAAAATATTTGGGCAATGATTTTCAGGTGCTCGCCTCTGTTGGGCACATCAGAAAAGACACCAAAGTCAACAAAACCACCTTCGACGTGACTTATGAAATTGATCCAGAACACACCAAAATCATTAGCGCGCTGAAAAAAGCCGTTAAAGAATCCGACAAAATCTGGCTCGCGACCGATGAAGACCGCGAAGGAGAATCAATTTCTTGGCATCTTCTTGAAGTTTTGAATCTGCCAAAAGACACCGCCAGGATCACTTTCCACGAAATTACCAAGCCAGCTCTCGAAAAAGCCATCGAAAATCCACGCACCGTCGATATGGACATGGTTTATTCTCAGCAAGCCCGTCAAACCCTCGATATGCTCGTAGGTTATGATCTTTCCGACATCGTCCGCCGCAAAGTTCCAGGCGCTATTTCAGCCGGCCGTGTCCAGTCGCCAGCCCTCCGCCTCATCGTCGAGCGCGAAAAAGATATCGAAAAATTCGAATCAAAGTCCAGCTTTAAAGTAAGTGGCGAATTCGAAAATCAAGCCAAATTCACGGCCAGTCTAGAAGGGAACAACCCAGCCACCGAAGAAGAGGCTACTACTCTATTAAATGATTTGAAAGATGCCAAGTTTGCCGTTTCAAACGTCGAAGAAACCGAAGGCAGCAAGAGCAATCCGGTTCCGCTCACTACCGCAGCGCTTCAAATCGAAGCCAACTCCAAACTCGGTTTTAGCTCCCGCACCACTATGACGGCCGCTCAGGGTCTCTACCAGGCTGGTTTAATTACTTACCACCGTACCGACTCCCTCAATCTTTCATCTCAAGCCGTTGCCGCCATCGCTAGCTACATCGAAACTCATTTTGGCAAAAACTATCTTAAAGTCCGCACGTTCAAGACTAAAGATGCTTCCGCCCAAGAAGCCCACGAAGCCATTCGTCCAACCCACATCGAAAACACCACTGCTGGCAAAAACGATTACGAACGCCGTCTTTATCAGCTAATCTGGTCTCGCACCGTCGCCACCCAAATGGCCAGTGCCAAAGTCGCCAAGACCAACATTGAAATCGAAGGAAACGGCAAACAATTCGTCGCCAAAGGCGAAGTCGTGATCTTCGACGGTTTCCTCAAAGTCTACGGCAAATCCAAAGATTTGGAGCTTCCACATCTGAAAAAAGGCGATCCAGTCAATCTCTGCGAACTCACCGCCAAGCAAACTTTTGCCAAACCAGCCGCTCGTTACACCGAGGGTTCACTCGTCAAAAAACTCGAGGAGCTCGGCATTGGTCGCCCATCTACTTATGCTTCAATTATGACCGCCATCCAGGCTCGCGGCTACGTGATTAAGGGCGAATCCGAAGGGGAAGACCGCGAGGTAGTTGCCCTTACCGTCAAGCCAGCTTCTGAAATCAAACGCGAAAAAGCTACCGAAAAAACTGGCGCCAACAAAGGCAAGCTCATTCCAACCCCAATCGGCGAACTCGTCTCTGATTTCTTGGTTGATAATTTCAAAAATATTGTTGACTATAAATTTACCGCTAACATCGAAAAAGACCTCGATCTCATCGCCGAAGCCAAGCTCGAGCGCGTCAAAATGCTCCGTGACTTCTACGGTCCGTTCAGAAACACCGTTCTCGCCGCCGATGGCGTCGAACGCTATAATAATTCACGCTTGCTCGGCCACGACCCAGAGACTGGCGATCCAATCTATGCCAAAATCGGCAAAAATGGTGGCTTCATCCAGCTCGGCGGTAACGAAAAGGAAACTGGCAAGAAACCACGTTTTGCTCCTTTGCCAAAGCGCAAATCCGTTAAAACCGTTACTTTGGAGCAAGCTCTCACCCAGCTCGCTTTGCCAACCCTGCCGCGCGTACTTGGCACCGCCAAAGACGGCACCGAAATCATTGCTGCCAACGGTCCATTTGGCCCATATCTCAAGGCTGGTAAATATAATATTCCGGTCAAAGACCTCGATCCGTACACCGTCACTATCGACGAGGCCCTCCCGCTCTATCAGGCTAAAGTTGACTCTATTATTGCCGACTGGGACGAAATCCAGATCATTAATGGCGCCTACGGCCCATACGTTAAGGGTCCAGGCCGCCGCAACTTTGTGCGCGTGCCAAAAGACGTCGATCCAAAAACCGTCACTTTGGAACAGGCTAAAGAATATCTTGCTAACAAGCCAAAGACTAAGCGCCGCGCCACAAGAAAAACCACCAAGAAGAAAGCCGTTGCCAAAAAGGCGTAACTACGCTATAATAATATTCGGTCATAACGGACCTCTATGAATCTTGGCAAGCCTTTGCCACTTGTCTGCCGCCCCGGATAACGGAACGTCCGGGGCTTTTTTCATGCCAAGAAGTAATTATTAAGTAACAATTCACTAATGTTTAAAACTTTTAAATATTTTTTTTCTAAATTCTCAAAAAATATGCTACAATATATTTAAATGCCGGGAGAAATCATAGTTGACAACTGTGATAAAAAATGGTATCATATTAAAAATTTATATCAATAACAGAGGTGGAAAAAAGGAACACTTTAATGGATCAAAATGCGGAAATCCTAAAAAAAGCAATCTCTGGCAGTCTTTCAATTATTGAACAAGACCGCGAAAAAGAAATTATCTCACGTCGTTTTGGATTAAACGGCAACAAAGAAACCCTTGAACAAATCGGGGAAATGCTATCTATTACACGCGAACGCGTCCGTCAGCTCGAAAAAGCTATCTTGATTCGTCTTCGTATTTCCGCAGAAGAGAATAAGATTAGCGAACTCGCAGCCGCTGAAAAAATCATTATCAGAAATCTTGATGAAATGGGTCGTACCGCTAAAATTTCCGACCTCGCCGACAAAATCTACAACCGATCCACTAACAACGCAGAGAGGACCGGCCTTTATTTTATTGCTACCTTTAGCAACAACCTTACCGTTGTAGAAGAGAACGACAAATACTATGCCGCAGTCGCTATTGCTAAAGACGGCAACGAAAAAGAGATGCGCAAGAAAATTGACGAAATCGTTAATATTATCAAAGAGCACAAGAGCCCAATGACCTTGAACGAGCTTGACGACAAACTAAATTATGAGCATCCTAATCACATTAAAGCCGTTGCGTCAATTTCTAAGCAACTCGCATCTTTGAATGGTCTTTATGGCCTTACCAAATGGCCAGCTGTTAACCCAAAGAACATCCGCGATAAGATTTTTGTCATCCTTGAAACCAAGAAAGAGCCAATGCATTTCTCTGATATCGCCAAGGAAATCGCTGAATCTAACTTCAAACGCAAAAACGTTACTATTCAAGCTATTCACAACGAACTCATCAAAGATCCTCGCTTTATTTTGATTGGTCGTGGTATCTACGCTCTCAAATCTTGGGGCTATTCAAAGGGTACCGTCGCCGAAATTATCAAGGACATCCTCGAGAACGCCGGCGAACCACTCACCCGCGAAGAAATCGTCAAGCGCGTCCTCAAGACCCGCAAAGTCAAAGAAACCACCATTTTGCTCAACCTCCAGAACAAAACTTTCTTCAAAAAAGTAGACAAGAATTCCTACACCATAGCTTAAGTTTTATGATAAAATAAAGGTATCATGTTGGAGAGCATTATACATTTCATTCTTATGCCAATCGTTTGGATACCAGCTGTAGCAATTTTGGCATTCTTAACCTATAGAAACTATAAAAAACTCAACAAACTCAAAGTACTCAACGTCGACTCAGTGCTTTTGATGCTCGAAATTCCACGCACCAACGACAAAAAAGAGCTTGCTGCCGAGCAATTATTCGCTTCTCTCCACGGTATTTTGCGCGACAAATCCGAGCTCAAAAATTCTGGTGGCGTGCAAGAGCATTTGTCTTTTGAAATCGTTTCCACTGCCGGCCAAATCCGCTTCTACGTCTGGGTGCCAAAGGTTTTGCAAAGCTTTGTCGAAGGCCAGATTTATTCTCAATATCCGACCGTCCAAATCCACACCATGAGCGAAGATTATGTTGACGATCGTGGCAAATATCCAGTCACTTACTCTTCTGAGCTCGCTCTTACCGATAACGAAGTTTTGCCGATTAAAACGTTCGATACGTTCGAAGTCGACCCGCTTGCCGGTATTACTGGTACTTTGGCTAAGCTCGATCCAGACAATTCCGAAGAACTTTGGATTCAGATTCTCGCTCGCCCAATCCCAGACGATTGGCATAAAAAGACCACCGATACCTGGGTCAAACGCGTCAAAGCTGGCCGCAAGCCACTCTTTTCTGGTATTGACTGGGCCTGGGTCGTTGAAGCCTTCGGCGCTCTGTTCCGTCCACCAGCCGGCGGTACTGGTTCCGACGAAAAAATCGAGCTCTCCGAACGCGACAAAACTCGTATCGCTAAAGCCGAAGAAAAGGCTACCAAGCTTGGCTACGAAGTCAAAATTCGCCTTGCCTACCTCGGCAAATCCGATGTTGACGCCAAATTAAATATGCAAGCCCTCGTTGGTACGTTTAAACAATATAACTCTACCAACCTTAACGGCTTCAAGATGATTGGCGGTAGCTTCAATCCAAACGACCTCGACGCCTACAAAATGCGCCAATTCAGCGATCATGGCTTTATTCTTAATATTTCCGAGCTCGCATCAGTTTATCACCTCCCACACACCTCCGTGGAGACCCCTAATATCGTCTGGGCTAATTCCAAGACTGCTGAACCACCAGCCAAGCTTCCAGTTCTCACCGGTATGCCATCAGTCGACGAAAATATTTCCGCCTTTGGCCTTACTAACTTCCGTGGTATTAACCACCAATTCGGTTTGCTCCGCCGCGATCGTTCACGTCATATTTATATTATTGGCCAGACCGGGGCAGGGAAAAGCGGCCTTCTCGAACTCTTAGCTCTCTCTGATACTTTCTACAACCAAGGTTATTGTATTATTGATCCGCATGGCGATTTCGCCACCGACAACCTCCGCTTCGTGCCAGAATCACGTATTAAAGACGTTATCTACTTCAACCCTGCCGATGTCGACTATCCAGTTGCCTTCAACCCGCTCGAAGTTTACGACCCATCCCGCAAACCGAACATTTGTTCCGAGGTTATCGGCGTACTTAAGCGTATGTTCGGCGATTCCTGGGGTCCACGTCTTGAGCATATCTTGCGTTATACCCTTCTAGCATTGCTCGACCGCCCAGAAACCACCCTGCTTGATATTTCCCGTATTCTTACCGATAAAGAATTCCGCAAAGAAACCCTCGAGTATTGTACCGACGTTACCGTGCTTCAATTCTGGAAACACGAGTTCGGCCAATGGAATGAAAAGCAGGTTAACGAATCAATCGCCCCAGTCCTTAACAAGGTTGGTGCCTTTACCGCCAACCCAATTATTCGTAATATTATCGGCCAGCCAAAGTCCAGCTTTAACATCCGCAAAATCATGGACGAAGGCAAGATTCTCGTCGTTAACCTTTCTAAAGGCTTAATCGGCGAAGACAACGCTGCCATTCTCGGCGCCTTCCTCGTCACCAAGGTTCAGCTTGCCGCCATGAGCCGCTCCGACATCGCCAATATCGAAGATCGTCGCCCATTCTACCTCTACGTAGATGAGTTTCAGAACTTTGCCACCGACTCCTTCGCCGTGATCCTTTCTGAGGCTCGTAAATACGGTCTTAACCTCACCGTGGCCAACCAATACGTCTCACAAATGACTGACTCGGTCCGTGACGCCGTCTTTGGCAACGTTGGTACAACTATTAGTTTCCGCGTGTCTGCCGACGACGCACCAGTCCTTATTAAGCAATTTGAGCCAACTTTCGAAGAGTCTGATATCATTCAGCTCAACAACCGCAACTTCATCATTTCGATGATTATCGGCGGCGAGAAGGTGCCTGCATTCTCCGCTACGACGCTTTCTATTCCTCATACACCAAAGGATAACTTTGACGCCATTGTGGCCCATTCACGCGCCAATTACGCCCGTCCACGCGCCGCAGTTGAGGCAGAAATTAAGGAAACCATTGAGCAATCAGAGAAGTATAAGAAAGAACTTTCCGACTCTGGTCGCCAAGAGGTCCTTATGGTTAGGCCCGAACAAAAACCGAACTTTAAATATCAGCCAAAGTTCCCAAAGAATCCAACCCCGCAAGGCGATATGATCAAGCAAAAAATCAGCCCAAACGCCGCAGAGGGCAAGGAATCACTCGGATTAAAAGATCTTGCTAAGCTGGCCGCCGCCAAGGAAGCAGAGAACAAAGAGAATCAAGCTCCACGCAAAAACAATTCCAAGAAGCGCAGGAAAGGGAAATAGAGTTTTTCTATGCTTCCCCACCCCTGTTCTACCCCTGTAGAACAGCCGGCTTTTGACCCTATAGGACCCTTATAGCCCACTTATGAACCCCTATTCCACCCCATATATATGCTGTAAGCAAGCTATTTTTGACCCCTGTTCTACCCCTGTTACTTCTCTGTTAGCCCCGTAAACATCGGATCCACTACCTAAAATAATAAATGAAAACCGACCACCAACCACAGAACAATAAACACGAACCACCAACAATAGGAAATCACACATAACAAAAAAGGCCGCAGGGCCTAAATATCCATAAGCAGATTAAAATCTACCTGCAAAAGACGTAAAGTCAATCGGCTTTCAAATACAAACTCAATGTCGCACAATACATATTTTGCGACATATACCCTGTAAATCCGGGTCCGCATCAACAATCGCCCAAAAAGCGATTCTGGCTAGGGGAACCAAGGGAAACAGCCCCATTCATCCCCATTTCACACGTGCGTCGTTACTGGTCGGATTTATTTTTAATTAAATACCTAAATTTACTCTTAAAAACGGCCTAGAAGCGATTCTGAAGCCCCGCCGGATCAGCCACCCCTGTTACACCCCTGTAACTTATCCTGGGCACCCCTAATGTCGCATTTTGAGCCCACTTAGGCCCGATTATTTGACTTTTCCACAAGCCAATGTCCTAAAATCCTTTCACGCCGCCTTTCACAGCTATTTTTTCAAATTTGACATTTCCCCGTTTTTATTCCCTTTTTTTGTTTTCCCCTGTTATTTTACATATGCAGTTCTCTTCCCATACGTATATACCCCCTTTTTACAGAACAAAAACCGAACAAGAGGGTAGAGAAGCATGCTTTCAGAAACAGGGGGGCATACCTTCAAAAAACCACCTCTGTTAAACAGGGGTGGTCTTTCCCTATTCCCATCTACTTCCAGTAGGCCTTCCCGTCTATCCTAACATCGATGTATTCGAAATCTGTTTCGTCCTCTTCTTCCAGATATTGGATCATCCTGTCGGCATCCTCAACGGTCACGCCAGTGCCGCGGTCAATCGTGGTCTTGATGTAGCCGCTCACACCTTCCAGGTAAAAATCCACCTCGCGAATCGAGCCAGATGGCACCACCGCCTTTACCGGCTGATAGCCAAGATCCTTAAAATCGACTTCGGCCTGGCCAATATAGCTGCGCATACGCGCCGTAATCGACTTGCCGGAAGTCGCAGCGTCCTCGTCCACAATTTCAATCGTTGGATTAAACGAAACTTCGATTTTAACTTCGTCCTCGGCCAGCTCGGCATCTTTATTCAACATCGAAATCATAAAATACGCCGCAATGCCAAAAAATACCAAAAAAATCAGAATAGTCACCGAAAAACGCACAATTTTGCGCTTTTGCACTTTTTTCCTGGCCGCCATTCTCTCCGAAGAAGTTTCTAGTCGTTCCCTCTTGCCAGCAATCGTGCGGCCCAGTTTGATCCCGGATTTACGATTAATCCTACGACTAGCCAACTTTGGTGGCTTTATATCATTAGCGTTTTCAGGCGCTTTTCCCTTCTCTTTTTTGCCCATCCTATCCTGCTACCTCTAGAACTATCTCTGCTAAGCTCTTAGCGGCATCACCGCGAGCCTCTTTGTGCAATTTCTCTGCCATATCAGCCCGTTTTCTTGGGCTACGCATCAGCTCACGCACAGCATCAAGTAACAATGTCGGGTTCTCTACCATCTTGTCGTCATCAACAACCACTACCGCTCCAAGTTTTTCTAGTCTCTCAGCATTCTTAGTCTGATGTCCGCCTGGCAAACGACCAAATGGGACTAATACAGTGGCTTTTTTCAGCGCTGCCATCTCGGCGATCGTCGTAGCACCAGCCCTCGATATCACCACGTCGGCTGCACCCATTAATTCGTCCATCGTCGTGTTAAATTCCCACATACGGAAATTCGATTCGAGCTCAGCTTTGTCCCAGTTTTCGTAGCGCTTCAAATCAGTCATATCCTCGTAATGCTTGCGCCCCGCTACTAGACCAACCGAAGTGAACTTCAAAAGTTCCGGCAAAATTGCGCGAATCGCTTCGTTAAGATTCTTCGAGCCCTGGCTACCACCAGTCACCACGAGCAGAGGCTTCTCTGCCGAAAAACCAAAGGCTTTCTTAAGCGACATCTGCTTAGCGCCAGACACTTCCTTAAATTCCGAACCCACTGGGATACCAGTCCAAACGTAATTCGGATGTTTTTCCATTACTTCATCAGACAAAGGCACACCAAACGCCACCTTGGTCGCTTTATTCATCAAAACACGGTTAGCCAAACCCGGCACCGCATCGGACTCGTGAATTACAAACGGAATCTTAAAGCGCTTAGCGATCAAACCAACCGGCAAACACACGTACCCGCCTTTAAGGAAAATCACGTCCGGACGGCTACTCTTCCTGACCATGCGGAAGAAACAAGTAATCAAACCGCCGAGAAAGCCAAAGAAGCCCAAAAAATTACCAATGATTAAGTCTTTCAAAGTAATATCAAAATGTTTGAAATAATCCGAGAATTTCCAACCCGCATAGCGATGCAACTTCCCTGCTGGTACTCTTCGCACGCGAATATAAGACTCTTTAATTGGGCGCTTCAATTCTTCGCCCCACGCCACACCAATTTCGGTCGTCAACTTGGTGACGTTTTTGTGATATTTAAAATCGGTCCAAAATTCAATTCTAGCTCTTGGTCGAACTTTAAGAATTTCCCGCACTACGGCTACGGCTGGAGTGATGTGTCCTCCCGAGCCCCCGCCCACTACTAATATTTTCATTTTTCTTCTTTACCTCTCTACTAGTATAACACGAAAGTTGCATAACGAGCCCTAGACCAAACGAAATAAAGACCATACTCGTACCACCATAAGACATCAGTGGCAACGTCACGCCGGTCACCGGGATCAAACCCGTCATCGCCATGATGTTCACCACCACGTGTGTCGCGATCCACGCAAACACACCAGTCGCAATTAGTCGTCCTTCCATATCTTCCGTTCCCTCTATCACCTTCAAGGTTCTGAGCAAAATCACGGCGAAAATACCGATCACTACAACAAGGCCAATCAAACCAAACGTTTCACCCATCACAGCAAACACGGAGTCATTAATCGATTCTGGCAAATAACCGGTTGCCTGTACAGAGTTCCCTACTCCAACGCCAAACAAGCCGCCCGTACCAATTGCCACCATGGCGTTGTCAACGTGATAGCTCGATTCGTCAGTGCCGCCGCTCATAAAAGTCATCACGCGTTCCAAGCGATACGGAGTCATCAAAACCACCGCTACGCCACCGGCCACAATCACGCCGATTACCGCCAAGAATTGTTTCATCGGGATACCGCTAACCAGCAAAATGCTAAGAATAATCGCCATAATCGCAAGGCCAGTACCAAGGTCACTTTGCAAGACAACTACAAACAACAGCGATAAAGCCGAGATCACCGCAATCGGAATCCAAAAATCTTTTTTGCCAATCTGCCCTTCTTCTTTTTTGCGCTCAATAAAGTTCGCAAGATAAATCACTAAGCTAATTTTCAAAAGCTCTGCTGGCTGGAAGCTCACGCCAGCCACTTTGAGCCAACGACAAGCGCCCAGTTCGCAAACCGCAATCGAACTACCAGTTTTTGACAAAATCCAAAGCAAAGCCGAAGCCGCAAGTGCCGCAATTAAAAACCATTTCGAAAAGGCACTAATCTTCTCGCGCGGGATTAATTTGAATGCGATAAAGAATACTGCAAGCGACAAAACCACGCTCAGTAAATGGTGCGTAAAGAAATAATCCGGTGCATAATCCATTCCGTATGCCGAATTCAGCACGTTTGCGCGCATTGGGCCAATTGCATAAATAATCACCGATCCAATCGCAAGCAGTGCAATCACCGCAAAAAGAATTGCCAAATCGCTTTTGTGTTTCCGCACCCTTACTTGCATTAAATCACTCCGCCAGTTACCGCGAGGAACACCCCTAGAATCGCCATCACGCCGCCAATAATCCAGAAGCGCATCACAATCTTTGCTTCCCCCCAGCCCTTAGCTTCGAGATGATGATGAAGCGGCGCTGAAATAAATACTTTGCGATGGAATAATTTTTTCGAAGTAATTTGAATCAAGCTTGAACCAGTTTCTACGACAAACAACAAACCGATCACTGGCAAAAGTAAGAATGAATTGGTCATCATTGCCACCACACCAAGCCCGGCGCCCAGCGCAAACGACCCTGTATCCCCCATCATGAAACGAGCCGGCGGCACGTTGAACCAAATGTAAGAAAGTAGCCAACCAACCACGGTCATACAGAAACCAAAGAGTAAATATTGACCCTGAAGCATTGCAATCACACCAAATGCACCGTAAGCCAACATCGATAGACCACCAGACAAACCATCTAGACCGTCAGTAATATTCACCGAGTTTGCCGTTGCCACGATTGCAAAGGCAAAAATTATAATCATACCAACCACGCCAAGATCAATCCTGCCAACATATGGTACCATCAAGCTCGTCCAGCCAATCTTCTCAGCAAAGAACCAGCCAAGCGCGATACCGACCGCAGTAATCATAAAGAATTTCACTGGACCACGTAGGCCCGCTGCGCCCTTGCCAGAACCAAACACGTTGATAAAATCATCAATCATACCGATCACACCACCGGCCGCATAAGCCGCTAGCACCAACCAGGTTTGACCACGATCGAGGTTAAAGAATAATGTAATTACCGGGATAGCAATCAAACCAATTAGGCCTGCCATCGTCGGGAAAGGACGTTTAAATTTGTGCGCGTGCAGCTTAGTCATAATCGGCAAAGCATCACCGGTCACAGTTTCCTTTTTCTGTTTCTTCCAGAACTTGTGCTTATAAGCAAAGTGTGTATAAAACGGCGTCAGTAGCATCGAAAAAAGGAATGCGCCAATCGCTAGAATTAATCCATAAAACATTTCGTCACTTATTTTCATTATTCCCTCGGTTTTATTTTAAAATAATCAATCATTACATCAGACAATTTATCAAATATTGTCTTTGCGTAGTTAGCGTCCGAATGGGCTCCACTCCCCCACATTTTAACCATTATCACGTATTTTGGCAACTCCCCCGCTGCACCACCAAAGCCGAGATAAGTCGCCGTTGTTTCCCCGTCCGGATCACTATAACGGCCCAAATCTTCCAAATAAACCTGACCAGTACCAGTCTTACCGCCTAGATAATAACCATCCGGGTCTTTCTTCGCGTATAGGCTTCTAGTCTCGTGCAACATCTCGCGCATCGTTTCGCTCGTATCAGAGGTAATTACCTGATAATCGTCCTTACCATCATATTGATTAGCAACTAGCTTCCCGTCTTTCATCACGCCTTTTAACATCGTTGGTGACACCATATATCCACCATTTACGATTCCCGAAAAAGCCGAGGCCACTTGAATCATCGTCAAGCTTGTACCCTGGCCAAAGGTCATTTCAGCATAGGTCAAATTTGGCGCATACAAACCTTCTTCGTTTGGCGCATGCACAATTCCCTCTGCCTCGTTAACTTCAATGCCGGTTAATTTGCCTAGGCGAAAACGCTGATAATATTCGTAGAGCTTTTCACGACCAGCCTCGTTCACATTATCAGAATCACCACCCAACCATTTGAGGGCCTGAATACTACCAGTATTAAGCGACCAGCTTAAAGCCGTTTGCATGTTGATGGTGCCATACACTACTGGGCTCTTTGATGCGTTATTAATCGTTGCGGTTTCCACTACGGTTTCGCCAGTATTATAATATGTCGATTCCGGAGTCATTACTCCTTCATTGATGGCCGCCGTAAAGACAAAAGTCTTACAAACACTAGCTGGCTCATATGGCACTTCCGTTACATAGTTGAGATAAGCCGTCCAATCTTGTACTTCGTCATATTCTGCCGGATCATAGGTCGGCACGCTAGCCATCGACAAAACTTCGCCAGTATTTGGGTCCATAATCAGTGCTGCCGCATTAGTCGAACCATCCACGGTCTCATCAAGCGCATCGGCCAAAATTTCCTCTGTAGTTTTTTGCAAACCACGGTCAAGCGTCAATACTACATCCTCACCGTCCACGGCTGGGATTTTTACATTATCACTACCGATTGAAAGTGCGATATTATTAACATCCGAAATGGTTTTAAGAAGCCCGTTTTTCCCTGCTAATTTCTCATTCAAAGACCCTTCAATACCATATTGACCAACGCCATCCGAGTTCACAAAGCCCAGCGCCTGCGCTGCCATTTCACCTTCCGAATAAACGCGACGGTTATTTTCCTGGAACCACACACCGCCAACACCCTCTTCCGAAATCTTTGCAGCGAGCTCCCTTGGAATATTTCTAGCAATCACCGAATATCGCAAACCTTCCACTTCGTAAACTTCATCAATATCAGCCGTCAAATAATCCTCGGCGTATTTACTCATTAATTCTTTTAGCTCATCTTTTTTCGTCACCTGCGGGTCAATAATAATCGAATAAACCTTTTGATTCATCACTACCTTCACCGGCTCCTCGCCATCCATCATATATATATCACCACGTTTGGCCACAATTGTCTCTAGCAAAGTCTGTTGCGCCGAAGCCTTTTCAACCCAAATATCATGTTCTACCACTTGGATAAAAAATAGCCGCACCACGATTAACCCGAGTGCAGCTAAAATCACATTTCGTAAAAATTTAATCCGCGGCATATCCTGAAACTGTTGCATCTTCCATTATAGCAGCAATCGTGCTGTTTTTGGCATTTGCAACGGATGTCAAACGAGCTTTCTCGACTGCCAAATCTTCTTTCTTCGCCTCCATCTCAGAAATTTCTGATTCTACCGACGAAATTTGATAATCATATCCCGTAGCTTTAGTTCCCTCTGCCACATAGATCAAGCCAAATGACAAAGTAATTAAACCTACAATTACAACCTGGGAAATCGGACCTAATCTGCGTGACGCATGGCGAATCGTATTGCGATTACGCGAAAAATTCATCGTGGTCGTAACCCCGGCTCTTCTCGTCATGTAAGTTTGATTTCTCATTTTATAATTTTCTCGCTGTTTATTTTGATATTTGTCTTAGTCCGGGTGGCGTACCAGCTCAGAGCTAAAAGTGAACTGGTTGCCCGCCCGGGAAGGTCATACGTTTTTCCACACTCCTATGGAAAACTCTAAATTGGTGAGCCTTTCCGGCCCATGTCGCCCCCTCGCTGCCTTTGTGCGGGTGGGGTTAATTCCCCACCCGTTTAAAGACATAATTTAGCGGAAGCTAACCTTGATGGTTTGCGTGCGAGAGCGTCCCGCGACAACGATTTGCTTTGGCATGTTGCCTCCTTTTTTTGTTGTTTGGTTTTTATTTTTATCAAATCCGCTCAGCGGCTCGCAGCTTTGCGCTACGACTGCGCGGGTTGATAACTAACTCAGATTTCCCCGCAACAATTGGTTTCTTATTAAGAATTTTTAGTTCGGACTCTTCGCCATATTCGCTGGCTTCTCTGAAATATTCTTTTACTAGACGATCTTCGAGACTATGGAATGTGATTAATGCGACTCTGCCACCAGGGTTTAGAATCTTTGGTAGAAGCTCCAAAGTTTTTTCAATCTCTTCGAGCTCGTTGTTGACTACAATTCTAATCGCCTGGAAAATCTGAGTTGCCGGATGAGTCTTGCTATAACGCGATTTGCTAGCAATGATCTCCGCCAAGGCTTTCGTTCCCTTTACTGGTCTTTGATGCACAATTTCCCTCGCTAGCATTTTTGCTCTGCCCGGTTTTTCTTCGCCGTACTTCACAAAAATCTCCGCGAGCCTTCTTTCGCTCCAATGGTTCACAATTTCATCCGCCGTCAACGTCTGCCTTCTGTCCATCCTCATATCCAAAGGACCATCCTTAGAGAAAGAGAAACCTCTCTCTTCCATATCTAGTTGCGGAGAAGAAACTCCAAAATCTGCTAATACTAAATCAAAAGTTTTTCCACACTCGATTAACTGCAGCACCGCGCTATAAAAATCCGTGTTCATAATGGTAATCGCCGGACCAAGCTTCTCGCGTAAACACTTTGCAGCGTTTTCGTCTCGATCCACGAGTACTGAATCTTTATAATTCCGTGTCACATCCAAAATCTTACTGGCATGCCCTGCGTACCCTGCTGTTAAATCTAGATAAGACTCACCAGACTGAGGATTCAAGGCCTCCAGAACTTCTGTTAGTAAAACTGGTTTATGAAGTTCTTCCATGTGTATAATTATACACTCTTCGTTTGAGATCGCTCAACTAGAAACTTCAGCGTTTTTGTTTTTTGCTTATAGTTTTTGTGTTTCACAATTTTCTACCACAATTCGGCCAGCCGAAGCTAACCATGAGTTATGGTTGTTGAGAGATTATTGTGTTGGTTTTTAGACCTAATATAGAGTTTTAATTGGGAGGTGTGTTTTTTGAGGAAAGAACGCACGATTGCTGTGACGCGTCTCGCTAAATTTAACGCGCGCCGAAACTCCTAGTTGGCCGATCTCAAACTTTGTTAATGTACCTTTTTGATTTTTGTGGTGTTTATTTTCTTTTTTCCACTGACTTAAGTGTAAGCCTTTTTTTCAAAAAAATCAAGACCTATTTTTGGCCCCTAGTTTCCCACAATGTGTGGAAAACTCTCTGTTAAAAACCCGAACATGCTATGCTTTTCAACCAGCCAAAATTATGTTATAAAAACCGAACAAAGAGGCCAACATCGGTGGGAAAGGTATAATTCCCTGTTTGATTAATATCCGCCCTGTGTGCTACAATATATTGCATAATCAAGTGAGGAAAAAATGGAAAAAAATTTCGATGTCTTTCTATGGGCCAATGAAATTGACGAAATCAAAAACAACGTCAGTGCCGAACTATTTTTATTCAACAAAAATTATACGCCTTTCAAAATTAAGTACTCAGACAAATTAACAAATAGCGTCAAAGCTTTGTTCATGCAGTCTGCCGTTAAATTCATTATTGAAGAAGCCAACAAAGGCCTGGAATGCCGCGAGTACGAAAAGGCCGATGGCGAAGAAAACGTCATCTACCGCACCAATCTCGACAAGGTCGGCCGTGCCGAAACCCTTATCCACCTCATCGAGAACGAATATAAAGACATCGCGATTTTCTCTGATAACGAATACGAATTCAAGAAGATCAAGGGTATCATCGCTCGCTTCACCTACCCTGGTGGCGACGCCGGCACCAAGACCTTCTACATCGCAAAGGCCATTTCCGCCTCTAGCGCGCTCAAGGGCGCCTCTAGCTGGGAGATCAACGGCGAGAGCTTTGAGCCATTCTCTGCCGAAGTCGCGCTTAAGATGCCAGATGACAACCAAGTCGCTATCATCGATGGCAACATCGTTATCTTTAACCAATCTAAATTCGAAAACCTTTTCCAATATGATTACAAATCCCAGGTAATCGCCGAGGCTAAAGCCAAAGAGCTCACCGACAAATACAAGCTCTCCTTCGCCGAAGGTGTCACGCTTAATTCCCTCCTCGAGTACAAGAAGCCTATCTTAAAGAAGCTCCAAGCTATGGACATCGCTTCCGAGATGCCACAAAAAGAACTCATCAATTATGCCGACGAGATGCAGCTCGACCTCATGACCGACGACGATGGCTCCATTATTATTATGGACGACAAAGACCTTACGATGTTTGTAAATCTTTTGAACGAAGACTACTACGTCTCGCCAGTCAACGGTCGCCGCTACGAAATCAAATCCAAGAAATTACTCGGCGAGCCAGACGGCGAACCACCACGCGGCTAAGCATCAAAAAACCGCCCCTTTTAAGGGCGGCTTTTTTGTTAGTAATCAATCTCTGAGTAAGACATTTCGACCACGTTCTTCTCGCCAAAGACAGCGAGAGTTTTTAAGAGGTCATTCTTCACATCTTCTACGGAATCGCCTTCCTTCAGGTTAGTCTCAAGCTTCGCGAATGAGCCATTGGTGCCATCAATCTTATCAAGATATAGAGACGTATCTTCGCTCATCTTGATTTCCTGGCGACGACGTGACACTTCTTTTTGTGGCTTAAACCCAAGCTGCAAAATGATGTTTACCATCTCGGTATAATCTTTAACTACGGTCTCATCCACCACGTCCACGCCGGAGTCTTCGATATGGCGCTTCAAAATCAAATAGTATTTAGCTGGTTTGTCTACCGCTTTCATCTCGGTACGCATCAAGAGGCGAGGCATGTTAATTCCCCTCTTGTAGCCTTTTGGCACGTAAACGCGGTCGTGTTGCCAATAGATTGGCGAGAACTCCATCTCGATATCAGAAAGCTTATCAACAAAGCCTTCGCGGCTAGCTAACTTGCATTTAACAATGATCTTTTTCATAGAGTTTCTCCTTTACGTGCTTTGTTTGCCCACTCATCGGCGAGCTCATTATATTCAGTTCCAACGTGTCCGCGCACCCAAATCAGTTTCACCGGATACGCTTGATAAAGTGAATAAAGTTTTTGTACAATGTCCAAATTTTGAATTGGGCCAGTTTTCTTCTTCCAGCCGTTAGCTTCCCAGCCCGGCGCCCATTTCGTCAAAACATTAATCCAAAATTCTGAGTCCGAATGGATTTCGCAGCCCTCATCGCCAGCGTATTCAATCGCCGCAATCATGGCCAAACCCTCCATACGGATATTGGTAGACGGGTTTTCTGCCCCTAGTCGCACCGGCTTACCGTTTTCCATCACGGCAAAACCACCTGGGCCAGGATTTGGTGAAGCGCTACCGTCAGTCCAAAGAATTTTCATGGGTCTATTATATCATAAAATGTCGAGAATACGCCCCTCCACCGAGGTCACGCCATTCCACTCATTCGCAAAAATCTTTACTAAAATATTCGCTTTCTCCCCTGGCATAAGCCTAAACCACTGCTCTGGCGCGCTAAATGCGAGCAGTTTCATTGTCTTATTGTCGTCACCGCGCACCATTAAACTCAGGTGGTTCATTTCGCTACCGATCCTGCGAGGCTCCACCACCTCAACCTCACTCAGGCAGAACACCGGCTCCAGATTCCCCTCGCCAAACGGTTCCAAACTGGCTAGTTCTTGCAAAAATTCCAGAGAGAAATCGCCCAGTTCTCGCACGTCGAGGTCAGCACTCTCGCTCAAGAATCGCTCCTGGTCCTTTAGCTTTAGGCTCTTGTAATAATCATTGATTTCCTGTTTAAACTCTTCAAACTTCTCTTTTTCAACTCTCACACCGGCTGCACCAGCATGTCCACCGCCAGACGCCACCGGCACCGCCGCCAAAGCCTCAGCCAAATTAAACTCACCAAAGCTACGCCCCGACCCCTTCAACATTCCATCGGCCACCTCGGTCAAAACAAAGGCCGGCTTTTTATATTCTTCTACCAAACGCCCAGCGATAATTCCTAGCACCCCCTCGTGCCACTGGCCAGATACAATAATTACCGGCTCGTCATCAAAGCCACGCTTCTTGATCTCCTCCACCGCAGCCCGCTGCTCAGTGCGGCGTTTTTTATTAAGCTCCTCGAGCTGGTTAGCCAAGGCCGCTGCCTCGACTCGGCTCTTCGTACGTACTAACTTCAAAGCCAACTCTGCCGACTCAATCCTGCCAGCCGCATTCAGCCTCGGCCCAATCTGAAAACCAATTGCTTCGCTATTAATCTTCTTCGTACCAGCATTCCTCATTAGTTCAATCAGGCCAACTCGGCGCGTCTTCTCGAGCACCTTCATACCAAAGAACCCAAGAATACGATTCTCGTCCACTAGGGCCATATTGTCACAGATCGTACCAATCAAAACCAAATCAAGCAGCCATTTCTCTTGTCCGGCCGGGATTCGCCCCTTTAAAACCAGCGCTTGCGCCACCTTAAAAGCTACTGCCACCCCAGCCAAATCGCGAAAACCGGTATAATCTTTGCGCTTCGGATTAATTACTGCTACGGCCGCCGGCACCTCATCTTCGCACTCATGGTGATCCGTCACCACCGTATCAATCTTATTCTTGTTTAGCTCATCAATAATTTCAAAGTTCCTCGAACCACAGTCCACCGTCACCACCAGGGAGAACCCGCCCTTCACTGCCCTGTCTATCAGCTTCGGGCTCATGCCATAACCATCCGCAAAACGATCCGGCAACATAATCTCAACTGGGGCCGCCCCCGCTAGCTCCAAAGCCTCCGCCATCACCGTGCTCGCCGTTACGCCATCCACGTCGTAATCGCCATAAACCAAAATCTTCTCCCCCTTATCAATCGCGCTAAGAATTCGCTCTATCCCCTTTTCCATATCTGGGAGTAGCAGCGGGTCCGGCAGCTTCTCATACTCTGGATGCAAAAAATCGGCCGTAATGCCACGTTTCTCCATTAAACGCTCAAACAGCCGACTCATATTAGCCAATCGTTTTACTTGGTTTACTTCCCCGTTGGCTCTTAATCACAATGCTCTGAAGCTCTTTCAAAATCGGGTACTGCTTGTTGGTCTGATAAATGCGCGTATTGCCTTTTTTTGTCATAATCAAAAACTTGGCCGCGGTTAGTTTTGTCAACTCGCGCTGGATATTACCTGGATCCTCCTTAATTAATTTGGCCAACCCGCGTACGTGGGTTTTAAAATCCGGGTATTTTGAAAATACAACGATAATCTTCCTCCTCACCCTGGAAGTCACCAACATATCTAACATGTAACCTCTCTTTTCTTAATTTATTATACATGAAATCCTGTAAAAAATACAACATTTTTATAGTGTATAATTAAGATATGTTTTATGAGGTGATCCCTGGGAAAATTTTTCGCAAAGATGCCGATTTTTTGACCTACTCCTCTGAAGAAGAGCTAAAAATTGGTCAAATCGTCGAAATACCCCTGGGAAAAACCAAGACTGTGGGCCTCGTTTACAAAAAAGTTGCGAAGCCAGATTTTCCTACCAAGCCGATTAACCGCGTCTTATATTCGGAACCTTTGCCAAAGCACCTGGTTAAGCTCGCTGTTTGGCTATCCGAATATTATTTGACGCCTCTACCGAACGTTCTCAATCTTCTCCTCCCTACCGGCATCACCAAAAACCGCCGCCAAACCACCAAAACCGCACAAAAAACCGAACAAACCCCAAAACTGCCGCTCATTGAGCTTAATACCCACCAAAAAAATGCCATTCAGGCCTTAAAAAACGGCCAAGAAGCCACCAAACTGCTGTTTGGCGTAACGGGAAGCGGCAAAACTAATATATACCTAGAAATGGCTAAAAATGCCCTAAAACAGCAAAAGTCCACCATACTTTTAGTGCCAGAAATCTCCTTAACCAGCCAACTTGTTCGGGTTTTTGAAGAGACTTTTGGCCAAAAAGTCATCCTGATTCATTCCAAGAAAACTGAGGCCGAGCGCCACAAGATCTGGGAGTCCCTGCTCCACTCTGATGCCGCCTCTATCATTATCGGCCCGCGCTCTGCCCTGTTCGCCCCTGTCAAAAACCTTGGCCTCATCATTATCGACGAGTGCCACGAATCTACCTATTACCAAGAGAACACCCCTAAATATTCCGCCCTTCGCGCCGCCAGTTTCATCGCTAAAACCCTCGGCATCGACTGCGTCGACGGCTCCGCCACCCCTTTAATCGAGGATTTCTATCTGGCAAAAATGCGTGATTCCCTGGTGACTATCAAGGAAAAGGCCAAATCTACCGCTTTCACCCCTGATATTTCCATCATCGATTTCAAAAATCGCGAGAATTTCAGCAAAAACCGCTACTTTTCTAATCAGTTATTGCAATCTATTACAGAGAACCTGGCCAAAAAACAGCAAACCCTGATCTTCCATAACCGCCGCGGCTCCGCACCTCTTAGCATCTGCGAAGACTGTGGCGAAAGTCTTCTCTGTCCACACTGCTATCTACCTCTTACGCTCCACGCCGACACCTACGAGCTTCTCTGTCATACCTGCGGGCACAAGCAGCGCGTCCCCAACGTCTGCCCGGCCTGCGGCTCTCCAAAGCTTCTCCATAAGGGGTTCGGTACCAAACTTCTCGAGTCTGAGATAAAACGCCTCTTTAAAGACGCCAAGATCATGCGTTTTGATGGCGATAATAACAAATCCACCTCTTTAGACGCCATGTATGACGCCGTTAAAAACGGCGACGTTGATATTATTATCGGCACCCAGACCGTCGCTAAGGGCCTCGATCTACCAAAGCTCGCCACCGTTGGCATCGTCCAGGCAGACGCCGGCCTCTTTCTCCCTGATTATTCCGCCGAGGAGCGCACCTTTGAGCTAATTACCCAGGTCATCGGGCGCGTCGGTCGTGGCCACCTCGATACCGCCGAAGTCATCGTCCAAACCTTCAAGCCAGATTCCCCTGTTTTGAAGTTTGCTGTCGAGAATGATTACGAATCCTTCGTCGACTATCTGTTACCAAAGCGCAAAACCGCCCATTTCCCGCCGTTCGCCTTCGTAGCTAAGCTTGAACTCGCCCAAAAAACCGAATCCACCGCTGTCAAAAAGATTCGCGCCACCTACCGCGAACTGATCAAAACCCCTGAACTTCGCGTTTCCCCACCGACCCCAGCCTTCCATGAGCACACTAGCCGCGGCTTTGTCTGGCAAATCGTCGTCCGCTCCAACTCCAGGCCAAAACTCTTAAACGCGCTGAAGAATCTCGACCCGAGTGTCCACGTTTCCCTCGACCCACCATCCCTGTTATAAGCATTAGCACTCTACCCCTCCCTTTGCCAAATAACCGTATCCGTGATATAATAACTCTATGAAAATCATCACTACACCAGATCCACGTCTCCGTCAGAAATCGACCAAAGTCGGTGTTATTGATGATGAAATCAAAAAGATTATTGACGACATGCGCAAGCTTTCCCTTGACTGGGAGAAAGAGCACCCTTATGAGCTCTCCGCCGCTATGGCCGCCCCTCAGATGGGCGTCAACAAGCGCATTATCATCGTACGCGACGACATGGAAGATAAAGAGAACAACAACTTCACCGCTCTGATTAACCCAGAGGTCATCAAAACCGAAGGCAAAATCAAGACCGATTATGAAGGCTGTCTCTCTGTTCCATTCTATTATGGCCTCGTGCCGCGCCCAACCAAGGCAAAGATTAAGGCCAAACTCGAAGATGGCACCGAGGTTCGCATCAAGGTTGAGCAAGATTTGGCCCGCGTCCTCTTACACGAAATTGACCACCTCGACGGCATCCTCTTTATCGACCACATTAAAGACGAGCCAAAAGCCTTCTACAAGATGAACGACAAAGGCGACCTCGACCCAGTCGACTACGATCAAGAAATCAAAGATAACAAAGAGCTCTTCCCTGATGAATAAGATTATTTTCTTTGGCAATGGCCCCCTCGCCGATGCCGCTTTAGAGGTTTTAAAAGATCATTTTGAGATTATTTTTCATGCTCGCACCAAGGAAGACCTCGAGACCGTTAAAGAGTTAAAAGCCAAAAACCCAGAGGCAAAAGGCATTCTCGCCTCTTTTGGTGTCATGATTAAAGCTGACGTTCTCGATATTTTCGAACCAGAAGGCATCTTGAATATCCATCCTTCCCTTTTGCCAGAGTACCGCGGCGCCTCGCCAATCGAATCTGCCATCTTAAACGGCGACGACAAGTTCTCTGTTTCCATCATGAAACTCGCCAAAGCCATGGATGCTGGCCCAATCTATTACCAAAACACTCTCGAGAATCTACCCCTTAATAAGGCCGAAATTTACGAAGCCTTGGCCAAGACCGGCGCTAACTGGCTAGTCGAAAACATCGACAATCTCCCAGAGCCAACTATACAAGACGAGACTAAAGCCACCTTCTGCGGCAAGTTCGACCGCTCCATGGGCGAACTCACCCCAGAGACGGACGACGCAAGCACCACCTACCGCAAAATCATCGCCTATCAAGGTTTTCCAAAACCAAAATACACTTTCTTTGGTATTAAATGTATCGTCTTAGAGGCGCGCCTCGCCGACGATTCTCCAATCACCATCACCTGTGCAGACGGTAAAAAAATCTCCGTCGACCGCCTCCAACCCGAAGGTCGCAAGGCGATGGATGCCAAAAGCTTCCTTAACGGATATAAAAAATAGAGCGCCTAGACGCTCTATTTTAATTACATGTTCATCAGTTTTGAACTATTTGCGCGAATTTCTTCTTTAAGTTCCCTAATCGTACGCTCGACAATCTCGCGATAATCAGGACGGTTGGCCTCGAGCCACTTGGTCGCTTCTTCGCGATCAGTAATCATATCAAATTCGTTCAACTTAACTTCTGGCAAACCTTTTGCGATGCGTTCGCCAATGCGCACCTCCAGCTCTTCTTGTACGAAAGCTAGAAAATCTCGTTTCTTTTGTTCCGGCATCGCGGCAAGACCCACTTCCGCCAAAAAAGCTTCATCAATTGGTTTCATATCTTGATTATAGCACAACCGTTTTGTTCTACAACGTTTTCTTCTTCATCTCACGAGTGAAGAATTTCAAGCGGTCATTAAGTTCAACCGTAATTTTATGCTCGGTCTTTAGCGCCAAACCACCAGTTTCACCAGCGGCCAACTCTTTCACGTCCATCTTTTCCTTCTGGACAGAAGTCACTTCAACCTCGCCAATATAAGTCTTATCGCGAATCACACGAGCGAGCATGCCAGGTTTCACTACGCCAGTTAGCACTTCGCCACCAGCAATAATCGAAGTCTTTTCGGTCCTAAACACGCCCTTAATCTTCATTTCGCCTTGGTCTTCTTCCACGACCTCAGCGTCGAGCAAGTTCTCCATTTCGTGCTTGGCATCATCGAGCAATTCATAAATCACTTTGTAAGTCTTAATCGGCACACCGTCACGTGCCGCCATCTTTGAGATGTTGATTGGCACCGACACGTTAAAGCCATAAACCACGGTGTTCTCGCCAGCCGCCATGTAGACATCGTTTTCGTTGATGTCACCGACGCCGGTCGAAACAATGTTGAGAGTAATTTCGCCCTTAGTATCAATCAATTTCAAAGAATCAACTACCGAGGTCACCGAGCCGAGCACGTCGCCCTTAATAATCACGTTAAAGACTTTCGAATTATCAGCGGTGTTCATCATACGGAGAAGATCAGTCGAAGTAACGTTAGCCGAGGCAGACTCGTCAGCCATCGCTTGTGCGTTAAGGAGAGACATCTTGCGAGCGGTCTTTTCATCGGCAACTTCTACGAAGCGATCACCAAAGCTCGGCAAATCCTTAAAACCAGTAATCGTTACAGGGATAGATGGGGTAGCCTTGCCCTTTGGTTTACCACGCCAATCTAGCATGGTGCGGATTTTACCGTAGGTCGAACCGGCCACAATATACTCACCAACTTTCAGTTCCCCACCGGTCACGAGCAAGTTCACCACTGAACCACGGCCAGTTTCCATGTGGGATTCAATTACGAGACCCTCAGCTGGTATATCAACGTCAGCCTTGAGCTCTTCAATATCAGCAGTTAAAAGAATCATGTCGAGCAACTTGTCGAGGTTAGTACCAACCTTAGCCGAAATCGGCACCATCACGATATCACCACCCCATTCCTCTGGCTGCAAACCGTGTTGAGAAAGGTCAGCCATCGTGCGTGGCACATCGGCGCCATCGCGGTCAATCTTGTTGATTGCTACGATAATCTTAGCGTTTGCGCTCTGTGCGAACTTAATTGCCTCTACGGTCTGCGGTTTGACGCCATCGTCGGCTGCCACCACAATCACCACGATATCAGTCAGCATTGCGCCGTGTTGGCGAATTGCCGCAAAAGCCTCATGACCAGGGGTATCGAGGAAAGTAATCCAGCGATCCTCGTGTTTCAACTGATAAGCCGAAATGTGCTGAGTAATACCACCAGCCTCACCTTCGGCGGTCTTTTTACCGAGCAAAGTATCAAGCAGGGTCGTCTTACCATGGTCGACGTGACCCATCACCGCCACCACCGGTGGACGTGCGATTGCCTTATCGGAGAGTTCGTGCCTAATATCAGAGGTCTTGGTTGCAGTGTTCTTGCGCTCGAGCACCACGTTCTCCATACCAAGTTCATCGATAATGATCGAAGCGGTCTCAAAATCAAGACGTTGATTAATCGTCGCTACGATACCATTTTTGAAAAGCTCACCAATCAGCGACGTCACCGAAAGCCCCAGGGCTTTAGCGAGTTCATCTACCGTAATTGAGCCAGCAATTTGAATGACTTTTTTCTGCTCGTCCATCAGCTTCCTTTCTCGACTTTTTGGCCGTAATAAAATCTCAGCCGGCGTCGCCTTCTTAAAAACTTCTATTATTTTATCACAAAACCGAAAAATATGCTATAATAGACCCATTCCCGGGTAGCTCAATGGTGGAGCAAGAAGCTGTTAACTTCGAGGTTGCTGGTTCGAGTCCAGTCCCGGGAGCCATGAATAAAAAAGAATGCCTGGAAGGCATTATTTTTTATTCATTACTTTTGGAGACTAGACAAAGAACCGAAGGTTCGGACGCCGTAGGAGGCGAATAAAAATCCAAATCTTGTTTTGGATTTTTTTGAGCCGACGCCCGGCGTTATGCTTTTTGCAAAGCAAAAAGCATTGTCCAGTCCCGGGAGCCACATTGGACGAGAGTCCATTTTTTGATTCGTAAAAAAGACCCGGCAAAGCGGGTCTTCTTAAAGCGAAAAGTCAATCGCTACCCCTGTTTTTGCTCAGGGTTATCCGGTGTTCCATATTTGTAATAATTCTCTAGAATAGAGTAAGCCTCTTTGGCGTCATCTGGATTTATCTCACTTTCAAAGAGATGCTTAAACGCCTCCATCGTGTTTGGAAAACTTTCAGACACTAATACGTTCACCGTCTTCTCTTCCCCGTCCACCATTTCTTTCTTTGCAGCATAAGACATCATCATCACCGGCATATTCATAGCTTCTATGGTCAAGTCGCGCGTCTTAGGATTTTTCAAGTTCCTAGCCGCCAAAAACGCGCCAAACAGATAATAATCTGGATAGGTTTTACATTCCGCGTTACGATTAAAGCTCGTCGCATCGCGGAGTAGTTCCATTACGTGCGGCGTAACGTCTTTGCTCGTAGCGTTTTCGTCAGGAATAAACCCGCCCTTCGATACGTTCTTAGCCCACTCTTGTCCTTCGCGTAGCAGATAGTTTACGCACTGCGTTCCGTTGGCAATATCGTCAATTACTGACACCTTATCGACAATTTCCGCCACCCCTGGATACTTAGCCTCTAGTTCGGCAAAGTCCTCAGAAAAAGCCTTCCCTTTCATGCCATGCAACTTAATAGTAGACTGCACCGCAAGCAACACCCCAGAACGCTCGCTTTCTACCAACGCCATTTCCGGAACGGCCCCGGCAAGAACCGCCAACGCATCATCCGTAAAAGCCTGTTCGCCAAGCACGTGATGGTCAAATTCTGAACCTAGCGTTCCATCATTAAACGTACCACTTTTTCTAAATTGAACTGCTCGACCATAATCGTGAAAGCGCGCCGCAAGATGCAAAGTTTTGTTCTCCGGGTCCATCTGTTTGGCAACATGCCAGACGGTTGGAAAATGCACATTGAGCTTCGAGAGCATGTCTGGCTGATCTGCAAATTCCCTTCTCTGCTCATTTTCCAAATTTTCACAGTAATTGTTTAGACTATCGATGATTTCCTTATCAAAAGGCTGCTCCATTGACTCTTTTTGCTCTTGCGAGCCAGCCATGACCTCAGAATTCGCAATCCTTAATTCTTCCATTTCCGTATTCCTTATCTCACGCCGTGTTCGCGGCTAGTCTTTTGCTTGCGAGATTTGCGAGCAAGGCGAATTACGAAGAACATCATAATAGGAACGGTAGCGGCAAGTGGCTGATAAATGCCAAAGTTTGCCAAGAACCCTCGTCCGGTGTTTGGCACCGCAGGATCATCATCGTCATCGTCGTCGGTAGGCGTATCTGGAGTATCTGGGTCAACCGGCATAGCCTTCTTGGTCCTCAAGTTTTCAAAATAGAGAGTAAACTCAAGATCGTCCTGGCCAACCACGATATATTCATCGTCGACCCCCGCAAGCCTTACCATGTTTTCCAGGACATAGTCCGCGCTCAAATTAGAAACTTGTGCAACCAAGCTGATAAAGTCTCGTTTTTTCATTCTCTCTCCGGTGAAGAAGCTTTTATTTCTTGCGCCGCCCAAATCTAGCAGACCAAGGCTTGCTCCATCAGCATAAAGATTCACATAAACATTGCGAGGATGACCGCCAATAGTATATTGGACAATTTCGCCAGAAGAAGTATACTGAGCAATCACAGCTCCAGAATAGATACCGCCCCTCGTTATATATTCCGTTGCTTCATCGCCAAAGAAGATATAGCCAGTCTCTGGATTGTATGTCGCGTCACCCACCGAGAACGCCCCAGGCTTCAAGAAACCAAGCCCAGAAATATCCATAACTAATTGCGCATCTTCCCCATCGTAAATATATTCAGCATAGGCAGAAGTATTGATAAATACTTCGTTAACTGCAAGGTAGTCTAGTGCGGTATTGTTGGAAAGATCGATTTTCTCCAGACTATTACCAAGCAAATCAAGGCTTTCAAGAGCAGTATTGTTTTTCAAATTTATTTTTTCGATTGCATTTCCGGAAAGATCAAGCGACTCTAGCGCAGTCAATTTTTCAATACCGCGTGCATTAACAATCTTTTCGGATTCATTTTCAGGAACACACGTCAGGCTAGTTAGTCCATAAACGTCGTCCAGATTAATATTGTCTTCCGTTATCTCAGCACCACCGTCGTTCAGCTCGTTCAAAATGCAACTTCGCAAATTCGCATCTGGGAAGATCTCGACAAACGTCGTTCCGACTATGACTTCTATAGGAATCGGGATGCCATACACATCATTATAGTTACTGTCTCCCGCACTAAACCTTGCCAAGTATTCCGTCTTCGATTCTTCAACAAATTCACCATCATCAATCCAAGAGAATCCCTCCGGCAGTGCTACATTGGCCAGTGGCTCCCCAGCATAGGCAGACAAACCGGTCGGAATTTCAAATTCCGGAGTTAACTTAGCCGCCATAAAGGCGCCCTCAACTGTAAGACCTTTATAACCAAATCCGGTGTCGAACTTAAGGACGACGTAGTTATAGCCACCCAATAGCGACTCGCTGCGACCTTCGTTATAAATGACTTCGTAGTCTTCAATAACCTCAGGATATTCAAATGCCTCGCCAGTCGTAGCGTCATAATAGTAGACCACTATCACCAATTTGTCTGGCGTAATTTTCTCAGTAGCAGTAAATGTGTAGTTTTCATCAAGCAACACGGTTCCATAATCATAAATTCTTATGTAGTTATCTTCCGTATGACCAATCAAGACATATGGCAACCCGAGCTCAGCCACTCTATCCTTGGCGTAGGTATCATCATGAACCCAGAAGACGACATATGCACCACCAATGACGGCCACCTCATCAAAATTATTCAATGAACGCGGAAGAACTACTTTTTGGCTCACCACTCTATTAAAAGCGAATGCCCCTATACTTTCTACGCCTTCTGGCACAACCAGTTCATTGAGTTGACTCAAACCGCTAAACACATTTTGGCCAATTGATCGAACCGATTGTGGAATAACAGTATTATTGGTACCGATAATCATTTTATTCGTAGAAGTTTCGATAACGGCATTGCTGTCATCGCGGCTGTCATAAACCGGGTTACCATCAGCAACAACAATCCTCGACAAATAAGCGTTAGAGCTGAAAACATTTCCGCGGATGTCCGTCAGTGTAGCCGGAATATATACCTCTTCAAGATTAGCTCCTTCGAAGGCACCGTCTTCAATTTGAGTAACGCCGCTAAGATCGATTCTCCTAAGGCCAGTATTGCTAAAAGCATCACCCCCAATGCTTTCAACGGTGGCTGGAAGATCAATCGTTTTCAAAGAGGCGCAACTACCAAAAGCAACAGTAGGGATAAACTTAGTTCCATCCGCCAAAGTAACCTCTTCTAGATATTTATCTTGCTGAAAAGCACCCCAACCATCCAACGTGCGCATACTAGAATCCCCATCGGCAAAATACGATTCAACAAAAGCCACCCTACCTTCAATCCTAACTAGGCCATACAGGGACGACAACCCACTATCATAGACTTTAATTTTTGGAGCAAGGCTAACAATTTTATGAAGATTCTCAAGTCGAAGATCGCTAAAATATTCATTGCCATCCCGATCGCCAGCTAAGCCCATATAGCCAATAGCTGTTATAGACTCTGGCAAAACAAAGGTTTCATAAATCTTAGCGTCTTCCGAATCCGGACGACCACATTGTGAACCGCCAAACAAACAGCCTCTTCCGCCAACACCATCTATAGTGTGCCCATCAACCCTTTCTGGGAAATAAAGCGTCTTAATGTCTAGGCCGTGGTCAAAATAGGTCCCTAAATAAGTGAACTCTTCGTGTTCCGCCGTTAAGTCAACTTCGGTATAATATTCCCAGCCACTATCCCAAGAGCCTGGATTAGTTACGCGGAAACTATCCGTAAAACCACCATAAGACACCGTGACTGTCTGTTCGCCAGAAGCGTAAGGGTTGTATCCGGAAATTTCAACATCGGTACCAAAATCACCTAAAGGATTAATTGTGTAAGTCCCATCACTGTTATATACCTTCATCTTTGTCGCCAAAACGTTCGTTACGCTACCATAGTTATATGGCGTCAAAACCGGGTCAACAACCTCTATGCCACTTTCTCTCTTCGCCCTCAAAATCGAAAATTCATCACAAGATAAATCTCCGCTCACACAAAGCGAAGCGCCATTAAAATCAATAAAGCCATAACCAAACTGGTGGTCCCAACCCTCGGCGCCCAAGTCAATGGTGCGAGTCTTCAAGAAATCCTTAACTTGTTCAAGCGTCAGCGACTTATTAAAGCTCTTTGCGATAGCCGCAGCGGCCGCCACGTGTGGGCTCGCCATAGAAGTGCCACTCATCTTGCCGCCTATAGAAAAAACATCAACGCCAGGAGCAGCAAAATCAATCGTCGAGCCATAGTTGGAGAAAGTTGCTAAATTCAAACTTGAATCAACCGCAGCAACCGAAATCGTCATATCGAAAGCTGCTGGATACGATGGCATATCCATGCCATCGTTTCCAGCAGCAGCCACAATGGTAGTATTGTTTGCCGACAACGCAGATAAAGAAAGATGCTCGGCTCGGTCTGCACTTGGGCCGCCCAAACTCATATTCACGACGTCAGCATCGGTGTAATAATTCACGTAGTCGACCCCTGCAATAATATCCGTCGTATACATACTCCCGTAAGTAGAAATCTTCACTGGAAAAATCTTCACGTTCGATGGTGTACCTTCCGCAATAGTTCCAGCCACGTGGGAACCGTGGCCAGCCTCGTCGGTCAAACCAAGTTCTGGATTCAATATATTATATTCACCGGCCAACTTACCGCTAAACTGTTCATTAAACGCTTTAACGTCAAGACCGGAGTCGATCACTGCCACCACTATGTCGCTCTTACCAGAATAGTTTTCGACTAATTCGGAAGCGTGATCGAGACCCATTTTTTCAATACCCCAAGAATTATAATCCGAACCGCCAGCGCTACCAGCACCATCCGATTCAAAGTCGTCGAGTAAGCATTCTTCATTTTTATATACATCTACATCTGACAAATCACTGATTTGTTCAAACGCATAATCTTTTTCTTCACTCGAAGCGTACTCCAAGAAATATTGGTTATTCGCCGCCGACACCACGGTTTTCGCACCAAACGTATCAGCAAGCGGAGTAGCCGAAGCCACAATCAAAATATTTTCCTTGTTGTCGCCAGAAGCCAACTTCGTATAATCATTAAGATAAGTTTCCATGAATTCTTCTGGCAATTCATTAATATTAACTAGTGGGCTAAGCTCAACATTATCGGCATCGGCAACACGATCAGCCGGCGCAGACGTATTTTTCAAAGAGAGCCCAATAGATACAGCAATCGTAATCGCAACAGCAAAAACCGCTGTAACGCGCAAAAATTCTAACATGACAAAACGGGTAATTTGCTTACTCGTCATAATATGACCCTCTTTTAAAGTTTTGTAATTTTTATTTAACCCTAAACACTCTAACTAACATATATCACTCCGGCTTCAAAAAAACAAGAGCTTTTTGTGACTATTTTTTCGTCGTTTTAATTTTGGTTTTAGTTGTTACTTTTCCATATTCGCCAGCCAGCAGCCAAATCAGTAGCGACCCGGCAAAGTTCCCTGCCACAGCAAGCGCCAAGCTCCAAGAGAACCCAGTTGCCACACCCATCGTAATCACGTTAGCGATACAGTGCTGAAAACCGCAGAAGATAAAGAGTGGAATGCCAAAGATAATCCCAAGCGGCGAACCCTTCTTATAGATTGCTACCGCCAAATACATCACCACGCCGCAGAGTATGGATTTAATGAAGTAGGCCATCGAGAAGTCCCAGCTTGCTACCTTGTCGCTCGCTGCCGGCACAATGCTTGGATCAGCCGCCGCAAATGCCATGCCAACCAGATAGCCAGCCACCAAGTTGACCACCAAAATCACCAGCAGATCTAGTACCGGAATCTTATCCTGGAACAAAAACCCACACTTCCCCGTAAATAGGTTCTGCCCCAGATAACAAACACCAAGCAGCCCAAAGGCAAAAATGATTGGGCCAAGCGGATTACCAAGTTTTAAAAGCGCAAAGTTCCCTAGCCCAATCAAAACTGCCGCGCCCGCACTTTTTCTAATTAATTCTAACCATTTATTCATGATAAACTCCTTATTCCACCGTTACTGATTTTGCTAAGTTGCGTGGTTGGTCCACATCGTTACCGCGTTTCACCGCTACGTAGTAAGCAAACAGCTGTTGTAAGACATTAATAAGAAGCGGCGTGATCATCTTGATATCAGTATCAATCCTTACGACATCATCCGCCTCAATCTCACGCTTCGAATCGGTAAACACGATTGCCCTGCCACCACGTGCGCGCACCTCCTGAAGACCGCCAATCGACTTCTCGAATAACCAGTTATCCAAAATCGAGAACACCTCAAAGAACGTCTCGTCAACCAATGCGATTGGGCCATGCTTGAGCTCACCAGAAGCGTAACCCTCAGCGTGGATGTAAGAAATCTCTTTGAGCTTCAATGCGCCCTCGAGTGCAATCGGATAGGCCGTATCGCGACCGAGGAAGAATGCGTCTTCGTATTTGGCATATTTCTTAGCTAACTTCTCGATTTGACCTTGGTGTTTTTTCAAAACCTTCGCAATTTCATCTGGCAAAGCCACTAATTCCTCAGCCAACTGATGTAACTTGGCTGGATCACCGCCACGATGCCCCGCCAACATACCAGCAAAGATTAACATTGCCACCGCCTGCGCCGTAAAGGCCTTAGTCGAAGCCACAGACATCTCTGGGCCAGCATAAATATAAGTACCGCCGTCCACTTCCCTTGCAATCGTCGAACCAACTACATTCACGATGCCAAACGTCTTCACGCCGCGCTTCTTAATCTCACGCAGACATGCCAACGTATCAGCCGTCTCACCAGATTGCGAGACCACGAGCGCCACTGAATTCTTTGGCAAATGGAAGGAACGATAACGATATTCCGATGCCACCACCACCTCTGTAGTTAGGTTTGGTACCAACTGTTCCATGTAATACGAAGCGAGCAACCCAGCGTAATACGCCGTACCACAGCCCACAATCACGACATGCTCAATCTTATTGATTTCACTTGGGGTCAGGTTCGGCCCGCCAAGGCGCAACGTCCCCTTCTTAGCGTCCACGCGACCAGACAAGGTATTCAGCAAAGTTGTTGGCTGCTCCATAATCTCTTTTAAGAGGAAGTGATCGTAGCCGCCCTTCTGAATTTGCGATGCGTCACCCTCAATTTCCTCTGGGCTGTTATCGACCACCTTGAGACTCAAATCAAACACATTCACCTTATCCGCCGTACAAACCGCCATCTCGCCATCGTTAAGATAGATTGCCTTACGAGTGTAGCCAAGCAAAGCCGATGCGTCAGAAGCGATAATCGTTTCCCCGTTACCAAGGCCGATTACAAGTGGGCTACCGAGCCTAGCAGTTACAATCTTCCCTGGTTCAAGTGGCGAGAACACCGCAATACCATAGGTGCCACGCACCTTCTTCAAAGCCTTAGCCACGGCGTCCTCTAGCTTCGTACCGTTCTTGTAATAATGGTTAATCAACGCCGCCAACACCTCTGAATCGGTGTCAGAATTGAATTTCTGTTTCTTTAAGAACGCCTTGATATCTTTAAAGTTTTCAATAATACCGTTATGTACCAGGAAAACATTCTCGACATGATGCGGATGCGCGTTCTCGACGGTCACCCCACCGTGCGTCGCCCAACGCGTATGGCCAATACCCATGTTCCCCGTAAGCGGCGTCTTTATCAAAGCTTTTTCAAGCTCTGCGATCTTGCCCACCGCGCGCACCAAATGCGGCTGTTCCTTATCATCAAGGGTCGCAATACCAGACGAGTCATACCCACGATACTCCAACCTTTTTAATCCGTTTAACAAAACCCCCTCAGCTGGTTGATTTCCAACGTAGCCTACGATACCGCACATATTAGTATCCTCCTTTATTTTTTCTTAGCACGTTCTTCGTCTTCAAGCTTCTTGAAGGCGACCTTGCCAACTAACGTTGTTGGTAACTTGTCACGAAATTCGTACGATGCTGGCAAAGCGTAGATCGCCACATGGCGTTCAAGCAGTTCGCGGATTTCTCGTTCAATTTTTTTACCAGCCTTGTATCCAGGTTTTAACACAATGAAGGCCTTGGCCACCTGGCCCTTGTGTGGGTGATCTACCCCGATAACCGTTGAAGTTAACACACCTTCGTGCGAATTAATCACCGATTCGAGATAGGTTGGATAAATATTGTATCCAGACGACACAATAATTCGTTTCAAACGTTGCGTAAAGTAAATGAAATGATCGTCTTTATTCAAATAGCCAATATCGCCCGTGTGTAGCCACACGTGACCGTCGTCGTGTAGGTGCACGGCTCGTGCCGTTTCAGCATCATCGTTGAGATATCCCATCATCACGAGTGGACCAGAAATACAAATCTCACCCTCTTCGCCATCTTTAGCGCGCTCAAACGTACCGATTTTAACAATCTTGAAATACATATCCGGGAAAGGCGCACCAATGATGCCATCCTTAAACGAGTTTTCTGGCGAAAGACAGGTTGCGCCGCAGGCTTCGGTCAAACCAAAACCGACACGAATCTTTGCCTTAGAGCCATGCGCCTTTAGATAGGCGTTCACCTTATCGCGCAGGGTTGAATTCAAGGCGTCGCCACCACAAATCACCGCATTCACGGACTTCAAATCATCTGGTTTGAGCTTGGTATTAATGAGAGATTCATAAAGCGTTGGCACACCGGCGATAAAGTTCGGCTCGTTCTTGCGGATAATATCAGCAAATTGTTTATGCGAGAATACAGGGATCAAAATCACACCCATGCCCTTCGATAGAGGTGTATGCATACACACACCGAGACCGAAAGCATGGAAGTTCGGCAAAATTGCTAGAATCGATGCTCCCGGAACAGCCTGACGAATCACGGTCGTCGCCATCATGCCGAGGGCGTTAAAGTTCAAGTTTGAGAGCATAATTCCCTTTGGCGCACCAGTCGTACCGCCAGAGTAAAGAATCGCTGCCAGGTCGTTTGCACCACGTTTTTCGTACACTTCGCCTTGATAGAAATAAGAGTTCGCAATGAAATCTTCCCAAAGCACCACACGTGAATCATTAAATGGTAAGCGCACCTTCTTAACATGCAACAAGCGGTACATTTTCTTCTTCAAAAAGCCTAGGCCATCCGATGGTCGCACTACGATAATACGTGACAAGCCAGCTGAGTCACAGAGACGATAGACCTTATCGAACATCGCATCAAACACTAAGACATATTTCGACTCTGCTGCACGGATGTAATATTCAATTTCCTTCTCCGAAGAAAGCGGGTGCACCATATTAGCCACTGCACCGACCATATTCACCGCATAAACCATCGTCAAAGCCTCTGGCGTATTCGGCATACAGATCGTCACACGGTCGCCTTCTTTAACGCCGTAGTTCTTTAATGCGCGCGCTGCTTTCTCAATCTTTTTAACAAAGTTCTTGTAGGTGACTTTGTGTCCGTAATAAGAGTATGCCATATTGTCTGGCCACTCCTCGGCACTCTTTAGCACCATATCAACCATTGAACAGTCTGGATACTCCAAGTTCGCCGGAAGCCCCTCTTCCTCATAGAATTTAATCCAAGGACGCTCCTCGTATTCTCTCTTTTTCATTAATTCTCCTTAGGCTTTATTATACCAAAAAACTGCCCGGAAAAGGCAGTTTTTTGAATTTTGCTAATGCTTATTTCTTAGCGATAGAAAGAGAGATCTTGCGACCTTCTTTGTCGATATCGAGCACCTTGAAATCTTTGCGTTCGTTCAAAGTAAAGATTTTCTCTGGGTCGACATCAGAACCTTCGCCAAGCTCAGAAACATGCACCAAGGCCTCAACAGCTGGAGAAATCTGAACGAAAGCACCAAATGGGGTAATACGAGTAATCGTACCTTCCACCTTTGAACCTTTCTTAAGATTCTCAACTTCAGAGATCCATGGATCCTCAACGAGTTGTTTCATCGAGAGAGACAAGCGCTCTTTGTCGATTGCAATAATCTTAGCTTCGATGGTTTCACCAACCTTAACGTAATCAGCTGGGTTGTTAACACGTTCCCAAGAGATCTCAGAAATGTGGACCAAGCCTTCGATACCGTCAACGTTAACGAAGACACCAAAGTCAACCACGCCAGTCACTACGCCTTTAACGACATCACCAACTTTGAGTTCGGCGAAGCGTTCAGCAAGACCGTCTTTGATAGCTTCCTTCTCAGAGAAGATAAGCTTGTTTTCTTTCTTGTTAGCATCAAGAATACGGACACGAATTGCCTTGCCAACCAACGAGTTCAAACGTTGCAAAATCTCGTCTTTATCAGCAGAGCCAACCCTTGGGTAGTGCTCAGCTGAGAGCTGAGAGACTGGCAAGAAGCCACGAATACCTTCGTATTCCACCAAGAGACCGCCACGGTTGGCGTCAAATGGAGTGACTTCGACGATTTCAGCCGTATCAAGTTTGGCTTGAATTTCGTCCCATCCTTTATCTTTGACTGCTTTGCGAAGTGAAAGAAGTACGTAACCATCTTCCATCTCGGCTTCGATAACAGAAACTGTAACTTCGTCGCCAACCTTAAGGTTGCGAGCGAAACCAGCTTCGCGGCGTGGTACGAGACCAACACCTTGTGCGCCGAGGTCAATCAAAACCTCGTGCTTCTTAACAGATAAGACCGTACCTTTAACGGTGTCACCTGCGACAACATGTTTGAATGATTCTTCGCTTCCTGCGAGGAGGTCATCCATAGTTACTTTGGCAGTTTTTGCCATTATTATATTTTCCTTTCTTCAGGCTCATTCAAAAATCCCCCCGCTTTTGAATGAACCTGAAATTCCCTTAATTTTAGCAAAAAATCCGCAAAAAGTCCACCCCTTTATTTACTCTCAGCTTCCCCGCCGTGTGCTATACTAATTGTATAAATAATTTGTTCAATAAGCTCATGGTTAAATATGTCTAATTCTCTCTTAAAAACGCTCGAAAATGCTTATCCGGACCTACATTTTAAGTCCGGCAAAAAGTTCTCTTTTCGCGCCCCGCGCACCATCTGCTACGTCGAAAATACGCCGAATTTTGATTCCCTCCTGCTCCACGAGCTTGGTCATGCCCTACTTCACCACACCGACTTTGCTACCGACATCGAACGCCTCAAGATGGAGCGCGCCGCTTGGGAAAAGGCCAAAGAGGTGGCAGCCGAGCTTACTACTAAAGGCCCCGCAGTCACGATCGACGAAGAACTCGTTGAAACCGAGCTCGACACCTATCGCGACTGGCTCCACCAGAAGTCACGCTGCAAAAAATGCGGGCTCACCAGATACCAGACCCCAGATGGCGCCTATCACTGCCCGCATTGTGAACGCTAAAAAAATAATCCCCGAAGGGATTATTTTTTTGTTAGGCCTCTTTCTTAGCTGGGCCACGACGTGAAATACGTCCACCTTTAGCACCAGCGATACGAGCGAGAGCCGGATTAGCAGCGAAACCGCCAGTATGACCGTTTTCACCACCTTTTTTACCAATACGAGCGTAAAACTCTTTGCCATATTTGGCTTTATTGGTAGCAGCAGCTTTCATGCCGCCAGCTTTAGTTCCAGCCATTTCTCTAGAACTCCTATCTGCCCACCAAATTCTTAATATCAAAACCACTCCCAACAGAGTGCATATGCTTATTATAGCATAGCGCTTTAGTTTTGTCAACACGTTTCTGCTTAGTAAAAACCGAACAAACCGCTCGTGGATTTTTCCACGCTTTGTGGAAAAACGCTATTGACTTTATTCACGCCATGATATATAATGTAGGTGTCTTGAGTAGACTGCAAACTACGAGGCTACTTAAGATATATATGACCTACAAAAATCGCCCAAAATAGGCGATTTTTCTTTTGTCTTAATTCCTTGGCAAAAGCCGTACTACCCCTATAAAACCAGCTGTCTCACCCATTCATACATGGCAATACCGGAGGCCACACCGACGTTCACCGAACGCGTCGAGCCAAAGCTCTCGATATAGCGCACATCATGCGCCTTCTCTAATAGCTCCGCCGAAATACCGTTGTTTTCACTGCCAAAGATCAGCGTCGTCTTCTCTGTAAATTTCTTGTCACCCAGAGGTAAAGCGCGCGGCGTATTGTTCTCGATCGCCACCAGCTCCCTTCCCTCTTGGCTCGCCAAAAAGTCTCCAATATTATCCCAATGCAAAATCTCAAGATACTTATCCGTACACATCGCCCCGCGGCGGTTGTATTTCTTCTTACCAATAATATGTACTTTGGAAACATTAAACGAGTTGGCGTTTCTCACTACTGTTCCAATATTAAAATCGTGTTCCACGTTCTCGATCGCCACCTCTAAAGTATTGCGCTTTTTCGATAGCGCCTCAAAAACCTCTTCATTACTGAGGCCCTTGTATTCATCAACTAGATTACGGGTGTCTTCCATAAAGGCTATTATAACACCTTGGCGATATTATTCGGCTTCACTGTCACCGAATGCTTGATCTAAGCATTCCTTAACTTCTGTCTCCGAAAGTTCAGACAAATAGTCCTCTATTTCCTTGCGCGTACACCCCAAAGAAATGAGCTCCTTCACGAAACTATCTCGTTCCTCGTCTTCTTTTTTCCATTTTTTACCCAGCTTAAATAAAATGCTTGCCACTTTCCAAATCGCAAAAATAACAGCAACCGCTATGCTTGGATAAAGAACCATGGCAAAAGTAGTGACGGCCACCACTGCGCCGAATGGATCTGCGGAGCCCGTATAATATTTTCGAGAGAACCACAAAAGTGAGCCAAAAATCAACAAGACTATACAAGCCCCAACCAGCACGGCGACCAATGCCCTCTTGGCTTCTGACGAAAACTTAGCATTACGTGCTTTACGACTGGCATAAAAAGCCTCTACCTTTGCTTGAATTTCTTCTTGTTTTTTCATCACTTTTTCTCCTCTTCCTTTCCAAACACTAATCCTAGACATTTCCAAACATCAAGCTCTGGCATGTCCGCCGCCACCAAACTACGGCCAACCTCTTCTTTCGAATACCCATTAGCCTTCATCTCTTTCATAAAAATCGTCATTTTCGCGCGTAATTTACTCTTAATAATATGCGTCGTCACGCAAATTACCAATATTACCACACCAAGAGCAGAGATAGCAATACCTAAGCCATAGAGGAGCATGGCTGTTCCTCCAACGAGCAAAGCGAGTGCCCCAGCCCCCTTTTCCCCAGAACTATTCCAAGCCGCATCGTATTGGACATCGAACACTATAAGGCTTATGATGCAAGCCAAAACCCACAACCCAATACCGCATCCCCAAACCAGTTTTTTAGCGCGGCTATATCTGGACACGCTCTCAGCAAACTGTTTAGCTTTTTCTTGCAATTCCTCGTTATTCGCCATAGTTTATCCTAATTACTTAAGTTTATCATACATCAATCACCCCTCACTTGCAACGAAAAATCCGCCCCTAGGGGCGGATTCCTTAACAACTTAGTTGTGCAATCTTCATCGAAAGTCGTGTGTTATTAGCTTTTGTTACGTCTGAAAATCAGATGAAGTTATGTCCTAAGCTTACTCGACATAACCGTAACCGACCTAGCTACTTGCAACATTGCTGTTTCAAGCGCATCAATTCCTTCTCAAGAAAGGAGGTAATCCATCGACACGTTCTCGTACCGATGCCTTGTTACGACTTAACCCCAATCATCTCCCCCACCTTAGGCCGCCGAAACGGACTTCGGGTGTTGGTGACTCTCATGGTTTGACGGGCGGTGTGTACAAGACCCGGGAACGTATTCACCGCAACATGCTGATCTGCGATTACTAGCGATTCCGACTTCGTGGAGGCGAGTTTCAGCCTCCAGTCCGAACTGGGACCGGCTTTGGTGCGATTTGCTTCACATCACTGCTTCGCTTCGCATTGTACCGGCCATTGTA
>JAFYLZ010000002.1 GCA_017556795.1 Candidatus Saccharimonadota bacterium | reverse complement strand
TTATGCCAAATGGTTTGAACTAGGCACCGAATGGAGTGATCTGGGCTACCCAACGAGCGGCGAACAAAAAGATAAAAATGGTATAGTGTATCAACAGTTTGAACACGGCAGAATTTATTATCGTGCAGGAGAGACTTGGGTAGAATATGCTAAACAGTAAAATTATGTTATAATATTCATATGGACAGACAAATAGATGTGAAAAAAATTCATAAAATAGTCTTGGACATATATAAAGAAATCAAAAAAATTTGCGAAGATAATGGCCTAAGATTTTTCGCGATAAGCGGCACTACTATTGGTGCTGTTTTTTGGAAGGGAATTATCCCGTGGGACGACGATATAGATATAGCGTTGCCGGCAGAAGATTATACTAAGTTTGTTGATTTATGTAAAAAAAATAAGGCTCTTTCAAAGCACCTACACTTCACGGAATACATTTGGTTCGGTGGAAAAGTTCACGATGACCGAACAATGTTTACTAACGTCTATTATCTCAACAACCCAAAGACTTACACCGGCGTGTCCATAGACGTAGTCCCTCTCATCGGTTTACCGGAAGACGAAGGAAGGCAAAAAGAATTCGTAAAAGACTTGATCGATTTTCATAAGAAGGCCGTTTTGTTCGAAAGATATGGAATATTGAAGGGGTATAGCAACAAAAAAGAGCTTCTGGAAAAAAGAGACTATTTTTTCAAAACATACAAATTTGGCACAACCAGCAAAGTCATGGATTTTTCTGATCATAGATATGTTTTAGAAGCTAAAGGGTTCCTAGAACCGGTCGTTATGGATTTCGAGGACACAACGATTTGGGTTTCGTCAAACTATGAGCAAGACCTGAATACGCAATATAAAAATCTCCAAAAGAATCCACCGAAAGAAAGAAAAGCCAGCATACATCAAAAACTTAGTATTATAAATTTACAAAAGTCTTATTTAGAATATGCAAAAGAACTTAACGAAAGCCCGAATTCCATTAAGAATATTATTGATATAATGCATTTCTTTGAGGGCTTCTGTGAGGACGGAATATTTTATAGGGATGAAATAATTGATAAGCTCACAGAGGATTACAATCGATTATTTGAGGAAAATGGGCAATTGAAAAAAAGAATTATAGATCTTGAGTCTAGAATAAAACCATCTCGTTGGCAAAACGTCAAAGCCAAGTTTTCGAAACTATGTGGCAGCAGTTCTAAGAGCTAGTATGCTATAATAGGGTTTATGAAAAGAGTTTTATCCATCTTTGGCACGCGCCCAGAAGCTATTAAAATGGCTCCAGTAGTAAAGGAGCTAGAATCCCGCGACAATATTAAATCTGTTGTATGTGTTACCGCTCAACACCGAAACATGCTTGACCAGGTGCTTGAAATTTTTAAGATTAAACCAGATTATGATCTCAATATTATGAAGCCAGGACAAACCTTGACGCATATTACTGCTGAAGTTCTAAAAGGCATCGAAGAAGTAATTATCAAAGAAAAACCAGACATTGTTTTAGTACACGGAGACACTACTACTGCGATGGCAGCGGCGCTTGCAGCGTTTTATCAACAAACGCCAGTTGGCCACGTAGAAGCCGGACTAAGAACTTATGATAAATATTCTCCTTTCCCAGAAGAAATGAATAGGCAAATCATTGATAAAATCGCAGATTTTCTCTTTGCCCCTACAGAAACGAGCAAGAAAAATATTGGCAAAATGCTCAACAAAGATCAGAAAGTCTTCATTACCGGTAATACCGCTATCGATGCTTTAAAAACTACCGTTTCTGAATCATATAACCATCCAGACATTCAATGGGCTGAAGACTCAAGACTAATCTTGGTTACCGCCCATAGGCGCGAGAATCTTGGCGAACCTATGCGTCATATCTTTAAGGCAATTAAACGCATCGTTGATGAATATCCAGATGTGAAAGTTATCTACCCAGTGCATCTAAATCCAAAAGTTCAAGAAGTTGCAAAAGAAGTTTTGGGCGATGACGAAAGAATTAGACTAATCGAACCGCTCGACGTTCTAGATTTTCATAACTTTATGGAAAGAGCCTACTTTATCATGTCCGATAGCGGCGGGGTACAGGAAGAAGCTCCTTCTCTTGGTAAGCCAGTGTTAGTGCTTCGCGACACGACGGAACGCCCAGAGGGTATTGAGGCCGGAACACTTAAGCTAGTCGGTACCGACACTGAGAACGTTTATAAAGAAGCAAAAAGACTTCTGGATGACAAAGATTTCTACAATAAAATGTCTGAAGCCAAAAACCCTTATGGCGACGGCTTTGCCAGTAAATATATAGTAGACGCAATTATGGAGGAAAAATAATGAGCGAGCAAGCACTAAAAAAGCGAATCGAAATTCTTGAAAAACAAAACGATATTTTAAAACGCGAAAACAAATATTTGCATAAACTAACCAGCTCTAAGCGTTTTAAGTTTGCCGAGAAAGTTGCAACCTCGTATAATGGGATTTTTCCTAAAAGTACCAGACGTCGCAATGCAATGGAGAAAGTTGGCAAAGCCGGAAGAAGAGTTTTAGACCGAAAAAAGATTCGCCAGGAGAAAAAGATAATTAAGAAGATTCAGCTTTTGGCGAAAGATTACAAGAAGATTATCGTATTAAATAGTATCCCATGGGATATCAAGCTTAAACAAAGGCCGCACCATCTTGCGTCAGAATTTGCGAAACTAGGATTCTTTGTTGTTTATCTAGAGTATGATAATCCGCTTCAGAACTTTCGTGTTATCGACAAGAATCTTATTACTGTCAATTCGGAAAAATACGTTCTAGGCTTACCTAATAAAAAAAGAAAATGTTACTTCTTGTCGCCGAACAACATGCCGACGAAACTAGGCGTCCTTCAACAAGCAGTTAAAAATGGCTTTGGTTTTATATATGATTATCTAGACGAATTTCACGAAGACATCTCCGGCGATCTTAGTATCCAAATGGAAGTCTGGGACAACCTAAAGAGTCTTAAACCGGTGTTATGTATTGCTACAGCTAGACGTCTCCATGATGAACTCAAGAAGAAGTTGGGCGACAAACAAAAACTCGTCATCGCTAGCAACGCAGTCAACGTAGGACATTTTGATTTCGAAAAGAACGACACCCAAACCCCACCAGTCGACCTTAAGCCGATTGTCAAAAACAAGAAGCCAATTATTGGGTTTTATGGAGCTCTTGCCGCTTGGATTGATTTTGACATGCTAAATAAACTCGCTAAAAAACACCAAGAATGGAATTTCGTTTACCTTGGCGTAGACTACAATGGTGCCGCAATTGATTTGGCAAAAGGAAAGAACGTGTTTAATCTTGGTGCCAAGAACTATGACGCCCTTCCAAAATATGCAAAATACTTTAATGTCGCAACAATCCCATTCAAACGCGGAGAAATTGCTAAAGCTACTTCTCCAGTTAAACTTTTTGAGTATATGGCAGCCGGCCTACCTACTGTTTGCACCAGAGATCTGAAAGAATGTGAAGGTTATGAATATGTATATATGTCTAAGAACGACGAAGAATTTGCGAAGAATATAGAAAAGGCAATCAATGACTACAACAACATCGAAGCGCGTCGCAAGCTCCGTGCTCAAGCTGAAGAAAACACTTGGACAAAAAGAGTAGAAGTCATTAACAACACAATTTCCGGGAGGGCAAAATGAAACAACAGAATACAAAAACAACTAACAAAAAACACCTCATAATGGCTCTGGTTTTTTCGTTCATCGTGGCGTTTTTGCTTTTTGTTTACGAGCCAATTCTAATGTATTCCGGCAACATAGATGAATTCTGGTTCGATCTTGAAACTCTGATTGGCGCAATGTTGCTACCGTTCCTTGCGACCTTCTTTGTTTTAGGCGCATTTTATGCGGTGGCGTTCCTTATGACGCGCAAAAAATCAAAAATCTTTTATGCTATTGAGATTATTTCATATAGCAGTTTCGTCTATTTATATATTCACGGCAACTTCCTAGCTGGCATGCTACCGTCGCTGTATGGAGGGGCCATTAATTGGTGGGGTGAAGACCTGATGGCTGGACACATCATTTCGGCCATCTTATTGCTCGTCATGGTCGGGCTAATTATCTTTGGAGTCAAAAAACTTTCATCTACCGAAACGGCAAAATATGCTTTTTATATAACGGCCGCGACTTCCGCAATGATGCTCGTGTCGTTTATTTCAGCCTTTACAACCCCGGGTATTTTCGTCAACAAGGATATTCAACCGGTTGCAACAATCAAAAACATCAACAAAATTTCTTCAAACCAAAATTTCTATATCTTAACCGTAGACTGTACAGACTCTGACGTCTTCAACGATTTTGTCTCGGAAAAATATTCTGACGATTTCAAGGACTTCACTTACTATAAAGATGCTGCGTCCGGGTATTCCTCAACAAGGAATTCTATTCCGTTGATTTTTTCTGGCCAATTCTACAAAAACCAAATGGAGTTTAATAAGTTTTCCACCCAAGCACTGGATAGCTCAAAAGCCTTTGAGCAGATCAAAAAAAGTGGATACGATATGAATTTTTATAATAATGATTTTGTTTGGAACAGCAAAAAATCTCAAATATTCTCTAATTTCGTAAATAATTTATCGAATTATCACCAAGGCAGGTTTATCGCTCAGGAATTGAAATATACGATGTACAAATATCTACCATTTGCGCTTAAGTCGTTTTCAAAGGTAGAATCAATGGATTTCGCAGCCACAATCAATACAGACAATATTGACGGTTTATATGACTGGAAAAACCTCTGGTATTACAATAATGTTCTATCGAAAGATCCAGAAATGACCGAAGATAAGCTATTCCAATACGTTCATATCCAGGGATCACACTCTCCATACGACATGGACGAAGACTTAACGCCAATTCCGGACGAGTCAGGCACATATGAACAAAAAGTTGGCGCAAGTGCCAAGATTGCTAGCCTCGCTATCGAACGTCTCAAAAAGGCTGGAGCCTACGACAACTCGACTATAGTAATAATGTCAGACCATGGTTGGCACGACCACGTACCAGTATTGTATATTAAGGGCATAAACGAAACACACGACAAGACACAGATATCAGATAAACAAGTATCCTGGACCGATCTCGACGAGGCCTTCGCCGAGCTAGCCATTGGGGCAACCACGAATGAATTATTTGAGGATATTCCAACCGAGGGAAGAACGAGATATTTCTATGTTGATTTTGAAAAAATCCCAATGAAAGAATCTATCAACTACGGCGGTAAGTCATACGATTCGAGCGCATGGCAAACCGGAGAAGAATACCCAGTCTATAGAGCACAATAAGAAAGTAATTTATTTCTTAAAAAGATTTTCGTAGGCTTTGGCAACAACCTTGGCGTCGCCGTCCAAGGTAATTTTGCCATTCTCAATCAAAATACCCCTATCGCAGAACTTTCGGACATTATCCATTGAGTGAGTGACAAGAATCACTGTTTGATTGCCGTGCAAGGAGTTAAAATAATCGTTACATTTTTGTTGAAATGCTGCATCGCCTACTGCCAAGACCTCATCGAGAAGCAAGATGTCGCCCTTGGCACGAATTGCAATCGAGAACGCCAAGCGCACTTGCATACCAGAGGAATAGTTTTTGAGCTTCTGATTTTGGAACTCTTTTAGCTCAGCGAATTCCCAAATATCATCATACATTTCGTCCATCTCGGCGTTCGAAAAACCAAGCAGAGCCCCGTTTAGATAAACGTTTTCGCGGCCAGTTAACTCCGGGTTAAAACCGACACCGAGTTCAATAAATGGAACAAGAGTGCCATCAATCGTGATCTCTCCTTTTTCTGGATAATAAATACCGGCCAAAGTCTTGAGAAGAGTAGATTTACCGGAGCCGTTGCGGCCAACGATTCCTACAAACTCGCCTTTTTTAATTTGGAAATTTAGATTTTTCAAAACTTGTTGCTCGCTATAACCCTTAACTCCGCGTAAGCGGTTCAAGATAGCTTGCTTCAAGCCAAAGGCTTTTTCAGTTGGAAGCTTAAAACTTTTATAAAGACCAGAAACACTGATGGCCACGTCGCTGTCAGTGGTTTGTTCTATTCTTGTTCCAATAGCACGTTTATTCATTAGATTTCCTCCGCGAAGAACTTAGATTTTTTGCGGAAAAACAGCGCCGCAATAACTAGCAACGCAACTACTAGTAGTATTGGCAGAACCTGTAAGAAAGCGTTGCCTATATAATTCCAGGTAGTGATGGACTCTGGAGTAATCAGATTATGGCGTATATCCTGGATAGCCTGAGCAATCGGATTCAAAAGGATCACCTTGGCTGCCATTACACTTGTGCCTGCCACCAATGAAATTGGATAAATAACCGGTACAGTGTAGAACAAAGCCTGAGACAAGACTTCCCAAATGGAAGTGACATCACGATATTTAACGTTGATAGCGCCAAGGAAGAAGGCGATGCCGAGAGACAAAAGATACAGCTCAATCAATGACAACGGCACTAGTAGCCAAGTCCAGCTTGGTGTTACGCCGTTAAGAAGGGCGAACACGATAATTACCACCACGTTAATCAACATGTTGATAACAGCGGTAAGGGTGGCCGAAATTACTACGATATATTTAGGAAAACTAATTTTGCGAATCAAGTCCCCGCGCGAGACCATGGCTTGAATACCTTGCGACGTACACTCAGTAAAGAAGCTCCACATCGTGGTACCACAAAGCAAATAAACTGGATAATGCGGAATATCGCCACCAATCTTAAGTAGCTTAGCAAACACCACGTAGAGAATCGCGAACATCATCAAAGGGCGCAGCAATGCCCACAAATAGCCGAGCACCGAGCCCTGATAACGGAGCTTAAAATCGGTTTTCGTCAGCTCCTTTAAAAGGACGCGGTTCCTTTTATTAAAAACGCGCGGAATACTCATTATTTCTTTTTCTTAACCTCAACCTCGTCCGACTCGACTTCTTTGTTTTTGTTCTCGTCGACACCGAGTTTTTTGTTAACTTTTTTCTTAGCTTTGCGGAAGTAAAGACCCACAAAAGCACCAATTGCGATTACGATACCGGCGCCAGCCTGGATCGCATAGGTCATGACCGAAGGGTCGATATAGCCAAACGTTACGAAAATGTTCATTTTTTCTTCCTTTCTTTGATTTTATCTTGAACACACTTAATAATATACTCGGCGCCCACTTCAGCCGACTTACCTAAATTATATACCGAATTGTCCCTTTGTGCGGCAATTTGGGCTTTGTATTTAGCAGAATTCTTCAATAGTTTATCGACAACCTTATCAAGATGGTCAACATCTTTCACTTTTACTACTTCGCCAATCTTCTCGCGAATCCAGATGTTGATTGGCTCAACCTTAATCTTCTTGTAATCTGGATTCATCACCTTCATTGGCGTATCGATTGAGATAACTGGCTTTTCGGTGGTGAAGGCATATTCTAGGCCAATGCTAGACCAGTCCGTAATCAGGAGGTCGGCATTAAACACTGAATCAGTAGACGAGAAGTCGGTTTGAATCGTGATGTTGGTGCCAGCGTATTTTTCCTTCATCTTTTCAAACGCATCGCGCATGTGGCGGACGTGCTGTGGGTGAGGGCGCACAATCACGTCGTAATCTTTACCGGACAAGCTCTTCAAAACCTTATCGAGACAAGAATCGATGATGTTGTCTTTTTGCCAGGATGGCGCAATCATAATTTTCTTACGCTTGTTCACGACCTTCTTAGATTTCTTGTAATCCGCAATCATGTCATCGAGCAAAGAATAGCCCCAGTCGATAATCTTGCGATCCTTGAGGCCGTTGACCTCGTTGGTTTTTTCGCATTCCTCGCGTTGATATTTATCGGTGACAAGCACAGAATCATAATGATCCGTCGAATTCTTGCGCATCGTCATGTTGGTACTATCGATACAGTGTGGCACATAAATATATTCGATATCCTTGCGGATGTAGCTGCGCTTGATGTGGAAGTTGTTGATGTCTGGCATCGTCATCACGACCACATCGGCGTCCATCTTCATCATCAAGGTGATAAGTTTCTTTTCTTCAATATAGTAAGGCTTGATTTGTTTTTCTTTCTTAGCTAATTCAAAAATCTGATCATTGTAATCACTTGTGATGTAGTGAATGGTAATGTTGGTATTTTCGAGAATATACTCAATCATACCTTTGTAATATTTATAGAAACCATTGCTTTCGGAATAGAATACGAGATGTTTATTAACAATCGAGAAGAAGCGCTTGTAATCAGCTTTTTCTTTTCTAATTTGCTCTTTGGTGCGCTTGCTGTTTTTGCTGATATTTTGCAACTCTTTTAGTTCTTTGCGCGAAGCATCGAGGGCTTTATAGTCGACGTATTTTTTCGGATTGATGGCCTTGTTGAGCAGCCATTGCTGAACTACTGCGAACAGGTTGCTGGCAGTCCAATAAAGCGCCACACCAGCCGTAACGAAAGTACCAAGATACAGTGACAAACCAACAGACAAAATCAACATGCCATATTTATTAGCTTTTGATTGCTCAGCCTGGAGCACGTTCATAATGTTCTGGCCAACACAGAGCACGAGGGCGGACAAGCCGGCGATTACTGGAATCCAGATTGCCACGCCACCGTTTTCGGCTGCGATCCAGGACAAATCAAAGCCAAAGAAATTCATATCGATGTTTTCGACACCAATATAAAGGCTTGGATTTTTAACAATCTCCACCACGCCAAGAAGCAAAACGATCTGCGCAATCAACGGTACGAGGGAAGCGAGAGGATTATATTTGTACTTCTTGTAAATCTTAGATTCCTCTTCGGCGATAGTGTCCTTGTCACCAAAATACTTAGCTTTTAGGCTATTAATTTCTGGTTGCATCTTGACCATCTTGATAGAATTTTTCTGCACCCAAATCGAAATCGGCAAAAGGATAATCTTGCTCACCAAAGTAAATAGAATAATTGCCCAACCATAATTACCAACTAGTTGATAACATAGCTTCATAATCCAACCGAGAAAATCAACAAAAATCATTTTAGATCAAAACTCCTTCCTATAGGTTTTAATGTTGCTTCATTCCAAGCTTTATCAGTCTGTTCATATTCTATCATATGTTCTTCATACTGGTATTATTTTAGCACGAAAGGCTGCTAACCGATTAAAATAACCCCCTATTCAGGGGGTTATTTTTTAGAAGTCTTTAATACTATTCACCGCCTACTTTTTTGTAAGCTGGATCAATGGCTTTCAGCTCTTCCCAGGTGTCGATCTCGATTATTTCGCTTGCCACGCATGGAACAATCTTGATGCTATACCTACCGCGATAAGGTGTTACAGTGGGTACATCTTCCCAGCAAAGGCTACGCCCTTTCGGCAGACTCGTGAATACGCGGTGAATATCGTATCCCAGGTTCATGGCGTCTTGCTTAGTCCAGTAGAAAATACCAACCATTTTATAGCAATAAGTGTCACTACCGAATCTTTTTTCCACTACGTAGCCTACGTCATTTGGAATAAAGCACCAGTCTTTGCAGCTGTGGGACGGGATACCGAGCACGTTCGAACGGAAATTGTATTTACGGATGATAACTTCGGGTTTGTAGACCACGAAATCCGCATCGCAGATATAAACATTTTCGTTCAAGAGCTCTTTGGCCTTCCAAACCGAGGCGATACTGTCCGTGTCGCTGCAGCAACAGACTGCTGGGTTATCGATGAACCTAATCCGCGGATACTTATAGCGCAAGATATCAAATTGTTCAGACAGATGGCCGCGCACGACATAGATTTCTTCAATCTCAGCCTTAATGCAAGCATCGATCAATGTGTCGATCATTCGTACGCCGTTCACCTTTACGAGTGGTTTCGGCGTATTGATGGTGATCGGCTTCAGCTGTTCGCCTACGCCGGCTGCCAACAAGATGGCACGCTTTGCGCGGTACGGCTCTAATTGCTTCAACTCTTCCGCGCTGGCCTGGCCAGCTTCTGCCAGTTCTCTTAATCTTTCAAATTCTTTCTCAGTCATAACTTATATTCCTCCTCCAAAACAGATATACAAAAAATAAAGACTTCTTTTAATCTACGACCATCGCCCACTAATAGTATTGACCTATATTATACCATAAAATCGCCAAAATTGATAGATGTAGTATAATATATATATGGCTAAACCACTGGTTTCCGTAATTATCCCGGTCCGTAACACCGGTAAAGTAGCGATAGGAATTATCGATAATCTTTTGCGCGGGACCTATTCTGAGCTCGAAATCATCGTTGTAGACGACGGTTCCACCGATGATTCTTTGGCGACCCTGAAACAAATTAAAGACAAAAGAGTCAAAGTTTTCAATAAAACAAACGGCGGTGTCTCAACGGCCAGGAACTACGGCATCAAAAAAGCTACCGGTACGCTGATTGCTTTTGTCGATTCTGATGACGGCGTTGAAAAAACTTTCATCGAAAAACTCGTCTCCGCCATGAACGCCCCAGAAACAACGCTTGCCGCTACTGGTGTCTGCCACAAAAAACTTTCGACCGGTCTTGTTCGCAACGTCTATCTCGACGAATTTAGCAGGAAACCAAACGAAAAACTCGAAACCTACGTGCTTCGCAGTCTCATTCATGACGGCCGCATGTATCCAGTGTTTAATAAACTTTTTCGCACCGACATTATTAACAAGAATAAAGTCGCTTTCGACGAAACCCTCAAATTTGCCGAAGACACCAAATTTGTTCTAGATTACCTTCGCGCCGCTAACGGTAATATTCAATTTGTTTTGGAACCACTCTATATTTATAACTATGGCACCGAAACCAGCTCGGTCAAAAACCTCGAAGGCGTTTGGAAAAACTGGCAACGAGCTTTCAAGAATCTCAAAGCCTGGGTTGGTAAGCCAGATATGACGCAAAAAAAACTACTTCACAAAATTCATTTAAAATGGAGACTCTCCTGGATTAAGGTTAAATATGGATAAAATTTCAGTTATTATACCAGTCTATAATTCGAGTAGCTTTCTTAAAGACTGCTATGGTTCGCTCAAGCGCCAAACCTATTCTAATTTGGAATTAATTTTCGTGAACGACGGTTCCACCGACAACTCCCTCGACTTATTGAAAGGAATTGCTATGGCGGACGAACGAGTCGTCATTGTGGACCAAGAAAACGGTGGCGTTTCAGCCGCGAGGAACGCCGGCATTAAAAAAGCCACCGGCAAATATCTAACTTTTTTGGATCCAGATGACTTTTTCGCAGACGATGCAGTTCAATATTTATACGAATTGATTAAAAAAGATTCCAACATTAGTATTTCAGCTTGTTCTCATATTGAGTCTTGCGGCGACAAACAAAAAGATTTCAATAATGGTACCCATAAAACGCGCACACTCAATGTTGAAGACGGGCTTAAGTGCATGCTGAACGAACAAGGATTTAATCTTCAGACTACGGTCAAACTATATGAAAAAGACCTATTTAATGACGTTGCTTTCCCAGAAGGTATGTTGCACGAAGATGTTGGCACTACTTACAAATTATTTATTAATGCCTATAAAAAAGGTTCCCGCATCGCCTATGGTTCAAAATCTAAATATTACTATCGCATGAGGGAAGACTCAGCCGGTCATAAAAGATTTAGCGCAGAGCGACTAGATCTTATTATTCTTACTGACCAAATGTGCGACGATATCGACGCTGTATTTGAGGATCTTAAAAACACCACCAACCTCCGCCGCTTGCATGCTCGCTTCTCAATCCTGCGCATGCTCGCAAGCGCCGGTAAACTTTCCGAACGCGAAAAAGCCATTTGGGACGAACAAAGAAACTATGTCTTGGAGCACAAAGCTTGGCTTAGCGGTAACCCGGAAGCTACCAAACGCGACAAACTTGCCCTCATCACTCTTAAACTTGGCAAAACCATCTTTTCTGCCGCGTGGAAAATCTACGGATTTATTTCTTAGAAGATTTTTGGCCGCCAAAAACTAAGCGGTCATAAAAGAGATAATTTAAGATCATAATTACTACTGTGGTTAGTATGAAAATTCCAGTACTTTCTACAAAAGAATAGTCAAATGGCAAATGTATCATTGCCGAGACATCAAAAACAAACCCATATAACGGCTTTATTAACCCGAAAACCCAAGTGAAAAATGGGCTAATCGCGAAGGCCAGAATCCCATTCCATAAGAAAAACATTGCTACGCCGCGTTTCGAGACTGGACGTTCTTTCCAGGTGATTTTTGAATGCAGAATATATGCTAATATCGCCGTCGCCGCGCACGCAATTGCCGAATCCAGCCAGAGCCAGTCGTTATTTTTAAACAGCAGTTGTGCTAGCAACGTGTATACTGCAAAGTTAAAAACTGCTAAAGCCGCTCCGATTACGACGTATTTTCCAACTCTCGTCGAAGATTTTGTCGAACCAGACTTTTTAGCTTCTTTTTCCATATTTTTTATTATAACATGGTCATTTTTTGGACTTTTTTGTGAGAAATGAGACATTTTGTCTCATTTCTCGAAAATTCTGGTTGTTTTGCATGAAGCGACATGCTATTTTTCTCTTGGTGGAGAGAAAGGAAGAAAAATGCACATTGTCGTTTTCGATAGTGGATTCGGTGGCGAACTCTTCGCCGACTACATCGAAAAGGAAGTACCTATTTTCGAGACAATACGAGTCATCGACTGGCAACAGTCACAGCAACCATACCAAAATTCCAAAACCGCAAGAGCTAGAACTTTAGAAAAGCTTCGCCCCTACATCAATCATTCCGAAGCAATTATTATTGCCAATCAGTTCGTTTCAACTACGAGCCTCGCCTATTTTCGTAAAAAATATCCCAGCCAGAAATTTTCTGGCTTTTCTTTTGGTCAAAAACCGCGCACCACGGCCAGTCGAGCCCTTATCCTTACGACCAAACCGGTCCGCAAAACTTTGGCCTACCACAAATTCGTTTATCATCTCCGCATGAAAACGCAAGAATTCGATTGCGACGAGTGGATCGACCTTATCAACCAAGGGGAGTATATGGAGAAAACTGTCGCTCGCGATCTTGCGAAATTCCGTAAATTCAAACCTGGTCTCATTATCCTCGGTGATTCACATCTTGCCGACGTCAAACCAATTATTCGTGAGTTCTTTGGTCCAACCGTCGCCATCATGGACGGCTACAAAACGGCCTTGAAGGACCTTTGTCATATTCTTGGGCTTCGCGGCGGGATTGGCAAAAAGTAGTCTCTACCCCTTGAAAAATCTCCTCATCTCGTGTATAATATACACGTTTAACTCGGAGTAAGTATGACAAAAGAAGACGTCTTTAACGACGGTGGTTATATCAAAGTACGCGGTGCGCGTGAGAACAACCTAAAGGATCTCGACGTCGATATCCCGCGTGACAAGCTGGTGGTTGTCACCGGCCTCTCTGGCTCGGGCAAATCCAGCCTGGCTTTTGATACCATCTATGCCGAAGGCCAGCGTCGCTACGTTGAGTCACTTAGCTCCTATGCTCGCATGTTCCTTGGCGTCATGGATAAGCCGGACGTCGACTCTATCACCGGTCTTAGCCCAGCCATTTCTATTGACCAAAAATCCACCAGCCGCAACCCGCGCTCTACCGTTGCTACCGTCACCGAAATCTACGATTATCTCCGTCTTTTGTTCGCCCGCGTTGGCGTGCCACACTGTCCAGTTTGTCACAAAGAAGTTTCTCGCCGCTCTGTCGAAGACATCGTCAACGAAGTCATGAAGCTTCCGCTCGGCTCCAAATTGATGCTCCTCGCCCCAATCGTTTCACAGAAAAAGGGTGAGTTCGCCCACATCAGTGAACAATATGGTTCCAAAGGCTTTGCCCGCGTTCGCGTGGATGGCATCGTCTATGCCCTGGATGAATTCCCAGAACTTAATAAAAACGAACGTCACGACATCGAGCTCGTGGTGGACCGCTTTATTTTAAGCCCAGATCTTTACTCACGTATTTCCGGCTCTATCGAGCAGGCGCTTGAACTCGGCCAGGGAATTATTAAACTGCTCAAAATCAACGATACTTCCACCGCTGTGGGTGAGAAGAATATCTCTGCCGACAACACCGAAGTTTTAACCTACTCCCAGCGCTACGCCTGTGAAGACCACCCAGACGAACTTATCCCAGAACTCACTCCGCGTCTCTTCTCATTTAACGCTCCAGAAGGCGCCTGTCCAACCTGTACCGGTCTTGGTACTCGCATGGAAATCGATCCAGAACTCGTTTTTAACAACAACCTTACCATTGCCGAAGGTGGCATCCGTCCGTTTAACCGTGTCAACCAAGATTCTTGGTGGCTCAAGCGCCTCATGTGCGTTGGCGCCAAACATAATTTCTCTGTCCACGTGCCAATTGGCGAACTTTCCGAAGAGACCAAACACCTGATCCTTTACGGTACGGGCGACGAAAAATACAAGATGAAAATCATGGGTTCCGGCCGCTTTGCTGACGGCACCATTTACGAAGCCACTTACGAAGGCGTCATCCCGATGCTCGAGCGCCGCTATAATGATCCAAAAGTTTCCGATTTCACCAAACACGACATTGAACGCTTTATGCGCGTGCACGAATGCCAAACTTGTCACGGTGCCAGATTAAAACCAGCCGTGCTTGCCGTCACTGTCCACGGTCTCAACATTGTCGATATGTGTCAAATGGACGTCGACGCCACTTACGAAATCTTAGGCCAGGACCTCGGCTTTTCTGATGCCGAAAAACTCATCGCTGAACCAATCCTCAAAGAAATTCGTGAACGCATCAAATTTATGAAAGACGTCGGCCTCGGCTACCTCGAACTTGGCCGTGCCGCCAACACCCTTTCTGGCGGTGAAGCCCAGCGTATTCGTCTCGCTACCCAGATCGGCTCCGGCCTGCAGGGCGTGCTCTATGTTTTGGATGAGCCATCCATCGGCCTCCATCAACGCGATAACGATAAACTTATCGCCACGTTAAAACACCTCCGCGACCTACGTAACACCGTGCTCGTCGTCGAACACGACGAAGACACCATGCTTTCATCTGACTATATTATTGATATCGGTCCAGGCGCCGGCGCTCACGGCGGTAAACTCGTCGCTGCTGGCACGCCAGAAGAAATCATGAAAAATCCAGATTCTATTACTGGTAAATATTTGAGCGGCGAACTCAAAATCGAAACGCCAAAAAAGCGCCGCAAGATCAAACCGGGTCACGAGCTCGTAGTGCGTGGCGCGCGTGAGAATAACCTCAAAAACATCGATGCGCATTTCCCGCTTGGCGTGATGACTGTCGTTTCTGGTGTTTCCGGCTCTGGCAAGTCCACGCTCGTTAATAGCATCCTTGCTAACGAACTTCTCGCTCGTCTCCATCGCGCCCAAACCGTTTCTGGCGCTCACGACAACATTGAAGGCATCGATAAAATTAATAAAGCCATTATTATTGATCAGTCACCAATCGGCCGCACGCCGCGTTCCAACCCAGCTACCTATACTGGTGTATTTAACTACATCCGCGAACTTTTCGCTTCTCAACCAGAAGCCGAAATCCGCGGTTACAAAGCCGGTCGTTTCTCGTTCAACGTTAAAGGTGGTCGCTGTGAAAACTGTCAGGGTGACGGTGTTAACAAAATCGAAATGCATTTTCTCCCTGATGTTTACGTTACTTGTCCAGCCTGTCACGGCAAACGCTACAACCACGAGGCTCTCGAAATTAAATACAAGGGCAAAGATATTTCTGAAGTTCTCAACATGACAATCGATGAAGCCGTTGAATTTTTCAAGAACATCCCAACTATCGCACCAAAGCTCAAAACTATCCAAGAAGTTGGTCTTGGCTACATTCGTCTCGGCCAGCCAGCCACCACTTTCTCGGGCGGGGAAGCACAGCGCATTAAGCTCGCCACCGAGCTCGCTCGTCGCAGCACCGGCAAAACTCTCTACATCCTCGACGAGCCAACCACCGGCCTCCACACCGACGATGTCAAACGCTTGCTCAAAATTTTGAACAAACTCGTAGACGGCGGCAACTCCATGATTATTATCGAGCACAATCTTCACGTCATTAAATCCGCCGACTGGATTATCGACATGGGCCCAGAAGGCGGCATCAAGGGCGGCGAAATTATTGCCCAGGGCACTCCGGAGCAACTCGCCAAATCCGCCAAAACCCCAACCGGCGAATACCTTAAACAAGTTTTATGATCGCTAAACTATCTTTTTGCACTAACTTGAATGGCTTTTTGATTAGCCATTCATCTACGGCTTTGGTTACACCCGGCAATTCCGGATTATTATAATCATGCACAACGATCACGCCGCCTTCAGCCATTTTGTCTTCTACCAAAGCCAGCGATTCTTTAATCGATTGATACAAATCTCCATCTAGAAACGCCAAAGCAATCGTCTCCGGCAAATCCGCCGCAGTCAAATCTTTAAACCAAGCCTTCTTAATAATTGGCACTGGCAACCCTGCGCGCAGAAACCTGAGTTTTACCTCGCGCTTAGTCACGGCCAGCACACCCTCCTGAAAATTCTCGCCCGCCGCCGATTCATCCTCAGACGTCTTGGCCGGCAAGCCTTCGAAAGAATCATAAATCCACAATTTTTTATCACTGCCAGTCTCGCGCAGAAGCTCGGCAAAAAGCAGCGACGTGTCGCCTTCGTAGCAACCCAGCTCAACAAAATCCCCCGGAAGAGCCAAACTCTCCCGGGCGATTTTTAAGATTTCCTTAGTCTCTGAATCAGCGACCTGCTTCATCGATCAACTCACCAGCTTTCTTAATCATGTAAGCAGCTTCGTTGGTTGCAATTACGTAAATCGGCTTTGAATTCTCGGCAGCGATGTTGGTGTAACCAGCCGAACGATCAACCTTGATTTGGTCATCAATCTTAAAGCCCATGAACTCAAGTTTAGAAATCACTGAACCACGAATTGGAATTGAGCGTTCACCAATCGTTGCGGTAAAGACGATAGCATCAAGGCCGCCCATCTTAGCGGCGAACTCACCAATCTTACCAGCTACGCCATCGACAAACATATTGTAAGCTTCCACGGCTTCTGGCACGCCTTCTTCAGCGCCGGCAATAATCTCGCGCATGTCATTAGAACCGGCGAGAGCCTGGAGACCAGATTGTTTGTTCATAACTTTGATAGCCTCTGCAGCACCGAGCTTGTCACCAAGCAAAGCGCCAATCGTTGGGTCGATCGAACCAGTACGGGTCGAAGACATCAAGCCTTCGAGCGGAGTCTCACCCATCGAAGTGTAGGCTGGAGCACCGTTTTCGAGTGCGGTAATTGAACAGCCAGAACCAAGGTGGCAGACCACCATCTTTTTCTCTTCGATATCAAGAGCTTTAATGCGATCCATCATGAAACCGTAAGATGCGCCATGTGCGCCCCAGCGGCCAAGATTGAATTCTTCAATCAATTCTTTTGGCAAAGCATAGTTCATGTCTTTGCGGGAATCTTTTACAAGAGCCTCAGAGTCGGACATCACAAGCACTGGCACGCCAGCAAACGTCTCGCGGGCATTTTTGATACCACGCATCGTGCCTGGCACGTGAAGTGGGTTGGTCACCTGGACTTTTTCGAGCTCTTTCAAAGTTTCGTCGTCCACGATGTGGTGTGCAGAGAAGTATTTACCAGCTGCCACGACGCGCACCAAGATGCCATCAAGTGGATGAGCTTCGTTGATAAAACCTTCTTTTTCGAAAATTGCCTTAGCTTCGGCAAATGCTACGTCGAGCGTATCCCAAGTTTTGTCGACTTTTTCTTCGGAGCCATCGGCGCGGGTAATCGTGCAGATGAATTTTTTCTTACCATTTTCTTCAATACCTTCAAAATAGAGGGAACAGACCTCATCCTCGCCTTCGTAAAGTGAAAATTTCTCGCTGGATGAGCCTGAATTAAGTACTAGAAAAATTTTTGTGATGTTGTTCATTGATTTCTCCTTTGCGCCCATTATACCACATTAGAGAGAAAATGCCGCGAGTTGGCACTCATGGCTTGACAGTGCTAGATTTGTGCTATAATGAAACTAGAAAAGGAGATGAATTATGGCGTTAAAACCTTTGAAAGACTACGTTGTCGCCAAAATTGAAAAACCACTTGAAAAGACCGAATCCGGCATCCTACTCGGCACTGCCAAAGAAAAACCAGCCTATGCCGTGATTGAATCCACCGGCCCAGAAGTTAAAACCTTAAAAAAAGGTGACAAAATCATCTTTAAAGAATTCCAAACCACCGAAGTCAAACTCGACGGCACGGATTATATCTTAGTAAAAGAGGAGGATGTCCTAGCGACATTGTAAAAATATGGCAAAGAAAATCTACTACGAATCAGAAGCTCGCGAGAAAGTACTCGCCGGCGCTAAACAACTCTACGACGCCGTCAAAGTTACCTTTGGTCCAAAAGGCAAAAACGTCATTATCGAAAAAGAATACGGCGCACCAGTCATCACTCATGATGGCGTAACCGTCGCCGAGGCCGTTGAGCTCGAAAACACCGATGATAAACTCGGCGAAGCTATCGGTGCCAAACTCATCAAAACCGCCGCGCAAAAACTCAACAAAGTTGCTGGCGATGGTACCACTACCGTCACCGTTCTTACTTACAATATTTTGAACGAAGCCAACAAGCTAATCGCTGCTGGCGTTAATCCAATGGAGCTTCGAAAAGGCATCGAAAAAGCCGGTGCCGAAATCATCAAAGGCATCGACAAAGCCGCCGAAAAAATCGCTGGCGACGATAGTAAAGTTGCCGAAGTTGCCACCATCTCTGCTGGCGACGAAAAAATTGGCAACCTCATCGCCGAAGTTATTTCTAAAATTGGCAAAGATGGCGTGGTTACCGTTGAAGCTGGCCAAAGCCTCGAAATGGAACAGGAAATCGTCGAAGGCTTTAGCTATGACAAAGGCTATTCATCCGCTTTCTTTGTGACGGATGTTAACCGTCAAGAAGCTGTATTTGATAAGCCACTCATTCTCGTCACCGCTCAAAAACTTTCTGCCGCAAACGACATCTTACCATTGCTCGAAAAATGCGCCGCCGCTGGCAAAAAAGATCTCGTCATTATCGCCGAAGAAGTCGAAGGCGAAGCTTTGTCGCTCCTTGTGTTGAATAAGCTCAAAGGCGTCTTTAATTCACTCGTTCTTAAAGCCCCATCCTTTGGCGATCGCCGCAAGGAAATTATGGAAGATATCGCTATCCTCACTGATGCTACGGTCGTTTCTGCCGATAAGGGCCTCAAAATCGAGGAAGTTGGCCTTGAAGTACTTGGTTCAGCTGCCAAAGTTATCGCCGAAAAAGACGGCACTACAATTATCAAAGGTGCTGGCTCCGAAAAAGCCGTCAAAGACCGCATCGCCCTCATTCGCAATCTTGCTAGCTTGGCTAAATCCGACTACGAACGTGAAGAATTTGAAAAACGCGCCGCTGCACTCTCTGGCAAAGTCGCTTTGATCAAGGTCGGTGGTGCTACCGAAACCGAAATCGACGAGAAGAAATTCCGCGTCGACGACGCTGTGGCTGCCACCAAAGCTGCCCTCGCCGAAGGCATCGTCGCTGGTGGTGGCGTTACACTTGTCAACCTTGCAGACACTCTCAAAGGCAACGACGACGGTACTCGCATTGTTAAAAACGCTCTCAAAACTCCGTTTGTCCATATCATGGAAAACGCCGGCCTCAACGCTCAGGCGCTCCTTTCCGAAGTTGAAAAAGCCAAACCAGGCTTCGGCATCAATGTCATGAAGCCGGAAGAGGGCCTGATTGAACTTAAAAAATCCGGCATCATTGATCCGGCCAAGGTCACCAAAGAAGCTGTCAAAAACGCTGTTTCGATTGCCGCTACGGCTATCACGATGGGCGCACTCATTGTTGATATTCCAAAGCCAGAAACTGCCAACCCAGACATGGGCGCCTATTAAAGACCAACAAAATAACCCCCGGACCAAGGGGGTTATTTTTTACTGAAGGAGGTTTGCTGATTAATTTGCCTTTACGATCTTGAGCAAGGCGTCTGCACGTTCCTTCGAGTCGGTAATTTGTTTGGCGCTAGTATATGCGGTTTTAAGAATTGCTGGATCACGTTCTTTTTCGTAAGCTCTAAGGCAGAGTTGATACTTTTCAGCTGCGTCAAGCTCAGTAAGTTCATCAAGCACCGGGATCAAATCTTTCAGGGCGGCATCTTGGATTTCTTTAAGATCACTTGCGACCTCGGCTTCGGCACCAGTCATATCACTACTTGCTGTTACACCAGAGGTGGTTTCTTCGGCTGGAGTTTCAGAAGTGGAAGGGGCATCATCGAGCGAGGTGCTGACAAAGTCACCAATTGGCTCAATTGGGCCAGTCATTTCTGGCACGCTGTAGGTGCTGTAATCTGGAGCATCGTTAAAATCTGGAGCTGGAGCTGGAGTATCAAAACTAGCCAGATTATCTGGATTAAGTTCTGGTACGTCAGCTGGTTCCGCTACGGAATCAGTAAAAACCGCTGGCTGCTCTGGCTCGGCAGTTGAATTAGTAATTTCATCGATTGCTTTTTGTAGCTCGTCGTCTACAGGGTTGTTTTGGTCCATTTTTGCCCACCTTCTTTTTAACTTATGTTTAATATATCATGATATGACTAAATTCGCAAGAAATTCACAAGCTTATCCACAAGGTCTAGCTTGACGTCTTCCATTGGCAGGCGCATACCGAGTGCATCCACGATGGCTTCGCCATTCGTCTCAGGGAAATAAACCTTGGTTTGGACGCCGAAACGCTTCTTTGGAATCAAGATAATTGAGTAATGTGCGCCTTCTTTTAGAATACCAAAGGCACGATATTCTTCGTATTTATGAAGCTTGTCACCCTCGGTCAAACCCTTGGTGTCGAGTTTGTATTTGATCTTACGCGGTGGGCGCAAATTGCTAGTCAAAATTACGATTACACAGAGTGCGATAAGAATTGCAAAAGTCCACCAACTTTGCCAAATCGACAGCGCGATCAAACCGGCCGCCACGATGAATAGACCGATATACCAGCCAGCATTTCTGTCGCGCACGACATACTCTTCGGCTTCCCAGTCTACACGTTCCAATTGCTTTACCATAAGCTAATTATATCACGCGGCCAAGTTTTCACAACAAAAAACAGCCGTAAAACGCCTGTCTTTGTTTGGCGGAGGGTGGGAGATTCGAACTCCCGCTCCAGATTACTCCAGACTAACGATTTAGCAAACCGTCCCCTTCAGCCACTTGGGTAACCCTCCAATGCACCCATTTTATCATAATTACACCTTTTTTCGCAAAATATGTTATAATAAAGGCATGAAAAAGTTAGCAAAGATTATCCTACCAATGATATTAGCAGCTGTCATCGTTACGCTCGGTGTTACTTCCAGCGTTTCTGCTATGACTCTTAAAGAAGGTGCCGAGGCCGCTCGTTGTGACGGCTGTCCATCCAACCTCTTCGGTGAAACCGGTATTTTCCGCCAAATCACCAGCACCATCCTTTACATCGTTGGTATTATCGCTGTTATCATGCTTATCTGGGGCGGTATCCGCTACGTCGTTTCTGGCGGTGATGCTAAGAAGGTCACCGACGCCAAAAACACCGTGCTTTACGCTATTATCGGCCTTATCGTCGCCTTCCTCGCCTTTGCTATCGTTAACTTCGTCGTCAACGCCTTGCCATCAGACAAGACTGAAGAAAACAAAAACGAAGACACTGCCCTTATCGTAGATTACCGCGGTTAACCGCCAAAATTGCTAACAAGACTTTCAAAGCTCCAGCTCGCTGGAGCTTTTTGGTGACGGCTTTCATGCTCGCGCCGGTCGTCCAGACATCATCGAGAATCAAATAGGTCACATCTGGCTGAACCTGCCCGACCAGCTCATACGCCTCAGCCGCCTGTACTAGGCGTACGTCACGGTTCGCGCCCACCTGCACGGTGTTTTTCGCTCGCCTAAAAAGTTTTTCGACCTTCCATCCCCGTCTCTTCGCCAGTTTTTCGGCAATCTTTTGCATATGATCAAACCCGCGCTCACGCACGTGCTTCTTGATAGTTGGCAAGGGGACAATCGCTACTTTGCCGTCAATTTCGGGCAGAACATTATCGAGCAGCTCCGCCAACACGTCGCCGAGCGCCCGCACCGAATGGTATTTAAACTCTTCCACTAGCTCAAACACGAGCTCGTCGCGCCAGCCCACCATAAAACACGGCGGCAGGGCACAGTGTTTGCAGTATCCATCAGGGGTCAACTGTTTGCAGACCGGACAATAGTTTAAATGTTCAGCCAAAATGTTATTTTTACAACATTCGCACAAGACTTCACCTACCGCCCCGCAACCGATACAGGTATGCGGGCAAATTAGGTCCAACGGATTTTTTATTGTTGTATTTTTTACAATAAAACCCATAATTCTCTTGATTTTACTATGAAAGTACTTTATAATAAAGCATAATTAATAAGTGTGGAGGAAACATGAGTCGTATGAGTAACGATGACTTGCTGATGGAAGACCTCGCCGATGCCTTTCTAGGTGACGAAGAAGAGGTTGCTCCAGCTCCAAAGGTCGAAGAAGAGGAAGAAGCTCCTATCGAGGATGAGCTTGCTCCTGTCGAAGACAATGAGCCAGCAGAAGATGATGAGTGGGACAATGCCGAAGATTTTCCTGGACAGCTCGCAGTAGATGTCTATGAAACGGCTGATAAATTAGTAGTTAAAGCCCGCACGGCTGGAATTTCAAAGTCCGATCTCGATGTCAGCATTTCTGACAACATCCTGACGATTTCCGGTACGCTCTCTGGCGGCGAAGAAGAAGCCACTACCCGCTGGCACATCCAAGAATGCTACTGGGGTGAATTCTCCCGCACTATCGCCCTCCCAGTCCAGGTCCGCGAAGACGAAGACAGTGTCAAAGCCGAGCTCAAAGACGGCGTCCTCACTATCACTTTCGACAAAGAAAAAGTCAATTCACCAACCAAAATCCAGGTTCAATAATTACAAGGATTATCAAATCACTCCCGCACTCACGGGAGTGATTTTTTATCCGTCGCATGTCAACACTGATAACAAAAAACCTCCCCGAAGGGAGGTTTAATAAGTCTATTATTAGTTAAGGTTGCTAATAACGAAGTTGACGATGGCGTATGCCAAAGCACAAATCACGAGACCAATGATACCGTAAAGAATGGTGTCTTTAGCCTTTTTAACCTTACCAGCGTCGCCAGAAGAGGTCATGTAAAGGATACCACCAATTACGATGACGATCACAGCAACAATACCAAGAGAGCCGATGACAGCATTCAAAATACTAGTAAGTTTGCTATTGGCGTCACCTGGATCGATGGTTTCGTTGTCTTTACCGACCGTGTTAATGGTGACGGCTAATTGAGTAAGAGCATCTTTAATCATGATTATTTTCCTTATTTTTTAAAATTGTATCACATTAATTCTTTATTTACAATACAGTTATGATATTTGGCTTTCAATTTGAAGCATTGCACTATTGCTACCGGTGCCGCCAGAGTTATTTTCCGCCTTCTTATCACCGTTAATGATGCTTGCGGCGAAATTGACAATTGCAAAAGCTAGCGCGCAAACTACTAGGCCAATTACGGCGTAGAGAATAGTATCTTTTGCCTTTTTGACCTTACCAGCATCACCGGAAGAGGTCATATAGCTGATGCCACCCACTACGATGAAGATTACGGCCACGATGCCGAGCATGCCGATAATTACCTTGATAATGTCAATTGCAACATCCTCAATGCTTTTTCCACCATCACAACCTGCAGCTTCCCAAGCAGCATCTCCCATTTCTGCTTTGCTGGTACAGATTTTGTCTTCAGCAAATGCTGGTGTTGCTATTAGACCGCCAGCAAAGACTAATGCCAAAACGACGGCAATAACTTTAGTTAATTTGTTTTTCATTTTCCTCCTTTGCTATTATTTGGGTTGTTTCAATTCGGGAAGTACCATCCGCGTCGCGAATCGTATTTGCTACTGTTGCAGTGATTACTTGTGCGAGGCCCACAATCGCCAAACCAATCAGAGAATAAAGGATTGCGTTTTTGGCCTTCGTAATTTTGTTCGCGTCACCAGTAGAAGAAATGTATGATATGCCGCCATAAACTAGGAAGACTACGCAGATTATACCGGCAACTCCGACTACCCACGCTATCAGCTCTGTTGCTACTATGCCAGGATTCACATCTATTAGCTTATAAGTTTTACCATCTATAACGACCGGATTGTCGGAGGTATGTTGTAACAGTACGGCTCGCATAGTCGTAAAGATTACATTGGCCAGCATCGCAATGGCTAGGCCGATAATAGCATTCATAATAGTCTTTTTGCCGCCAGCCACTTTGCCAGCATCGCCACCAGAGAACATATACAAGTAGCCGCCATAAATCACAAAACCGATTGCGCCAAATGCAGCAATTACAGCTAGGTCAATTGCGACGTTTGCGGCGATTGTCCAGATGAAAACACTTAATTTCATGCTGCCATCGCTGCCATTATCGGTGACATTTACTAGCTTTCCGTTAACGACGAGCCCATCATACCAAGCGCGCATACCCAGGAATGAACCGGAGCTTCTTAGGGCTTGTTCATCGTATTTGTGACCGTCCTCGCCGCCTTCACCTTTGCCGTCGTCACCAGTTTTTGGAGTTTCCGGATCTTTCTCATCATCGTCTCCATCATCTTTTGGAGTTCCTGGTGAAGCATAAGCGCTAGGATAAACACCTAAACTGACGAGATTGCTTGGCCAATTTTTGAGCTCGGTATCTTCTGCGCTCCACCAACCAATCGTAAAACCATATTGCGCGAGCTCTCCCTCTACGGCAGTCTTAACGCCGCTATCAGCTTCGCCGCAATCGCCCTTTCGTGTGTAGGAAGAATATTTCCCAGAATCAGTAACTATATATACAGTCGCCAACTTACCAGCGCCAGCCCCACCATTTTCCTTACAAACTACTTCGACCGCCTCACCACTAACAAACAAATCGTCGTGTTTTTCGTCGTCCGGAGTTACGTAGCTGAGCCAGGCTGCTGCCTCGACGACATTGACGCCATTGTCGGAGAATTGTTTTTTGATTTTAGGAAGCTCCTTATCGCAAGCGGCTTGTTGCGCATCTGACTTACCGCCATAGGTGACCGTCAACCAATGCTGATGCTGCTTGCTGTTATCTGTGATGACCAGAATTTCCATATTTAGTTTAGATTGATAGGATGGATTTTGAAGCATCGCTGACTCACACTGTACACTAACGGTATCACCGACTATTTCGGTATTGTTATCTTGGGTACCCCAAAGAGATCCATAAGAATCATACGATTCAGTCTGATATGTAATCGTGGTTTTCGTTGCCGCTGCGGCATTTTTTGTAATTACGCCACAAAAGCTCAAACCGAGCACTGCGATGACCATTGATAATAGAATTTTTTTTGATTTTTTCATTTGCAAAAATATCATTTAACTTAAGATTATTGTAACATAAACGCGCGTAAAGTCTACACCAAAAATATTCATAATATCTCTATAAAGCCCTTGACAAAAACGCTTATGCGTGCTATAATTAATCAAGCGCCTAGAGTGGGAGGCCTAAAAACAGATTATTATGAGTGTAATAAATAATATTAAAAAGCGTTTTTATTGCCTATTTCTAGGTATTTTTCTTATGCTCATGGGTTCTCTCACCCCTGTTATTACTCCTTCAGCTTATGCTGAACCAGAACAAAACACTGTGACCCGTACGGCCAACGAAGATGCTCCGTTTGAACAACCAGAGTTACCAACTCAGGAAACTCCGACCGAAGAACAGACTACGGAGCCAGCCGAAGGGGAAACAAACACCGAACCGGATGCTCCAGCAGAGCAAAAGCCACAACAGATTCAAGTTGAATTTATCGAAGATCAGGGTCCAGACTGTTCTGAACAGCTCAGTCCTGTCGGTTGGCTAGTTTGTCCAATTATGGAAGTCACCTCTAAGGCAGTTGACTCACTTTATGATGTAATCGAAGGCTTGCTCGTTGTCCAGCCGCTCGCTGCTGACGGAAATTCGCCAGTTTATAAAGTCTGGAACTACTGTCTTGGTATCACCAACGTCGTGTTTATTGTATTCTTCTTGATTGTGATCTATTCGCAGATTACCGGAGTCGGTATTTCAAACTACGGTATTAAGAAGGTCTTGCCGAAACTCATCGTAGCTATTGTCTTGGTCAACCTCAGCTTCCATATCTGTGCTCTCGCTGTTGACGTGTCCAATATTGTCGGCGCCAGCCTCCGTGGCCTCTTCGAAAATATCCCAATCCAACTTGGCGATGTTGTTGTTTCAAGCCAACTCTCATTCTCCGATGCTGCATACGCCGCACTCGGTGGTGCTAGTATTGGTCTCGTTGGTAGCTTTGCCGCTTTCGAAGCCGGCGCGCTATTCATGATGATCCCGGCCATTATCGGCGGTCTTATCGCTATCGTCTCTGGTCTTATTACTATCGCTATTCGTCAAGCAGTCGTGATTCTTCTCGTGATGATTTCGCCATTGGCGCTAGTTTGTTACATGCTTCCAAATACCGAAAATCTCTTCAAGAAGTGGAAAAACCTCTTTACGAAGATGTTGGTATTCTATCCAATGTTCAGCCTGTTGTTCGGCGCAGCCAACGTTGCCGGTTGGGCAATCATTGTCAGCGGTCTCAGCAACGGCAGTATGTTTATGGTGATTCTTGGTCTCGCTGTCCAAGTATTCCCATTGTTTGCTTGTTGGTCTCTCATGAAGATGTCCGGCACCTTCCTTAGCAACGTCAACAATACTATCCGTGGTCTCGCCGCCAAACCATTGGCTGCCAACCGCGCTTGGGCCGAATCCCACAAGCAGAACAGCTACGCTAAACACCTTGCATCTAGCAGAAGTTACCTCCCATCAAGGTACGTGATGAAGTATCTTTCTGATCGCAAGATTGCTCGCGAACTCGAGACTAAAGAGAATATGTCAACGGCCTCCGCTAGGGGCGAAGCTTATCATGCTAGCAGCCACTACAAGAAGAATGGCCACCTTACTAATAAGGGCGTCAGAGCTTACAAGGCCCAAATTCTCAACCAGGGTTATCAAACTGATATCCTCAGGCACAAGAACACCTTTGAAGAGGGTATTGGTATGTTGGCCAAAGATGGCACCAGGACGAGAAAGCGCTACGATGCTCTCGATAATAAGATTATTGAGGCATCAGATGTTCTCGCTATGGAAACTGCTCGCTCTGAGATTATTGAATATGACAACGCTACTTCTCGCCATAAACGCTTCGAAAATGCTATTGCTACACACATCAATAAAGTCAATGCTGGCGATGATGGGTATTTGCCAATTGCTATAGACGAAAAAGACAAAGTTGCTGCAGTCGGCCGCTATGCACAAATGCAGCAAGTTATGAAGTACAACAAGAACAAAGAATTTGCTACCCAGTACATTGCTGCTGATGCCGCAAGCGTCCTCGCCTCGCAACAGAACATCATGAAGGGTAAATTCGAGAAATACACGGATCTTGTTCCTCCTACCAACTATGTGAAGAAACGTGTCAAACAGCTTGCTAAGTCTGATGATTCGAGCGAAAACATCGACGCCATTATTGGTGGTCTCAGGATCTTCAATAACCGTGGTGACACGTCAATCATCCAGGAAGTTATTAATGATCTTTGTAAAGACGAAAAGCTTAAACTTGGTACTCACGCTAGCCAAGCCTTGGCAGGCTTCCTCATGTTCGAGGTCAAGGATAGGGACTCGACCCTTCGCCGCTTTGGTAAATATATTAACCTTGAAACGGCCCATATGTACGACGACCTTAAGCCTGGTGCCAAGGAAGAAACTCGCCGCCACAAACAATCCATTGATCTAAAAGAGTATGTTGACGGTGAATATATTGATGGCGAGTATGTTGATGAGAATAAAGTGAAACATATTGGCGAAATTCGCAAGCCAAAACGCGGTATTGAAAAGTTGCTTCTTGGTACCTCCTTCGCCGGCGCTGAACGCGAAGCCTTTAAGGTATTGCAAGATACTATTAAGCAATCTTGTGTTTTGAACCCAGAAGAAACCGACGAGAGAAAACAGAAAATCGATGTGGACAAGTTTATCAAGAAATCGGCAAACGTCTTCAACTCGATTCTTCCAAACATCGTTAGCGACCAGTTCTCGTACCTATCTGGTAGCGAGCAGATTGCTGCTCTCGCTAAATTCATTACCAAGCCAGAAATTGCCGACTCGCAGTTGTCTGACGACCCAGACAAGAGAAAAGCCCAAAAAGAAAAGCTCGCCGCATACCAGAGCAAGCGCGTCGACGACTTTATCTTCGCTCAGGTTTATAGCCAGATTGCTAAATCTAAGTCTGATATGTTTGTGGAAATCAAAGACCACTATAATGATCGTGCCGCAGAAGAGCTTGGTATTTATAAAGACGAAGCTGCAACAGAACGCGACAATAACCGCGACAAATACGACAGCGAAGAGAAGTGGCTCGCAGCTACCCTCAATAATGAGGAGTGGAGAAAGGGTATCCGCAACTCAGATAAGTATAAGGATAAGATTCTTAAGCGCTCTAGCGAATTGTTTAAATCTCACCTCCAAAGAGGCGTCGAGAACAGCTTGTTCCTCAACGCTCGTAAAGGTAACCTACCAGACTCCAAGACTGGTCTTACCGAATATCTCGATCTTAACAATATTCAGAAGCAGACTGAGGTCTGGAATAAGACCCACCCTAAAGATGCCAAGAATGCTAAGAACGCTAATGATGAGCGTCCGCTAGATGACGAAGAAGAAGACGACGCACCATCATATGATGAGCCAGAGCCAATCACTGACGATCTAGCTATCAAGGAATTGGAGCGAGACATCGATAGGATCCAAAAAGATTACGTTGGTGCCGAAGATAACGCCGCCAACAGGCAGGAATTCTACGATAGGGTGATGGGCGCAATCAGCGGCTGTGGTGAATTGCCAGACGAAACTAGACAGGCTATTGCTCAGGATATTCGTCCGGGCAACCAGCATATTTCGGAAATGTATAACGACGTCAAGAATCGCTTGCAAGAGTAACAAAAAACCACCATTAACTTGGTGGTTTTTTGATAGGCTTATGCTATAATAATTATATATGGCGCAATATAAAGTCCCTCAAGACGTTGAGGCAGACGATAAGTTACTTGGACCATTCACGTTCAGGCAATTCGTCTATCTTTTGATCGCAGCTGCACTAATTGCATTAGCTGTGGGTCTTTTTCAAATCTACCCACTTTTGGCCATCATTCCTGTGCCAATCATCATTTTGCTTTTGGCGATTTCTCTGCCACTCAAAAAAGACCAGCCAATGGAGACTTATTTAGCTGCTTTAGTTTCGTATTATCTTAAACCACGCAAAAGGACTTGGACTTCTGGACAGCCAGAATCCACCATTACTATTACTGCGCCAAAGGTTCAGGAAAAGGTTCGCACTAGGGATATTTCTGGCGAAGAGGCTACCCACCGCTTGTCATTCCTCGCCAACATCGTCGATACGGAAGGTCGTGCTATTGGTAGTATAGGCGCCAGCCCGATGCGTGATGATTTGGCCGCCGAGGCCGATGCAGTCGCTGATATCTTTGAAGATAGCAGCCAGTATCGCAATATCGATGCCGCACTTGAAAAAGATAAGAGTTCTCGCCATGCCGAGGTTATGGAAAATATGCGCAAGGCAATTGCTGCCAACGAAGCGCCACTCCAGCCTCAACAAGCCCCAACTATTAGTCGTCACTATAATACTGTGGCGCCTCAAGCCTACAATCCAGCTCGCGATGCTGCGCCAAGCGTGCCTACCGCACCTGGTCAGCCAGCCCCAGTCCAGCAGCCAGCTCCGAACCCGGCTCTCGAAACCCCAAACTACAACTCGTCAGTCGTGGTTTTGCCAGATCCGTCAATGCTTAGAAAAGAAGAGCCGAAGGCCGCGGTTAGCATTAAGAATATTGCGCCGAAACCGCAAAAACAAGATATAATTAACCTAGCAAGTAATCAAGATTTTACCGTATCAACTATCGCGCAAGAAGCTAAAAGATTAAAAGGGAAGGGAGACGGCGAAGTGTTTATTTCGCTACATTAAACAACTATGGATCCACAATACCAAATACCAGGAGCGCCGCAAGGCCAACCACAAGTCGCAATGCCAGGTCAGCCAATGCAACCAATGCAAGGTCAACCGATGCCGATGCAACAACAGCCTATGCAGCCAATGATGCAACAACCAATGCAGCAACCAGCTCAGAACCCATTTGCTCAGCCGGGAGCAGCTCAGGCTAATCCAAACATGGCCAACCTCGGTGCCACTGCTCTTGATGCCAAAAAGGCCGCACCAGTTTCGCCAAACGCCGAGGTCCCTACTTCCACTCAATCGACCCTTTTAATCTCTGAAATTCGTGATGATATGGTTATCATGAAAGACGGTTCCTTCCGCGCCGTCATCGCTTGTAAATCCATTAACTTCGATTTGATGTCCGACACCGAGCGCGAAGGCGTCGAGTATTCTTATCAAAACTTTCTCAACTCCCTCAAATTCGATATTCAAATTCTTGTTCGTTCTCAGCGCGTTGATATCGCACCATATATTAGTAAGCTCAGCACCATTCGCCGTGATACCGACAATATGTTGCTCGGCATCTTGATGGACGATTATATTAACTTCATCGACGTCCTCGCCCAAGAAGCCAACATTATGGACAAATCATTCTTTATCGTCGTTCCATATTCTTCTTCGCTGACGGCCGAAAAATTCTTTGATCAAACCAAGAACTTCTTTAAAGCATTCTCTAGGTCCAAGACCCAAACCGTCACCCGCATCGACCGCGCTACTTACGAAAAAGCCGTTTCCGAGCTCAAAGACCGCGTCGACTCCGTTATCTCTGGCCTCTTCCAAATTGGTATTCAATCCGTTCGTCTTAACACCAAGGAACTGGGCGAGCTCTATTACAACTTCAACAACCCAGACACAGCAATCAACGAACCGTTGGTAGATTTTTCGAACGTTGCAACTACATACGTGAAAGGAGGAGGAAAGAAAAATGGCTAGAAAGAAACAACTTACCCAGGAAGAGCTTGCCGCACAGGCTAGAGCTGCCGAGGAAGCCAGAATTCAATCCGCCTTTGAACAGGGCACTAACACCCTTCGTGACTTGATTTCGCCTTCATCGATCGAAATTCACTCCAGCTATTTCCGTCTTGGCACCAAATACGGCCGTACGCTATATATTTACGGCTATCCACGCATGCTTTACACTGGTTGGATTTCGCCAATTATTAATATGGATGAAGTTATCGACGTTTCGATGTTCGTTTATCCAGTTGAATCTGCCGTCGTCATGAAGAACTTGCGTAAAAAAGTTACCCAGCTCGAAGCATCTCTTAACATCAACGCCGAAAAAGGTAAGGTCCGTGATCCAGAACTCGAGGCCGCCATTAACGATGCCGAGGAACTTCGTGACCAATTGCAAGTTGGCGCAGAACGCTTCTTCCGTTTTGGCCTTTATGTTACGCTTTGGGCTGAATCGCTCGAAGAACTTAAATTCATCCAGCAAAAAATCGAAACGATTTTTGGCCAGCAAATGGTCTTCTCTAAAGTTGCCTCATCGCAACAAGAGCAGGGTATGAACTCAACTGTCCCACAGTGTGTCGACCAATTACAAATTCGCCGCAATATGAACACGGGCGCTATTTCTACTAGCTTCCCATTCACGTCTGCCGATTTAACCCAGGACAAAGGTATTCTTTATGGTATCAACATGCACAACAACGGTCTCGTGATTTTCGACCGCTTCTCGCTCGAAAACGCCAACATGGTGGTGTTTGCTAAGTCTGGTGCAGGTAAATCCTTCTCGGTTAAGCTCGAAGCCGTGCGTTCAATGATGCTTGGTGCTGAAATTTTGATTATCGACCCAGAAAACGAGTATCAAAAGCTCGTCGATGCCGTGGGCGGCTCATATATTAATTTGTCGCTCAATTCAGACATTCGCATTAACCCATTCGATTTGCCAAAAGTTGTCGATTCCGAAGAAGCTAGTGACGCCTTGCGTGCCAACCTTGTTACTTTGCACGGTTTGCTCCGCTTGATGCTCGGTGGTAACCAAACTTCTGCTTCCGGCCAAGTCGTGCCAGCCCTCAGCGCTGCCGAAGAAGCCGATCTTGACCAAGCTTTGATCGATACCTACGCTCGCGTCGGCATCACGTCTGATCCGCTCACGCACCAATCGACTCCGCCAACCATCGCCAACCTTTACGACACTTTGCTCCACATGGGTGGCACCGGTCCACAACTCGCTCAGCGCTTGCGCAAATATACCACCGGTACTTTTGCGGGTATCTTCTCTCAGCAATCTAACGTTGATATTAATAACCAAATGGTCGTGTTCAATATTCGCGACCTCGAAGACGAACTCCGCCCGGTCGCAATGTACATCGTGCTTTCGCACATTTGGAATATCGTTCGCGCCGAGAAAAAGAAACGTCTCCTCATCGTGGATGAGGCATGGCAATTGATGCAATTCGAAGATTCCGCTAACTTCCTCTTTAGCCTCGCTAAGCGCGCTCGTAAATATTATCTTGGCCTTACCACCATCACCCAAGACGTGGAAGACTTCATGAGCAGCAAGCTTGGCCGCGCCATTGTTGCCAACTCTTCGATGCAGCTATTCCTCAAACAATCTCCAGCTGCCGTTGACGTACTTGCTGATGTGTTCAAGCTTACCGAAGAAGAAAAACGCCGTCTCGCCAACTTCCCAGTCGGCCAGGGTCTCTTCTTTGCTGGCCAGAACCACGTTCATATTCAGATTATCGCTTCCGAGACCGAAGAAGCATTAATTACCACCACTCCGGATAAGAAAGTAGGATAAACATATGAAACAACGCCTCAAAAGCTTTGCCGCCATCACGCTCATCTTGGCCTCATCACTAGGTTTGCCGTTGACGGTCAACGCAATTGATCGCGCTACTATTCGTCGCTATGCGGAGAACAATATTTTATTCTACAACCCAGAAGATGGTGTCGGTGAAGATGTGAGCATTTGTCAGAACGTAAACTATGCCGGCGACCAAGTTTGGTCTGATGCCGAGCTTGACGCGGTCACCGCCAACAAAAAATATTACGTCGAAGCCGCTAACAAGTATGGTTTTAGATGGGAAATTCTAGCTGTCGTTCATAGGCTTGAGCACGGCCTCGCAAGAGACAACCCAGACAACCTCCAAGGCGCATATCAGCTATATTCATACACCGACGGTGGAACTAACGACAACAAGTTTTCGCCGCCAGGACCAATTTCTGACGAAGAATTTGCGCGCCAAACCGATATTGCTGCAAGCGTCATCAAAGGAAAGCTTGACGCTATTGGCTCAGACGGCAGCACCGACGACGGTGTGAAGAAGTTCTTCTTCTCATATAATGGCATGGCGAATGTCTATATCGAGAAAGCTAAAAACATGGGCTTTTCAGACGCAGAAGCCAATAATGGTGAAGGCTCAGCCTACGTTATGAATCGTTACGACGCTCAACGTGACCCAAACAGCGACAAAATGAGCGACTATTGGCCAGGTCGTTTTGTAGGAGATGGCGTATATGATGAAACCGCCCTTACGAACGAATTCGGTGCTTTCGTAAGATACAAAGTCCTGACTGGCGCCTGTCTGCCTAGTGAAGACAAAGATTGTGCCGGCGATTGGGCAAGCATCTATCCACCATATACCGCTGAAGTCTCAGGTCTCACATATTGTAACTACAAACAAAAAGATCCTCTTTGGACGAACGTAGAGGCTAACGGCGTAAACAAAGAAGGCAAAGTGAGCAAAGGAACTATGGGTAAACGTGGCTGTTTTGCCACCTCAACGGCAATCACTTTAACCGGATTTGGCGCCGATGTCAGCCCTCTTCAGTTAGGTTATAATGGCGGTTTTGATCCGGCGACAGTTGCCGCTAACTATGGGCTAAGTGCAGTAAACGGCGGCTCGAAGCTTTCGTCTACCGATATGGCTAAATATCTCTATGCCGGCAAGGCCCTCGTCATCGACGAGAACACGGGCTGGTGGACGGAACAGCAGCACAAGATTGCCATCGTCGATGTAAGAGTAGTCAACGCTAACGCTAACGATGACGACAAATATGAATTTTACGTTTTGAACCCTTCAGACCGTACCGACGGTCAAGAAAAATCTGGCTGGAAGACCTACAAGCTCATTACAGATGATATGAAAGACTCTTATATCATAGGGAAGAAAGAATGATCGATCAAAAAAGAAAAAAACTCATCATAATAGCAGCCGTTGCGGTAGTTGTTATCCTTTTGACTGTTGTAATCATCAAAAAAATTATCGGCACGCCAGTAGAACTTCGTATCATGGTTGCCCCAGCTTCGTCCAAAATCGAAATTGACGGCAAAACCTACGAAAATGGCAGTTACGAAATACGAGATGGTAAACATAAGGCCATCATCTCTAAAGAGGGATTTACTACTCAAGAAATTGAATTCATCGCCCGCGCCAACGAGATGGCTCGCGTAGAAACTTATCTAATTCAAAACGATGGAGGTGAGGATTGGTATGAGACTCATCCAGAAGATGATGGGATCAGATGGTTTGTTGTGGAGTCTCAATCTCAAGAGAGAACCAACGCGCTTTACGACAAAAACCCAATTCTCAATAAACTCCCAATTACCGTAGAATATTATTCGAAAAACTATACGTCCCACACCAAATACGAAATCACTGCAAAAATCAACGACGACTATTCCGCATTCACGATTGAAATTTCCGACTACACTGGCGGCAATCAAGATAACGCATTAGATAAAATTCGTGAAGCCGGTTTCAATCCAGACAATTACACTATCAATTACCACGACTATAGTAAAGACACTGGCTGGGGACAAGCTTTCTAATTCTGGCACTCTTGCTTTTAGACTGCTAAAAGCGTATAATATTTTGTATGGCAAAACGTGACTATTACGAAATACTTGGCGTTTCCAAAAACGCATCTGATGACGAAATCAAAAAAGCCTACCGCAAATTAGCGGTTAAATATCATCCCGACAAAAATCCTGGCGATAAAGAAGCCGAGGCTAAGTTTAAAGAGATTAACGAGGCGCACGACGTCCTAAGCGACAAGCAAAAACGTGCTCGCTACGACCAGTTCGGTCACGCTGGCGTGAACGGTGCCGGTAATCCGTTCGGTGGTGGAAACCCGTTCGGCGGCGCCGGTGGTCAATCCTTCAACTTTGATTTTGGTGGTGGTTTCGAAGATATTCTCAATAACATCTTCGGTGGCGGCAGCCCGTTCGGCTCCCGTCGTCCACGCCGCGGCGACGACTATCAGGTCAACGTTCAAATTAGTTTCGAAGAAGCAATTTTTGGTACAACTGCGACGGTAGACTACAATGGCTCAGATCTTAAAATCAAAATTCCAGCCGGCATCGACGACGGCATGTCGATTCGTTTGCGCGGCAAAGGCGGCCCAGCTCCACAGGGCGGCGAACCAGGCGATCTTTATGTTCGTATTCATGTCAAACCACACAAGACCTTGACTCGCGAAGGGAACATCATTCTTTCCGAAGAAAAAATCAGCATGGTCGACGCAGCGCTTGGTTGCGAAGTCGAAGTTGAAACTGTCGACGGCAAAGTCATCATGAAAGTCCCAGCTGGCACCCAATCCGGTACTCCATTTAAGCTTTCTGGCCACGGCGTCCCATTCCGCGCCGACGGCGACCGTGGTCCACACATCGTCACGATCATCGTTGAAACCCCGAAAAATCTTTCGAAAAAGCAAAAAGAAATCCTCGAAGAGTTCAGAAAAGCCAAAAAACGTGGCATTTTCGGCTAAAATTGCCGTTTTTATCGAGCCTATGCTTGCGTTTTTTTGAGGCTTATCGTACACTTGCCCTGTAAGGTAAGTTTTATGGGCTATTTAGAAGACATGCTAGTCAGGAATGGCGTGATTTATCGTGCGCCAGACGGCTCCAGTTTTCGTATCGAAGGGAGCCTGGTTTCTAATTCATTAGTAGTTAGAGACTCGTCTGGTTGGGTTACCCACCGTATCGAGCGAGCATCGAACGGTGTTGACCTTGTTGTTCGCAGCACCAAGACTGGCCTTGTCGAAACCCGTATCTCCGCCTCCAGTTTGTTCTAGAATTAAAAGACGCCCGCCGGGCGCCTTTTTGTGATATAATTAGAAGCGGAAATTTATTAATTTATATTCATTTGTTACCCCGCCGGTATAGAGAAAAATATCGGCAAAAACAATTAGAAAGGATACATATGGAAATTGTAATTCCTATTGTCGCGGCCGTGCTCGGTTTAGGTTTTGGTGCAGGCGGTATTTTTGCCTACAACAAGAAAAAAGAGAACGGTGGCAAAAATAAGGCAGACGATCTGATTCGCAAAGCCAAACACGAAGCCTCCGACATCGTGCTCGCAGCCAAAAAAGAAGCTGCTAGCCTCACCGAGAAAAATCAAGCCGAAGAAAACGAACGCCGCAAAGAATGGAAGCGCACCGAGAATCGCCTCGCTGAGCGCGAAACCACTCTCGACGCTAAACTCGATCAACTCGAGAAAAAATCTGAACGCTTAACCAAGCAAGAAAAAGAGCTCGAAGACCTCAAAAACGAAGTTCGTAGCATTCGTGAAAAACAACACGAAAAGCTCGAAAAAATCGCTGGTCTTTCTAAGCAAGAAGCTCGCGAAAAATTGATGCAAATGACCGAAAACGACATCAAACAAGATCTAGTTGGCCTCATCAACAAAGAGCAAAAGGAAATCAAACGCGACATCGACGAAACTGCCCAAGCTGCACTTCTTACCGCTATGGAGCGCATGTCTTCTGAGGTCACCGCCGACCGCACTATCACTGCACTCAAACTTCCTGATGACGATATGAAAGGCCGCATCATTGGTAAGGAAGGTCGCAACATTCAAGCTTTGCAACGCGCCACTGGTGTCGATATCATGGTTGATGATACTCCGGGCATGGTCGTTCTCAGCTCATTTGACCCAATCCGCCGCCAAGTTGCCCGCTACGCTTTGGAACGCTTGATGAAAGACGGTCGCATTAACCCAGCCTCAATCGAAGAAGCCGTGGCTAAAGCCGAAAAGGAAATCGAAAAAGAAGTCGTCCGCGCTGGCGAAGATGCTGCCCGTGAAGTTGGTGTCGTTGGCATCCCACACGAAATTTTGCACCTACTTGGTGAACTCAAATTCCGTACTAGCTACGGTCAAAACGTGCTTCTTCACTCTATCGAAATGGCCCACATGGCCGGTATGATTGCCGAAGAAGTTGGCGCTGATAAACGCATCACCAAGACCGCTACTTTGCTTCACGATATGGGCAAAGCCGTCACTCACAAAATCGAAGGCAAACACGCCGAAATCGGTGCTGAGCTCGCCAAGAAATATGGTATGCCAGACGAAATCGTTCACGCCATCGCCGCTCATCACGACGATATCGAGCCAACCACTCCAGAAGCTATCATCGTTAAAATCGTCGATGCTATCTCGGCTGCTCGCCCAGGCGCCCGCAACATCTCGGCCGAGAACTTTGCCGAACGTATGAAAGATCTCGAAAACATCGCTACTAGCTTCCCAGGCATCGACAAAGCCTATGCCATTTCGGCTGGTCGTGAAATCCGCGTCATTGTGGAACCAAAATCAATCGACGATCTCTCCGCATTGAAGCTCGCTCGCGATATTGCCGATAAAATCGAGGCAACCATGAGCTATCCTGGCGTTATCAAAGTTAATGTCATCCGCGAAACTCGCGCTGTTGAATACGCCAAATAATGTCGATCATTAAAAAGAATATCTCCCGCAAAACCAAGGCTAAAGCAATAGCCTTAGCGGGGGTTATTCTTTTGCTTACGGGTTACGTAATTTGGGACGTGCTTTGTAGCGGCCCACTCACAGCGCTACTTTCGAATCACGACCGCGTCGTAGAATTCGTCGAACGCATGGGCTTTTTTGCACCATTAATATATATACTGCTGCAAATTGCCCAAATCATTTTGGCGCCAATCCCGGGCCAAGTAGTCGGCGGCGTTGGCGGCTTTGTTTTTGGTTGGTGGGGAATCTTGTGGACTTTGATTGGTAGTACTATTGGTTATCTCATTATGATTATCATTTCGCGTAAATTCGGCCGCAGCCTTATTGAGAAGATTTTTAAAAAGTCCGCGATGGATAAATTCGACTTTATTTTTGGCGAGCACGCCGCGGTTATTTTATTCTTAGTCTTCTTGCTCCCAGGTTTGCCAGATGACATGGTTGGCTACATGGCCGGCCTTACCGACGTGCCAATTAAAAAACTCATTATTCTAATGACGCTTGGACATATCCCAACTATTATCATTACAAACTATATTGGCATGGGTCTTGGTAAAAGCAACCTCGTACCGGTAATTATCGTTTCGGTGTTGGTCGTTATCGTATTTGGCCTAGCCCTTTGGCAGAAAGACCGCATTATCAAGTTTTTGAAAAAACAAAAACCTGAAGACGAAACCGAAGAAAAATAACAAAGTCTTTATTTTTTACCAGATAAGTGGTATAATTAATTTCACTTGGTCCGGTAGCTCAGTTGGTTAGAGCACGAGCCTCTTAAGCTTGGTGTCGTGGGTTCGAGCCCCACCCGGATCACCACGGATTTTTAACCCGCCGCGAGGCGGTGTTTTTATTTAATTTCAAAACTTTCCGTCTTCAAATCGCAATAATATCGTCCGCTTGTCGCCGTAAACTTCAAAACGCAGTAGTCTGGGTCGGTTACTCCGCCCTTATAGAACATCGTGTCGCCACGCTTCCAAATCATGTCCTTTGTCTTCTGGTCCGTTAAAACTTCCATTTTGCCTTTTAACATAACGCCAACGTGCTTGATTAGACCTTTGTGATAAAAATAAATACTGGCTTTTGGATTCTTTTTGTATTGACTTACCCTCATAGATGAAGTGTTAGTAGAAAAGTAAAACTCTTTCAGCCCATTTCGTTTTCTAGGTTTTAGCATTGCCTTAACGTTTGGGTATTCTTGATCGTCAATAGAGCAAATAAAGCTAACTTTTTGCTTGTCGATAAATCTTTCAATCTTTTTTAGATTCATATTGCTTTAGTCCTTTTACGGTTGCATTCACTATTTCTGCTAACTTTTCTTTATCATCGACGTCTTCCACGAGATACATCGGTTTCGCGCCGTCGTATGGAATCTCTTCGGTCATTTTGTACTGTTCGTTTTCTGGAACTATTTTTACAAGTAAACGGTCATCATAAATGCCGCCAAATAGAACGTTACTAGAATAGAGCAAGAATTCGCCCATCATCGGCCGGCAGGTAATATTCGGCGCTTCCGACAGTTGTTCTAAGATAAAATCGCGATATTCTTTGGTGCTTGCCATATTATGCTTTCTTCCACCTTTTGAGTGTTGGAAATACTTTCGTGCAATATTCTTTCATTTGCTCGTTCGTCATACCGGCCTGTTCGCCAAACTTAGAGCACATTTCAATATACTCTTCCATGGAAACCTTATCTACGAATTCACCATCTTTATAACACCACTTACAGTAGTCTTTATTGATACTACCGTCTTTTTCGGTAGAATACGTATCTTCTGAAGTTAGTGGCATTGCACAGCTTTGGCAAATAGTTTGTTCCATAAAAGATCCTTTGTTTACTTATTATAATTATACCATTGACATTGTATTTCTTTTGTTTCCTTCATTGTCATTGTTTTAGGTCTCTACGGCTCACCACATGAAGATGTCTTTATTGCCGCAGAAGGTCCACACGCCGGAAAGTTCATGATATAATACACTCGAAATAACGCAAGTAAGGACTGCAGATATGAAACAAATCTTGATCGCCACCACTAACCCTGGCAAAATTATGACTGCAAAAAAGATTCTCGGTAGGCTTGGCTATGAAGGCTTATCTTTTGCGGACCTTAATTTGCGTCCGGACGAGCCAGACGAAACTCAAACTACAGCCGAAAAAATCGCTGCCGAAAAAGCCCTTGGCTACGCCAAATAAATCAAGGATCTACCAGTCCTCACGCGCGACGACACCAATGTTCTGATTGGTGTAGACGAAGAAGATGATCCAAAAAATCACAACAAGGCATTCGTTGAAAAGCGCGCTGGCAAGTACACTGATGAAAACGGCGCCAAAGTTTTTGCCGAAGTAGCTCGTAAATATGGCGGGGAAATACCAACGCAGTTTAACTGGGGTTATGCGCTTGGATGGCATAAAGGCGATGAAATCAAAGTTGTCTCCACCATCGTGAGTACCGATCCAGCAAGAATCAAAATTGTCGACCAAATCTGTGATAAAAAAGTTCCAGGTTTTTGCTTTGCCCCGGTCATGAAAGTAAGAATTAATGATGAATGGAAATATGACCCAGAACTTACCGATGACGAACAGTGGACGGCTTACTGGAACTTCCAGGCCGACGGTATCAAGTCGCTACTAGATCAATACGAAGCAGACATCAAAGGCTAATCTATCAATTCGTGCAAATTCTCTAATAACTGATATAATCAATTTAGGAGTATTGCGATGAAAAAGAATCTTTTGCAAAAAATCGCCAAAGCATCAGTTATTATTTTGCCTTGTTCGATTTTCTTTTCATATCACCCGCTAATGTATTTTGGCGAAGACAAGCTAATGCATTACGAATTATCAGTTGCGCTTATTGCGCTAGTTTTGTTTGATGTCATCGCAGCAATTTATCTTTTCGTAAATCGCAAGACACTTAAAAAAGCTCCAAAACGCTTCATGATTTCAACTGCGCTTTTCCCGATTTATGCCACGCTTTCAGTGCTATGGTCGTCTAGCAAAGTCCACGGTTTCTTAGCCGCTGGCGTGGTTTGGGCAATCTATCTTGCCGTCAACGCCTTTTACTGGCTTTACAAAGATTTCTTCAAAGACAAGAAATTCAGCAGCAAGTTTATCAAAATTTTCTTCGGCGTCAGCATCGTGTTCTGCGTAATTTGCTGGCTACAGTGCATCCTCGATTTGATGGGTGTCAGCCGAGACATCACACTTATGTGTGAAGGCTGCGTTTACCGTACTTTCGGCTTCCCGCATCCAAATGGCTTTATGGCTGAGCCGCAATACCTCGGCGGTATTTTGCTCGCACCAGCACTACTCTCGATTTATTTACTAAGCCAAGACTTTACCAAAAAACGTCTCGCTCTAGTTTGCGTATTCGCAATTACATTATTCCTATCATTCTCACGCGGCGCGATTTACGCCTTCGCGGTTGCCGCTGCGGTATTCGTTATCGCAAACATCATCAAGCAAAAATCCGCCAGAGCCCTGTTGCTCATTCCGGTCCTCGCCGTTTTGTTCCTGGTTGCTTTGACTACCCAAGGCCTCTTTGCGCAGTTCTCAAGAACCGATGATGATTTCGCTTCCGGCATTGCTAAATCTCTCAACCATCTCTCACTCGGTGTCATTGATATTTCAAAACCAGACGCCGAACCGGAGCCAGAAAAAGTTGAAGAAAAAACTCCGAGCGACGCGCCAGAACTCGAACCAGTTAATATGGTCCCGGTCGAAACGACCGACGAGGAAGAAGATGAAACAGAAACCGCCTACCAAGACGGCTACATCGCAGCTTCTACAAACGTCCGCACCTCGCTCGCCAAAGCTTCATTCGCACTTGTACTAGCTCGCCCAGACTACATGGTTTTCGGCTCCGGCATCGGCAGCGGTGGTAACGCCGTTTATCAAAACTATGTCGATCCTGGCTACGTCAAAAACGACGAAATCAAAAACGCTTTGATCGATGCCGACTCAGATATTCCAAGCCTCAACGTTCAAAACGAATATGCTGAGTTGACGCTTGAATTCGGTATTATTGGCATCGTTCTAGTTGCCATCGCGGCAGTCATTTTCGCCAAAGAAATTTGGCAACACAAAGATCGCATCTTCTTTATCACGCTCGCCGCGGCCTACCTTGTCGCCTTCATCTTCTGCTCCGGCGTCACCAACTCACTTTATCTCTACTTGTTTATCCCAATTTTCCTAGTTGCTCTAAAAAATTATCAAACCAAAGGAATCGCTAAATGAAAAATCAACCAAAAGTTGCGCTCGTTTGTGATTGGCTAACCAATGTCGGCGGTGGGGAAAAAGTCCTGCTCGCTTTTCATGAAATTTACAAAGACGCACCAATCTACACCTCAAAATATTTACCGAAAAAAATTGATTGGTTCAAAGACGCCGACGTGCGCACCGGTTGGATCAAAATTTTCCCAGCCTGCCTTCGCCGCTTCATCGGCCCGCTGCGCCAATTTTGGTTTAAACATTTAAATTTATCCGAATACGACATCGTGATTTCCGTCACCGGCGCCGAAGCCAAATTCGTCCGCGCCAAAAACGGCATCCACATTTGCTACTGCCATGTTCCAACTCAGTATTATTGGGGCATGTATGATGACTATATTAAAAACCCTGGCTTTGGCATTCTAAATCCAATCGTCCGTTTCTTCTTTAAGTTGATGGTCGGCCCACTTAGAAAAGCCGACTTTAAAGCTGCCGCCAAGCCTGATTATTATTTGACGATTTCCAAGCACGCGCAAGCGCAAATTAAGAAATACTACCATCGCGATTCTGTGATTATCGCGCCGGGCGTGGAAGTTGATACGTTCCAAGAAGCCTTCAGCGAAAAACCGCGCGTCGAAGATTACTTCATCGTTACTTCGCGTCAGGTTAACTGGAAGCGTCTCGACGTCGCTATCGAAGCCTGCAAAAAGACCAACCAACGTTTGCTCGTCATCGGCACCGGTCCGGAGCATCGCAAACTGGTCAAACTCGCTGGCGGTTCTGAAAACATTAAATTCTTACCAACTATGAAAAAACGCAAACTCGCCAAGTATCTTGCTTCGGCAAAAGGCTACTTGTTTACCAGCCTCGAACCATTCGGCATTGCACCAGTAGAAGCTTTGGCCGCCGGCTGCCCAGTCATCGCCTTTGGCGAGGGTGGCGCGCTTGACTACGTTCAAGATGGCAAAAACGGCTTGCTATTTAAGAAACAAACCGCCGACAGTTTGGCTGCTGCTATTCGCAAATTCGAAGATATGAAATTTAACCGCGCCGCCATTTCGCGCTCCGCCGAGCCATTCGCCCGCGACCGCTTCGATCGCGACGCCGCTAAATTCGTCGAAAACGCCGCAAAAGCAGGAAAGAAGGCTCAATGATTGCTCATATTAAAGGCCAAATTGCCGAAAAATTTAACAACTCCGTCATCGTCGACGTGCATGGTGTGGGCTACGAAATCACCCTTACCGCCCTCGATTACGACAACGTCAAACTTGGCGACGAAATCAAATTTTACACCTATCACAGCATCCGCGAAAACGCCGAAGAGCTTTACGGTTTCTCGAGCCTGGCCGCCAAGAAATTATTTGAACTTTTGATCTCCGTGCAAGGAATTGGCCCAAAGGCCGCCATCGCGATTCTTGGCCTCGCCCAACCGGAAGAAGTCCGCAACGCCATCGCCAATGCCGACGCCGCTTTCGTCTCCAAAGCCAGCGGCGTAGGGAAGAAATCCGCCGAACGCGTAATCGTTGATCTCCGCGACAAAGTTGGCATCCCGTCTCACTACGGCGCCACCGAAATCGTCTCCACCCCTGGTAAAAACGAGCCAGACGAGGCCCTAGACGCCCTCATCGCCCTCGGTTTCCCACTGAAAGAAGCCACCGCTGCACTCGAAAAAGTAGACAAAACCCTGTCCGTCGAAGAAAGAATCAAATTAGCCTTGAAAAATTAATCAAGGTGTGTTAAAATAACAGATAATTGTCTAATATTAAAGGTTAATAAATCATGAGTTTTTCAATTTTAAAGCAAATCGGTGACGCTCAAAAGAAAAAAGCTGTTGTTGACGTCCGTTCTGGTGACACCGTTAAGGTCACCCAAAAAATTAAAGAAGGTGACAAATTCCGTTTCCAGGTTTTTGAAGGTGTTGTTATCCGTGTTGATCGCAAAGAATCTCACACTGCTCGCATCGTGGTCCGCAAAGTGACCTCTGGTGTTGGTGTCGAGAAATCCTTCCTTCTTCACAGCCCATTGGTTGAGAAGATCGAAATCACCAAGCGCTCCAAAGTTCGCCGCAACAATTTGAGCTACCTCCGCAAACGCTCTGGTAAATCCGCTCGTCTCGCCGGCAAAGACTTCGATCGCGCCGCCGTCAACGATGTGACCGTTCCAGAAGAACCAGTCGAAGAAGCTCCAGTCGAAGAAGCTGCTCCAGCTGAAGAACCAGCTGCCGAAGCTCCAGCCGAAGAAAAAGCTGAGTAATCAACGTTTCGAAAATAAATACCAAGCCACCCGGCTTGGTATTTTTGTGCTAGACTAATCTTATGGCAATATTGGGAATCGACGAAGTTGGTCGTGGCCCGTGGGCAGGCCCGTTGGTGATTGGCGCGGTTATTTTACCAGACCAAAAACCAGACTGGGTGGATGAGCTGAACGATTCCAAAAAACTTAGCGTCAAAAAACGCGAAAAACTCAACGAACTGATTTTAAAAGAAGCCGCTGCTACTGGACTGGGCTGGGTTTCGAGCGCCGAAATTGACGAGTTAGGTTTATCGGCGTCTTTAAAGCTCGCCGCTCGCCGCGCCGTTGAAGAAATCCAAAAGCAGCACGTCCCGTTCGCCGAAATTATTATCGACGGCACCATTAATTTTCTGGCCGGCACCAAACTCGAAAACTATGTGACGATTTTGCCGAAAGCCGATTTTCTGATTAAAGAAGTTTCGGCCGCTTCGATCATCGCCAAAGTCGCGCGTGATCATTATATGTACGAGCTCGCCGAAAAATATCCAGCATACGGTTTTGAAAAGCATGTTGGCTATGGCACCGCCGCGCATCAAAAAGCTTTAAAAGAGCATGGCATTTGTCCGGAGCATCGCAAGTCGTTCCGCCCAATCCAAAAATTTGTCAAACAACCAAGTGCGCCAACGAAAACCACGCACACCACTAAGCAAATTGGCGACCTTGCCGAGGCGAAAGTACGTGAATTTTTAAAAAAGCATGATCACAAAATCTTGGAGCATAATGCAAAATCAAAATACTATGAGATCGACATCGTTTCACTAAAAAATCGTACGTTATATTTTACAGAGGTAAAATATCGCAAAAACGCCGAGCATGGTGCGCCGCTCGAGATGATAACTTCAAAAAAGCAAAAGCAAATGAAATTTGCCGCAGAGTGTTATTTAAAAGCCCACCCAGAACTAAAAGCCTTTAAACCAATTTTGGCCTCCGCCGCGGTGTCCGGCGAAAGGTCAAAGATTGAAGATTTTATTGTTTTAGATTAGTGACGAAGCTTCTCTTTTTCGGCAAGTAGACTTAGCTCAAATAGTTCTCGATGTTTTTTAACAATCACCTTAAGGATGATTCCGCAAATCAACATCAAAAGCGCCAACACGGCCAAGATTCCCGCCACGATCAACGAAGGGAAGCGCGGCACTAAGCCAGTTTCAAAGTATTCTATCAGCACCGGAATCACCAATACGAGCGACAAAACAAAGAAAACCAAAGCAAGCGTTCCGAAAAACAGCATCGGTTTGTGCTCTTCAAAAAGAGCCACTATCGTTCTTAGTACTCTTGCCCCGTCATGTACAGTTCGTAGTTTCGAACCGTCGTCCTCGCGGTCTTTGTAACTAACCGGGATCTCCTCAACCAGGAAATTTTTATCCAATGCATGAATTGTCATTTCGGTTTCCACTTCAAAACCCCGCGCCAACACAGGATATGTTTTAACAAAGTCTCTCGAAAACGCACGGTAGCCGCTCATTGCGTCCTTGATGTGGCTACGAAAAATCAAATTAATCAATGCTCGCACCAAGCGATTGCCGGTGTTATGAAAACGTCGTTTATTCTCTTTGAAATAGCTAGATGAAAGACGATCACCGATTACCATATCCGCACGATGTTCGAGCACCAAATCGCACATCTTGCGAGCCTCGCGCGCCGAGTAGGTTCCATCGCCATCTACCATTAAATAGCAATCAGCATCAATTTGTTGGAACATTGCCCGCACGACATTGCCTTTGCCTTGGCGATACTCATTTTTTGTGATTGCTCCAGCCGCCGCAGCCGCCGCAGCCGTATCGTCCGTAGAATTATTATCATATACATAAATGGATGCCTTCGGCAGAGCCTTTTTAAAATCGGCCACGACCTTTGCAACAGTCTTGCCTTCGTTATAGCACGGAATCAAAACAGCAATCCTACTCATGTGCGGCCACTCGTTTATACACTTGCACGTGCTCTTCGCTATTTTCAAAAATCTTTTCATAATTTTCGTTTTTTAAATTATAAAAAGAATCCTGTTTTTTTCTAGTCAAAATATAGTCGAACTCATATTTTTCAAGCAGCTCCGCCGCGCTAATTTTGCCCCTGCGAAAATCATCCCATTCATAAAGAACGTTTTCTTTGTGGTTGTTTTTCTCCAAGAAAACTTCGCCGCGTGGATCCAGATAAGCCTTATATCCGCGATATTCTACGTAGCCACCATCGTTATAACCGGTGTAGCCAGTGTAAATTTTTGGCTCATCGTCACGATTTTTGACGTCTGCATCGATTGCGTCAACTGCTCCAACTAACGCCTCGCTAGGATAATCTTTGATTTGTGATGCCACCACTGGACAAACGATTGCAAAAGATAGCAGCACTATCATTCCAATCCAGAAAGCCAACGCCTCGCGCGCAAATTTATTATCGACGAATGGTTTTTCGAGCCTTACGTCTTTGTACATTAAGGCAAGCGGGAAGAACATTACTAAGATAAATTGACTAAGGCCTTTGACGGTGTTAAGCCCCAGCGCAAGGAATCCAAAGAACATTAGTAGGTATCGTACGCGCACGTTTTTGCTATTGCCAAAAATATACATGCAAACCACCGCTATTAACGAAATATATACAAAAGCCGCAAAGATGTTTTCAAACGGCGAGAATGAGGATAGTTCATTCACCATACCGTGGAACCTGGCATCGCCGTAACTTGTAAAAATGAAAGTCAGCATTTTGAAACCATACGGGTTTAATAAGCCGCACAATATAGTGGCAACAAGAACGATAATCAACGGCTTAGCCCTGTAGCCCTGCAAATGCAATTTTGGTTTTTTGATCGAGTCCACGATGTAAACACCAAGCACCAATACCAACATTGGCCACAAGGATGCGTGCAAATTAATTTGCAAAATCGAGAGCAATGGAACCCACCATAAATATTTTGATTTGTCGGTTTTTACATAAAGTTCGAGCACATATATTAATGCCAAGAAAAACACAAAGCTCACCATTTGCGCTCGGGTTACTACAAAGTTCAACGCCAACAACATGTCGGTTACCATCATAATTAATAATGACAGGTTTGTATTGCCGCCACTAATTAATTTGCAAATTTTATAAACCAGAAAACAGACAAAGAAGTTTAGAATGATCATGCTAAGGTAAATACCTGGCGCACCAAATACTGTAAAGATCCAATAGAAAATAGCCGCAAAACCGTAGTTTTGCACTGTCACATCTAGGTCTTCGTGCATCGAAAGCGGGTCTTCATAATAAACGCCGTTTGTAGTAATTTCGCGCCCTTCGGCTAATACATACCACGAATCGTTGTCTAGCTTAGCGTTATAACAAAGTACAAAAAGCGCCGGCAGCAAAAACGCCACTACAAATTTAAAATTACGAACTTTGAAAATCTTGCCCAAAAACTCTTTCATTAATACCATCATAGCATATTTGCCCTGGGGTGATGTATAATTACTATGGTAACAAGGAGCAAAAATGCCAGTAGGTTTTATCATCTTTTTCATCATCGTGCTTATTCTCGTCATTGCGGGCTTCGTCTTTACGTTCGCTATGATGTTTAACCCAAAATTCAAAGCCAAACTTATTGGCAAGCAACTCGAAGCCAATAAATATATGGTCGACGAACACAAGGATGACATCAAAAGCATTTCGGACGACGTCGCCGAAGCCACCAAGGGCGCTACCAAAACTACCGCTCGCGCCATCAAGGAAGGCCTCAAGGATTTTGTTTATTGCAAATACTGCGGCGCCGAAATCGAAGCCGACTCAAAATTCTGCAAAGTTTGCGGCAAGAAACAATAATTTATTTTGACACGTTAAATTTAAATTCAACTACGTCGCCGTCTTGCATCACGTAGGTTTTGCCCTCAAGGCGCAGTTTGCCAGCGGCTTTCACGGCTTGCTCGGAGCCAAGTTCTTTCAAATCATCGTAATTACAAATCGATGCGGCGATAAATCCGCGTTCAAAATCGGTATGGATCGTGCCAGCAGCTTCCGGCGCGGTTGCGCCTTTTTTAATTGTCCAAGCGCGGCATTCTTTTTTGCCAGCCGTCAGGAAGGACTGCAAGCCGAGCGTGTTATAGGCAGCCTTAATTAATTCGCCAAGTGCATCATCCGAGACTCCGTAGCTTTCCAAAAATTCTTTGCGCTCGTTGCGGTTCATGCCGGACATTTCTTCTTCGAGTTTTGCATTTACAAAAATCGCTTCGGCCGGCGCCACTAAAGCACGCAGCTTGCTTTGCAAATCCGCATCGGTTAGACCAGACTCATCAACATTAAACATATAAATCACCGGCTTTTCGGTAAGGAACGGAATGTTTTCGTCGGCCGGATCTTTTTTGCGCTTCGCGGCGATTTTTTCTTTCGTCTCGTCGTCGGCTAATTGTAATTCTAGATTGATGATGTCGATATCATCTTTGGCCTGCGCCAAAATATCCGTTTCGACTTTGTTGTCCGCACGCACAATATCATCGTTTACGAACGCGCGCACCACATGACAAATCGCCTGGCACTCGCGAATGTGCGCGAGGAATTTGTTACCAAGACCTTCACCCTTAGACGCACCGGCCACTAGCCCTGCAATATCTACAAATTCCACCGTTGCCGGCACAATTTTTTCGGTCTCGTACATTTTGCCAAGCACGTCCAAGCGCTCATCCGGCACCGGCACAATACCAACGTTCGGCTCGATGGTTGCAAAAGGATAATTTGCGGCCAGCGCCCCCGCGTTTGTGAGTGCATTAAATAACGTCGATTTCCCGACGTTTGGAAGTCCAACAATTCCGATCTTTAAATTCATAACCAACCTGTGATACCTGTTATTATTTTTATTATTATAACATAATTTGTTAGATTTTATATGGTATAATAACCGTAAGGACTATCATAAACAGGAACTATTTCGATGGAGCTACAAACTCAACCAGTAGAAACACCAAAACCGGAAAAACAATGCAAATGCAAACCAACAATTATTTTGCTAACTATCCTTGCAATTCTTGCACTGGGTTTTGCTGGATTTGAATTTTGGCAAAACCTTAAAAAGAACGATGAAATAGCACGCAAAAACAACGAAATCGGCAATCTTCGTGCGGAAATCCAGAAGCTTTCGACCAGCGTCACTCCAATCGTCAATCCAACGCAAGACACAGAACCTAGCCAGAACGTCATATATCTCAAAGAAGGCGACAAGATTAGTTTTTACAACAAAAATATTAGCGAGTTCATTGAAGCTGGTACCCAAAAAATCTTTTGTGGGCAAGGAGGAAAAATTTGTTATATCGATGGCGTGGAGCAAGCCGATATAGCAGAGCAAGCGATAGCTTCGTACCAATGCACATCAACGGACTGTCTCGTATCCGAATCTACTGAAGCGGAGGAATATACCGATTATGGTCTTATCCCACTAATCGACGGAGAGAAACAAATCATTTTCGACGTCTCAAACAACAAAGTAGCCTATGAGGGCGACGTTGATTGGGTTCGCGCATGTTTGCCTACGGAGATTTGTCTATATCAAGAGGTTTATAAATATATTCCAGAAGAATAATTCATAATTATGCTAATTCCTGTCCTTCTTGCAGTTGCCGCGGCGACCATGTATGCCGCCACGAATCATATCGACAAATACTTGATTTCGCGCGCGGTCAAAAACGCCGATTACAAGGCTTTGATTATGGTCTCGACACTCATCGCCGGACTCGCAATGAGCGCCATTTACGCAGTTGTTTGCAATTTTCAACTCGCCTTCGATTGGCAAAGCATTCTCATTTTATTTGGCGCGTCCGCGACTTATGCCATCGCGCTGTTTTTCTATTTCCAGGCTTTAAAACAAGACGACACCACGATCGTAGCAATCATGTTCCAGCTCATTCCAGTCTTCATGCTGTTCCTTTCGCCGCTCTTCCTCGGTGAGCAGGGCATCAGCCACATCCAATTAATCGGTGGGCTCATTGTTACGTTGGCAGCAATCTTAGTTACCTACGAGCCAGACAAGAAAAAATTTAGCAAAAAACGTTTAAAAACGCTCGCCATGATGACGCTCGTGTCGCTCACCTTCGCCGCATGGTTTATCGCCGAACGCTACGTCAACCAAAACCACGACTTCAACCAAACCACTTTGTGGTCCAGCATCACGCTGCTTATAGTCGGTATAATAATTTTCGTTTTTGCAAAAAGCTACCGCAAATCATTCTTTAGAATGTTAAAAAGCAACGGCCCAAAAGTCATCGGCCTAAACGTCTTCAACGAATTTCTTAATACCTTCGGCGGCGTCGTTTCGAACCTTGCCGGCACGATGGCGTCCGTTGCGCTAGTTTCTTTCATCACCCAAGGCGTGCAGCCATTTGCTGTGATGCTTATTGGTATTATCATCGCCAAACTTTTCCCAAAGCTAAGGGGGCCAAAAGTTTCCAAAAAAGAAAACGCTAAGCGTGTCATTATGATCATCGTTTGTGCCATCGGTCTGGCCTGCATTGAGTTCGGTTAAGACGCCCATGCTATAATGACAATATGAAAAATGAAATCGAAGCTCAATTTTTGGATATCGACAAAGATGCTATCCGCGATAAATTAAAAGAAATCGGCGCAGTCCTCGAAAAACCAGAGGTTTTGATGAAGCGCGTTGTTTTTAATACTGGCCCGCATTCGTTTGCGCGCGTGCGTGATGAAGGCGACAAGATCGTTATGACTTTCAAAAACGTCGATGATGACAACGACATTCTTGGCACCAAAGAAGTTAATCTCACGGTTAACGATTACAATGATGCGGTTTTGTTTATGCGCGGTTGCGGTTTGCAACCAAAGGCCCACCAAGAAACCTTGCGTGAAATTTGGACTATCGGCGACGTCGAAATTTGCATCGACACCTGGCCATGGCTCCCGACTTTTGTTGAAGTTGAAGGCCCAACTGAAACTTCGGTTTGGGATACCGCTGCAAAACTCGGGCTTGATAAATCTAAGGCTAAATTTGGTTCCGTCGATACTACTTACCAACATTACTACGGTATCGATCCAGATGTGATTAATCTTCATACACCAGAAATTACTTTTGAAATGGATCCGCCAGAATGGGCGAAGAGGTAGGATGGACGTCTTAATTACCGACCGCAATTTTAATATCGAGCCAATTCCGTTTACTGAAAATGTTTTTGACCGTCGCGCTTCTCGCGGCGTCGTTTATAATCCGAAGACCGATCAAGTCGTGATGGTCACACTCAAACATCCAGTCGAATATAAATTGCCTGGCGGTGGCAAGGAAGGCAACGAAACCGAAGAAGAAACTTTTTATCGCGAAATTATGGAGGAAACTGGTTGCAGAGTTAAAATCGTGCAGCGCCTCGGCGTCGTTCGGGAAGAGCGCAGCCAAATCGACATGAGACAAACTTCCGCCGCTTTCGTAGCAGAATTAATTGAGGATACTGGCGAAATTCATCCGGACGCCGACGAAATCAAAAAAGGTCTCGCGATTGAATGGATGGATTTAGACGATGCGATTGTTGCTGTCGAAAACAGCTTCACGACGGTCCTCACCGATCCGCGCCGTTCAATCTATCGCGCACGTTTTGTGCTGGAACGCGACCTAGCAATTTTAAAAGCTTATAAAGAATTAAAGCAAAAGAGGTTATAATAAGACTATGCTTAATAATTCTCAAGCTAATAAACCCAGTAGAGGATTGGCAAGAAGAAGCCGCATGACGTACAAAACCACCTTTCGCCAATACATGAACGGCAAACTCAAACTCGAAACTTACCAAAAAGTGGGCATCGCCTTTTTGATTGTCGTTTTTGCCGGGTTGATTGGTTGGATCTACGAAGCTATTTTCTATTTCTTCAACTGCGGCATGACCGGATTTTATATGCAGGGCGGCAACTTTTTGCCGTGGATGAACATCTATGCCATCGGCGCGCTCATTATTATTCTCACGACTTATAAAGTTCGCCAAAAACCATGGCTAGTGCTACTAATTTCTATGGTCACGACCGGCATCGTCGAATATGTCGGCGGCTGGTTAGTCTACAATCTTTTCAATGGCGCCAGATATTGGGACTACAACACCGAAATCTTAAACTGGGGAAATATCGACGGCTTCGTCTGCTTCCGCAGCATTCTGTGTTTCGGCCTGTCGGCACTGCTTTTGATGTACGTTGTTTTGCCATTTTGTATTCATCTTGCCAAAACTATGTCGCGCCGTGCGTTTTTAATTTTGTCGATCTCGCTTTTCTCAATTGTGATGACCGACGAGCTCTATAATTTGTTTGCCGCGCACGTCTTCAACTGGCCAAACGCCGTTGATTTCTATAAATCCATCGGTCTTAAATATTACGGAATATAAAAAAACGCGCCTACGTGGGCGCGCTTTTTTAATCGATTTTATTCTGACATTTTGCCAGCGTAGGCGGCGTTGTAAGCCAAAGCCTGATCTTGCAATTTGGCGGCACGCACCAAATCGTCCACGCAGGAGTTCACGGAATGTTTCACCCTCTCGTGCTCCTCGGCGCGTTTAGCATCGTTCCAACGATCGAGCGTTCCGACCAAGTAGCCGGTGATGCGGCGTAGTCTTTCAAACTGCCCACCAAAGTATTGTTGGTGGTCCTCGTAGTATTGTTTGGCAGACTGCTCGTCGCCGAAGGCCTCAATCAGTTGCACGCCGGTTTCAACTAGTCGGCTAACATGCAAATTCTCAAAATTCTCGAGTTCCTTCAAGCCTTCGCGGATAGCATCGGCTGGCACCTTGGCATATTTATTTAACGATTTCTCATAACGCTCAAAGTCGAATTTGGTGGCGTCGCTTGGTTCAAAGTAGAGTATATTTTTCATAATTTTTTCCTTTTTAAAAGATTCTGCTTATGATTATAAACGCTATATCTAGCGTTTGTCAATACTAAAAATACGCTAAATATGGATTTCCTGTGGAAAACTCCAACCACCGGGGATGATGGTGCTATAATACTAAATATGGATATTAAAACAGCAATTGATAGCAGAAAAAGCGCGTTTTTTAGCGCCTACGATATTAAAGATAAAGCAGTGTTGAAGAAGATTGACGATCTCTTTGCTCGCATCGAAGAATTTGGCAAAACCTGCAGCGACTACGCTGATTTCGAAGCCAAATTTGCCGCTTCGCCACTCAACCAAGAATACATCGCCCTCTTTACCGAAGCAGCCCAAGGCTCCACGTCCAAGCTCAAGCCGGTCGAAGACAACAAAGAGCAAGTTTCCGACGCTGAATATCTTGCCAAGGAAGCCGCCGATGACGCCAGATTCGCCGTCGAAGAAGCCATGTCGCCACTTCGCCACGAAGCTTACGAAGCCAGAACCAAACTACTCCGCAGCACCAAAGTTGGCGATGCCATTTTCAACATCAAGAACCATGCCGAAACCGTAGTTGGCGTTCGCAAAAATATCAAAGACATTAAAGAAGCCAAAAAACAAAAACAGGGAAAAGATGAGTAAAAAAACTATCGCAGATAATACCAATCCACTTTCACACCTCAAACTCAAAAACCGCGAAATCATCGAAAAATACGCCAGCGATATTTTGAATGACGAGACTTTTAAGTTGCAAAAAGAATATTTGCAGCACGGCAAAGTTTCGGTATACGACCACGTGATTTATGTCGCGGACAAGAGCCTTAGCTACGCCAAGCGCCTCCATCTTAAAATCGACGAAAAAGCCTTGGTGCGTGGCGCCCTACTTCACGATTATTATCTTTATGATTGGCACATTCATGGCGCTTTCTATCGCGGCCACATCATTAGGCACCCAAAAGAAGCCGCCGAAAAAGCCAGGCAAGATTTCAAGACTTCCAAAAGAGAGGAAAGCATTATTCGTCGCCACATGTTCCCGCTAACCATTACGCCGCCACGCTATAAAGAGGGCTGGCTGGTGTCCTGGGCCGACAAAACTTCCGCCGTTAGCGAGACCATGGGTAAAAAAGCTCGTCGCGCTAAGGCTAACCGCGCCAAAGCGAAAAAGGCTAAACAATCTGCAAAATAGTGCTAGTATAGAGATATGGACTTTGTGTTCTATCTGGAGGTCATAGGCACAATAGCTTTCGCTATTTCTGGTGCGCTGGTTGCCATCGAGAAGAAGATGGATGTTTTTGGCGTGGCAATTCTCGGTATGACCACCGCCGTGGGCGGGGGAATCGTACGCGATATTATCCTCGGTAATTTTCCGCCAGCCGCTTTTCAAAATCCTTTCAACGCGCTGCTTGCCATCGTAGTTTCTTTGATCATTTTCTTCCCATTTGTCCGCCGCTCGCTCGGCTTTAAGAAAACCCGCAAGGGTATTTTATTAATGGACGCCGTTGGTTTGGCGGTCTTTACTATGCTTGGTCTTCGCGCAGGGTTCCGCTACGACAACTTCTTTCTCGCCGTTTTCGTCGGCGTCGTTACTGGTGTTGGTGGCGGCGTAATGCGAGACGTTTTTGCCGGCGAAAGACCACAAATTTTCACTAAATATTTCTACGCTTCCGCGGCAATTATTGGCGCCAATATCGCCGGCTTACTCTGGGGCGTCAACCACATCGCCGCCATGGTCACCGGCGTTATCGTGATCTTTGTCTTGCGCCTACTAGCCGTCAAGTTCCACTGGAGCCTGCCGCACGCCGAATAGGTTTTATGGTAAAATAAAACTATGAAAAAGCGTCTTTTTATTCTGGGTCAAATTTTATTATGTCTCCTCGGTGTATTTTTTAGTACGCCGGCCTCGGCCAAAGATGTGCAGAACTTCTATTTTAGTGCCTTCAGCGCCGATTATTATGTTGATAAAGCTGCCGATGGTACTGCTAAGATGCATGTTGTTGAAGAGCTAGTCGCCGTGTTCCCAGATTACGACCAAAACAAAGGCATTTGTCGTAGGATTCCATACACTATCGACAAGGGCAAAATCGTTGTCATGGACGCGCCAAAAAAGAGCGATTTCAAACTCACCAGAAATGGTCTCTCAGAGCCAGTCTACAGCCTCGAAAAAGAGAACGACTACTATGAGCTTTGTACCGGCACCGAAGAATATGTGCATGGTAGGCAGGCCTACAAACTTGAATATGATATGAAAAATGTTGCACTCGAGTTCACGGAGGATGGCAACACCTGGCAAGAGCTTAACTGGAACACTAATGGCACCGCTTGGAAACAGAAGTTCAACGTTATCACAGCCAGAGTTCACTTCGCCGATCCAAGCATCCTTACTGGTGATGTTAAGTGTTTTGTTGGTAAGTATGGTTCCATCAATCAATCTCGTTGTGAGGTTTATAAGACCGAAGACGGCTTCGTTTTTATGACCACTGGCGTCAATGCAAACGAAAACCTTACGTTCTACACCAAGCTTAAAGAAGGAAGCTTCTCTGTTCCGGAGCCAAAAAAGAGCCATATCATGGTAATCTTTGCGGCAATTATTGTCCTAGGTTCTATCATTGTCTTGCTCGTCATCATCAAAAGATTCAGAGCCACGGCCGAAAAACGCAAATATTATAATGAATACTTTATCAGTCCAGAATATTCGCCATCCAAAGATTACTCTCTCACCGAAATGGCCGCGGTTTATATTGGCCGAACCAAAGATACCAAAGTCGCGCTGCTTCTCCAGATGCTGGTCGAGAAAAAGATTGAATTGAAAAAAGGCGAAAAGAAGTTCCTTGGCGGCCAGCAATGGTCAATTATCGTCAAGAACAAAGGCGGCCTAGACGAAGCCGAAGCGACCTTGCTCAAAATCGTCAACGGCGGCTCCGACTTTAAGCAAGACGAAGAAATCAAAATCAAAAGGCACACCGCCACTTCGTCGCTCGTGGCACTTGGCAAAAAATTCAGCAACACCGGTATTTCTCGAGCCAAAAAAGACCAACTCGTCGACAGCAAATTCACCGGCGTCAAACTTAGCAACGCCACCTCTATCTTCGTAGCACTCTTAATGCTTTTCAGTTTCGGAGTCAGCTTCTTTATGCCGCTCATCGTCGTCATGTGCCTAGTACTATTTAACGATTCGTCCGAAGTCTATTTCGACGGCACACTTTACGTGCTCGCCAAACCGGCGCTAATCGTAGTGTTGGCCGATGTTCTCATCACTGTTATTGTCAGTCTAACCCTTTCGCACCGTGCCGCCCGTGTCAAACACCACACCATGGAAGGCTTGGCTGCTTCGCGCTACATGGACGGTCTAAAACTTTACATCAGCATGGCCGAAAAAGATCGTCTGGAATTCTTGCAAAGCGTCAAGGGCGCCGATGTTTCGGACAAGGGAATTGTCAAAATTTACGAAAAACTCCTGCCTTATGCTGCGCTCTTCGGCGTCGAAAAAAGCTGGATGAAAGAACTCGAGAAATACTGCGAAATCAGAGAAATCAAAGAGCCAGACTGGTACCACGTTAATAACTTTGCAGCCTTCTACACGGTCAGCCAAACTTTGCACAGCGCTTCGAGCTTCGTCAGCTACTCCACCCACTATTCGTCTGGTGGTGGTAGCGGCTTCTCTGGCGGCGGCGGAGGTGGTTTCTCCGGCGGCGGCGGAGGCGGCGGTCGCTAACCGTGATATAATAGGGAAAAGGAGTTATGAAAAAAATGAAAAAATATATTTGGCGTGCGGTAACAGCGGCAATTTTGATCGCCGTGTGTACATTTTTGGCCGGACGCTATCTCTTCCCGGCTGAAAGATTGGCCGTTCTACCAAAACCACAAGTTTCCGAAGGCGAACGCGGCCAACTTGGCATCGACAAAAACATCAACGAATCAAATATCGACGATTACCTCGGGCGTTCCGACTCGGTTTATCGCGATATGCGCATGCTAATCGACCCAGCCAACTACGAAGCCATCGGTGGTGACGCCTATCTCTCTGGTTTTATCAAAGGTTTCGAAGTGGTGCCTATGCCATATCTTATCCCGGCGACCGGTTTGCCAGAGGCCGTTGGTAGCTCTTATACCGGAACCACGCTCTTTAGTCAGAATGAAGACGGCGAATATGTCGCAAACTATGTAGAATCAATGGATATCTTAGAGGCTCTCTTCCCGAAAGATAAAAACATCTTCCTGATGTGCGGCGGTGGTGGCTATGCCGGCATGACCAAAAATCTCCTAGTTTCTCTTGGCTGGAACGAAGAAAAAATCTTCAACGTCGGTGGTTACTGGTCTTACAAGGGCAAAAACAATGTCGCCGTCAAAACCGAGCGCGACGGCAAAGTTGCCTACGATTTCTTCAAAGTCCCATATCATAACATCGATTTTTCAACCTTAACGGCTAAATAATATATGGCAAAAAAGCGTCAAAAAAAGTATTTATTCCTAATCGCGGTCGTACTGATCGCGGCAGTCACCCTCTCTGGGGCCTTCATTCTCGCCCTTACGAGCACCGGAAAAACCCGTCTTGACGCAGAATATTATGGTGCCGCCGGGGAAACCCCAATCGATACAGAGGAATACGAACAACTCTTAAAGCAGCAAAAATCCTTTATCGTGGCCAGCGCCGCAACTGCTTGCTCATCAGATATTCTAGATTTTATCGATCGCTTCTCTGAAACCGAAAAAATTTCCTATTATTATATAAACTGGTCCAATTTCACCAATTCCTCTACCGGCGACGCGATTCAGTACCCGCCAACCGTCTTTATCGTCTCAAAAGGGAAAATCGTAGCTTATCTTGACTCCGATGCCGCAAATGACGTCGAAAAATACAATAATTACGACGATTTTCTCTCTTGGATGAGGGAAAATATCGATTTTTAGCCTAATTTTTGAAAAATCTCTAAAAAAAACCCTTGCATTTTTTCAACAGGTGCGATATAATTACTCACAGTTGAACAAGTCGCCCTCTTTGCGACCTCTGTAAAAGATAAAGAAAAAGCGAGGAAATCTTTTGAGGTCGCTTTTAACGCCTCAAGAGTAGTTTCTTAAGACTCTTTCAAAATTAACAATTTGAATTAACGATGAAAAGATTTTAAAGACGGAGCTAGGAATCGAATTTCGATTGCTAGTTATGTCAATGCATAAAAAGGTAATTAAGGGCACTGATAGTGGATGCCTTGACAATCAATACCGATGAAGGCCGTAGGACTCTGCGATAAGCCTCGGGGATCTGAGAACGAGAATTGATCCGGGGATTGCCGAATGGGGAAACCTAATGTAAGTCATGTTACATTGTTGCTACCTGAACACATAGGGTAGAAAACGGGAACCAACCGAACTGAATCATCTTAGTAGGTTGAGGAAAGAAGAGTAAACAACGATTCCGAAAGTAGTGGCGAGCGAAATTGGAACAGCCTAAACCTTAAGATAACCTAACGGTTTAACGACCTGAGTTATTAAAGGGGTTGCGAAATAAGATAATTTTTATGCTGAGTAGCTTTACGGCTGTTCAGCATAAAAACCAACAGCGTTAACTGAGTGGATAAAGATACAATCCTTTAGATCGTAGCGGAAGCTTCTGGAATGGAGCGCCAAAGATGGTGAAAGCCCAGTATGCGAAACGGTCTTAGGCTTTATATATCTTTTTTCAAGTAGGACGGGGCACGAGAAACCCTGTTTGAATCTGGCAGGACCACCTGCCAAGGCTAAATATATTGATTGATCGATAGCGAACTAGTACAGTGATGGAAAGGTGAAAAGAACCCCGGGAGGGGAGTGAAATAGATCCTGAAACTCAGTGCCTACAAGGTGTCGGAACACGGTGGAACACAGTTTATAATAGATATTGTAGATTGTGTTCCGCCGTGCGACGGCGTGCTTTTTGTAGAACGATCCAGCGAGTTAATTTTATCGGCGAGGCTAAGTCAGATGACGGAGCCACAGTGAAAGCGAGCCTGAATTAGGGCGACAAGTCGGTAGGATTAGACCCGAAACCGGGTGACCTAACCATGAGCAGGTTGAAGCTGCGGTAACACGCAGTGGAGGACCGAACCAGGGTACGCAGTAAAGTGCTTGGATGACTTGTGGTTAGCGGTGAAATGCCAATCGAACTCGGAGATAGCTGGTTCTCCTCGAAATAGCTTTAGGGCTAGCGTT
>JAFYLZ010000003.1 GCA_017556795.1 Candidatus Saccharimonadota bacterium | reverse complement strand
GAATATAATCACCAACAAGAATATGATCAAAATTATATTGCCAAAACCAACGAATTGGCTCCAGGCTTGGTAGGTTCCGGATCCACTGTTTTCGTTGTTGCCGCCGGTTTGCAAGAGGCTTGATTCGATAGTGAGGAAGTCCTTGGCGACGCTACCGTAAAGGTCTGCCATGGCATTGCCAGCGAATTGGATGAGCGGACAAAGAATCCAACCCTGAGATCCCCCACTCACGTAGCACCTGTCGGTCAAAATATTTTCGCGTCTGCGGCTGAGTGTTGGGAATGGGTCCTTAATGAGGCCGTTACTAGTGTCAACTTCTGCCAACTTGGTAATTTTGTCGTGATTGTTCGTATATACATCTTGCGTTTTTTTCACCAAATCATCAAAACCCACGACCGTGTTAAGCGTGGTGTTGGAGTGTTGGCCATCGTTTGAGTCGTTCGCAAAGACCGCCACTTTGTCGTCTTTATGTTCAGACTTTTTTGTGACCACTTTGCAAAAACGTGTTTTTCCACCGACCGACAACGGGATTCTTTGCGAACTATCCGTTTCGGAAGCACAGTCACCCATATTGATTTGGACGCCATAGTAGTCTACTAAATAGTGGATATATAAGCTATATACGAGTTGCCAACTAATATCCAAATAAAGCGTATCAGCAGCATATTCGTTGCTGCTTAATGTTGCGCGCGCAGTCTCTAAAGCGTCACGGTACCAAAGAACATTATCGGCGCTGCCTGGTAGTTGGTAGGTTGACGAAACGGTTACCTTTGGCGCGGGCTCGACAGTTAACCCTGACCCGACTTCCCAAGCGCCGTCTTTGGGCGGAATATATGTCTCAACATAGAAGAAGTGATTCTCCTCGCCTACTGCACAATATCCAATATTAAGGGCCTCGTTGGACCAACTTCCACCTTCACCATCGGCCTCCACCCCAAAATGTGGCTCTATCTCTTCGTTGTACATGATGTGGAACTTTGGCGCATCCGCATATCCATCGCTATAGTTTTCACAGTGATTTGCCCATCCAGACAAATATAGCTGTAAAATGTCGCCCCCAGTATCATCAGCAAAGGCCTCGGTTGGACTCTCTGGTAATTTGTAAAAATCAAATGTTATGCTTGGGAAAGAATGTGTGTGTGCTGACGCCTTGATAAAAGTGTTGTCCACGTTGCTTAGCTGAGTGATATCCGACCAACATATGGCCCCTTGCGGATGTTTTTCGGCGCCGGCTTTTGGTTCGGCTTTACCGCGTTCGCCTACTTGATAACCGTAGATAACACATGCCGCTTGATCCGTTCTGGTTTTTTCATATCCTAGTTTCTTCAAAAATTCTCTCACCGTATCATCGGTGTCACCCATCCTTTGATTAGTACGGCCGTCGACAGTAATTACAGGAGTCGTATTCGGTGCATAGATACGAGCAAAAACCTCTTTACAATAAACCGAGTCCTCAACTTCGTCTTCGTCGTTGGTGATAAAGTGTTCGTCTCCGGTAGCATCTTTCAGACTATGATCCTTGGTTTCTTCGAAGATAGACTCAATGTCCTTATAGAATCCAAGTTCTCCGCTATAGTCAACGGCACCAAGTTTAATCGTTGAACTCATGTACTCTTTACGATAACAATCGCTAAGCATGTTGTACAAAATGCGCTTAGTCAAATCGCCAGCACCGTTGTCGTTCTCTTCGGCCATTGCTGGAGCAGGCAAAAGGCTCGCGAAAATCGCGAAAATCATCACGAGGATGGCAGCAAATTTGAGCTTTCTAAATTTATGCATAATTTTATCAGTTTTTTGAACTGTTTTACGTACGTAGCTTTATGCTCTAATTATACCATAAGCATTTTCAAAAATGGCAAGAAAATGGCAAGAAAAAACCACAAAAAATCCCCCAGCAGGCTTGCGCGAGCGGGGGATTTCTTGTGTTCGTCTAGACCAGCTAGACTAAGAGTGAAGCGGTCTAGTCTTACATTAATTGTTTACGGCTAGCAATGTAGTAACCAAGAGCGGTTACGACAGCACCTGCACCGATAGCACCGGCAACGATAGAATCGGCACCAGTTTTAACGATGGTTTCAGGAGTGTCTTCTTTTGGCTCTTCTGGATCTTCTGGAGTGTTGAACACAGCTTTAACGCGGATAGTAGCGTAACCACTGTATTGGTAACAACCAGGGATTTCACCATTAAGAGAATCATAACCAACCTTGACACCTTCAACGGTACGAACGATATCATCGCTAAGGGCACCGTTAGAAGCGCCGTTGCTTTCCCAGAAAGCAGAACCATCAACGTATTCCAAATGGAATTCAGAGCCATCAGCACTCTTCAAGATCACGTTGTCCCAGTATTCACCAGGGGTAGCGTTTGAAGAATCGATGAAACCGTTGATTTCGATCGAGTTAGAAGTGGCGTGTGGAACGCTGATTTGAACGTTCACATCTTTAGCGATAGCGTCTTCACCTTTAGGGTTGTTGTTGTGAACATAAAGGCTAATGACGTATTCTTTGCCATCTTCAACAGTGATTTCATCAGTAGACCAAAAGTCTGAAGAACCACTTAAACGAGCACGAACGAAGTTACGTTCGTCACCGAGGCTATAAACTTGGCCATCTTCGCCAGTAGTAGTAGCATCGGTAATAGAGTTAAAGACGATCTTGTCACCAAGAACGCCGTTGTTAATTTCTTCGAGGGTGTAACCTTGGCGGCCACCTTCAGTGTCGCCCCAAGCGGAGACATTCGCAACTGGAGCAACGGCACCGGTAGTAGCAACAGCTACAGCAGTACCAAGCATGATTTTAGAAAAGTTTTTCATAACATCCTTTCGTTAAACTTTGATAAATATTGAAAATTTAAAGTTAATAATTGGTTGCCAGCCCGACCGAAGTCGCGCCAGCTGGTTGGTCTGGTTATGTTTACTAGCCGAATTGTTAATTTTCGTCTTAACCATCCAACCGAATCGTCTCAGTCTCAAATCTTTTATGGGAATGCGATGGCAGTGTAAGCTGCCACCACGGTGTATAAAGTGCATTTCGTCCTGATAAAGGGTCTCTTACAAGACCAAAATTTAATTTGCGCTTAATACGCGATCCGCGGCGGACGAGGCTGCGGTGTCGCGGTCGGAACCGGAGTTTCCTCCGGCTTTGGAGTAGGTGTAGGCGTGCCAACTAAGCCGCCACCACCCGGCCCGTCGGTCGGGCGTTTTGCCGGATCCTTCTCAGGAGTCGGCGTCGGGGTCGGCGAAGGTGTCGGTGTCGGAGTCGCTGTCGGCGTCGGTGTCGGCGTCGGCGAAGGTGTCGGTGTCGGAGTCGCTGTCGGCGTCGGTGTAGAAGTTACAACCGGTGTCGGCGTAGGCGTCTCGGTCGGCGTCGGAGCCGAAGTAGGTGTCGGCGAATTCGTCGGCGGATCCTTCGGTGGCGTCGGAGTCGCTGTCGGCGTGGGTGTCGGATCACGCTTGATCTTTATCTGGGTGATAATTGCCCAGCGATAATCAAGCTGATTGATACCCAGCTGAACTACTCTACCGTCTTTAAATACGGCTTCGTAGATCCACCACGGATAACCCTCGATCGTTTCCGATCTGAACGCCACTTCCATTTCCGCGTTAAGCGGGAAGTGAACCTTCACGGTTACCTGGTTAGCCTCTGCTACATCAACATACTGGAGACCTCCCCAAATGCAGCAGAATCTGCATGCAATGAGGTGATACTCCATTGTTACTCTGTATTTTCCATCCGGACACTTCTCCACCCAGCGATACCACCAATTGGTGGTTGCAGGATCAAAAGAGCTTTTAAACTCTTTGAACCAATCGCTGTCTCCAACGAGTCCGGCCTCTTCCCAACACAGTGCTACATCCGAAAGATAAATCGGATTACTAAGGATCTCCTTGTAGATCTGATTGTCATTCAGGTCGTAGGTCACTGCGTCGACGACGCCGGTGGCTTTCACCCTGTCTTCCAAACTCGTGAGTGTGGAAGTGCCCTTAAAGATATACGGCTGTCCAAAAGCTTCGAGAAGCTTTTCATCGGAGTAGCCGGTGACCTCTTCCTCTGAAATTACAGGAGTAGGTTCTTCTTTAGGAGCGGCGGTTGGTGTCGGGTTCGGAGTTGTCTCCGCTGCTTTTGCGTTCGTCGGTTCTGTCTTGTTCTGGTTGTTGTTTGCTTGACTGGCGCTGATGGTTGTCACTTTACCGAAACCGGTAAATTTTGGGCAACGCAGCTTCGCCTTGACGAACTTGCCGCCGGTAGCAAACATGAAGACCATAGCGATGATGCCAAGAATGGCCATCATCTTGCGGTCTCTAGGGGCCTGTTTGAAGTCCTGAATGTCTTTCTTGATACCACCGTTCCATGCCTTTTTAAAAGCATAGTAAATAGCATAGACAGCTACGGCGATTGCACCAAGCACAAGTACCCATAAGAACAAATCGTAGGCAAAAGTGATGAATTTGTACTTCTTGTAGAAGTGCCATTTCGATACTCTTGTCCAGAAGACGAGTCCGCCTAAAAGGCAAGCCTCGACCAGACCAAGTGCCAGCCAACGCGGACACTGTCTTTCGTTTCTTACGAACACCTCCTCAATCTTGCCTCCCTGTTTTCTTTCTTCTTTAACTACATCAATGTAGCCATCGATAGCAGAAAACTCTATGACGAGAAACCATGCAGCTACGAGAACCACTAGCCCCAACAGACCGATAATGCTGAAGGGGAACTTAGTGATAAACTTCGGCCTTACGAACAAAATTGCTGCGAGAACAATTAATCCCACAAGCACACCGTTTTCGTCTCTGTATTTATCATTAAAGCGGATAACTCCGCAAATAGCGATAACCAGCAGACAGATTATGAAAGTTAACATGTCTAACATATATATTCCTTCTTTCTCTGTACATATAATGGTCTACCTATGGGTAGACAGTCCTCTAAGTTCTTCTGTTCTAAGCGCAAATCAGATTCCAAATTTGAAATCTGAGACGATTCGGTTGTTAATGGTCATCCTCGTAACAGGGGTCAGCCCTCTCACTTAGACTATATACATTTTATCACACTTTAGCTTTTTTGTCAATATTAAGAACATATTTTCCGCTTATGGTAAAATGAAGAAGCCCGCAACTTTCGTCGCGGGCTTCCCCAAATTTATTAGCTGATCAAGAAGGATTCCATGGCCATATAGGCTTTCCATTCCTAACTTTAAATGACGCTGTGCACGCCATAAAGCCAGGCTGGAGCCTCTCGAGGGTCTCGTCGCCCAATGCCAATGTCTTTTCAGACAGAATGACGGGGCGCTGCCTCGTGGAATTCACTGCGTTAATGAGTACATTTTTGTACTCTTTGTCTTCCAGAACAAGTTCTGGAACGGCACCGCCCATAAATTCCTTGAAAGTCTGCTTCTTAAGTACCGGAATCGGTACTTTTGTTCCATCCTGACGGATAGCCGGTTCTTTCGTGCATTCGCAATCGAGAACCCTATCCGGATCGAGATCCAGCTCAACAATCATGTTGGCTACATCTGCGGGCTTCTGAGAACCAAGATAGACGAGTTCTTGCCGGTGAAATTCTTCACCATCACAATAGAACCAGTCCATCTCTTTCTCATCCTTCTTAGAAGAAGACTTGTCTTTGTCCTCTTTGGACTTAGACTTATCTTCCTTATGGATGTTGTTCCCCGGTCTACCGGGCTGCTGCGACTGTTTCTCTTCCTGCTCCTTCTCCTTTTCGAGATTGTCACCAATCTCGTCAATTTGATCTTCAGCAGGTTTGGACTTTGGCATCGTGGAATTATCTCCCTCTTCTGCCTGTCTCTGCTTTGCTTCTGCTTCCTTGGCAGCTGCGGCTGCCTTTGCCCTATTGTTCTTGAACGATGGTGACATAATAGCCACCTCCTTTACTTAGATTTTGGGGGAGCACATCAAAAGAAATTATGCGATCAGCTAACATATTTGGTTCTTAATGTACCGCCCACTTGTTTCGTATTTTACCACAAACAAGTTAAAATGTCAATATTAAAAACATAAAAACAGCGCCTTGGCGATAGCTGCTGGGCGCTGCTAAACGGGGTGAAATTAGTTCAAAGTAATGACAATTTCTTTTTCTTTGTACTCGGCGCGTTCGGTGTATTTAACTTTGAGGACGATTTTGTCGCCTTTTTCTTTTTTGTTAAGCACCTTTTTGAGGCTGTCGATCGAGGTGATTTCGGAGCCGTCAACATGGGTGAGGATGTTGCCAATAGCGAGGTCGGAATTGGCGGCGTTGCTGCCTGGGGCGATGGCGGAAATATAGAGGCCGTCTGGCAGTTTGTAGCCGGACATGGCGCCAGAGGTGGTCATGTAGCCTTCGATGCCGAGCGTGATTCCCTCGTCGTCTTCGCCGCCGATCAGCTTTTCTAGCATTGGGGCGATGACGGACATCGGGATGGCGAAGCCCATGCCCTCGATACTGGAGTCGCTGGAGTAGTTGGATGAATATTTAACAGAGTTGATGCCGACGACTTCGCCCTTGCTGTTGAGCAAGGCGCCGCCGCTGTTGCCGCCGTTGATGGCAGCGTCGGTTTGGATCATGTCTTGCACGTACGAATCGGTGGTTACTTCCCTGTTAAGGGCGCTAACTACGCCCACCGTGACGGATTGGCCGTAGCCGAGGGCGTTGCCGATAGCGATCACGCCGTTGCCGACTTTGAGCGCGTTGCTGTCACCGGTGGTGGCGATTTTGATTTTGGCCAAAGTTTCGGAGCCGATAGCTTCTTTGCTAACAGAGACGATGGCGATGTCGCGGCGTTTTGATACGCCTTTGACGGTAGCGTCGCAGCTTTTGTCGTCAATGAATTGGACCGACAATTCGCTGGCGTTTTCGACGACATGATAATTGGTGAGGATGAAAATATTGTCGCCGCTCTCAGAGATAATCACGCCAGAGCCGGCGCCTTCGGCAACATAGCTGCCGCCGTAACCGTAGCCGTAGAGCATCGGACCGTAAAAACCAGAGTTGATGACGGTTTTGCTGGTGATGGCGACGATTGATGGCATTACTGCGTCGACGACGTCAGAAACATCAGTAATATAGACGCCTTCTGATTTGGCGGTGACTGGTTCGGTGCGCTTGAGTTCAGTTTTTGAGGTGTCGTTCGGATTAAAAATAAAATCGAGTTTGCCCGTAACGCCGGCCCAAACACCTACGCCGATGCCAGCGAGCAGCAAAATGATCAAAATGGCGAGCAGGACTTTTTTGCCTTTTTTCTTGGTTTTGTCCTTTTTAGGTTTTTCGGCCTTTTCGGCTTTTTTTGGCTCGGCCTCTGGGGCGGGCACTGGTGCAGCTACTTTTTCTTCTTTTTCCATAAAAATACCTCCTTTTACACTCTAAAATTCTTCTTTGGCGAGAATCGTGCCGTTTTCGTCGTAAATCATCGAGTCGGCTTCGGCCAAGTAGAACACCTTAAAATCTGGGTTGTCCAGGGTGTAGCCAGCCATTTCGGCCCACTCGAATTCGGCGATCATCGCCTTTTTGGCTTCGAGATTGGCACTGTCGTCAATCAGTTTGCAGTTGATACGGATCCAATTGTCTCCGTTGATGGCCACAATACAGACGTTGTTGTTGGCGGCGATTTGCTTGGCAACGTTTTTGTTGGCGTTGGTCATGCAGTAAATTTTGCCGTCGAACAGCACCGGGTCGCCGAATGGGCGGCAGCTTGGTTTGTCGCCGTTGATGGTCGAGACGAAGTTGACTTGGGTTTGGTTTTTCAAGAAATCAAAAGTTTTTTCCATACTTCTATAATAGCACAAGCGGGATATTTTGGCGGGGGTAGGACGCTCGCTGGCCGCCTGCGGCGGGCGAAACCTTTGGTGCGAGTGGAGGTAGAAAATCTCCCTCGGCCTCACTTCCAAGAATAAAAAAATAAGAGCAAGCTCTCATTTTTTCATTCTTTGGTGCGAGTGGAGGTAGTCGAAACCTCATCCCAAGTTTGGAAAACTTGTATACTAACCGCTGTACTACACTCGCATGTGCTGGGGCGGGAAACAGGAATTGAACCTGCGACCTTCTGGACCACAATCAGACGCTCTAACCAACTGAGCTATTCCCGCCATCGGTGCTAGCTTATTATAACAAGAAATTAATGCGGAATCAAGAGAAAGGCGACAGCGCCGACGGCTGCGCCGAGCAGAATCGTGAGAATAATTGTAATAATAAAACCAAGGCGAGAATCTTTTTCAGGTTTGTCGATAATCGTCACCGGGGAAGTAGTGGTCTCTTCGGCGACATTGATTGGGGTGCGGTTACGATAATCGGTTTTTGAGAGCGGACGCTTTTCGACAAGATGAGTATTGATGAATTTTGGTTTCTTAAATTCATTGTCCGGCTTAGTCATCGGGACTTCTGGGATTTTTTCGGTTTCAATTTTGCGCTTGGTCAAATCTTCGGATTTGGCGATTTTTAGTTCGTCTTCTAGATCTACGCTCGGACGTTTTTCTTCGTCGCGCCCCTTTGAAAGTGGGCGTTTTTCGACGGCGGCAGCATTAATGAAGGCCGGCTTGCGGGCGTCAATCGGGGTGTAATCTTCGATCATGCCGAGGCCGTAGCTGGCGCTAGCAGGCTCGTCGAGCTCTTGAGCTTTTCTTTGCTCTGCTTCCCTTGCGCGCATGATTTCTTCGATGGTGAGCTTGTTGTCGAGCGGGGCATCATTAGCCTCCGAGGTTGGTTCCTCGACTGGCTCGTCTGCGAACTCTTCTTCGAGTTCTTCTTTGAGATCTTTTTCTGGTTCTGGTTCTGGTTCTTTTACGACTGGTTTTTTAGCCTTTTTCCTAACCGGAACAGAGACAAAATCATCAAAACGCCTAATCTTTACGATTGGCCGAGTTTCGACTTCGACTTGTTCGTAGACATAAGTTTCGGTGGTATCAAAATCGTCTTCGGTGGCTGGTTTTTCGGAGCGGCTCTTTGGCGCGCCTTGATGAGGGACAAAATCTATGTAACGACGATTCATGATTGCACTCTTTTAGCTGTTTTGATTATATCAGTGAACTCACTGAGAATCAAGCTAGAGTTGCTCATGAGAAGACCGTTCACGCCAGGGACGGTGAGGTAAGCGCCGGCGTTGGACGGGTTGACGCTGCCGCCGAACAAAATCGGGGTATTTGCAGCGACGTCTTTGCCATAGGTTTCGGCTAAAGTTTCACGAATTAATTTGACCGCTTCGGCGACTTCGTCTGGGGTAGCCAGGCGGCAGGCGCGGTTTGAGGAAATGGCCCAAACTGGGTCGTAGGCAATAATCACTTTATCCAAATCTTCGGCAGAAACATCGAGCAAGCTGCCGATAACTTGGTCGCGAATTACATCGGCATCTTCGCCAAAAGCGCGCTCGGATTCGGTCTCGCCAACGCAAATGATCGGCACAATGCGATTGCGCACGGCGGCGGCAACTTTTTTCTGAATCGATTTGTCGTCTTCGTGAAAAATGTGGCGACGTTCGGAATGGCCGATGATCGCATAGTCAACGATTCCCCTCAGCTGTGCAAACGAGGTTTCCCCTGTAAAAGTGCCATAATCACGGTAAAAAGCGTTCTGGGCGGCCAGCTTCAAAATGTGGCGGTCCACCTGGAGCGACAACGGCTGCAGGGCAATTGTAGAAGGCGCAACCACGACTTCGAGATCGCGGTATTTTGGGATGTTTTTCAAGAGTTTGTGAAGATAAATTGATGATTCCCCGACGGTAAAATTCATCTTCCAGTTGCCCACTACATAAGTTTTCATAGGTTTATTTTATCACACTTATGCTAAAATAGAAGCATGAAAGTCTTGGTCGTGGGCAATGTCTTTAAAGATGTGTATTTGAATATCGACGAACGCGCCGAGAATTTTGAAACCGATGAAGACGGCGTCAAATGGCTGGACATCGGCTTCAACACCAGTGAGCATCGTTTCTTTAGTCGCGCCAGCACTTTGGGTGGGGCATTAATCACGTTAGAAATTTTGGGCCGCATGAAGCAGGACGTTTCTTTTGTGAAAAAGGAAATTCGTTTCACCGAAGAAGAAGGCATCGAATTTGAGAAAACTTCCGAGACCGATCTTTATCGCTATATTTTGGTCGCTAATGAGCAGACTGCATATTTTGCGCCAAGTTTTGAGAAGGCGACGAAGTTTGAAGCGCCGGGTGGGCCGGTCGATTGCATTTTTGTAGACCGTTCGGCCAATCTCAAAAGTAGCCGCCCGATTTTAGATTACCTAGAGGCTAACCCGACCACGAAACTAATCGTGCATCTCAAAAAGACCCCTGTAACCGAGGCCTTGGCGGAGCTAGCTAAGCGCGCTGATTTGGTTTTTGTCGAAGACCGCGCGCTCGAATTCAAGCATTCTAACATCGTTTATCTTGGCAAAAATGCCATCAAATACCGGGGAATTACTCAGAGCTTCGAGACGCCGCGCGCTGATTTGATGACACATCTTTCGGTTTATTCGATTCTCGCAGCTACGATTCTCGGTGGCATGTTGCTTGGCTTGCCAGCAGAGAAATGTTTGAAGTTTGCAAAAACAAACGTCGAGAATTCGAATCTCGACGCTTGTCTTAGTTTGGAACGACTAGAAGAATTGTCAGCCTAAAATTAGGCTTCAGCACCTTCAGCTGGAGCTTCTTCTTCAGCTGGTTTTTCCCCGTTATCTGATGGGACATCGGCAGCTTCAACTTGAGCTTCAGCGGCAGCAGCGGCTTCTTCGGCTTCACGAGCGGCAGCTTCGGCAGCTGGGTCGTAAAGGCTGATAATAACCTGTTCTGGATCGATTTCTTTGTCTGCGAGTTCAACGCCTTCTGGAAGGACGATATCTTTGACGGTCAATTTTTCGTCAACAGTCACGAGCTTAGAAGCATCAAGCGTGATTTCTTTTGGAAGATCGGCTGGTTTAGCTTTAACATCGATTTCTTCCATAGCTTTGGTGTACATGAAGTGATAAAGCTTGGAAGCGTCAGATTCGCCGAAGTTAGCGATGACGATTGGCGCGGTAGCCGTAACGACTTCGTTAGCAGAAATGGCCTCGAACTCGACGTTGATAATGCGGCGAGAAACTGGGTCGATGTGGACGTCTTTGACGATAGCGAGGCGTTTTTTGCCGTCGATATCAAGATCGATTGGTGAGTGGTAGCCAGCTTTTTGCAAAACTTTTTCGGTCGCAACATAGTCGGAAGCGGCGAGAATTGGCTCTTTGCCACCATAAACAACAGATGGAATCAAACCTTGTGCACGCAAAGCGGCAGTTTTCTTTTTAACTAGTTCACGTTTTTCGAGAGATAGTTTATATTCAGACATTACTTTAGATCCTTTAATTACTTGGTATATTTTACACTACTTTTAAGAAAAAGTAAAGGGGAAGTACTCTTATGCTTTGGTGACTTTCACCATGGCTGGGCGGAGCACTGCGCCTTCGTACAAATAGCCTGGGCGGAGCACTTCGGCGATGATTTCCTTTTCCCCGTCGCCATCCGCCATCGAGATGGCTTCGTGGAGATCTGGGTTAAATTCGGTTTGGCCAGGGATGGCCGGGATTTGCTGAAGGTTAAGCTCGGCGAGCGTTTTTTCGAAAGTTTTAGCCAGTGGCGCTAATTCCTGATAAGTGGCGATGGCCAGGGCAAAGTTGTCGACCAGTGGCAACATTTTGAGCACAGTAGCAGCCTTGGTGTTGCTTTTGACCGCTTCTTCGCGCAGCTCGATTTGCTTGCGGAAGTTTTCAAAGTCCGCGCGCGTGCGCTGCAAATCGTTGGTGAGCTCGGCAATTTTGTCCGCGAGCGGATTCTGTGCCGGCTGGGCTGGAGCTGGTTGGGCTGGTTGTGGTTGGGCTGGTTGCGGTTTTTTCATTTATAGTACCTCCTCTAACATATTTCCGGCACGGCGCACGAGAGACATCACGCGACCGTAGTTTTGGCGGGTCGGGCCGAGCACGCCGATGTAACTATTATCAGAAAATGGTGAACGGAATTTGGAAATAATCAGTGCGACCTCGGAGTTTTTGCCAATCGGGTTTTCGTGACCGATGAAAATGTTGAGTGGTTCGCCCGGAGCGGCTTCGCGGAGCCACGGCTCGAGGTTATCGAGCAACTTGGCAACGGCCTGGACGCGGGCATTGTCGATAAATTCTGGCTGAGCAAAGAGGCGGGAAACGCCGGCGATGTAGAGCTGGCCGCCGATGGTGGCAAGGCCAAGGTTGCCGGTAAGTTCAACGAGGGAATCCACGGCGCCACGGATGGCGGCGTCGGCGCGAGATTGCGAAGTGACGCGCACTTCGAGCGCGTGGGTGCCGCGATCAACCGATGCGGCATTTTCGATAGAACCATCATTCAAACTATTTACGTAGTAGCGATAACCGGCGTCGGTTGGGACACGACCGGCAGAAGTGTGTGGCTGAGCGATCAAACCGTAGCTTTCGAGACGGGCCATTTCGGCACGAATCGTGGCTGGTGAAACTTCAAAAAGTTTAGCCATCATAATGCTACCAACAGGGGAAGCAGTTTCGGCATATTCCTCTATAATTGCTTTCAAGATTTCTTTTTGGCGCTCAGTTAATTTCATGCCTTGATTATACAAAATTAGCAGTGAAAAGGCAAGAGTGCTAATTCGTACCACAACCGCCTTGACGAACCCTGCCATCTTGCCTTATAATAGAAAAACTTCGAACTCGAAATTTCGGGTTCAAGAAAAAAGAATGCCCTAGTTAAAAACCAGGGCACGAACATTTGAGGAGGCATGTTTATGCAGAAAGTATCAGAGAAAGTAGCATCCAACAATTCAAACGTCAAGGCAGCAATCTTGGAGCAGAATGGCGACGGTCCGATTTTTCAGAACGATGTCGCCGCGGTTTATCCGTATCTCAGTTTGGACAACTCAGTTGTCTCGCTGATCGCCTTCAAGGAAGGCTCCGATACTATGCGGCTTCTGGGCCGCTGGCAGCTCGACGTGAACGATGGCAAGTATGTCATCAGCGACGAATATGGAGGAGTTTTTGGGTTTCGCCGCCCTGACTATTGGATTCCCGATGATACTATTCAGATCCACGACAAAATGATGTCGTGGTTAAATGCAGCATAATAATTCTTCGTCCTCATTTCTTACCCCTGCGCTCACCTTTTCAAGTGCAGGGGTATTTTTATGCTATAATGTGGTTATGGAAGAAAAGCTTGCAAAAATTAAAGAGTGGCTCGGTACCGGGTCAATTAACGTTTTTGGTTTGCCAATGTCCGGCAAAGATACTCAGGGTATCCGCCTGGCTGAGGCGTTAAATGCGAAATTTTTATCTAGCGGCATGATTATCCGCGCTATGGAACAGGAAACTAAGCAGAGCCTAACCTCTACCGGCCAGCTCGTACCGACCGATTTGTTTTATGCATGGGTTTTGCCGTATCTCGAACGCAAGGATCTTTTCGATTATCCACTAATTTTGTCTTCGATCGGCCGTTGGTACGGCGAGGAGCGCCAAGTTCTTAGCGTGGCCGCCGGAGCAGGACATCCAATCAAGGCCGTCGTGCTTTTGAATGTTTCCGAATCCGATGTGATCAAACGTTTCGACGCTGCTAAGCTTTTGAACGACCGTGGCGACCGCAACGACGACCGCGACAAGGAAGTCTTCAACGTCCGCCTTCAGGAATTCCGCAACAAAACTATGCCAGTTTTGAATTTCTATAATGAGCAAGGTTTACTGATCAATGTCAACGGCGACCAATCTAGAGACGCCGTTTTCGCCGAAATGATTGAAAAACTTTACCAAAAAGCCGTTTCAAACGACGCCTAAACTGAAAAATTACGTAAGCTACACCAATTAAAATCACCGCAATTAGCGCGTAAAGCGCGGTAAAGGTTGTGGTGGTCTGGATTTCTTCTCCCTGTTCGACAGGGAAGGATGCGCCGTCGTTTGTGACGATTTTCTTGCAGCGGCCCGTGAGCGGGTTTTTGTAATAGCCTTCGGCACAAGTCGTTTCGACTTTGGTGACGTATTTTTTACAACGCCCGGTCTCGGGATTTAAATATGAACCTTCTGGACAGGTTTTGGTAGCAGGAAGTGTGGTAATTTTTACACAATTCCCCGTGTTCTCGTTCAAAATTTTGCCGTCCGGACAAGGCGGAAATTCGGTGTAAACATTTTCATCGCCCGGAGTCTGCGAGTAGGTCGGGCGCCAGACTGCTTCCCCATTTTCGTCTACGCCGAATTTGGCCAGGCTGGCGGATTTTTTCTGATTATTTTGATAAATTAGGGTGTCGACCAGGGAACCATCGGTATCGATTAATTCGACTTGATTCTCTGTCGTGGGGTTTTTGGTAAAATGCCAGTCGGACGGATAAATGGCCTGGTATTTTTCGGCGCCGATAATTCCCTCTAGTTTTAGTAAATTATTTTTGTATTTAATTTGGCAGCCGTCCAACAAAATTTGCTCGGTCGTGGGATTAAAAATTTCGATAAATTGTTCGCTCGACGACGATTCGTAGTAGCTTAAAATTTCGGAAAATTCTAGACGCTCACATTGGCGAGGCGGCGTTTCGTCCAGTACGGGGACTTCGTAGTAGTCATCCGTGTGGAAGTTTGGCTCATAGTTTTCTAGGTGCGAAAAAACGTTCGCTTCGACATTACGAACAAGCGCTGTGGGACGAACACTACTAAATGCTTCAGCGCACTCGTCTTTCCCTGTCCAGCAGACCGAATCGATCACCTCGCCATTTAAAGTTAGTGTGAGTGGCCCGGCCTTAAAAGCCAGGGTCTTAAGATACGAAAGGTGCGCCGGCATTTCGTTGCCGGAATAATGAAGGAGTAAGCCCTCGCCGGTCAGCCAACTGTTTTCGGGAAATTCGAGGAGGTCTACCGAATTTCCGCTGGAGTTGGTGTAGCCGATTGTTAGACCAGCGAGCGAAATTGGAGCGTCGGAATCGTCGTTTCTAGCAAGTTCAATCATTTCTCCGACATTGGTTTTACCATCAACCGTATAGCCAGGATTGACGGCTTTGATGTAAATGATTGGTAGCGCAGGATTTGTCATGGCGCCGTTATTAGCAGAAGAGCCCTGGCTTGTAAACCCCCGACGTGCTATAATTTTAAGTATGAGCGTTTTGACCTCTTTGGGAATTTTGACTTTGGCGCTTTTCGCTTGCGGTTTTCTCCGCCTCGTGCCAAGTATTTTTGCGATTTTCTATCATTACGCTTCCGCTAAAAACTCGCGCGATAACACACTAAAATTAAGCGGCTTTTTCGTCGTCGGCCACATGATGATGACGATGGTGATTTTATTCTTAATTTATTTTATTTTGTATCATTTCCTGCTCGATAATCCCCTGCTCAATGTCAATATTTTCTACTGGGTGATCGCCGGAATCTTGGCACTGTTCAGTCTTTTCCTGTTCTTCTTTTATTATCGCCGCGGCAAAGGCACGAGGCTCTTCCTCGGGCGCAAGATGGCCAAGAATATTTCGCTCCGCGCACGCAACGCGTCTAAAAAACCTTCGGATGTTTTTGCGCTCGGCATGACGGCGGGAATTTTTGAATTGATTTTTGCGTTGCCGGTTTATGTTGTGGTGATTCTGGAGATTATCAACTTTGAAAGTGACAATATTTTGTATCAACCATTACTATTCTTTACGTTCGTAATTTTGTCGATGGCTTCGACCTTTGCGATGCGCGGACAATTTTACCGTAAGCGCAAAAACCTTGCCGAAATTCATCGCGCACAAATCAAAAATCGCACGTTTTATCGCATCATGTTAAGCGCAAGCTTTTTGCTGCTCGCAGTGTTTATTGTAAGTTTTAGGATTTTCTCATGACGACTTTTACTTTTGACGAAAAATTATTAACCCGCGACCTAAAAACAGAGGCGAGAGCGCTTGGAATTCCGGTTGGCGCGGCAAATATTTTCGTGGAAAAAACCGTAAGTGCAACGCGCAATAAGTTGAAAAAGAAAAAAATAATTACTAAACGCGATTTGGAAAGGACCGTAGTCGCGGAGCTGAAAAAATATAACGCCGATTTGGCCTATGTTTACCAGAACCGTGATAAAATTATTTAGAGATGGGAAAGAAATTTGATTTTGAATACATTGTAATTGGTAGTGGCCCGGCCGGCATGACCGCGGCTCTAAATTTGGCACGCCTCACCGACAAGAAAATCGCCATCGTAGAAGGCGGAGTACTCGGCGGCGCGCTCAGCGCACGCGATATTCCAAGCGCAGCAAGTCTGAAGTTTGCTCATACTTATTACAAAGCGACCCATTCGGCAGATTGTGGAATTTCTGGCATGAGTTTGCATTTCAATTTCCCGACGGCCGTGAATCACCAAGAAGATTTGACTAGAAACGCTGTGTTTGATGCGCACGAAAAGCTCGAAAAAACTGGCGTGACCTGCATTCTTGGTATGGCCAATTTCATCGACGAAAACACGATCGCGATTGGCGAACGCGAATACTCATCTCGTTATTTCATCATTGCAACTGGCGCAAGTTTGAATACCGCCAACATTACCGGCGTAGACTACGTGAATTATTTGACGCCGGAAACCGCGCTCAAAAACCGCCGTTTGCCAAAGGCTGTTTGTGTGGTTGGTGGCGGTGCAACTGGTTGCGAAATTGCTGAATACTTTGCTAAGCTCGGAGTAAAGACCGCTCTTCTCGAACGTTCGTCTAGGTTGCTCCCGCGTGAGGATGAAGAAGTTGGCAAAGTGATGCGCGAATATTTCGAAAACGAACTTGGTGTGATTGTTCTAACCAACGCCCGCGTAGTGGCAATCGAAAAAGACAATGTTAGCAAACGCGTAGTTTTTGCTAAGGACGGCCACGAAAAAATGGTGCGCGTCGATACGATTGTGCTCGCGACCGGTTCGGAACCGGCGGTTGACCTTGGGCTTGAGAATGCCAATGTGAAATACAAAAAGAACGGCATCCTCACAAACAGTTTCTTCCAGACTACGGCCAAAAATATTTTCGCTATTGGCGATTGTATTGGTGGCGAGTCCTCAACCGATCTTGCTACGATGCAGGGTGGCTACCTAGCTTCGAGCTTGGCTTACCGCGCTAAGATGCCGTTTGACGCAACCGGCGCAATTCGCGTTGTTTCGACCTGCCCTGGCGTTGCGGTGGTTGGTTATAATGAAGACGATTTAATCCGCCGCGACAAACATTATCGCAAGGAATTAGTGTATTTGTCTGAAACTTCAACAATGAAAAGCCTCTGCAAAACTAAGGGCTTCGTAAAATTGATTGCAAACCGCGAGAACCGCCTGATTGGCGCCGTGATCGTAGCACCAAATGCAGTGCTGCTCGCACACGAATTGGCGCTAGCCGTGCGCAGCCGCGTGAGCCTCGGTGAGCTCGCAACGATGCCACATGCCGTAATGAGTTTTGGCGAAGCCGTGCAAATTGCCGCGCGCCGCATGATGACCCGCAAGAAATAATTTAGTCTTAAAAACAAAATTAGCACTAATTTAGGGGGGTAAATTAGTGCTAGTTTTGGTTGTGGGGGCTGGATTTGAACCAGCGACCTTTTGGTTATGAGCCAAACGAGCTACCAGGCTGCTCTACCCCACGACGTGCTCTTATTATAACAAATGTTTTCGAAAATGCAACTGTTTTACCAGCGTGGGGCAACTTCTTTGGAATAGACCGTGCGGAGCGTGGCGCCATCGGTGGCTTTGGACTGGCTAAAGACGTAAGTGGCTGGCGAGAGGTTGATGATTTCGGCTGGTGTGGCAGAGTTGTTGCCGGTGGCGGCACCGTAGACACGAGTGAGCTCGAGCTTTTTGGCGATAATTGGGCCATTGATGCGGAGTTGTTTAGAACATTCTGCTTCGCTTTGTGAGACACCTTCGCTCGTTGAACAAGTCTTGATTAGGCCTTTGCCGCTTTCGGTACTTTTGGCTACTAGCCAAGCATCAACCTGGGTGGCGTTGCCGTCGATAAAGATCGAGCCGTCAGTGATAATGATGAGCTGTGGAACTTCGGATGGGACGGAATAGTCGTCGTTTTCGTAGGTGAGGTTGCCGGTGATGTAGACCGAGCCCTTGCTATAGACGACATAGTTGGCGCCAGCTGGAATCGTGTCGGCGCTAAGGTAAAGTTTGCCGGCCGCGGAGCTGTTGTAGAAGTAGCGAATGCCGCTGACGTCTTTGTATTTGTCGCTAGACGACAAAGCGATATTCGTGTTAGTTGCAAGCGAAGTGGCTTGCGCAGCCGTGCTCTTATAATCGTCAAAATTGACCGTTTCAGTGACAACTACGCCGGAATTACCGTTGGTGGTGACGCCAGGATGGTTGACACAGCTAGAATTAGCGAGAGTGAGTGGTGAGCGTTTGCAAACAGCCGGAGCAGTTCCCTCGGCGTGGCCGCCCGGGTTGTTGCTAAGGTTGGTGTTGCTATTGGTTTGGTAGCCAAAGACGGCGCCGGAAGCGAGGTCATTGTTGGTGCCGCGAACGATGAGGCCGTGCTCAACCCATGAGCCAAAGGCGCGTGGATCACTGGTAGTGATTTCGCTGTGGCCAGACACTTCGCTCTTTTTCGATACGTTGGTTTGGACGGAGCCGTTAGCGTAAAGATTACCGTTCCAAACTTGGAACGTTGGTTTTTTGGCGATTTGCACGCATTTGGATGGAGATACATACCAAGTGTGGGAGCCTTGTTTATCTGTATAATTGCCGCCGTCGCCGCTAGTGGCTGGGTAGACCGTAGCCACGGCACAAAGCCATCTGCCGGCGTTGGTGTCGGCAACTTGGATGCTGCGGCTCGGGAAATCGCCGGAATCGCCGTTAGCTTTTTCGCTTGAATTGAGCTTTTGATCGTTTGCGGCATAGGCTTCTTCGCAGCCTCTACTAGAACAGTCGAAGCTAGAGACGACGGAGTTGCCGCCAATGGTCGTGCCGGTTTCGTTGCTGTTTGAATAATAAGTATAAAGACGGAGTTTGGACTCTGGCGAGACGGTGGCGTAGGTTTCGTTGTTTTTGCTGTTCTTGACTGCTTCGGTCGTATAGGTGCCACCAATGCCCGAGACAACGTCGCCAGCGAACACGCGGCTGTCTCTGTCGGCGGCGGCTGCCCATTTGACGGTGACTTTGTTGGCAAAGTTGTATGGAGCGACAACATTAAGAGTAGCAGACGAAACAGTACCGGAAACGCCAGTAACGCCCTCGACTTTGAGGTCGCCGATTGTAGCGCTACCAAGGTTGGTTCTGGAGCCGTCGTTTGTCATGGTGACAAGGTTACCGGTATTGACCGTATAGCTAGTGCCGCTACCAGATGGCCCATTGGTGTGACCGCGTTCAAAATTATAGTTAACGGTGAGAGTGTAGTTATCTGCGGTACCAATCGGCTTGCTGTCGGTCCAACTATATGAACCGGCTGTATCGCTACCGCTTTTGACGCTGGCGGTAATGTGATGGTAATTCTCCCAATTGCTGGCCGGCCTGCCGGTCCAAACGCTGGTATAGCCTTCGTCGATAATTGTCTTAGTGACTGGCTGGGCGGCAGAGAGGAACATATGGTCGAAGGCGACCTGATCGCCCGGTTTGACATAAATCGTATCCGCTCCTTCGTTGGTGCCGGTTGAACGCCTAACGGCTTTCGTGGAGTTGTTTACGCGGAGTCTGGTACCGAGGATACTAGTACCGGAACATTTGTTGTACGAATAGGTGGTGACGTTGTTATCAAGGAACCAGCTCGGGATGGTTGCGGATTGCGAATAGTCTGAGTCGTTCTGGTGTTTCCCTGAACAGGTGGTAGGTGGAATTTCTTTTCTGATGGTCAAATTGATTTGTGATTCGTCGCTCCAACACCCATCACTGGCAATATTCGTTGTTGATACAGGACAGCGGTAGACGTTGACCGTGTGTTCCCACTGTTCAAAAACATACATTTTGCCGTTTATCGTTCTTCTGTAGGCAGGACCAAGGTCGGCTACCTCTTTGTATTTTTGCAGGTTAATCACTATCGGCTGTGCTGTTTTTGGCTTCGTCCATCTATTGGCCATGCCGCTAGTGACGCTTTCTAGAACACGGTCAACGGAGGCTTCAGCACTACCCAAGGAGCTCTGATTATCAACATATCCAACCACGTCGGCTTGAAGAGTGGACGCGCTTGCCCCGCTATGTGGGTTCTTAGTTATATAAATGTAGTGGGCATCATAATCACCAGAATTATTAGCGTCAATGTTGAGGCCGCAAGCGTATATTTGGCCATGCAGATAAAGCGTAGCGGTGGCACTTGAGTCCCCATCTACTACAATCTCTGATGTTGAAGAATACATGCCGACCTCATCCGGAGTGTTGCCTGCGTAGCCATTAATCCACAACGCTCCACCAAAAGTTTCGTGACAAACGTCACAGGCTTTTTCAATGGTTGGCATCTCGCTTTTAATTTCTTCTGGGTCCATATCAAACCCGTGCACTGCGTCTTTGAGACATTGGTCTGTAGCCGCTATCGTTGGTTCAGTATCAAAAAACTGGTAAGCCAACAGCCCAAGAATAAAGATTAGAAAAAGCTTACGCTTCATATTGATATTGTATCATAAAAACATAAAAAACGCCGTTGTCATAACGGCGTTTTTCGTTTTTGTCACCTTCTTAATAGTCTCTCCAGGAATGGTCAATTCCATTGATCAACGCGACCAAGTCTGTTCCAGATTTACTGTAGTTGTATGTGGACCCAGGATCATTGGCGTCGGTTGCAGAATACTTTACTACCCATTTACCACTATCAGAGAGCCATACTTTACCTTTGTAGGTAAAATTGGTGTTGCAGAATTCGAACTTGTGTTCGCTCCTTACTCCAGTCATTGGAATATATCCGAGCTCTACCATGCGATTATATCCCGCATCGTACTCAGCGTCGTAATCTCGACTGGGGGCCGGAGTTGTCTCCGGTGGTGGCTCAGGCGTAGTGACCGGTGGCTCCGGAGTTGTCTCCGGTGGTGGTGGATCGGTCGGCTTCGAAGTCGGCTCCGTCGGAGCTTTAGTCGGCTTCGGTGCTTTGGTCGGCGTAGGCTCCGGTGTCGGAGTGTCAGTCGGCACAGGCGTCGGCGTAGGCTCCGGTGTCGGAGTGTCAGTCGGCACAGGCGTCGGCGTATCCGTCGGAACCGGAGTCGGTGACGGTGTAGGTGTGTCGGTCGGTTTTTCCGTCTCACTGGTTGTGGGTTCGGAAGTATTCGTCGGCACCACAGAGTCGGACGTTGTAGGAGGCGTCGTCTCTGTCTTCTTATGGTTACATCCGTGGCAAGCCACGGCCAGTACCGATGTGAGCATGGCGAGCATAATCACCAAAGCTACACCAAATACCAATCTTTTCCTTTCTGGTGACATTGACATAAATGTTCACCCCCTATATTCAAAGTGAGGAATCCCCCCTAAAGAGAATCCCTCCTACCCGTCATTATATCACACTTTTGCTTATTTTACAAGGTTTAGCGGCTATCTAACAGGGGCGAAAACGGCTTAGTAGCTGCCGTTTTCCGAAGAGGCGGTGCGGGTTTTGAGCAAGCTGGTTTCCTGGTCTAACAACTGGACGGCGTAATCTGGGGCGAGGTTATGATCGGAAATGGTTTCCACTCTAGCCTCGATGCGGCGATAAAGATCGTTGGCGCGGCCGGTGGAGTCGATATTAATTTGGTTGAGGAAGGAGAGGCGGTCGGAAGTCTGGCAGACGGTGCCAGTGTAGACTTCTACGGCGAAGTCGGTTTCTGGCTGGCCGTACGGGACAGAAAGTACTAGCATGAAGGTGTTGCCGTTTCTGGTGGTGCTGCCGTCCGGGCCAGCGATTGGGTCCGGAATTTCGAGTGAGACCGAACAAGAGAATTCTGGGTCAAAGCCGCTGGTGCCTGGCTCGCCACAGTAAACGCCGAGCGGCAAGTTGCTGGCGGTTTTGCTGTTGGCTTTGACGAAGTTCATCGTGTCGCTGCTGCGGAGTGCGTTGTCGCTCGAGATATCATAATAAGTGTCGTAGGCGGCATGGCCGCTGGCTTTTCTGTTGATTGGAATCATGAACAGTAGGCCACCGTCGCTGGTGCCGGCGTTTGGATTAGAAACGTCGAGCTGCGAAAGCTCAAAGGTTGATGCGGTTTGAATGAGCTGCACAGACATGGTTGGTGGGACCGCTTCGGTGCTTTGCGAGAGAGTCGGGAAACCGACCTTGTTGTTTGCGAGCACGAATTGGCTGAACCTGAGGTTGGCGTTGGCCTTTTGCTTGTTGGCAGATGAGTACCATTTGACTCTGATTGACTGGACGTCGCCCGGCGAGGCGACTTTGATTGGTACTACGCGGGTGACTTCGCCCTCGGCGATGGTACCGCGATAGTCTGGGTTGTCGCTGCTGATTTTGACGCAGGTGTAGGCCTGCTCCATGTTGTTGGCGTTTTCACCGGCCGAGATTGAAACTTCCTGCACGAGCACTTCCGAACCGACGCCTTTTGGAATGCGATTCAAAATGTGCCCAACCGTGTCACAGTCTGGATGTTCCATGTAGTAAATAATTTCGTCACACGTGACATTGGCGGATGGACTGATGCTCGAAGCGGCGGAATAACCTTGGTTGAGACAGTTTTGATAATTCAAAATTGCCACTTTGGCATCCTCGATGCCGGCGAGCGCGGAGTCGTAAGCGGATTGCGAAAGGTCGCTGTTGGTGGTGCGGGCAAGCTCGGAAATGACGATGGCGGCAAAGCTCATCGCGATAATCGTGAATAGCAAAGTCGAAATTGCTACGATGTAGAATGAGGCGGCGCCGGTACGTTTCTTCATATTATTCTCCACTTGCCTGAATGGCGAAATTAAATTTGTTGATAGCACAGTATTCGAAATCCTCGTTGTCGTAATCATCCGGCGTCACGCAGTAGTCGCCAGAGGCGGTGATGTTGATGCCGCCGCGAATGGTGGCCAGGATGAATGAACCGGAGTAGAAAATGTTGCGTTCGGTGGTATCGGAAGCTGGTTTGACGATAGCCAAATCATAAAGCGCGAGGTCGCTGTATTCGTCGTTTTCGAGCAAATCGACCGGAGCTTCGGCGACTGCCTCGTTGAAGCCGGTGATATCGAAGTTCGACGTGAGGCCGCCAATCAGGTCGGTGTTCTTTGCGTAAGTTTGCTGGATGGCCGCGGCGCCAGTGCCGAGGTTAGAAACTTTAGACAAACAAACGTAACGTTTTGGATCGCGGATTTTGATAAGGCGGAAATCTTCCAGGTTCACCGGCTGCGCGTTTTCGTCTAGATAACGCAGCGTGGCCTTGCTAGTGCCGGCGACGGAGTAATTGTCGCCAAATAGGTAGCCGCTGTTCCAGATGTACGAATAGGAGCCGGTGCAGAATGCGCCGTAAACTGGTACGTTGACTGGGTTTTCGGCGTCGTTAATCGTGACGTCGGCGTTGCGGACGAGATAAATAGAGCTGAAGGCTTCGTCGTTTTCGCATTGTTCTTTTGGTGCGTTTTGCGAGAAGTTGGCTTCGCAAAGGCTAACAAGCCGTTTGGATGATGAACTCGAGATTGAAGCTCTGAAATCGTCGATGATACTATTCCCTATCGTATTAACTTGTTTTAGCATCAAGCCGCGTTTGTAGTTAGAGATAAGGTCCATCGTAATTACGATGACGGTGAGTGCGAGCACGGCAACGAAAAGCACAGCAAACGAAAGTTCCACCAGAGTGAAGCCGGATTTTTTGGCGAGTGGTTTCCTTTTTATTGCTGGCATTTGTTATCCTCCGAATCGAGCGAAATAATTTCTACACCAGAAGCATCGTGTGAGGTATCGGTGATGCGAACGTTGTAGCGCCTGCCGCCATAAATCGTGAAACCTTCGGCGGCGACACAGAAGTTGGCTTCGTCCGTGCCGAAGCTGTCGAGCATTTGGTTGAGCACATTAGCTGAGCCGTTTTCGATGGCTTTTTGAACTTCGACCGTGGCGTTGTTCAAAGTGTAAGTGTAAATGGTGCCGGAAATTGGAGCGCGCACAATGAGCGCTGCACCGACGTAGCGATCGTGATTGTCCTGGCCGGTTCTTTCGATTTTGGCGTCCCAGTTTGGCGAATAGTCGGAAGAATTAGCGACGAGTGTCGTGGCGCCGTTATCCTGTTTAATAACGTCAGCGTGAAGGGTTTTGAGCATCTGGAGCGGCGTGCCTTCCAAATCTTCGCCTTCCACATCGCCTACGACGTCATAAATATTGATGCGTTTGTCGGCACCGGTTTCACCAAAGGTGACGAGCTTGCCGTACATGGCATAGTCGGAACGGCCACCACCGTCGCCGGAATCTTTGCCGCGCGGGTTCGAAACTTCGGAATAAGTCGTGCGGAGAAATTCAGCAAAATTCTGCACCGCGTCTTCGTAGCGTTGCTGGTGGATTTGCGAGGTAGCGCTAAAAATAATGCCCATGAGAAGAGCCGCGCTAACGGCCAAAAACAAGAGAACTTCAACGATAGTAAAACCCGAAGTTTTAGATTTCATACGTATATTATAGCATAAGCGGCTAGGTATTTGGGAACAGGAATTTCAGCCACTTGCGGAAGTTAGACAGCTCTTTTTCGGTTTTGACGGCAGTGGCCTCGGTGTGCTTTTTCTTGGCGTAGTCTGAGTTCTGCGGGAGGTAGACCATGTGCTCGCCCGGAAGTTGTTTGCCTGCGAGTTTGCGCGCTGCGAGTTCTTGGTATTCGTCGGTGCGATAGTAATCGTTCTCTAAGCCCAAAGTATCAATTTCGATGCTAAGCAGCTGCAACTTACGTTTGTCCTCGCCGAGCTTCTCCATCAGGCTCCAGTTGCGAGACATCGCATTAATCGAGTTAAACGTAAGAACAAGACAAAAACCCACCGCCAAAATTAGTGCGGTATTTTCAGCAACAAAAACGTCGTTTTTCAGGCGAAAAACGAGCCTGCGAATTTTGATTTTGAGGCTGTCGAGTTTGTTTCTGCTCACGCTTATAATTATAGCATTTTATGATAAAATGGGGTAGCGGGGGTGTAGCTCAGTTGGTTAGAGCATGCGTCTTATACACGCAGCGTCCCTGGTTCGAGTCCAGGCACCCCTACCACAGAACCACAAAGCAACGAAGTTGCTTTTTTGTTTACCACGGATTGCGTGGGTCTGGGTCGGTTGGGTCCCAACCGCGGTTTGGGCTATCCTCGTCAATTTTAATTGCGGTCGGCTTAACGACTCCGGCCGGAAGCGTTGGTGAATCGTAAATTTTGACGACGGTGCCATACTCAATGTTGTCGTAAATCCACTTGGCATCAATGGCTGCAAGCCGCACGCAGCCGGCGGACGCACCGTTCCCTAGCTTGTTGTATTCAAGATATTCCAAATCATCCCACGGATCGCCCTTACTAAAGTACGGCACCGAATGGAAATAGTACGGACCGTCAATCTGTACGGCATATTGCCCCCAAACATTACCAACCAAGAATAGTGCTTCGTAGCGATTGGCGATAGTATAAGCGCCAAGAATCGTCGGCGTATCTTCTGCGCCGGTAGAAGCGACAAAAACTTTGACAATGTTTGAATAATTACCGCTTTGGTCTCGTGAATAGACAATTACCACGTTTTGCTCGCGATTGACCTCAATATAATACTTGGCGCCGGTTGCGATGGCTGGCTGAGGTGGCTCGGTGATTGTTAATAAAATTTCTTTAAAGCCTTCGTTACCAGAAGCATCCCTAGCGACAATTTTTATTGAATACTCGCCAGCCTCCGTTAGGTCATAGTCGCCGACCACTGAAAGTTCGGCCGGTTGTCCAGAGTTATCTTCGGCCGTGTAATGACCGAGAATATCAATTTCATCGGAGGCCATAAAGGTCAGCTCGTCATCACCGGTAATGGTTGGCGCAAGCGTATCTTTGACGTTATATTCAATATTGATTGTTTTTCTTGTGCCGAGCTGACTGATTAGTGTGGCTTCTTTTGTTTTTGTGCCAATTGTGGCCGTATCGAGTTTGCCGTCTGGGTCATCGAGGGCGCCGGTTTTAATTTCGCCAAAAAGCGAAGCGACCGTGGCTTCGGTATTGACCTCATAGGTGGGGTTTTCCGCCAAAGTATAATCGATGCGCGACAAAAGAAGTAGAGTAACCGTCGTAGCGCAAACAACCACTGCAAACACAGACAAGGCGACAATTAGGATTATCTTTTTCTTTGATTTTGCCAACTTCATTACATTTCAAATTATAGCACGACAAAAAATGGCGCCGTATCGCTACGGGCGCCATTTTTGCACCTAATTAACTTTGCGCGCAATGATTATTTTTTCTTGAGGGTCAAGAAGCCATTGCGAGGATTTTCGCAAACCATACGGTCGGCAGGAAGGTCGCATGGGGTACCCTTGCCACCTTTTTCGTCTTTAGTGAAGAAATAGATAGTTTGAGGTTTGCCACCACGAAGAGTAACTTCTGATTTGTGCAAGAAGTACTTAACTCCTTTGCCATTGGTATGTTCGTAAGCCATTTAAGCTTTCCTCCTTAAGTTAATATATCTCTATCTTATGACCCCGAGAGGGTTATGTCAAGACTTTTTTAGGGATTTTCCTAAAGCTTTCTTGATTGCTGGACGGTCGAAGCCCACGATTCGCTGCCCATTAACCTCTGTAACAGGGACAACGGTTATGCTTTGGTCGGCGCTAGCGTTAACTTCTTCGTACTCGACACCTATCTGGTCTAGCCAATCCATCAAGGCATGACAATATGGACAGGTGGTAGTTGTGTATACTTTTACCATATATATATTATATCATCGCATAAAGCGCAGGGCGAACTTTAGAAATACCCAAACGATGGCGCGCCAGAGCAAGATAAGTAGTACGATGATAGTTGCCAAGATAGCGAAGCCTGAGCTGCATGGAGCCCAGATTGGCGAAGCGTAGTTTTTGCGATAGAGCTCGGTCGATGGAATGTCGGCGCGGACTTCGTCGAGTAGGTTGCCGGCGGCCGGGTGTTTAGAGATTTCTTCGTCCATACATTCGATATAGCTCCAGTGCGAGCCGATTGAACCACAAACATCCAGCGCCTCCTGGAAAATGTCGCTATCGAGGTCGCTGCCGGAATTGGCCAAAATAGCCTTGGCCTCGTCGAGCGCCCTAGCTGCGGCGCGCAAATATTGCTGTTCAAGGTAAAATACGCCGGTGCCAAAGCCGAGCGACTGAGTACCGTTAGATTCTGCAATATGCACTACGATGTGTGAAAAAGTAAAATTCTTGAGTTCTTCGAGCTTTTGCGAAAGATTAGCCTCGTCGCCTTCGACGTCGGCGGCGATGACGGCGTCGCGCATTTCGACCATTCTAAGGTGATCGATGCGCAGCAAAGTAGCATCCAAAATCAAAAGTGGTACCAAAATCAAAAGAATCTGCCACGTCTTGAGACGGTGGAATTGCCATTTTTTGATTTTTTTATAATTTAAACCACCCATGCTTTTTTAATTATAACATTAATCGTCTTCAGGGATGATGGCGATGCGGCTTTCGTCGAGCTGAGCCGGGTCAACTTCGGATGGGGAGCCCATCATGAGGTCCATACCGTTACCGTTCTTTGGGAAGGCCACGATGTCGCGGATATTCTCTTCGTTTTCGAGCACCATAAAGATGCGGTCGAGGCCAGGAGCACAACCAGCGTGCGGTGGTGCACCAAACTTGAAGGCGTTCAACATACCGCCGAATCTAGCTTCGACGTATTCGTTGCTATAGCCCAAGATATTAAAGACTTTGTACATGATTTCTGGGTTGTAGTTACGGACGGCGCCAGAAGCAACTTCGTAGCCGTTCATGACCATGTCATACTGGTCGGCAACGATAGCAAGTTTCTCCTCGTTGGTCTTGGCGTTTTCAAGCGCAGCGAGGCCGCCCTTTGGCATACTGAATGGGTTGTGGCCAAAGTCGAGCTTATTGTTTTTGCTATCCCATTCGTAGAACGGAAAATCGACGATCCAACAAAGCGAAACGAGGTTTGGATCTTTGAGGTTGTAGAAATCGGCAAAAGCGATACGTAGTTGGCCAAGTACTTTGTTGACCAAGGCGCGCTCGTCGGCACCAAAGAACACTGCGTCGCCATCTTCGGCTCCAGTGCGTTCTTTGACGGCGGCAATTTCCTGCTCGCTCATGAATTTGAGAATTGGGGATTTGGCTTCGCCGTCGCTATAGAGAATGTAGGCAAGTCCACCAGCGCCTTCTTTTTTGGCTTTTTCGGTAAATTCATCGATTTGGGAACGAGTAAGACTGGCGCCACCTTTTACGCAAATAGCTTTGACACATGGAGCTTTGAAAACTTTGAAATCGGTGTTAGCGAAAGCATCGGTGAGCTCAACGAGTTCCATGCCGTAGCGGAGATCTGGTTTATCAACGCCGTATTTTTCCATCGCTTCCTGGTAAGGAATGCGTGGCACGTCTTCGGTAAGAAGTTTTTTGCTGGCAAATTCAGTAATGAGTTTCTTGTAAAGTGGCTCGATGGTTTGGCGGACAATTTCGCCGTCATCCACGAAAGCCATTTCCATATCGAGCTGGTAGAAATCGCCGTAAAGACGATCGGCGCGTGGATCCTCATCGCGGAAACATGGAGCAATCTGGAAGTAGCGGTTGACGCCACCAACCATGAGAAGCTGTTTGAACTGCTGTGGAGCCTGCGGCAAAGCGTAGAATTTGCCCGGGTGCAACCTAGATGGCACGAGAAAATCGCGGGCGCCTTCTGGTGATGAGTTAGCGAGAATTGGCGTAGTGATTTCGGTAAAATCATTATCGTACATGAAATTACGAATAAAGCGGTAATATTCTGAGCGGCGTTTCAGACGATTTTGCATTGATGGGCGGCGCAGGTCGAGGTAGCGATATTTAAGGCGCATTTCCTCGGAAGATTTTTCACCATCATCATGAGTATTGACTGGAAGCGGTGCACACCTGTTCAAAATAGTAAGTTCGGATACGACTAGCTCGATATCGCCAGTGGCGATGTTTGGGTTTTTGAGAGATTCTTCGCGCTCGCGCATGGTACCGGTGGCGGTGAGAACAAATTCATCGCGCACGGATTCGGCGAGTTTAAAGGCTTCGGTATTTTCTGGAGTGACAACAAGCTGGATAATTCCCTGATGGTCGCGGAGATCGATAAAAATCAATCCGCCGTGGTCACGACGTGAATTCACCCAACCAGATACGGTTACAGTTTGGCCCAAAAAATTTTTTAGTTCGCTAGTCAATATTCTCATATGGTATATTATACCATAATTTAACCGATAAGATAGTCTAGAAGTAGCTCTAACGTAAAGAAGCCGGCCAGCTCTTCTTTTTTATTCAAAACGAGGAAATAAAAGCAGCCGGTTTTGCGTAGCTTTTCGATTACCACGTCGAGCGAATCGTCTTCGTAAAGATATTGGAAGTTCTTATCGAGATATTTTTCGGCGCGGTCGGTCTTTTTGATTTCGAGCGTATTTAATGCGTCGGTATGGATGACGCCTTTAACGTGTTCTTTGTTGTCGACTACCGGGAAATGCAAGAAGCCGGACTTGTAGAGACGGTCCAATGTAAGTGGGCCAAGAAAATCTTTTTCGTAGACAAAAACCATGTTGGCTTTATTGATCATGACATCTTTGACCTGGCGGTTGCTAAAGCTCATCACGGCCGAAATCTTTTCGCGGTCGCGCGCAGAGAGGACGCTTTTTGGTGTGCGGCGCATTACATCGATAAAATCCGCCAGCGTTTGCGGCGTATATTTCGGTGCTGGCTTACGATACTTGTTCAACTTCGGATCGAGCCAGGCCACGAATTTCTTCATAAAGCGTTCCCACATGCTATAATTATACCATCGAAAGGAGAGTTATTTATGGGTAAAATCCTGGCCGGCATCCTTGGTGTCGTCGCAGTAGTATTGGTGGGAATTGCAATTGTCAAAAACGGTAATCAAAGTACCGATAATTATTGCCGTATTTTGGAAGCTTCCGAAGAAAACGGTTACATCGCTGACCACGTGAAGGGTTCGGCTGATGCGCCAGTGGTGATTGTTGAGTATGCGGATTTTCAGTGTCCTGGTTGCGCCTCGGTTAACCCGCTCGTAAACAGCGCCGTTGAAAAACTCGATGGCAAAGTCGCTGTAGTCTATCGTAATTTCCTACTCAGCTACCACAAGAACGGTACCGCCGCTGCGTCCGCTGCAGAAGCAGCTGGCCTTCAGGGTTATTGGAAACCGTTCGCAGACCTTTTGTTTGCTAACCAATCCGAATGGGAGTATGCTACACCATCTGAACGCACTATACTTTTTAACGAATATTTCATGAAAGCTTCGGATGGCAATGGTGATCTTGATAAGTTTCTAAGCGACATCAGCTCGGAAAACATTTCAAAGAAAATCAACAACGATATGAGCATGGCAAAAGCCGTGAACCTGCAAGGTACGCCAGCGTTCTATATCGATGGCCAAGTGATTGATTGGAGCATCGCTAGCAGCGTAGAAGTAAACGGCAAGACCGTTTCGTGGGATTCTGGCCGCCTAACCGCCGACCAATTCGCTCAACTATTCAGAGACATCGCTGACGCCAAGCTCGGCGAATAATCATCCAGACACAAAAAAGCCCCGGTTTGCCCGGGCTTTTTTATTTGAAACCTCCCTCCTAGATTTCGATAAACTCTTGCCAAGCGGCAGGAGCAATGGTTGACTTTTTGCGTTCGTTAGAATGCTTGAGTCGTTTGATACGCATGTATCGATTTTCTCCTTAATGTTATCGCTCCAACGACCGACCCACCTCGTAAATAGAGATACACTTCAAGAGCGACTTTCTCTATTTTAGCAAAGATTTAGCACAAATCAAGCATAATCTTTGTCGATTTTCCACCCCTGTTAATTTGGTGATTTACAGGGAGTTTTTGAGTTTTTGATATTCATCCAAAATATCGTCATATTCGTGGATTTTGAGTGTTTTATGGATCTTTTCGACTTCAAATGGTTTGACCTTTTGAACGTGAAAAATTGGCCAGAATTTGAAGTTGTTCGAAAAATGATGAAATACGGTGTCTTCCTTTGGATGGTCTTGCTGCTCGTTGAATTTGCGCGGCATGAGTTTGCGTTTTTTGATGACTTTGTTTAACGCAGCTTGGTCCGCCAACATCATTCTGCGCTTCCTGCAAAGCTCTACGGCGCGTGGGAAAATTTTCGACTTCTCGCACTCGGCCATATTGAATAGCAGTACACCGGAATTCATGTAGTCGCGTTTTGGGAAATTATAACGATAGAAGTGTTTGCCGTAGATATCGAGCACGCCAGCAGCCTCGATATTGTTTAAGTCTGTGTTGTAAAAATCTGCTGGGTCTTTGCGGCAAACTACGTCATAGTCGAGATAAAGCAGTTTGTCTTTTGGTAGCTCTTTTATCTCGTCTAAATAAAGCCTGAGCATCGAGCACGGCGTAAAATACGACTTCATGTTGGCTTTTGGCAGGCGCTTTTTGAAAGCCTCGGTGCCGTCGATGGTTTTGACGAAGCTATTTTTATTTTGTTTTTTTACGAGTTCGTCCAGGAGTTTGGTGGTTTTTGCCGTAATTGGTTTGCTGTTTTGGTAATCAATTGTAAGAATGTAGATATTTAGCGGCTCTTTAACATGCTTGATGAGTGACAAAATCGAGACGAGCAAACCGTCTTTGATTCCCTGATCGCCACAATAAAGAATATTCATGAGTTTATTTTAGCACACTAGACTACGGCGCCGTGGAAGTGAGCCAAATCTCGGTTGGCGAAGTGTTGTCGAGCTGGGTGTAGGCATTGCCGTCTGCGTCATACATGGTGACTGGAAGCGTAATTTTAACGGCGGAGTCGGTTGGATAGATTTTTGGAGTCTTGAGACGCTCGAGGTTGGGGTTATTTGAGATTAGGTTGGCATTTGCAGTGGTTGCAACTTGAGAAAAGTCGAAGTTACTAAGGTTAATTTCCTTAAGGGCGGGCGTATCGTTGAACATCCGGTCGAAAATAGTAACGCTAGCCATGTCCCAATTATTAGCGGCGCGTGCGTCACTAAGGCTGATACAATTAGAACAGAAGTTAGCAAAATTGGTGACATTGGACACATCCCACTTCTTTAGCGCGTCCAGACTAGTGATGGCGGCCTGTTTTTGTAGCATACCACGCATCGTAGTGACTTTTGACGTGTCCCAGTTTTTTATAGCCTCTAGACTTTCTAGCCCACCGAAAAAGCTAGCACTAGAACTTGCCAGAAACGTACCTTGCATAGTCTCAACGTTGGACGTATCCCAGTTTTCGAGACCTTCCAAAGTCGTCAGCAAAGGATCATCCCCGAACGCAAAAGCAATATCTTTGACCTTGGCCGTATTCCAAACGGTAAGAGCCTTTAACGATGTTAGGTTAGACATGGCGCTAAAGGCTAAGTATAGAGTTTCGACATTGGAGACATCCCAGTTTTCTAGACCTTCCAAAGAAACGAGTCCGTCCTGCCCTTGGAATATGCCCTGCAGGCTAACAACGCTTGACGTGTCCCATTTTGATAGTGGCTTCAACGAACTGATGTTCATGTTCATATGATTAGCTATGTTGCCGGCAAATGTCCCACGCATGTTGGTTGTATTGCTACTATCAAAATCGGCTACACCGGAGATGTCCAGCATCCCTATCATGTTGCGGAACATGAAGCGAGCATCTTCGTTTAAGTCCGGCGTTTGATCTTCGCTCCACCAATACAAGTCGCCGTTATCGAACCACATATAAATTGGATACGACGACTCATTTGTCGACACGACGTGGTCGGTGGTTTTATTTTCCGGCGATGGTTCTGTATCGGATTTTTTGATTGCCAAAATGTTCGTGTCGAGTGTTTTGTAGCCATCGGTCGATATGTCGGTCCCGGCGATTTCCTTCATTTTTGCATTGGCTTCCATGCCGGGCAAGAAATAAGCCTCTTTACCGTCAATCGTGACGCGCGCTTCTACGTCTATACTACATTCGCGTTCAGCGTTGGCTTTTGCTGGGATGATAGCGACTGCGCATATCGCCAAAATTAGACAGACAAAAATCTTTTTTGCTTTGAACAACTTATACAAAACGGCAGCCGAGACGACTACGATGACAGAATAAATAACCAGTGTAATGTCGATAGTGTCCGGAACTAGGATTTCGCCTTCTTCGAAGAAATCAAGCGAGAGCGAATCGAGCTCGATACGTTGGTCATTCTCGAGTTGGTCGGCAGGGACTTTGTTTTTGTATGTGACGATGAGCTTTATGCCCCTAGATTGGCCGGCCGCAATCGCGCGCGTATTGCCGTAATCGAAAACGTATTCCAGATAATCGGTAGTGGTTTTGGCTGATTCGTCGTCGATATAGAAATTGCTGTCTGTATTATTCTTGATTTCTACGGTATAGGTAACTGAATCGCCCGGATCGTACAATTTAATATCCAAACTAATCTTTTTACCGTCCGTGGTGGCCGGATTGATCTCTTCAGCATTGCCCTCCGTGCTACTCAAAGTAACTGATTGAATTGAGATCTCGTTGGTTTCGGCGTGAGCGGTGACCGGCGCAAAAAGCGTGCAGGCCAAAATCAAAAGCATAGCTCCAAAAACAGATTTTTTCCTCACACTCACACTTATCATTACTTTAATAATATAACGCTTGCGCTAAATAATCAACGCAATTTTTGGTGCGACGCCGGCTTGGTGCGACGCCAGCTTGGTGCGACGCCAGCTTCGCTGGCTACGGCACCGGCGTTCGCTCGGCACAAAAATGAGCGAGCTCATTTTGTGCACTCGCTTCACTTGGTGCCCGGAGCGGGAATCGAACCCGCACGGATTGCTCCATTCGATTTTAAGTCGAACGCGTATACCAGTTCCGCCATCCGGGCTACTGGGGATATTATACCACAAAAAGCGCCCCGAGGGGCGCTTCCCATGAAGTCGAGCGTTAGACCTTGTTGATGACCGGAATCACAATTGGCGTGTGGCCGGTTGCGTCAAACAAGATGTGCGTAATGTCTTCTTTGATTTCCTCTTTCAAAACCTTCATTTCTGGGTCGGTAGAAATAGACTTATCAGTCTTGGCGCGGAGATAGTGGCGAATCTTGCCAATCAACTCCTCGGAATTATCAAGATAGATAAATGCGCGCGAGATGATGTCTGGAGTCTTTACCAAGTGACCAGTTTTCTTGTTCAAAGTCAAAACGATCACAAAGATGCCTTCGCGAGAGATGTGAATACGATCTTTTACCACGGCTTCGTGGACTGGCTGATCAGCATCATCATAAAGCTTGTTGCCAACATGAATGCGGCCAGCTTTACGGATGGTTTTGTCCTTAGTAAATTCAATTACATCACCATCGTCCGCGATCAAAATGCGGTCGTGTGGGATGCCAAGCACGTTCTCGGCCATCTCGGCGTTATGCTCAAGCATATAGAATTCGCCGTGATATGGCAAATAGTTAGTTGGGTGGAGACGAGTGACAAAATCGACGTGATCTTCGAAATAGGCGTGACCAGAAAGGTGAAGCGGGCCAATGTTCGTAAGGTGGGTTTTGCCGTTTTGGATCACCTGAGCACCCTCGCGGAGCAAACCATCCACCGTGCTCACCACGTGTGGCTCGTTGCCCGGAATTGGGTTGGACGAGAAGACGATAGTGTCGGTAGATTTAATCTTGATAAACTTGTGCGCACCAGACAACATACGGCTAAGCACAGCATTAAGCTCACCTTGTGAACCGGTACAGACGATACAAACTTTTTCGTCTGGCATCTTGATGATGTCTTCCATCTTGACGATGGTGTCTTTTGGCACCTTGATGGATTTAGCGCGGAGTGCGACTTCGACGTTGTTAATCATCGAAAAGCCGGAGAAAGCGACCTTGCGACCACGAGCAGCAGCTTCTTTCAAAATCAATTCAATACGGGAAATCTGAGACGAGAAACAAGAAATAATCACGCGGCCGTGGACGTAGTTGTCCATGACTTTACCAAGGTTTTCACCGACGTCGTATTCGGAATGTGGGTGGTGGCCCGGCGAGTCAATGTTGGTGGACTCGTTAAGCATGAGGTCGATTCCCTCTTTTGCCACGATTTCGTCGATGCGTTCGTAGTCGGTTTGGATGCCCATTGGTTTTTCCTCGTGACGCCAGTCGCCGGACACGTAAATCGTGCCGTTTGGCGTGCGCACTACGATGGCACAGTTGCCCGGAATCGAGTGGAGGGTATGAATAAATTCAACGGAGAAATTCTCGCTAACTTTGATAATGTCATGCTTGAGTGGGTCGACAACTTGGTAGTTCATTTCTGGGGCGTCGTCAAGCTCAGACATTTGTTTTTTGATCATGCCGATTGTAAAGTCGGTACCATAAATCGGGATGTACTGGCCGAACTTTGGTAAAAGATGGCGGCAGGCGCCGATGTGGTCAAGGTGAGCGTGAGTGAAACAAATCGCCTTAACTTTAGCCATGTTGTCTTCGAGATATTTAATATCTGGAATCATGTAGTTAACGCCAGGATAATCGTCGCCGGCAAAAAGTACGCCCATATCGATCACGATCATCTCGTTTTTGTATTCGATGATGGTCATATTTTTACCAATACCGAACTCACCAACACCACCGATTGGAATAATGCGGACGGAGTCTGGATCGGTGCGGAGGTTTTTGAGCTTGGCGTTGGTGATTTGTTCGCCATTGTAGCCGTTGTAGCGGGATTTGTTGACCGGAATGCCAATAATGTGTTGGGTAGCCTGAGCATTAACGTCCTGGGAAAGCATGCGCTGATGGTGGACCATCTCGCCTTTTTTGGTGGTCACAGAAAGATTAACCTTGCGTTGCTCGGCTTCGGTTTTTGGCTTTGGCGCTTTGGTGGCTTTGGCCTTAGTGGTTTTCGCAGTTTTGGTGGCCTTTTTCGCCACAAGTTTAGCATCTTTGCCACCAGGGGCAAAGTTGGAATTAAAATTGCGTTTCTGGGCTTCTTCGAACTGCTTCTTGATGTCTGGGAGACGCTCCTCTCTCATCTTTAACAGACGAGCACGGCGCTCCTCTTCCTTTATGTTCATAGGTTTTCCTTTTTAATTTCAAGTAAAAATTAGTGTCTTTATTATAGCGCAGTTTGGGCTTTTTGGCAAGCGCCGAACAAAAATCCGCCTATCTAGTAGGCGGATTTTTTAGTTCCATTTAGTTTTTGCGTTTCTTGAAGACGATCACGCCACCGAGGAGCGAGAAGGAGACAATCGCTACGATTGGGAGAGCGGCCTTGGTAAAGGTGGCCATAGCTTTGGCGACACCAGTATCCGGGACAGCTGGCTCTTCGTCGTCATCTTCCTTTTCTTGGTATGGAAGGATGTCCGTATCGGCTAGGTTGTCTGTGTACTTATCGTTGTAGAGGAGGGTAACCTTCTTCACATTTGGATTCTCTTCGGTTGGAACGAGGGCGAAGTCGATATTCTCGAAGTTCACGTTAGTAGTGACATCGAGTTCGTTCATTGGAACTGGAGTATCGTGGATAGAACCAAAGACTGGATCTTCTTGAATCTTCTCAGCCATGTGTTCGAAGTCAACGGAAGAGGTGCTGCGTGGATAGGCGTTGCCATCGTAGGTGGACCATTCGTCGGACTCGAGGATGATACCATCACGGCGCATTGCGTAGACGACGAGGTCGGATTTATCGAAATCGGTTTCGTCATCGTTGAGAAGTACGGTTGGCTTGTTGGAGGTGAGGTAGAGGACCTCATCTAGTGGGTAGAAGTCACCTTCAAAGGTACCACGAACCGGGAGAGCTGCATATTCTTCTGCACGGGAGGTAGAGTAGGCATAGATGTCTGTTGGTTCTGGGATGGTTGGGCCATATTCTGGGCCAACTGCATCACCACCACGGCCAGCAAGGTTTTCATCTAGAATCTCTGTATCGCCCCAAATAAAGATGGACTCGAGTTTGTTATCGTTAGAGAAGGCTGCGTTATCGATAGTGTCTAGGTGATAATCGATGGTAACGAGTCTTAGTTCTGGATCATTAGCAAAGGTAGCTTCTGGAACCGTGAGATTGCTAAAGGTTGCTGGAACATCAACTGTTTCAAGCAGTGGCATCTTAGAGAAGGCGAAGCCGTCTGTAGCGTTAAACTTAGCTGCGGTGAGGTCGAATTGTTTGGTGTTGTCGCCCATGGTCTTAAAGGCGGTGCCTTCAAAGGCGTACTGGCCAATTATGACGATCTCATCTTTGAGAGCTGGCGAGAACATGATGGTGTCTAGTTTGCTGTCGCCCACAAAGGCTTTGTCATAGATGACGCGGAGGTTAGCATCGCTACTCATATCAACCTTCTGGAGATTAGTACAATCTTGGAAGGCTTTTTCGGTAATCGTATATAGATTCGTAATAACCACTTCGTCCATTGGCATGCCATAGAATTCTGGTTTGTCTTGGCCTTCTGGGACGGTTATGGTAGAGGCTGGGAGACTCATGGAGGTAATAATCATTTTATCCACATCGGCACCCCAGAAGAGCTGGAAGATGAGTTTACCACTTGAACTACCGCTCGATGAGAAGGATGGTTTGATGGTGATAGTATCGTAGTGCACGTCTTCATCACCGGCATTGAAGGCATCTGCGCCAATCTGGCCTACGGTGCTTGGAATAACGAGGTTATCCGTGACATCTGTGCCATAGAAAGCGGATCGGCCAATGTAACCAAGGCCTTCTGGTAGACCATCAATATTGGCAGTAGCCCATTGGAAGGCTTCTGGCTGAATAGCTACGAGAGTGGTTGGGATGGAAACATCACCAAGTTCTGCTTCATAGAAGACGTCCTCATTTAAGTTCTTGAGGTCGGATGGGAGGATGAGTTCACCAATCTCTGATTCTTGGAACATAGATTCACCAGTGGATTGCCAGTTTGTGGCAGAAAGATCTACTTTGTCTGCTTTAAGACCGTAGAAGTATGCGCGATCCTTGGAGCAGTTGTAGTGGCCTTCGCATGGCTCACCGGCATTTTCCGTAAAGGTAATGGTGCCATATTCATGGTCTGGAGTGCCGAAGGTGGCGACGAAGGAGTCGTAGTAGTTAGCGTCGTGCTGTGCTTTCTGCTCGGCCGCAGTGCCACTACATGCCTCACCACTTTGCTGATAGCAGCCTTCGTAGCCATCATATATACGAGTTATGTTTTCGTCATAGATATCCATGTCTATGGTAACGTTGCGGAGGCTTGGCGTATCGTAGAAGACATTGTAGCCAAGTTTAGTGATGCCGTCATTAAGCGTTACATCGCGCACGTTGGTGCCTTGGAAGGCGGAGTAGCCAAGTTCGGTAAGGTTTGGCAGATTCACGTCTGCAGTGAGTAGCTCGTTTTCATAAAATGCGACGTTGCCAATTTTTTCGATAGATTCCGGGAGTGAGGTGATATTAATACCAGCGTTAAACTCCAAATCTGGATAAGTTGGTCCAGCCGCTAGATATTTAGCCATAAAAGCGCCGTCCCCGATTTCTTTCAGGGTATTCGGGAGTTCTACCGGATTAGTAACTTCGACACCGCAGAACATATACGCACCAATTGACTCGAGAGCATGTGGGAGTTTGAGCGTCTGAGCTTTCATGCCTATAAATATAGCTGGGGTGCCATAAAACCTTTTCCACGGCGTTGCGCTAAGATCCACTTCGTCAACGTAGAGTCCTTGGAATTGGAAAGGTGTGCCATTTGGCTCGGTAGTAGCTTTATCGGTGAAGGTAATTTTGCTAAGGTGATTTGTGCCAGTATTGTGTAGCTGCCCAGTGCCAGCCTTAACATCACAGTGATCTTTAACGCTGTTTGGGCAGATAAGATTGGCGAGACCACTTTGGCTGTTGCCGTAAAAATCGTAGTCAATGGTGATGCTTTCAACCATGAGGCTGCCTTTAAACAGGGAGTCTTCTGTATTTGGGGCCGCATGCAAAGTGATGTTTTTTACGTTCGTGTCATAAAACGCATAGCCCCCCAAGTATTCCAGGTTCGGAATGTCGAATGAATCGATTACTAACTCTTCATTACGCAGGAAGGCGTAGTTACCAATGAACTCTAGCGTTTCTGGGAGAGAACTAATCTCGACTACTGGCTGATTCATGTCGCTCCTGTATTCGAAAGAGTAAACAAAAGCATGAGAACCTAACGCCTTAAGACTGGAAGGCAAGCGCATGTCTTCGCTAATGTTGCCATCAGCATCTATTGTGCGCAACTCGCTAATATGAAGATTGTTAAATGCGAGCGTACCAATAATCTCGAATCTGTCGTCAAGGATTAGCCTTTTTGCTTTCTTCGTTGTCCATGAGATCTCAGCAAACATTGATCTTGGGATAACGTTTTTTGAGCTATTCAATATGCTGTTCGGGATATTGCTACCAGAGTCCACTGTGCCAACTGACGTGTAGTCGTGATCTGCGGCCGGGCTTTCGTTTTCACCATATGGAGCAAGCACTACGATTTCTTCAATGGAATCCCACGTGGAGGCATCATTCAAGGTTATGACATTTCTAATGCTATCCTCGTTTCTACCAGCCTGCGGCATGCTCGTGACGGACAAATCGCAAGCAATTGTGAGTTTTTTCAATGGAGCATGTTCGAACACCGAGACCGCGTTCTTGTATCCACCGCCGTCCGCCGGTACTGCAAAACGCATTGATTTTGGAAGATAAATTTCGGTCATTAAGTTATCGGCGAAACCTTGGTTGCCAATCCATATAACATCGCCAAGATCCAAGGAAGTTATGCCAGCATCTTTGAAGGCGAATGGTTCAATGTATTCTACGTTAGTATTAGCAAAACTTACGTCTCCAAGGTCGGTGCCGCTAAAGGCGTACGCCTCGATAGTCGTGATGGCGTCACCAAATGTTACACCAGTAATGCCGGAGTTTCTAAATGCATAGGTATAAATACCAGTAATATTATTCGTATTGAAGTTTTGTTCTAGGTTGGCATCGTTCGCAAATGCATAACCATTGATCCTCGTGACATTGTCGCCAATCGTTAAGCTAGTCAAACTACTACAATCCTTTGCGAAGCCCTGGCCCATTTCGCCAGCGTCAAAAGAAAGGCTCGTGATGTTTGTGCCAGCAAAGACGTAACCGCCAACGGTTTGGTTGCTATTAATGATGACATCTGTATCGCCAGCGTTAAGCGTGGCATTCTTGAAGGCATTCCAACCAATGTATTTAACGTTGCCAAGATTCGTGAGGTTGACTCGCATACCCGCAAAGGCACCCAAGTTGCCAAACGGATTATTGTCGACGCCGGCATAGGCGTTACCCCAGTTGTGGTATGCAGACCAATCAATGTAAGATGGGTCAGCAATCACTACATTTTCACCAAAGATCAATTCAACTTCGTGGTTAGCGTTAAACATTTGGGAGACATTACGAATTTGAATTTTAGAAGCGTTGGTCATATCGAGGACGGTCACAGCAGCAGTGTCGGAGATCACACCGCTACAGTCTGTAATACGAGAACAAACAGCGTCTAGGAAGTAAGTATCTTCACCAGAGGCAACATCGCCAATGGCAGGTACGGTCACCGTAGTAACACCGCTTGGTACTGACTGAATGCCAATATAAATATCGCCATCGTCCGTGGTTTCCCTATCCCACACTACACCATCACCATCGGTATAGGTGTCGAAGGTTGATGCGGCGTTGGCATCACCGGAGCTAATTGCCCCAACTGCTAAAACGGCAACAAAAAGTGCCAAATATTTCATCTTTTTTATATTCCTAAAAGACATGTTTATTCTCCCAATTTATGTCTCAGGCATGCTCAACATAGAAAAATGTTGGCATGACTAATTTTTGTTAATATGACCTTTTGTAATCTGATAATAACATAAGCAAAATAAAAATGCAAATAAAATTTGCACTTTTATTTCACAAGTTTTCCACAAGTTAAATACCCGTGAGTGGGGAGATGTCGGCACCGAGATGGCGCAAACGATCTGGGAAGTCTTGGTAGCCACGTTGAATCGAGTAGACGTTACGCAGAATTGAGGTGCCTGGCGCAGCGAGCATGCCAATGAGCACCACGACGGATGGGCGGAGGGCCTGTGGGGCCACCAATTCGGCGGCGCGCCAGTTGGTTGGACCTTCGACGAACACGCGGTGAGCATCGAGAAGCTCAACTTTGGCGTTGAGATTTGAAAGCTCCGTAGTATAAACGGCGCGGTTTTCAAATACCCAGTCGTGAATCAGGGTACGGCCTTCGGCCACGGCGGCAATCACCGAGAAGAACGGCAGGTTGTCGATATTAAGGCCCGGGAATGGCATTGGGTGAATTTTATCAATTGGCGCAACGAGGTCAGCTTTTTTGATATATAAATCAACCAAGCGCGTACGACCGTTTGACGCCAAGTATTCTGGCGAGCGTTCGATCTTGGCATGCATGGTCTTGAGAATTTCGAGTTCGATTTCGAGGAATTCGATTGGTGCGCGGAGCACGGTGATTTCGGAATGCGTGACAAGTGCAGCGGCGATAAATGACATGGCCTCGATTGGATCCTCGGAAGGATAGTAATCCACGTCGGTATCGATGCGGCGGCAACCACGAATCGTCAAAGTGGTGGTGCCGATGCCGTTAATTTTAACGCCGAGTTTTTCGAGGAAGAAGCAGACGTCTTGTACCATGTAGTTAGATGAGGCGCCCACAATAGTGGTTTTGCCTGGATAAAGTGCGGCGGCCATCAAAACGTTTTCGGTGACTGTGTCGCCACGTTCGGTAAGAACAATGTAGCGATCTTCGTTGCTGCGGAGTTTTTTCTGGTTAACGGTAACGTCGTAGAAGCCACTATTTTTGGTAGCGTCAACTTCTAGGCCAAAAGATTCGAGAGCCTGAAGGTGTGGTTCCACGGTGCGTACGCCGAGCGAACAACCACCAGCATATGGGATGCTAAAGTTCTTATAGCGGTGCATAAGTGGGCCAAGGAACATAATAATTGAGCGAGTGCGGCGAGCTGCCTCGACATCCATTTCGTCAAGTTTCAATTCACGCGGTGATATAATCTCTAGATCACGGCGACGGTTGCGCCAGTTACATTTAATGCCAATTGATTCCAAAACTTCAATAATACGATAGACTTCTTCGATGCGTGCGATACGATGAATAACAGTACGTCCGCGGTTCAAAAGTGCAGCACAAAGCAAACCGACGGCCGCGTTTTTGGACGTATTAATCGTGATTTCGCCGGACAATTCCTTGCCGCCGCGAATGCGGAAACCCTGTGACGCGGAGTCATTTATAGAGAGAATTTGCGTTCCGAGCGCGTCGGAAAGCTTTTTAATCATTTCAAGAGAAACATTCTGACCGCCTTTTTCGATGCGGTGAATGGCGGACTGTGACGAGCCAACGGCTTCGGCTAGGTCGCCTTGCGTCCAGCCTTTTTGAAGACGCATCTGCTCGATGGTCTCGCCAATAACTTCCTGATAATTTTTGGCTTTTTTCATACCCCTAATTATATCATGGGGCGAATATTTTGTAAATAATTTTAGTTAGCTTTTTTAATAGCTTTGAGACCCGGTAAATCCTGGCCGAGCAAGAATTCGAGCGCCGCGCCGCCACCAGTAGAAATTAGCGAATAGCTGAGGTTGGCGTGTTCTGTTAGGAGTTCCGTGACGAAGCCCGTAGTGTCGCCGCCACAAATTACGGCGTTGATTCCCTCGGTTTCGCCGAGAATTTCGGCAACCACGGTGGACGAAGTTGCGTAGGCTGGATCTTCGGCTTTGCCGAGCAGGCCGTTCCAAACCACGGTTTTGGCATCTTTTAAGATTTCAGCGATTTTAACAGTGGCAAGCGGGCCGATGTCTAGTTTGGTACCAGAGAGATCCTCATCAAAATCTTCGGCGACGTAGATTTTGTCGCTTGTGGCCTCGTAACCATCTGCGGCAATTTTGCCGCCCACGATGATTTTGTCGGCAGTGTCAAGGAACTTTTCGATTAGCGGCTGTTTGTCCTCAATTTTAGAACCGCCAATAATTACCACGAATGGATGTTCTGGATTTTCGGTAACTTTTGAGAGTTTTTCAACTTCGTTTTCGATCAAGAGTCCAGCGTAGACTGGAAGGAATTTGGCGACTGCGTCAGTAGAGGCGTGCGCGCGATGAATCACGGCGAAGCCATCCTGCACGTAGAAATCTGGTGCAACCTGGTCGATAATGTTCTTGATGAATTCTGGCGAGTTTTGCTCTTCGCCAGCATCGAAACGGAGGTTTTCAAGTAGCACTACGCGTTCCTGATTTGTGAGCGGAGCTTTTGGCAGAGGTGCAAAGCCGACTTTTTCATTCAAGAGCTGAGCGAGGCGCGCGGCGACTGGGCGAAGTGAAAGTTTTTCGTCTTCCCCTTCCGGGCGACCAAGATGCGAAATGATGACAATTTTCTTGGCGCCATTATCGAGCAAATACTGCAAAGTCGGCAAGCTCGTGACGATGCGCAAATCGCTAGTGATGTTCTGCTCCTCGTCTAGTGGCACATTGTAATCGGCGCGCAGCAAGACGACTTTGTTTCTGACATCGATATCGCGGATGGTTTGAAGACGCATAAAACTCCTTTAAATATAGCGAACTCTAATAGTATCGGTCCCACCGATTTTGTCCTTGCCACCAGAAACAATCACGGCAGTAAGGTCTTTTTTGCCAGTGGCGAGCTGGATGTAGCCAGACTCTTTGAGCTCCTCGGCGAGGGCTTGGCCGTAGTTTTCGGAATACGGGCGGACGAAGGCCGAGTTGGCATAAATCAGAGCCATTTGGTTGGCGACGCGGTGATCGCTCGTGACCGTGATGATTGGCACGTTCGGGCGCTGAGCGGCGATCGAAATCGGCGTAGCGCCAGAGGCGGTTTGGCAAATGATGACGTCGGCATCGATGTTCTCGGCAAGGCGAGCGGCGGCGTCGGAAATTGCATCGTAGCTATGATACTGGCCAACCGGTTCGTGAGAAATCGTGGTGATGCGAGAGTGGTTTTGTGTATAAAGAATCACTTTCTTCATGGCTTTGACGGTCTCAAGTGGATAATCACCATTGGCGGTTTCATCTGAAAGCATCACGGCGTCGGCGCCTTGAATCACGGCGTTCGCAACGTCAGAAACTTCAGCACGGGTTGGCTCTGGACTGTCCACCATCGAGCTCATCATTTGGGTTGCGACGATACAAATCTTTGAATAAGAACGGCACATCGCGATGAGTTTGCGCTGGATGATTGGCACAACTTCGGCACCGGCTTCAACGGCCATGTCGCCGCGGGCGATCATGATACCGTCGGCAGCTTTGACGATTTCTTCGAGAGATTCGTCGGTTTCGATAGCGCGCTTGGTTTCGATTTTGGCAATGATTTTAGCGGTTGAACCGTGCGCGAGCAAAAGTTGGCGCAAGTTTTCGATATCATGCGCGGTTTGGACAAAAGATAGAGCAACGTAGTCGTAATCGCATTTAGCACCATATTCGATATCGGCAAAATCTTTTTCGGTAAGGATGTCACCGTCGAAGTTGGTCTCTGGCAAGTTGAGGCCTTTTCTGGACATGATGAAGCCGTCGTTCTCTACTAAGACCTTGATAGCAGTGTCGGAAACGATTTCGATGACGTGCGTGCGGATGTGACCATCAAATAGGAAGATTGGCTCGCCAATTTGGACTTTTTTGGCAAGGTTATATTGGACTGGAACGTTCAAAGAACCGTCGTGCTCTTCGATGGCATAGTCGAGAATAAGCTCGTCACCGGCTGAAAGATTCAAGTGGTTATCTTTTAGCATGCCAAGACGGATTTTTGGACCCTGCAAATCTTGCAAAATTGCCACGGAGCGACCTTTTTTCTCGGCAGCTTCACGGATCCATTTAATCTGCTGGTCGCGCTCTTCGTTAGAGCCGTGCGAACAGTTGAGGCGGCAGCCGTTGGCGCCGGCCATAATAATTTCTTCAATTTTTTCTTTTGAGTTGGTCGACGGTCCAATCGTCGCCAAAATTTTGGTACGTTTAAATAGTTTGCTCATATGGTCCTATTATACCAGTTTTTGCGATAAACTTAAGGGGGTTTGTGCGACGGCTTTAGGGTTGCACTTTTTTAAGAAGTAGTGTAAAATATATCTAGTAAATCTCGTGTACTGGTCTCGTAGTATAACGGTTAGTACATCGGGTTTTCATCCCGACAACGCGGGTTCGACTCCCGCCGAGATCACCAGATTTTACAAAAAGATGCCGTGAGGCTCTTTTTTTTATTTTTTAGATATTTTAGCGCGGTGTTTGTTATACTTTAATTAGCATAACCATTAATGAGGAGTCCTTATGGTTGAAGAACAAACCGAACAACCAATCGACCAACCAAAACCAAAAAGAAATAAAAAACCTTTTATTATAGCTGGAATAGTAGCATTCGGCGTCATATTTATTATCGTTGCGATTGTTCTCTGTCTTTGCCTAAAAACTCCGCCGAAAGAAGAACCTGCTCCGAGCGTTGATTTTAGCCAGCAAGTCACAAACGTGGACGGCACCGAATTTAAGCCAACTTATGATGCTGGCTCCGATGATGATTTATCTGTTCGTTTTACCGATTTGGAATGCAATGAAGATTGTTCCAACATCTCGAATTTGAAAATCGGCAACAAAATTTTGAAAGCCGGCGAAGATTACGAAGTGAAGCGCGGTAGCGTGATTATTGTTATTTACAAAAAGATTTTGCAAGCTATTCAAAACGGACAATATGATATCACTTTTGAAATTAAGAGTGGTGAAAAAACGATTTCTGTAGGTCTTAAAATTACTATTACCAATTCTTCTGCGCCGGCTGCCGAAGAGGAAAGCGAGAATGAAGATGAACAGAAAAGTGGCGATCAATCGCAATCTGGTTCTTCCTCGCAGTCGTCCAGCGAATCAGAGTCTTCGGACGAAACCGAGGAAGAAAAGTCTTGTTCAGAGTTGCAAAATTGTGACTATAATTTGAATGATCAATATCTTATAAAGGTAACTACTTACCTTTTCTACGAACACCACGACTGCGAAGTCGAAAGCGGGCCAACCAGTTGCCTAATACAGAAAGATGAAAATGGAAATTATTATGGAGATATTTGGCCAGTAGTGGACAGCAAAACATACGTCGATATCGGTCTTTTCGATGGTTTGGGTTGCGGTCCGGATGGCGACACCACTATGTCCCAATCATACACCATACGTGGAATTACTGTTGGATTGGGGAATGGGCCACATTTTGGGGGCATTGACGACACGGAAACGGCCCACTATAAAGCATTTCAGTATGCAACCACGCATAACTACGATGCCTGGCCGGAATTCGGCGGTGGTGGATGTTGGGCACAACCGGGGTGGACATGGCAAGGCATTATCAATGCTGGCTATGATCTTAATGAAGAAAAGTGTGCCACCTATGGTCTTTCCTGTGGCCGCTGGTAAATAAAAATCGGCCCCTGAAAAGGGGCCAGATTTAGACGCCGAAGTCTGACGTGATGAGTTTGTAGATCGTCGCGCAGGTTTCGCGATTGAAAGTGCGGAAAGTTTGAGGACTAGTAGAGCCGGAGAATATGTATCGCCGGTTTTGCCAGCTCAGGTGATAAACTTTTTTCGATGCGGTGGACATAATAATCGAGAATTCAATCGGTTTAGATTCGAGCTCTTCTCTCTTTATGTGCTTGTACAAAGTTTCTTTGAGATGCTTTGCCCAGCCGTATTCGGTTTTGAGTTTAACCGCTGAGTTACTAATGGTTTGGCCGCCGATTTTGAGTACAAAATTACGTCCACTGCGTTCTATTTCCGTCAAAAGCCATCCTAAATGCATCCAATCATCGTAATTCATCGACGACCCCCCTTTCTTAAAAATCTAAAGTCCCAATAACTTCTGGGAATATTATAACATAAAATCGTCGAGTTTGGTAGCGTCCGCTATCTTATAATCGCCAACTTCAGTGCGGCGCAAAGCTGTAAGATAAGCGCCGGTGCCGAGGGCTTTGCCGATATCTTCGCCGAGCGTGCGAATGTAAGTGCCAGAGGAAACATGGCAGCGAATTTTGAGCTCTGGCCAATTGTAATCTAGAATTTCGAGGCTGTAGATTTTGATTTTGCGAACCGGCATTTCAACTTGCTCGCCTTTGCGCGCAAGTTTGTAGGCGCGTTCGCCGTTAATCTTAACGGCAGAAAACTGCGGGACGCGCTGCTCAATCTCGCCGATAAATTGCGGAATAATGGCTTCAACTTGTGCACGGTCCACAGGTTGGGCGGCATTTTCGGTGATTTCACCTTCCGGGTCGCCAGTGGTAGAAGTGGCGCCAAGATGGACGGTGGCTTCGTAAGTTTTGTCGAGCTTCAGGAATTCGTTCGAGCGCTTGGTCCCCTTGCCGGTAAGTAAAATGAGTAGCCCGGTCGCAAACGGATCAAGCGTACCCGTGTGGCCAACTTTGACTTTGTGGCCGGCGCGCTCAGTCAAAACGCGGCGCACTCTGGCTACCACGCCGAATGATGACACGTTGTCTGGTTTATCGATGAGTAAAATTTCTGGGGACATATTATTTAATAATTTTATCGATAATGCCGTATTCTTTAGCTTCTTCGGCAGACATCCAGTGATCACGGTCCATATCTTTTTCGACTTGCTCGAGTTTTTTGCCGGTGTTTTTGGCAAAAATTTCGGCGAGGCGTTTTTTGAGGAAGATGCCTTCTTTTAAAGTAATTTCCTGGTCGGTAATTTTACCTTCGGTGCCAGAAGATGGTTGATGAATCATGATGCGGGCGTTTTCGAGGCAGTAGCGTTTGCCTTTGGCGCCACTAGATAGCAACATCGCGCCCATCGAAGCCTGGAGGCCGATACCGATGGTTTCGACGTCTGGCTCGATGTAGTTCATCGTGTCGATAATGGCGAGGCCGTCATAAACGGTGCCGCCAGGAGAATTAATATAAAGTTTGATTGGTTTCTTGGAATCTTCGTGCGCAAGATACAAAAGCTGCGCGACAACCAAGTTGGCGGTGTGCGGATTAACGTCTTCACCGAGGAAAATGATGCGGTCATTTAAAAGGCGCGAATAAATATCGTAGGCGCGTTCGCCGCGGTTGGTTTCTTCGATGATGGTTGGGACTAAGGTGTTTTTCATTGTTCTACCCTTTCGATATTAGAATTAATTATTTCACTATATTCGTTAGTGCGCAAAATATTGTTATTGTACTGCTCGATTTTAGCGTTGCAGGTCTCGACGGCGCTGATGATTGAATCGTACTCGGCGTTGAGCGCGTCCTGTTCGTCGATTAAGGCCTCGCGGCGACTGTTAAATTCGTATTGCGAGAAACAGCCGGCCGTATCTGCACAATCATTAAATGATTCGACGTCGCTAGCAAAATCGGCGGCGCGTTGTTTGTAATCGGCGATGTCGGCGTCGATTTGGCTTCTGAGCGACTCAATTTCGGACGACAATTCTTCGATTTCGGATGATAGGATGTCGAAAACGGCGTGGTAGCGGTCGTACAAAGTCACGATAGCTTTGCGGTTTTTGAAATAGCGAGCGTAGACCGATTCGAGCCTCTCTGGGACGTCAGCGATTTCGGTGCCGATGCGAGCGAAAAGTTCATCGGATTTAGAGTCGGCAGCGTAGTCGGCAACGATGGCGAGCTTGTCGCGGTTGGCGTTAAAAACCGTTTCGAGATCCTCTGCGATGCTGCTTTGTTCTTCGTTTGAAAGACGCGCCCAGGCGGCGTGCAACATTTCGTGTGCGACGGTCGCTTCGACGATGCCGTCCAAATCGGCGGCTTTTACATCGTAGACGTGGATGTCACCATTAGTGTAGCAGCCGAGAATTGTCACGGATTGGTCGTAGCTTTGGCAATGACTGTTGAAATCTTGGGCTTCGTCGATCGATGGGTTGGTCGCTTTAAATAATGCTGCGCCGGTTTCGGTAAGATCAAGTTTTTCCTGGATTGCCGCAACTTCTGGAGTTGGGTTAAACGACATGCTGCGAATAAAATCGTGCACCATGTAATAATTGGTGCCGACAAAAATCGTAAAGGCAAAAACCAAGGCTAGCATGGTTCCCGCAATCACGAATTTAGCTGTGGCTTTGGTCTTACTTTTCATGTTCTACCTTCATTTTAAGTTTGTTGTTGGCAAAATCAATGGCAGCAATTTCGCCCTTCTTAATTTTTTCATTAATGATTGCTTCGGAAAGCAGCGAGCCAACCTCGTCATCAATCACGCGGCGGAGTGGTCTGGCGCCATTCTTTGGATCGTAGCCCTTTTTGATGAGATGCTCTTTGGCAGCTTTGGTAACCGAAACGCCGATGCCCTTGTCTGCCAAACGACGGCCAAGATCAGAGATAAGATTGTCAAAAATCTTTTCCACATCTTGTTTTGTGAGGGCGTGGAAAACTAGAATCTCGTCGAGGCGGTTGATGAGTTCTGGGCGCATGGCCTTTTTCAAAGCTTTCATCGCATATTCTTTGTTTTCTTCGTATTCTTCGGCCAAAGCTTTTTTGTCTTTGGCGGTTTTGGCGGTAAAGCCAAGCTCGGATTCGCGGTACATGTCGGCCGAGCCGAGGTTGGAAGTAAGGATCACGATCGTGTTGTTGAATTTAATTTTGTTGCCCTGCGCGTCGGTCAAAACGCCATCTTCCAAAATTTGGAGCAACATGTTGAATACGTCTGGATGGGCTTTTTCGATTTCGTCAAAGAGCACCACGGAATATGGCTTGCGGCGGACGGCTTCGGTGAGTTTGCCGCCATCGTCATAACCGACGTAACCGGCCGGCGCACCGACGAGGCGTGAAACGTTGTGCTTCTCGCCGAATTCGGACATATCAATTTTGATCAATGCATTTTCGCCGCCAAAAACTTCGCGTGCGATAACTTTGGCAAGCTCGGTTTTACCAACGCCGGTTGGACCCATAAAGATAAACGAGCCAATTGGGCGTTTTGGATCGGCTACGCCAGAGCGGCCGCGGCGAATCGCTTTCGAAACGGCAGATACGGCTTCGTCTTGGCCAATGATGGATTCTTTAAGATGAGCTTCGAGCGAGTTTAAAAGTTTCATTTCGGAACCGTGGACTTTGGAAACTGGAATGCCGGTTTTAAGAGAAATGGCGGTCGCCAAATTTTCTTCGGTAAGGGTTGGTGTTTCGTCTTTTTTGGCGCCGGCTTTTTCGAGTTTTTTGATTTCCTGCTCCAATTTAATTGCTTCGGTCTTGAGGTTAGCAGCTTTCTCGTAGTCTTCGGCTTCGGCGGCCTCGGCAATTTTGTCATCCAAGGTAGATTTTTCAATTTTGAGTTTCTTATATTTGCTGCCACCTTTTTTGTCTGCGGCAACTTTGGCGATGGCGGAAGCCTCGTCGATCACGTCGATAACTTTGTCCGGCATAAAGCGGTCGTTAATGTAGCGGCCAGACATTGCGATGGCGGTCTCGAGAATTTTATCTGGAATTACCACGCCGTGATGTTTTTCGTAGTGGCCTTTAATTCCCTTCAAGATGCGCAAAGTCACAGCGGCGCTTGGCTCCTCGACCATCACGGTCTGGAAGCGGCGTGAGAGGGCTTTGTCTTTTTCGATGGTTTTGCGATATTCGTCGAGCGTGGTCGCGCCGATTAAATTAATTGTGTTACGAGCGAGGGCCGGTTTCAAAATGTTGGCTGCGTCCATCGAGCCTTCGGATGAACCGGCGCCGCAAAGCAAATGAATTTCATCAATAAATAGAACGATCGAATCGTCGCCAGTGGCTTCGTCGATGATGCCTTTGATGCGCTCCTCGAATTCGCCGCGGAACTTGGTGCCGGCGACGACGGAGCTGAGGTCTACTTGATAAATATGTTTGCCGATTAGTGAGCCTGGTACTTCGTTTTTGACAATCTTGGTGGCGAGGCCTTCGACAATGGCGGTTTTGCCCACGCCGGCTTCACCGATCAAAACTGGGTTTGATTTGGTGCGGCGAGAAAGCACGGTAACGACGCGCTCGATTTCGTTTTCGCGGCCAATTACGGTGTCGAGTTTGCCAGCGCGCGCCTCTTCGGTGAGGTCCTTGCCGTAGCGGCCGAGGAATTTAAGTGGGGCTTTGCGCAAATATTTGGCTTTTTCTTTTTTAACTTTTTCGTCGGCGGTTTGCTTTTCGACGAGTTTTTCGATGTCGTCTAAAACTTTATCAATATCAACATTAAGACCTTCAAGAATTAGTGCGGCGCGGGAGTTTGGCTGAGAAAGCAAGGCATAAAGAATGTGTTCAGTGCCAATAACAGAGAGCCCTTGCTCTTTGGTGAAGTTGCGCGCCATGCGCAGAGTGAGAATGATAGCTTCGGATAGTGACATCATTGCCATGTCGGAACCCGGCACATCAACGGCTGGCTTGTTGATGGTTTTTTCAACCTCTTCGAGCGTGGCACCCTGTTCGCGAATCATTTTCGCGCCGGTAGAAGTGTCGATGCTGAGGATGCCCATCAAGAGATGTTCTGTCCCCATGAAGCCTTTGTTATATCTTTTACTGTAAAAATCTCCCTTTTGCAAAGCAAAACGTGCATTTTCGGAAAGACGATTCATGATCTCACTAAATTCTTCTTGCATATCTTCAGTATAGCAAATTAGCACTCTAAATGCAAGAGTGCTAAAAATACCCTCTTGCCAAAGTTTCGTATCTGTGATAACATAATATTATACAGAATTTGACCGGCCTGAAGAGGGACGGTATTTTTAATTTAAGAAAGGATAATATGGAAGATCTCGATCTCAAACAGATGGCAGCGCTCGTAGATGTGATTGCCGAAGAGAAAAACCTACCAAAAGAGACCGTTCTCGATGTCATCGAGCAAGCTATTGCCGCCGCTTGGCGCAGAGACAATGGCGACCGCGACATGAACGTGCGCGCTTCTCTTAATACCAAGACTGGCGAAGCTGAAGTTTTCGTGATGCGCGAAGTGATCGAAGACGATGTTGCTTATAATCTAGCCACCGAAATTCCTTTGAAGGAAGCTGGCAAAGGCAAAAAACTCGGCGATATCGTCGAAGAAAAATTTGCTGTTAAAAGCTTTGGCCGCGTTGCTGCCATGACCGCTAAACAGGTTGTCGTGCAAAGACTCCGCGAAGCTGAGCGCGAAGCTGTGCTTACCATGTTCGAAGATAAGGTTGGCACTGTCGTAAACGGTACTGTCGCTCGCGTCGAGCAAAAACTCGTCCGCATCGACCTTGGTCGTGCCAACGGCATCATGCCAAGAAGCGAACAAATCGAAGGCGAATATTACACCGTCGGTTCCCGTATCCGCGTTTATATCAAAGGCATCGAACGCGATGATCGCGGCGCACAACTGATTCTCTCTCGTGGTTGCGGTGAATTTATCGAATATCTCTTCCGCCAGGAAGTTCCAGAAATCGAAAATGGTACCGTCGAAATCAAAGCTATCGCCCGCGAAGCTGGTCGTCGTACCAAGATTGCCGTGGCTTCATCCGTCCCTGGTGTTGACCCAGTCGGTACCTTCGTTGGTGGCCGTGGTGTCCGCGTCCAAGCCGTGATGAACGAAATTGGCGAACGCGAAAAAATCGATATCGTTAACTGGAGCGACAACGCTTCTGAATACATCCGCGAAGCTTTGTCACCAGCTGAAATCATCAAAGTTGATATCGATGGCAAGAAAGCCAAAGTTTCTGTCTCTGACGACCAACAATCAATCGCCATCGGCAAGCAAGGCCAAAACGTCCGCCTCGCTTCTAAGCTCACTGGCTATGATATCGATATCGAACTCTCTAAAGCTGCTCCAAAGAAGAAAAAGCAGAACGTAGAAGATTCGCTGCTTTCAGCAATCGAAGAAGCCGAAGAAGAGTAATTTTAATCTCTTAACTTAAAATTACGCCACGATAAAAAATACAACAGATTAGGCGGATTCTCGGCAAAATTGCAGTTTTGCCTCGAATCCGTAACTGTTGTATTTTTGTATCTGGGTAATTTTAAATGTTAAGATGATTCAAAATTACTCTTCGCAGCCTTCTCTTTTTGGGAAAAGCCAAAGAAAAAGCCACCCTTTCGGGTGGTTTCTCCATAATTTGGCACCTTCCTAGTTTCCCGCTGATGCAGTATAATCGGCGCGACTGGGCTTGACTTCTGTGTTCGGAATGGGAACAGGTATTACCCCAGCGCTATGGGCACCAATTTATAACAAAGAGACGTCTTTGTTACGATTGATGTCCATAAGGTGTTAGATTTTTAAGACGTCGCCGACATCAAATGTCGGTTGCTAGCTATGTTCAAGACATAAAAAGGCGATGGACCTATTAGTACGCTTCGGCTCCACATGTTACCATGCGTCCACCTTGCGCCTATCAACCAGATCTTCTTTCTGGAGTCTCCTAGGGAATTCTTATCTTGGAGTGGGCTTCGCGCTTAATATGCTTTCAGCGCTTATCTCTTCCGAACATAGCTACCGGACAATGCAGTAGGTGACCACAATCCGTACACTAGAGGTTCGTCCACCCTGGTCCTCTCGTACTAGGGGCAGATCTCCTCAAAATTCCTAACGATCATGCCGGATAT
>JAFYLZ010000001.1 GCA_017556795.1 Candidatus Saccharimonadota bacterium | reverse complement strand
TTCTGCCGTGTTCAAACTGTTGATACACTATACCATTTTTATCTTTTTGTTCGCCGCTCGTTGGGTAGCCCAGATCACTCCATTCGGTGCCTAGTTCAAACCATTTGGCATAAATTTTGCCAGAAATATCCCATGCGCCTATCCCTTTTTTATAATATATTCTGCCGTGTTCGAATTTTTGATAAGCCCCTCCGCCTACGAGGTTGCGAACTTCACTACTAATTGGATAGCCCAAAACGCTCCACTCAGTCCCTATAGAAAACCATCTATCATAAATCCTTCCGGATATATCCCATGCGCCCGTGTTTTTCGTCCAATATATCCTGCCCACTTCATATTTTTTAAAACATCCGCCATTTATTAGACCACATTTTTCTTCACTAATACTTTCTCCCAAAATGCTCTCTGTACCGCCTATTTGTTTGTAGTACTCATTGATTGTTGATTCGCTAGTGATTCCCCCAAACCAATCCTCAAAATACAAATAGAAGTTGCGGTTGCCGTAGGCGCCACAGTAGGCGGTGCCGTAGCCGGCGGCGATGGCGCCAGCGTTTGGTTGATATGGGGTATAGCGATAAAGCGCTGAGGTGGCGAGATTCTTGACGTTCACGATTGAACCGCCGCAGCCGGAGTTTGGATTGTATTGAATATAGTTGTCTCCAACTGGGTAATTTGTCCAACCGCCATCAAGCACCTCGCGGAAGAGCCAGGCGGCTTTGCGAATCTGATTCTTAAATCCATAATATTTTGAATCACACGGCGCGGTATCTGGGCAGCCGAAGCCGGTCATGGCGCGATAGTCATAGTTGTTTGGGATTGGGTCAGTAATAAGGCTGGACTCTTTTTGGATCAAAACCAAGAGCACCTGTGGGTTGATTCTATATTCTTGTGCGGTTTCGTAAATAATTTGTGCAGCTGTCCTGCCGGAGCCAATCGTCGTGCCTTCGCCGAATAACTCTTCGGAAATACAGACGAAGTGGCCGTCCTTCCAGTGCCAGTAGACACCTGGGTTGTTGGCGGTGAGCGAAAGATAATAGTCATAATCGCTGTTGCTACAAGGGTTCTTGCGCGTGAGGAAGCTTTGAATTTCGGCCTGGGTCATCGAATTATAATTGCTCATTGTATAATCACTGATGATGAAGCCTGGGTCAAAATTAGCGAGACTGGCGGCATCGACATCATCGGAACGCAAGTGGCCGAGTAAAAACGTCAACGAAACGACAGCGGCAAAAACACCTAAAACGACATATTTTATACGGCGGTCGCGGCGCCTCATAGGTTTAATTCCCCGTTAATGACACCGGTTTTGTCGCCGGAGCTGAGTTTGATCGAGATTGCAAAATTGCCAGAACCAACTACTGAGCGAGACAAGTTAAATCCTTCGCAAGTAGAGGTTGAAACGTCGGCAATTAAATTGGCCGAAGTTGTAAAGGCGATGTCGCCATCCTGCATCAGGCTTAATTGGCAGGTGCCGCCATCAACATATTGATCGATATTAACGCGAATAATAATGCTGCTATCCGTAGCGCCAGCATAAGTTACGACGCCAGTCAGGCCACCATTATCATTAGGGTTGTCACCATCATATTGGACGACTGGTTCTTTGCCATTGACAGTCTCAACCACTTCGCCTTTCCCCTGGTCGTCGACTGGCTCCTGGGTCGATGTGACAATCTGCGTCGGAGCCCACTCGTCGGCTGGTTTTTCTTCTGGTTTCGGTTTCAAAAAGTATTCATATGCCACCACAGCAGCAACGCCGAGGGCGATGATAATCAAAATTCCAAAGATGATTTTACTGTTTTTGCGTGTTTTTCTTCGCATTGAGGTGGTCCTCCTGTAATTAGCATAACAGGTTTGGGCTTAGAGGTCAAGAGAAATTAGCAAATTTCGTCGTCTAAATCGAGCTCCAAAATATCGGCAGCTTTGCGGAGCACTTGGCGTTCTTCTTCTGAGGCGGTGTCGAGCTTGGCTTTGAACAAATCTACGGTTTCTTGGTGGCGAAAATCGATGATTTCCAAAGAGCGAGCAGCACCCGGAACTTTTTTGATCACCCCTTTTTCTACTAGATTATCAATATGCTCAGCAACGGCCGAAACGGACGATAATTCGAGTCCGGCTTGAATTTCGCGATAGGTAGGCGAAATACCGTTCTCCTCTGTAAAGTCTTGCAAAAAATTCAAAAGCGCGAGTTGTTTTTTCGTAAGCTTAACCTTCATATGTTATAATTATAACAATGGAAAAAAATAAATCAATTGATGGGCTGGCGCTTCGTCGCACTAAAAAATCTACCAAAAAGACTAGTATCGACGGTCTCGCAGCGCCAAAAAGAACTATAAAAGAAACTAACGGTAAGACCGTGCCAATTAAAACAGCACATAAAACTGCTACTAAATCTACTAAGGCTAGGGCCGTTCGCACTGTAAAAGTAACAGATGCCGTAATTGAACCGGTGCCGGCACCAGAGCCAGAACCGATTGTTGAGGAAGTTTTTGAAGAAGAAACTCCTGCCACCGCTGAGGCTCCTGAAGCAGACGCTAAAACTCTCGAAAAAGAGCGTAAGGCTGCCGAAAAATCCCGCAAAGCCGAAGAAAAGGCCGAGAAAAAGGCTGCCAAAAAAGCCGCTAAAAAGCAGAAAGTTACCGTTGATGATTTCCTAGCCCCAGTTGAAACCTTTAATTTCGATTCCGAAAAAGAAACTCTTACCGAGTCTGATGAACCTATGAAAAAACCTGTCAACGAAGAAGAATTAGACGACAAAAAAGCCCGCAAGGCCGCTAAAAAGTTGGCTAAAAAAGAGAAAAAAGCTAACAAAAAGAAGCACAAAGTCCGCACTGTAATTGTGACTATCTTGCTTGCGCTCGTAGTATTAGTACTAGCTGCTGGTTGTTGGCTCTGTATCTGGGGCAACGATATTATCGCCAGGATTACCGGCGGACGTGGCAACGTGTTTGACGCAATCGGCGCTATGATGAGCGGCACTTATGATCCGCTCGACACCGACTCAAATGGCCGTACTAATATTCTTGCCTTTGGTACTTCCGGCTACAACATGGAAGGCGACGAGGGTGACGGTACTCACGATGGTGCACAGTTGACCGACTCTATTATGGCAATTTCGATTGACCAAAAGAGCGGCGATATCGTAATGATTAGCCTCCCACGCGACCTTAAAGTGAACGACCGCTGCACTGGCACTGGCAAGATTAACGAAGTTTATTGGTGCCATAATATTAATAACGACAACGAAGAGGGTGGCGCTCAGGCTTTGATGAATACTGTGGAAGATATTCTCGGTATCGATTTCCAATATTATGCACATGTGAACTGGGGTTCATTAATCCAGATTGTCAACGCGATTGATGGCATTACAATTACCCTCGACGAAACCATTGAATATGATTACGACGACGCAGACGGCGTGAACCATGCAGATATGATTTATGCTGAAACTCCAACCTGGATTGATGGTTATCAGGCACTCGGTATTGCCCGTGCTCGCCACCAAACCAAGATGGGCGACTTCTCTCGTGGTAATAGCCAGCAAAAGATTTTGATTGGTATTAAAGACCAAATCTACAAGAAGAACCTTGGTTTTGATACTTTGCTTGGCCTGTTTAATACACTTGGCGACAACTTGCGCACCAATTTCTCGGTCAGCAACATCAAGACTGCCATTAAACTAACCTACGACTTTGACTTGAACGAAACCCGCCAAGTTCCGCTCGTCGACTATGATAGTGGCACATACTTCTTCTCTACTACGATGATCAATGGTATTTCCTACGTGGTTCCATCGGCCGGAGTTGGCAATTATTACGCTATCCGCCAACGCGTCAAAGAGCAGCTTTCTAGCAACCCAATTACCCGCGAAGCAGCTCGTGTAATGATTTTGAACGGCTCCGATAAGTCTGGTGTGGCTAGCGCCGCTAAGGAAGAGCTCGAGGAAGAGGGTTACAATATTGTTAAGATTGATAATGCCCCAGAAGGCGAATATGATGGCGTGACCATTTACTCTCTGAATGAGCGCACAACCAGCACCGTACAAGCCTTGAAAAAATATTACGGCGTACAGTTTGAAGAGTTTGATGCCCCAGCCGGCGTCGACACTGAAGAAATTGACATTATCGTAATTATCGGAAACGAAGAGTAAAAAAGAAGCCCCGGTAAGGGGCTCTTTTTTATTCTTCTGTCTTAATCTTTTCGATGATAAGTTGGCGTTCTCTGCCTTCGCCTTCGGAGTGGGTGGTGATATCTGAGTAATCCTCGGCGAGTTTGTGGACGACGCGGCGATCGGCGGCGTTAAGGTCGATGCGCATTGGTTCACCGGTTTCACGGACCTTTTTGATCCAGTTTTCGGCCTTGTCGGCGATACGGTCAGCACGTTGGCGTTTGTAGTCGGCTACGTCGACGTTGACGCGGGTAACTTCGCCACCGCGAGCAATCAAAGCAGCTTGTACGATGTGTTGCAGGGCGCGAAGATTGTCGGCGTTCTTACCGATCAGTAGTGAGTTTAATGAAGTAGACGGAACGGATAATTGGATAACTTCGTCGTCGATTGTTGAGTAGACGGCTACGTTGATACCGAAGAAGCTCAGCAAATCCTCGAGGTATTTCGCGGCGAAGCGAATCGATTCATCTTTATTCATGGTGGTTATCTCCTTTTCTTTTTAATATCTTTAGCGGAGATACGTGTGATTTTTGTTCCTGTTTTTTTGTTTACAATTTCAGCTTCCTGAATTTTGTTGAGTTCTTTAAGAATAGTTTTGTCGGTCATATCGTCGAGCTCGTCACGAGTCTTCGACAAAATGAACTTTTGCTGCAATAGGGTAAGTAAGTTGCTAAAGAAGTAGTAGAAGGCGAGAGCGCCGTGCAAGTTGAACATAATGAAGAACATCATGAGTGGCATCAAGGCAGCCATTTGCCTGGCTGAATAAGCGTTGATATCGGCCTGGTCGACATCTTTGCCAGCCTTGGCGTCTTTTACAATAGCGCGGAAACCTTTGCTCTTTTCGGACTTACCAGATGGTGCTTGTTGGCGAGCAATGAAGTATTGGACAATGGCGGCGCCAATTGCACAGAACAAGATAAAGAGTGCGCTCTTGCTAAAGCTGACTAATACATCGCTAGCTTTAACGTCGAGGTTTACTTTGCCAAAGAGTTGTGGGTGGAAATCATATTGGGTTTTTTCTTCGGCTGGGATTTCTTCGTTGGTGAGGTCGGCGAGATAAATCGTTTGTTTATCTTTGAGTTCTTTAATGATTGAACCGTCGTAAGCCACAATATCGTAAGCACGGTTATTAATATTGTCGGTCGGCATTGGCGTAGCAATCACGCGGATAGCACCAAAGATGGCGATAAAGATTGGGAGTTGGATCAAAAGCGTGAGGAATGAGCCAGCTGGTTTGACATTGTAGCGCTTGTAGAGATCCATGGTCTGGAGAGATTCGAGCTGTTTGTTCCCTTTGCAGTTTTTGCGAATCTGGGCGAGCTCTGGTTGGAGCTTTTTCATCAAGCGAGTTTGACGAAGCTGTCTCTTGGTGAGTGGGAACATAGCGATCTTAACAAGAATCGTAAAGATAATAATCGCAAGACCGAAATCGCCGACTAAGTTATAAGTTAGGAAGAGAATGTTGACGATTGGGCGGACGACGAGAAAATCAATCAACTGAAAAAAACCGCCAGTCAGGACCATACCCGTGATAGCGGCGATTAAAATAATTAATGCAATAACCTTCTTTTTTGTACTCATTGGGGTAATTATATCAAGAAATGCGCGACTGGGCAACTAGGTCGCCGAGGATTTTTTCGAGATCCTTATATGGCATGTCGGCAATATCCTTGGTAAAGACGGTAAAAATATAATCACGTTTCTCTGGGAGGTCTTCGAAGTTTTGGCGAATCGCTTCATAAACACGGCGGCGAATACGGTTGCGCCCGACGGCGGTTTTGAGAACTTTCTTAGATACCACTACGGCCACACGAGTAAAACCCCGCTCGTTATCGAGTGTGGTTAAAGACATTTTTTGAGTGCGGACGGTTTTGCCTTTTTGGAAAACAAATCGGACTCCGCCACGTGAATGAAATCGGTATTTCTTATTTAACATTTAGTATATTATAACACTGAATCAGTTTTTCCCGGACACACTCAAGGCCGTTCGGCCAAGCTTATGGTCCGGAAAAAACCGATTCAGTATTATAACCAAATAATAACTAAATAAAAAATATCCCTTCAACAGGGATATTTTTTAAGCGGTTAAACGAGCGCGGCCTTTAAGGCGGCGGCGAGCCAAGACTTTTTTACCATTCTTGGTTGCGTTACGCTTCATGAAACCATGTTCCACGGCGCGTTGGCGCTTGTGTGGTTGGTATGTGCGTTTTGGCATATTATTCCTTAAATTTTTAATATTTTCAAAATCTTGTCTTAGTATAGCGCATTTTTCCACATTTTTCAAGAAGTTTTCCACACAATGAATAGGGATATGGTGTTTTTTGTGGAAAAGTCACTCCCTATAAATCTTTTCATTATTACAACATAAAAAATTATAGATAAAAACCTGTGGAAAAGTCTAGAAGTCGTGTATAATAGGGCTTTGAAGGAGGCCAAAAACAATCATGTATGACGTGTGGAAAAATGTTTTAGCGGAAATCGAGCAAAAGATTACGCCCGCTAATTTTTCGACATGGTTTCATGGTACTTCCCTGGTTTCAGCCGACAACGGGAAGGTGGTAGTTGGGGTCAAAAATTCTTTTTTCGTTAAACAGCTTCGTAGCCGTTATTTCAACGACATTAAAGCTGCTCTTGAGAATAATGGTGTCGAGGTAAAGACGATTGATTTTGAGGTCGTCATGACCAACAAACCAAAAACCAAGCCTCGCGAAATAACCTATGGCGACGTCAAAATGCACTCAATTATTGAGGAGAAGCGCGAAAAGATAAAGGAGGCTTCTGGCCACGATAGTGGGTTAAATAGTAAATATACTCTCGCGAACTTCGTTGTGGGTTCAAACAACGATTTGGCGGTTTCTGCTGCGCGTAATATCATTGAAAAACCTGGCAAAAGCTACAACCCATTCTTCCTATATGGTGGTTCTGGTCTTGGTAAAACTCACTTGATCCAAGCAATTGGTAATGAGATTCTCAAAAACAATCCAAAGGCCAAGATACTATATACACCGATTGCGCATTTCTATTCAGACTTCGTGGATGCGGTTCGTAACAATAAAGGCAAAGACTTCCATAAAAAATTCCAGAAACTTGATGTATTAATTATCGATGATATTCAACTGATTGTTGGTAAGGAAAAGAGCCAGGAGGAGTTATTTAACGTCTTTAATGATCTTTATCAGCTCAATAAACAAATTATTATTGCTTCTGATCGTTTGCCTAGCCAGATTAAAACCATGGATGAGCGCCTCGCTTCAAGGTTGACTTGGGGTGGTGCATTTGATTTGCAGCTTCCTAAGTTTGAGGATAAGTGTGCGATTCTAAAATCCAGGGCTGAGTTTAGTGGTATTGATATTGAAGACGAGGCAATTGAGTATATCGCGGAGAATATTAATACTAATATTCGCGATCTCGAAAGTGAACTCTCTAAAATTAGTCTTCTCGCTGACGTGCGTGGTATGACTCCACTCGAATTAATTCGAAGTGGCGCTGTAAATGTGCGAAAACCAACCAAGCTTCACACGGTTTCGGCGCGCAATATTGTTGATAAAGTGGCTAAATATTACCAATTGTCTGTTAAAGAAATGTGTGGAAAGAGTCGTGTTGCTCATATTAAAACCGCCAGACAAGTAGCTATGTTTATGTTGTCTAAAGAGCTCGGAATGTCCACCACTAAGATTGCTGATGAGGTTGGCGTGAAAGATCACACTACCGTAATGCACGGCATTAAAAAGATTGATAGTGATATTAAATTAGACTTTGCCTTGCGTGATCAGATTGAAGAAATTAAGGAGCGGCTTTATGGGTAAAATGTGGAAAAACTCGTGTAAAAAGTTGTTAAAAAGTACGTTGAAAAAATGTGTAAGAAAAAGTGGAAAAGTAGAAATGGGTGGTTTTAAACAGGATTTTCCAAAAGTTTTGAAGGTAGTTTTGAACAGAAATTCTTATCTATTAAATTGGGAGGTTTTACACAATTCCACAGAGCCTACTATTACTACTAAAATATATAATTAATAAAGGAAGGGTTAGTTAAAATGAAAATTGAAGTAACACAAGAAAAACTTTCAAAAGCATTAAATATTGTAAGTCGTATAGCTAATGGTCGTGTGACCTTACCTGTGCTTAATAACGTATTGATGCGTGTTGATAATAAGAAGGTTACCCTCACCACTACTAACCTAGATATGGCGGTAGTTGATTATCTTCCTGTTTCTAAGTCTGAAGACGGTGTAGTGACAGTACCAGCTAGGCTTCTTGCGGAGTTTGTAGCTAACCTTCCTAAGGGTGAGAATATTGAGATCTCAGCTAAAGATACTAAGGTGACTATTAAAGCTGGTAAATATTCGTCAGTAATTAATGGTACTTTGGCGGATGATTTTCCAGAACTCCCAGAGATTAATGAGAAAGAAGCAGTTGTTTTTAAAATTGGTGTAGATGAGTTTAAGACTAGTATTAACCAAGTAATTATCGCTAGCTCCAATGATTTAACTCGCCCAGCATTAACCGGTGTGTATTTTAATACGATCGATAAAGAACTTGCAGTGGCCGCAACCGATGGTTACAGATTAGCTGAGAAGATTTTGGTTGATAAAGTTGAAAGCGAAGTAGCGGCAATTGTGCCAACTGCTTCTTTGCAAGAGGTAATGCGTTCCCTTAGTGATGATGTGGATGAAATCGAACTTTCCTTTAGCGAAGATTTGGTTCGTTTTAGAATGGGGGAGGTAGAGATTATTTCTAAATTGATTGATGGTTCTTTTCCGGAATATCGTAAGTTATTCCCTACCGACAATGATATTGAGGTTACCTTACCAAAAGATGAGTTAATACGCGTAACCAAACTTGCAGCTTTGTTTGCTCGCGAAGTTGGCGGTTCAATCACTTGTGAAACTAAGAAAGCTGGTGGCTTCTCGGTGAAATCTGTAGCAAATGAATTTGGTGAAAATGATTCCGAGATTGATACCGAGGTGAAAGTTGAAGGCAAGGTTAATCTTAATTCCCGCTTCTTGATTGATGCCCTTAATGCGATGGATGAAAATAAAATCGTCGTTACCTTCTCTTCTAAGATTGCACCAGTATTGATTAAAAACGTTAAGAGTAAAAAATATACGCATATTATTATGCCGCTCAATTCATGATTATAAAATCGATCAAATTAGTGAATTTTCGTAACCATTCTGAATATGTTTTAGAGTGTAAAGATTCGGTTTCTTTGATTTTGGGTCAGAATGGATGTGGTAAAACATCGGTACTTGAGGCGATTTATATTTTAACTAGGGGTAAAAGTTTTCGCGCAGTGGATGCGGAAATTTTGAAACGAGGCGAAGAGTTCTATCGAATTGAGATGGAATACGAAAACGGCGAAAAAAGTGTCGCGACTTATGATGGAAAAGATAAAACTTTTACGATTGTTGATAAAAAAAGTAAGAGGTTGCCGAAGAAGAATAAGTATCCAGTAGTGCTGTTTTTGCCATCTGATCTGAATTTGGTTTCCACTTCCCCAAACAAACGACGCGATTATTTCGATCGAATTTTTAGTCAGTTTGACGAGAAGTATAATGATTCGCTCTTGCGCTATGAAAAGGCCTTAAAACAACGAAACGAGCTTTTAAAGCGTGATTTTGTGACGGCTGATATGATGTTTTCGTGGAATATATTACTAGCTAAATACGGTGCGGAAATTGCGAAATTCAGGAAACAATTTGTGGGTGAGATTAATGAGAAATTTACTGAGATGTATCGTTCAATTGCGGATAATCAGGACGAGGTAGAGATTAAGATTGAGACTTTGACCAGTGAGGATAGTAATAAATATTTACAGATGCTGGAGGCTGGATTTGAGAAGGATTTGGTTTTGGGGCATACAAGTTTTGGAGTGCACCGAGACGATTTTATCTTCCTATTTAATCAAAAAGAAGCTGACGGTTCAGCTTCTAGGGGTGAGACTCGCTCGATGATTTTGGCGCTCAAATTTATTGAGGCTGAAATGATTTTGAATAAACTAGGCAAGCGTCCAATCGTTTTGCTTGATGATGTATTTTCCGAGCTCGATGATGTTCGTCGTAGGTGCCTGGTTGAGAACTTCCGAGACAACCAAGTGATTATCACTAGTGTCGAGGGATTCAGTAGGTAATTCTTCTGTTTCGTTAATCGCGAGTCCCGTGAAAGTATTTTTTGGATGCTCGGCGAAATATTTATTTTCGTAAGCGACGACCGAGTTGGTGGTTCCCTCACAGCCTGGAAGGTTTTGGTAGGCGGTTTGATCGGTTGAGTAAGCTTTTAAAACAGAGACGGCGCGGTTAACCGAAACATAGCGCTGAGCGTATTTATATTCGTTCCAGTATGGGTTGGAAGTGGAGTTTATGAAAGCAGCGCCGGTGGCGAGGGCTTTTTCTTCGTCGGAAGCTTCGTCGTATAGTGAGATGGCGATGGCCGGATCATTGAGAAATTCAAGGAAGCCAAAATGATTTTTGATAGCGGCCAAAATACTAGCGTCTGTGGTACCGAATGGGTTGACGCGGTTGTTGTTGTAAACAATGAAGTTAGCAAGGTAGGAGCCATCTTTGACTTGGCGGTTACCGGATTCATCTAAGTAGGTGTTTTGATCGATGAAATCGAGGTAGGATTGGTTGTTGTATGGATTGTGACTGGTGGAGGTATCGAATGAGGCGACTAGTGAACAGTGAGCGGTACCAACGGCGCCAATTGTGGCGTAGGTTTCACAACTACCAAAGCTGGTTAGAAGCTCTGATTCCCCTTCGGCATAAGTGCTTGGTGAAAGGCTAGCAATAGTGCTAACCATGAAGGTTGGGATGGAGCTAGACTCAGTAATTACTGGGAGGATTTGGTGAACAATTGAACCTAGGAAAGTATATTTGCTAGTGATATCGAATGGGCTACGGTTGGCGCGCTCAACTTCGGCGTTAAGGGCAGCGATTTGTTGGACCTGTTTATTATAGGCGATAGCCGCTGCGCCATCACTAGCGGTAGCGCCGCTACCTTGCATAGCGAGTTTGCGGCCGACATTTACGGCACCTTCAACCAACATTTCCCCACCGGTGACACCATAGACGGCGGCCTGGTTTTTAATTAATGAGCTTGAAATGGTTGGAATGATTGGTGCGAGAACTGATAATTCTACGGTTTGAATACCGTTGGATAAGAAACGAGTGATAATGCCGGAGCTTTTAGAAAAGGATGAAACCGTAGAAGAAATTGCGCTAGCGATTGGATTTTTAACCGTGGTAATTTCGGCAGTGTCGAGATCGAGTTGGTTTTCGACGGTTTGGAGGATACGGTCAGATGAATAGTTTTTGGATTTTTCAACATCGATTGGTTTGCCGGAAAGCACTGAATTAAGTGCTGGTGAATCCATTGGCGTGCTACGTTGTTTAATAGTTTCACCAGTGGCCACGTCGACAACTTCGGTCTCGCGCGCAGTGGTGAGATAGTTCATAACGTCGTGAATATTAGAAGAATCGCCGGCGCCAGCCTTCATTTTATCGATGTTTTGCATGAAATAAACAAAGAGGCGGCTGGAGCGTTGCTCTTTGGTCAAAGTGTCGGCGACTTTGAGGGTGTCGGCGGCATTGAGAGCAGATTCGGTCTCAGTAGAAGCGGCATTTTCGCTACGAACATCATTAACGAGCTCTTCGGCCGAGGATGTTTTAGTGCTGATGTTGTCGCCGGTGGCGGAGTAAACGGTCTCGGTGTCACCATCGGTGGTTTGCTTAGTGGTTTTAGTAACATTATTAACCGAAATATCACTAGTTCCCTCTATGACGGTAGCGAGGGTTTCGTCGAAACCATCTTCTGAATAAGCGGTGTTGCGACTAACACCAATTTCTTCGAAAGTTTTTTCGGCGGCCTCATCGTAGTAGAAGGCCGTACAAGAATAAGTAGCATTATTGAAGGCATCGTAAAGTTTGCTGTTGGTTTGAAAGGCGCTAAAAAGGCTGTCACCACTTAAGTAGTTATCGCCACTTTTTAAAACGTTGCCATTTAGGCTTTCGACAAATTGATTATTCTCATCCAAATAACCGATTGGAAAGCCGGCATTTTTGAGGTTGGTGGCGGTATCGCTTGGGGCGTCGCCATTTCTCAAGGCTTCGATGAAGGCCCACTCTTTGTCGATGGTGCCGTTGGCGCATTGAACATCGGTAGCATTAACAAGATCGGTTTTGACCATATCTGGTACAACTTCGCCGGCGTTAAAGAAAACGGCGATCAAACCAAAGCCAAGGGCGATAAAAATACCAAGGGCGGCACCGCCTTTTTTGAGTAAACCTTTCTTTTTTGTCTTAGGGGCCGCAACACTTGCATTGTAAAAAGAAGAAGGATTGTGCTCGAGTGCCCTAATTTCGTCGACCATAGTGGCTATATTATAACAATAAACAATATAAAAGTAAAGGGGTGGATGTGGTATAATGGGTGGCAATGGAAGCTGTTTTGGTTGAGAAAATTATTCCTGGTGGACAGGCGCTTGGAACGCTCGCGGATGGGCGAAAGATTTTTTTCTGGAACGCTTTACCGGGCGAAAAAGTGGTTGAATATGAGGTGACCAAAAAGAAGTCGCATTATCTTGAGGCGATTGCCTTGGAAATTGAACAGCCATCTGCTCATCGTGTTGAGTCGCTCGATGCTTGCTACCTTTCGACTTCACCATGGCAGATGATGGACTTTGCTTATGAACAAAAGCTAAAAGGCGAATTGGTACAAGAGGTGTTCAGACAGAACCAAATCGAGGTTACTGCGCCTGAAGTGGTGAGCGACGGGGTGCAATTTGGCTATCGTAACAAGATGGAATATGCGCTTTATTATGATTTTGCAGATTCAAAAATTCATTTAGCTTTTCATCAGCGCGGTTCACATCGTAAGATGCCGATTAGTAAGTCATCGATCGAAAAACCAGAAATTTTTAAGTACGCCTGCTCGGTGGTAGATGATTTGAATGCGCGCGGCGAAGAGGCGCGCAAGTATCAGTCTTTGCTTCTGCGCTGTAATCAGGCTGGTGAGGTAAGCGGTGGTTTGTTTGAAAATCATCAGCCACACCCAGTGTTTGAAAAATTGAAAGACACGATTTTGGGACACGAATATTCTTGTTCCCCGAATGGCTTTTTCCAGATTAATTTGCCGGTTTATGAGTTGGCCCTGACGGAGATTAAAAAATATGTGGAGCCGGGTAGGGTGCTCGATCTTTATTCTGGTGTGGGGACGATTGGGCTTTCGGTGGCAGAAGATGCGATTTTGGTGGAAAGCAATAAAGCGGCTTACCTAGAAGCAGTTGAAAATGCCAAAGGAACAGGGGCGAAGGCGGTGCTGGCAAAGTCTGAGGGAGTTCTAGATTATATCGAGCCAGATATGACGGTGATTGTGGATCCGCCACGGGCTGGGTGTGACAAAAAACTGATTGAAAAATTGCTTGAGGTGCATCCAAAAAAGATTATTTATCTCTCTTGTAATCCGGCCACTCAGGCGCGTGATGTAAAGATGTTGCTTGATGGCTACAAAATTGAAGCGATGAAGACATTTAACTTCTTCCCACGCACGCCACATATTGAAAATTTGGTGGTTTTAAAATAGCGGTCTGCATGGTATAATTCTCCCAGATGGAAGTGTGTCCGAGTGGTTTAAGGAGCACGCTTGGAAAGCGTGTGTGCGGGCAACCGTACCGGAGGTTCGAATCCTCTCGCTTCCGCCAAAATTTTTATTTTAAGGGAAAATATGGGAGCAAATAACACAGTAATAGAGTTAAAGGGCATCACAAAAAGGTATGGCTATGGCGATACTGAGTCTTTTGCCCTCAAAGATGTTGATCTCACTGTTAAACGCGGCGAGTTTATTATGATTATGGGGCCTTCGGGTTGTGGTAAGACAACTCTTCTCAACACGATTGGTCTACTTGATCGCGCTACGGAAGGTTCATATATCCTGAATGGCGAGAATGTGGCAGGTATTTCGTCACGTCGCCAAGCAAAACTCCGTGCAAAGAAAATCGGTTTCATTTTCCAAGATTTTAACCTGATTCCTGATCTCCCAATTATTGATAACGTGGCATTGCCACTGGTTTATACTGGTCACTCTAAGACTGCACAACTCAAACAAGCTTCCTCGGCGCTTAGCCGTTTCCATTTGCAAGAGCGTGAATACTATTTCCCATATCAGTTATCTGGTGGCCAACAACAACGTGTAGCCATTGCGCGCGCAATTGTGTCTGACCCAGAGATTATTTTGGCTGATGAGCCAACTGGTAACCTTGATTCGCGCAGCTCCCACATTGTAATGGAAGAGCTTAAAGCAATTCACGAAGAAGGCAACACGATTATCATGGTGACCCACAACCCTTCCCTAACGACTTATGCTACCCGTGTGATCAATATGCTTGATGGTCAAATCGATACTGATGTAAAGACGGTTTCTGATAATAATTTGCCGAAGCCGGTTGAAGAAAGAAAGACGCGTCGTCGTTCACATAAGAGAAGTGGGAGGAAAAAATAATGTCGATAGCAATTTTTAAAACGCACTTGCGTCTTGCAAAAACTTCAATCAAGGAAAATCGCACCCGCTCATTCTTGACTTGTCTTGGTATTGCGATTGGTGTGGCCTGTATTATTTTGATTCTTTCTTTGATGGGTAGCATTTCTCGCTTAGTTTCTAACCAGGTCAAAGGTATTGGTGAAGATTTGATTGTAGTGCGTCCAAGCACCAACAGAGACACTGTTACGTCTGTGGTAGCCGAGCTTACTTCCTCGAACGCTTATCAAAAGAGTAACTTGGCACTTTCTGATGTTGATACGATTAAAGGTGTCGAAAATGTGGTGGCAGCTGCGCCGATTGCCGTGGCTACCGGTACGGTTAAGACCGAGAAAAACACAATTGATTCTGTAACTTTGCTTGGTACTACGCCAAGCTTCATCGATATCCAGCCACTTTCGCTTAAGGATGGCTCGTTTATTAATGATACTTTCGAGAGTAATACTGCCGTGGTTGGCCATACAATGTCACTTCTTCTCTTTAATACCAATAATCCAATCGGCAAAACTTTGACAGTCCAAAACGAGCGCTTCGTGGTGGTGGGTGTTTTGCGCGAGGTTGAAGAATCGATTAACTTTAATAATGTCGACTTTGATAACGCAGTGATCTTGAATGCTAACGCCCTATCTAAGGCGGTGGGTGGTTTGCAGGTGCAACAGATTAACGCCAAAGCAACCAACACCGATAGCTTGGCAGAAGTTTCCGAGAAAATTAAGAGCAGCTTGATCGAAGCTAAGGCTGGCGACAAGAATTTTGAAGTGTTCTACGGTGATAAAATCACTCACCCAGCAAGCTCACTCTTTACGATTGTCTCTGGTATGTTGACGATGGTGGCCGCGGTGGCCCTCGTAGTTGGCGGTATCGGTGTGATGAATATTATGTTGGTATCGGTGGGCGAACGTACGCACGAAATTGGTATTCGCAAATCCGTTGGTGCATCGAGTCGTAATATTTTGGCACAGTTTATGTTTGAGGCGCTGATTCTCTCAATGCTTGGTGGGCTGTTTGGTTTAGTGCTCGGATATGTCTTTGCCTTCTTTGTTTCAATTGCTACGCCGTTTGCTCCGTTTATTAGCTGGCAAATTTTGGCCGCAACATTTGGAACTTCTCTGGCGGTGGGCGTGATCTTTGGTATTTATCCAGCACTTAAGGCTGCCTCGAAGAATCCAATTGAATCTCTCAAACATTATCGTTAAGGAGTAAAATGCATAAAATCAAGACACTAATCGAAAAGATACCATTTTATAATGGGCTAGTTTTGCCATACCACTGGTTGAAGGCGCTCGTCGCGGCGATGCGTTATAAGTTCCCTGGCAAGAAACTACACGTGATTGGTGTGACGGGTACGAACGGCAAGACCACGACCTGTTTTATGATTTGGAAGATGCTGAACGACGCTGGTCACAAGGCTGGCTTGATGACGACGGTGGCCTGGGGTACAGATAAGCTGGAGCCAGAACTTAACCATATGACGACGGTTGATCCGATGACTTTGAATAAACGCATTAGTAAAATTGTTCAGTCCGGTGCAGAATATTTAGTGCTCGAAGTAACCTCCCATGCGATGGCGCAACACCGTACGCTAGGCGTGCCATTTGAGGTGGCGGTGTTTACAAATTTAACACACGAACACTTGGATTATCACAAGACTATGAGGCGCTATGCGGCGGCAAAGGCTAAACTATTTAAGAAAGCTAAATTTGGCATCATTAACGCAGACGACGAATATGCCGAAACATTCAAAAAAGCGTCTCTTAAATATATCACATATGGTATAAAGAATGGCGAAATGAGGGCTGAAAACCTTAAAATGGGCGTTTCCGGAGTTAAATATTCATGTGGAGATATAAAGGTTGAGACGAAAATCCCAGGTGAATTTAACGTATATAATTCCCTAGCTGCTGTGGCGGTTGGTAAAAGATTGGGTCTTTCAAACGAGCAAATTGAGCGAGGCGTGGAAGATTTGGAAGCGGTAGAAGGTCGCATGAATGTGGTGGACGAAGGCCAAGATTTTACCGTGATTGTGGACTACGCACACGCTCCAGATGCTTTGATCAAGGTGTTTGATTCGATTAATGGTTTTAAGGGTCGCATCATTTCGGTGCATGGCGGCGCTGGCCGTCGTGATCCATCGACGCGTCCGATTAGGGGTGGAATTTTGGGTAAATGCTCAGATATTGTGATTATTACCGAGGATGATTCGCGCGATGAGGACCCAGAAAAGATTGCGGCCGCTTTCGTAGAGGGTGCCCAAAAAGCCGGCAAGGTACTAGATAAAGATTTGTTTGTTGAATTAGACCGTGCTAAGGCTATTGAAATGGCACTTAAGATGGCTAAAAAGGGTGACTTGGTACTACTGCTTGGTAAGGGTCACGAAAAGACTATCCTGAGAGCGGATGGCCCACATGATTTTGAAGACGTCAAAGTAGCAAGAAAGATTCTGAAAAAGCTTTAAGCTTCGGCTGGAATATAGTTGGCGATACCTTCGATGATGGTGTCGGTTTTGATCTCGAGAATTTCGGCAACGGCAACGGCGGCAGCCATGTAAGAAACGGCGGTTTCGCCTGGGACAAAAGTAGCATAAGTACGGACGTCACCACTGATTGAAATGGTGGCTTCGGTTCCCTTTTTGTAGAGCTTGGAGCTAAGCACCTTGATGTCGGATGAAGAATGGCCATAAGTAATAGTGCGCTTTTTGCCTTTGAACTCTTTGAAAGTTTCGTAGTTGAGATCGTCGTAGTTCAAGACGACGTTTTCTGGTTCCATATCAAAGAGAGTTTTTTCGTCTTCTAGGAATTCTTCTGGAGACATGTCTTTAAGAGAAGAAGTGACGAAATTAGTCATAGCGGCGACGTGGACCGGGAGACCGTAGAAGACGTTGTTCTTGAGAGATTCGACCGGGGTGGTAACGACGACGTAGTTGGCGCCGGCTTTCCAGGCGTCGTTTAAGAATTTATGCAAAACAGAGACCTTAAAAGGTTGGTCTGAGGCAAAGACAGCAACTTGCTCGCCAGCGGCGTTGAGGATTTCGTGCAAGAAATGAGCCACGACGGTTTTACCGGTGGAGCCGGTGATGGCGATGAGTTTCATGTCCTGAATTGGCTTACCGTAGTAAGTGTTGAGGAATTTAGCGCGTGCGCGCTGAGTTTTAGCTTTTAGCCCACCTTTTTTGTTTTTGGCTTGAGGGGTTTTGCTACTTTCCATAACTTTATTATATAACAAAAAATAGCCTGATGGCTATCTTTGTAATTTCTTTGAATTGGTACACCCGTTGGCGAAGCCCGGGTGTCCAGAATTGCGGCTTCTGGAACCTTTTGACTAAACATGGTACACCTTGTGATGTCGCATTGGAACGACCTCGTATCAGATATATACCGAATCAAGGGTGTACTGAATGTATTATATCCTACAAACTATATTCCTAGAAGTAATGGAACTAGTATAGCTACAATGTAAAAGAAAGAGAGTTTTCCATCAGGTGGCGGCTTCCCACATAGCAAGCCATCCTGTGGTAAACTCTCGCTTATTGACTGTCTTGATATAATTAAAGTATGACTAACGAGCAGAAAGCACTCCAGAAAGCTATTGACGAATACAATGAATACCCAGATTTTAGTCAATCCGAGGAGTATATTTCTCTTCGTAATGAGTTTCTTGAGAAATTCCCAATTAAGTCTCTAGAAACTATCACTATTGAACAATACGCACTAGGCTTAGATGATACTTACAAAGATTCTTTTTGTTACTGGATCGAAACCAAACTGCAGATGTTTGGCGATATACATGGCAGTACCGCAGCTAAGTTTGGTGTTTATTTTGGTAAGCGTGGCGATGATGTAGAGAATAAATGGCGTTGGACTGCTTGGACTAACGAAAGTTTCGATGAGGTCAGAAATGAGCTTAATTATCTTATCATGGCTGGTAACGACATGGATTTCGACGCAATTGAAAAGAATAGATTGTCCAAGATGTTTAAAGGAAAGATTTTAGCCGTATATTTTCCTGATAGATATCTCAACATCTATAGTTATGAGCATGTTAAGTATTTCCTAAAACAATTAGGCGTCGTCGAATATCCTCCTGTAGAGTTAGCGAAGCAAAAACTGCTTGAAATCAAAAACTCAAATGGCGTAATGCGAGCTTGGAATAACCTTAAGTTCAGTAACTTCTTATATACCTACTTTAGTGAAGTGAAGCGAAAAGACACCGAGGAGATTAATGAGGAAACTCCTGAAATTATCGGCAAGACTCTCACTTTTCAAAAGTCTACTGGTGAATATCGAGCCATAGAACAAGCTCAATCGGTTCCGTCCAATAAGAATGAAACAAAGCATAAACCGTACAAGCCAGACTATCAAAAAGCATCGGAATATAAGCAAAAAACTGGTCGTGAAGGAGAGATAGCCGTTTTAGATTTTGAGAAAGAAACATTGGCGGCCAGTGGAAGACAAGATTTAGCCGACAAAGTTACTCATGTTTCGGAATACGACGACTCGCTCGGTTATGATATACTTTCCTTCGACCCAATTACTGGAAAAGAAAAACATATCGAAGTTAAAACTACTAGCGGTACAAAAAATAGTTTCGTTGATTTTTATATTACGGATAACGAGCTTCGACATCTTGCGGATGATAGCTGCTATTCCATTTATTACATCACTGGTATCTATGGCAATAATCCAAAAATCAAAGAGCTCAACATGGAACAGCTACGAAATAAAATAGCTGAGCTATCGTCTCCAGTTCTATATAAAGTAAGTTTTTCAGAATCGGACTAACAATATGAAGAAAAAGCCTAGGAAAGGTTTTTGTGCTATTTGTGGGCTTGAGTGCGAATTGACTTTTGAGCATATACCTCCAAGAGCCGCTTTTAATGATAAGCCATCTAGAATGTATTCAATGGAAAATATTTTGGAGAAAACAAAGGATAGCAAACAGATCCCAAAATCATTTGAAGGCCTTCACTATAGCGATAGACAAAAGGGATATGGCGACTACTTATTGTGCGCCAAATGCAATAATATGACTGGCCATTTGTATGCTCCCGCATATATAAACTTCAATAATTCTATTTTGAAGCTTATTGCAGATAATTACGATGATTACATGAAGGCGAGTGGATTGCAATTGAATGCAAGGATAGAGCCGTTGAACTTTGCGAAGCAAGTATTATCAATGTTTTGCTGCTCATATCCGAAAATTAAAGAGCAATATCCGATTATTCAAAAGCTCATACTCGATAAGAATACGAGCATCCAGGGCGATAACTGCCCATTCCAATTACTGATGTTTTTATTAACGCCTGACTCAATTCCAGGCTCAACTGGCCCAATAGCATTATTAATGGACGATGGCCGCATTGATGCAAAATTCGAAATAGATTTTCCTCCACTAGGTTTTCAAATATACGAATCTAAAACAAACAATAATGCAATGGATATTACTCCGTTTTTGTCCTTTAAATACAATGAAACGGCAGACATAAATTCTCTTCTCCCTATTTATAAGAAAGACACTATTCTTCCAGTTAAGACACTTGAAGCTCTGCGATAAGTATGTTTTTCATGATATAATATAAGTAGTAATTTAAGTGGAGTGTATTAAAAATGCCGTGCAGCATTAGCAGATTTTCTATCAGCCAGCGTCTCCGAATTCTGAAAGTGAGGCACAATGGCTAAAAAACAAAAGAAATATACTTTTATTGACCTTTTTGCTGGAATTGGCGGTTTTCATACGGCTTTTCATAATTTAGGAGCGGAATGCGTTTTTGTTTCTGAGTGGGATGATGCCGCTAGAAAAACATACAAAGCCAACTATCAAAAAATATCCCCAAAGATTTTCGAGGACGAGAAACGATTATTTGTCGGTGATATTACAAAAGTAGACGCAAAAGACATTCCAGACTTTGATATTCTTACGGGCGGTTTTCCATGCCAGCCATTCTCGCAAGCGGGTCTCAAAAAGGGGTTCAATGAAACTAGAGGTACTCTATTCTTTGATGTCGCTAGAATCATCAAGGAAAAACAGCCGAGAGCTTTCTTTTTGGAGAATGTTCGTGGCCTACTAACACATGATAATGGTAAGACTTTTGCGACAATTAAAAAGGTTCTTACGGAGGATCTCGGCTATAGCCTTCACTATAAAATCATTAAGGCTTCCGACTACGGAGTTCCACAACATAGGCCTAGACTTTACATGGTAGGTTTTAAAAATAAGAATACGCCATATGAATTTCCAGAGCCAGTTCCACTAAAAATGACTATGAGCGATGTCTGGGATGGCCATGTCGATAAAAAGATTGGTTTTACATTGCGTGTTGGCGGCAGACATTCTGGCGTGAATGACAGGCGAAACTGGGATTGCTATATTGTTGATGGTGTAGAAAAATGTATGGGGCCAAAAGAGGGTCTAAGAATGCAGGGTTTTCCAGATTCATTCATCTTTCCAGTATCCGAAACTCAAGCAATGAAACAACTCGGAAACTCCGTAGCCGTTCCAGCTATTCAGGCTACAGCTAAAAACATAATTGAGGCCCTACAAAATGAAGACTTACAATAAAGGCGAGTGGTCAGAGTTATATGCTATTTGCAAAATGCTCTATGACCAAATGATCGATGTCTGCGATAAAGATTTAAAACCTACAAATCAAAAAATCAGAATACTTAAGCTCTTAATGCGCAGTATTCTTGGAAATTCCGAATACGAAGTCGATGGAAAAGATAATGGCGATGTAGCAATTCTATACAATGGCAAATTAGTAAAATCGGCAAATTTATCCAAGGAGCTTATTCTTAGCATTCTCAACGAGATTATTGCTGGTTCTGGAGCAAGCTTCAATGTTCCTTCTGGCGAATCAGCAATGGAAGAATTAATGCTTGATGATTTTAAGGCTACATCGTATGAGAAGTCTGATGTTGAAACTTATTCAATAATGCCTCATGAAGAAATTGCACGCCAAGTAGGTTTTTCTGTAAAATCTCAAATCGGAAATCCAGCTACTCTATTAAATGCTAGCGAATCAACGAATTTTATTTATAAGGTCGAAGGCTTTACTGGCGACATAGACGAAGTAAATGCCATAGCAACAAGGTCAAAAATTAAAGACCGCATGCAATACATTTTCGAACATAATGGCGAATTTGTTTTTCACGGAATGACGAACCAGACATTTCAACAGAATCTAGAAATGACGGATTCGAATTTACCAGAAATCATAAGTGGTCTATTAATGATATTCTTTGCTGGCAAAGGCACAAGAACAGTCAAAGATCTCATTGATACTTATACTGACTTCTTTAAAGATAAGTCTTCAGAGTTTGTTTCTAAGAAAGTTAAAGACTTCCTAAGCAATATCACGCTCGGAATGATTCCTACAAGGGAGTGGGATGGCTCAGAGCTTGGAGGCGGCTGCATTTTCGTAAAAGATGACGGGAACCTTGTTTGCTTTACTCTATACGATATGGATGAATTTAAAGATTATTTAATTAATAATACGAGATTCGAAACAGCATCCACTAGTCGTCATAAATTTGGCACGCTATATAGGCAAGGCGACGAGTTATTCTTTAATTTGAACCTAGATGTCCGCTTCATACATTGAGGGAAAAGTGTTATTGTAATATAATTTTAATAGGCTAAGTTAGTTCAGAGGCAATCTAACAAATTTAGCCTATTTTTTGTTTTTATGCTGTAAAAATTACAGCGTTTTTCCTCCTTAAAATGTGGAAGAAATCTGGTGAAAAAGTGTTGTAAAAATAACAGCATTCTACCCCTTAAGAACTCGGAAGATACTCGGTTTAGTGCAATAAACTACAGAAAAAGCAAATCGGTTGATTGCTTAGAAATGCTTACGGAAATCTTCTCTTTTATACTATAAGCGGTATAATTTAAGTAATATCAATAGCGCTCATCTACAAAAGTAGATCGGGCGCTTTTTTATTGCTAAAGTATAGGAGATTGATTTGTTAGGGATTAAGCAAAGAAAGGCCGCCAAGAAATATGATGGCTTTTTATGTTCCGACAAAGCAATCATTTCAGTTAAGGAAGCCCGAAAGATATTGGGCAAAGAAGTTTCCGAAAGTCTTTCCGATGCAGACCTAATGGAAGTAATTGGCATAATGAGTAAGCTTGCAGATGTATTATTGTCCGAAGAATTCGTTCCAAATAACATAATGGCGGTACAATAGTAGGTAATGAACGACGGCATAAAACGAAGCGCATACGGATACACTCGTGTCTCGACTGATGAGCAAGTCGATGGCGCTTCATTGGAAAACCAACAAAGAATCATTCGGGATTATGCCAATAGAAACAATATAGAAATCGTTGGATGGTATACGGATGGTGGTTTCTCTGCCAAAACAGCAAACAGACCTCAGCTAAAACAAATGCTCAGCGACATCGAAGCAAATCGTGGCAAAATCGACCATATTATCGTTTATAACTTGAGCAGAATATCCAGAGATATCCCGTCTTTTGTTAAAGACATCATGGGGAGAATGATTAAGTGTGGCGTAACACTACTCTCTACTCAGGAAACAATCGATAATTCACCAGAAGGCGAGATGATGATGTATATCAACCTTGCTTTATGGCAGCGTGAAAATAAAAACAAAGGCAGAATTGTAAAAGACAACATGGGATTCCTGTCCAAAGAAGGATGGTGGATGTCGCAAGCTCCTGTCGGGCTAAAACTCAAGCGTGTCTATGTTGGCGATACGAGCCGTGGGCGCAGATATCACAATACGCTAGAAAAAGACTATACGAATGATATTGGCGACAAAATAGCATTCCTTATACGAAGGTTTTCCGAGGGAGATATTGGCGAAGCAGATTTAGTACGCTTATCTCAAAAGTTAGAAATTACTAATAAGAACGGAAAATCGTTCGACATCAAAACTATACACAGAATACTCACCCAAACGGCATACGCAGGCTACAATTCATCTAAAAGGACTCTCGATGGCGAATTAGTTAAGCTCTATGATTTTGATGGAATTGTTTCATTAGATATCTACAATAAGAATCAGCGCATTCTAAATGGCGAAAAACGAGTCCTCATACCAAGTGATAACAACATGTACCCACTTAAACGAACTTTGATTTGTAGTAAGTGTGGCATGCCGATTAGAGCCAGCGCTCCAGTCAACGGTAGTGGCAAGAAGTCGCCTAGATATCATTGCACTACAAAAGGACATGGCTCAATCTCTATATCCGAGCTTCATGAATCATTTATCGAATTCCTTAATGAAATAACTCCAAAAGAAAGTACGGTGAAGCTTTTTAAAGAAATTATTAAGCGAACTGCTTCACGAAAGCTAGCCGACACAAATAAAGATCTAGCCAAATGCAGAAAAGAGATATCAGAAATAGATTCAAAGCTAAATAAGACCCTAGATGCTTTTCTTGATGAGAAAATAAGCTACGAAGAGAAAGAACGCTTCTCGAAGGATTTAAGGAGCAAAAGAAGCGAATATGAGGCCGCTATAGACAAATATGAGCGTGTCCAAAGGCTTAATGAGAATACAATCGAGTATGTCTGTAACTTTATCACTACGCCAGCCAAAATGTGGAAGGATTCACCATTGGAAGCTCGCCAAGCATTCCAAAACATCCTTTTTCCGAACGGGCTTCACTATGACATTTTAGAGCGAAAATTTGGAACGGAAGATTTGAGCATCCTTTACTCTGTTATGAACAACAAAAAAGAGTCCGAGAATGACTCTGACTCCCCTATGGTACACCCGACAGGATTCGAACCTACGACCTTTTGCTCCGCAAGCAAACGCTCTATCCAGCTGAGCTACGGGTGCATATGTGGATATCTTCCTGGATCGCTCCAGACAAAAACATCCACCTAGAAATTAAATGAGCATCATCAAAAAGATGACAGAGTCATTATAGCATATTTTTTAAAAAATAAAAGACCAATTTCTCGGGCAAAAGGGGGTGGGTGTGGTAAAATAGTGGGTGGAAGCGTGGCCGAGTGGTTGAAGGCGCACGACTCGAAATCGTGTGGGCAGAAATGTCTCGGAGGTTCGAATCCTCTCGCTTCCGCCATGTTGCTTAAAAGGAGGTGCCCAGTGGCTAAGACCAAAAAATGTAAATATCTGTTTGTAACTGGTGGGGTTTTGTCTGGGGTCGGTAAAGGAATTACCGCCGCAAGCATGGGTGCAATTCTTAAAGCAAAAGGCTATCGTGTGACAATGCAAAAATGTGACCCGTATCTCAACGTGGATGCGGGCCTTTTGAATCCAGTGGAACATGGCGAATGTTATGTGACGCATGATGGGGTGGAGACGGATCTCGACCTTGGGCATTATGAAAGATTTTTGGATTTTGAAACTTCAAAATATTCGATTACGCTCTCTGGTGGAATTTATAAGGAATTGATTGAGAAAGAACGCAGTGGCGGTTTTCATGGGAAGACCGTGCAGCTGGTGCCGCATTTTACTAACCTCGTGATGGAAAAGATCGAGAAAGCGAGTGCTAATTCGGATGTGCATATCGTAGAAATTGGTGGTACGGTGGGCGACTACGAAGGTTTGCCGTTTATCGAGGCAATTAGGCTTTTTGCCAACAAAGTTGGCCGCCATAATTGTTTGTATCTGTCTGTGGTTTATGTGCCGTTTATCAATACGAGCAAAGAGCTAAAAACGAAGCCAGCGCAGAACGCTCTAAAGGATTTGCGTGGTTTTGGTATTATTCCGGATATTGTTTGTGTGAGGACCGAGAAACCATGCTCGAGGGCGATTTGTGAAAAAATTGCAGCGTTCTCTGGTATTTCTGGTGATGCGGTGGTGAATTTGCCAGACATTGATTCGGTCTACGATGTGCCATTTAATGTTTTGAAATCAGGGGTGCTAAGGATTTTGAATGATTTTATGGATGATGATTCCGAGCCAGACATGTCTAAGTGGCTGAAGTTCTCTGAGCTTAGCTCGACGAAACATGACAAGACCGTGAAGGTCGGCTTGGTGGCAAAATATGTCGGCAATGACGATACTTACATTTGTGTGACGGAGGCTTTGAAGGCTGCCGCAGCACACAACAAGGTGAATTTAGAAATTAACTGGATCAATGCCGAAGATTTGGGGCGCAAGGGTGCGGATGCTTATGCTGAAGCGATGCAGACTTTGTCCGAGATGGATGGCGTAGTGGTGCCGGGCGGATTTGGTCTGCGCGGAGTGGAAGGCAAAATTGCTGCAGCAACCTATTGTCTTGAGAATGACAAACCTTATCTGGGTCTTTGCTTGGGTCTTCAAGCGGCTTGTATCGCAGCGGCTCGTAGGGGTGGTTTGAAGGCGGCTGGTAGCGAGGAATTTTTGAATGATGCAGATTTTGTGAAGCCACGTGGTTTTAAAAATGTCATCTATATCATGCCTGGTCAGGAAGGCAAAGAATCGACCGGTGGCACGATGAGGCTCGGCGATTATCCGGCTACTTTGAAGCGCGGGACCAAGACGGCTGAGATTTATCGTAATGAAGTCGAGAATTGTGGCGAATATGTGTACGGCACAGAGGTGATGAAGAGCGGCGATGTGAAGGTGATTGAAAGGCACCGCCATCGTTATGAAGTAAATCAAGCATATTTGCCAGAGATTAAAAAAGGCGGACTTATTGTCTCCGGCACTTCTCCAGACAAGAAATTGGTGGAGTTCGTAGAGGCGCCAGGCTGTAAGTTCTTTGTGGCGACGCAGGCACATCCGGAGTTCAAATCTAGGCCACTACACGTGCATCCGCTTTTCTATGATTTCGTGAAAAGTTTAAAAGATTAGTTTCTGTTGTATAATGGGGGTATGAACGACGCAATTTTTGAATTCTTTGGGTTTAATCAAACCTGGAAAACTATCACAGATATTTTATTAATTGGGGTGTTGGCACTGGTAGCAGTGCTGGCCGTTTGTGGGCTGGTGCAGCTGATTAAGCGCCGCAGTCTGAAGGCGGTTGATGCAGAGCTAACTGCAATGATCCCAAGTTTGGCACTAGTAGCCGTGATTTACTACGTCTTTGAAAAGGTTTGGATTTTGAACTATCGTCCAGTTCTCGTCAACGGACTAGCAGAGCCTTCCTTCCCTTCTACTCATGCACTGATCACGACGACGGTGCTCGGTATGCTGGTCTTTGCTTTGCCAAAATACATTAAATCCCGTAAATTGCGTGTGTTGATTGATATCGCATTAATTGCCGTAATCTTGGTGATGGCATTTGGCCGCGTGGCTTCTGGTATGCACTGGGCAACGGATGCGCTAGCTGGTGTGATTTTTGGATTTGATCTCGCCTTGGTCTACGGCGGTGTGTTAAAGATGATGAAGGAGCGCAAAGTTGAGTAGTGTTTTTGCAAAAATCGTAGCGGGAGAAATCCCTTGCTACAAGGTTTATGAAGACGACAAGGTCTTGGCGTTTCTCGATATTCACCCAGAGACAAAAGGCCACACGTTGGTCATTCCGAAAGTAGAAATTGATAAGATTTATGATCTCGACGACGAGAATTATGCCGCTTTGATGGCAGCGGCCAAGAAGATTGCGCGCCATATGGAAGACGTGCTGGGCGCTCGCATTATCTGGAAAGTGGTAGGAACCGATGTGCCGCACGCGCATATTCACTTAATGCCGCTTGACGAGGCTTGGGAATACGGCAAAACGTTGGAATTGCCAGCCGAAGAAATGGAAGAAATTCGTACAAAAATAGCATTTAAAGAGGGAGGAGCTCTATGAAATTCACGAGTAGCTATGAGCCGGGGGAGTTTGAAGCAGAGATTTATGCCGCTTGGGAATCGAGCGGAGTTTTTGCACCGCAAATTGCAAGCATTCCAGTTGATGATGACGCTGATGGTCTAGACGATCGCACCGAAGATGGTTCGCCAAAGACCTATTCTATCGTGATGCCACCACCGAACGCAAACGGTAATTTGCACATTGGCCACGGTTTGACGATTGGCATTGAAGACGCTTTGACGCGTTACTATCGCTTGAGGGGTCGTTCGACTTGGTATGTGCCAGGTGCAGATCACGCCGGTTTTGAAACTTGGGTAGTGTATGAACGCAACCTCGAAAAAGATGGTCATACACGTTTTGAATTCTCTCGTGACGAGCTTTACGCTAGGGTGTGGGATTTCGTGGCTGAGCAACGTGGCAACATGGAGCTTCAGATTCGCGCACTTGGCGCTTCTTGTTCTTGGAAGGATTTGACCTTTACGCTTGACGAAAACGTGGTGAGCCGCACCTATAAAACTTTTGAGAAAATGTGGAACGACGGTATCATCTATCGCGGCGAGAAACTTGTGAACTATTGTCCAAAACACCGCACGGCTTTTGCTGATATCGAGGTGGAGCACGTCGACGAAGACGGTATGCTCTGGGATATTGCCTATACGTATGATGGCGGCGAATTGGTAGTTTCGACGACTCGTCCAGAGACGTTGTTTGGCGATACTGCTGTGGCGGTTAACCCAAACGACAAGCGCTACGCTGACCTCGTCGGCAAGATGGTACGCTTGCCTTTGACCGATCGTGAGATTCCAGTGGTGGCCGATGAACACGCTGACCCAGAATATGGCACCGGTGTAGTGAAGATTACGCCAGCACACGATTTCGATGATTTCGAAGTTGGTGAACGTCATAATTTGCCACGTATCCAGGTGATTTCCGAAGAGGGCGTGATGGTGAATGTGCCAGAGAAATACGCTGGTCTTCCAACTGACAAGTGTCGTAAAGAAGTTTTGAAGGATTTGGATGCCGCTGGTTTGCTCCGCGGCGAGAAGAAGATTAACCACTCGGTGGCACACTGCTACAAGTGTGGTACAGTGATTGAGCCGATGCTGAAGGAGCAGTGGTTTATCGACGTGAAGACTTTGGCTGGTGAAGCTATTAAGCACCTTGAGAAAGGCGAAATCAAGTTCCATCCAGAGAGCAAGGGCAAAGTTTTGATTAACTACCTTGAGAATTTGAAAGACTGGAATATTTCACGTCAGATTCCTTGGGGTATCGCTATTCCAATGTTTAAGAAGGTTGACGATACTGCTACGGATGAACCAGATTGGATCTTTGATTCTCGTACTAACCTCAAAACGATCGAAGTGAACGGCGTAAAGTATGAGCGTGACGAGGACACCTTTGATACGTGGTTCTCTTCTTCGCATTGGCCAATTGTTTGTACAGACTGGAGCGAGGAGAACGAGAATCCTTACTATCCGTTGAATGTGATGGAAACTGCAGCCGACATTCTCTTTGCCTGGGTAGCCCGCATGATTATGATGGGCGTCTATGTGACCGGCGAAGTGCCGTTTAAAGAAGTCTACTTGCACGGCTTAGTGCTTGATGCGCATGGCAAGAAGATGTCTAAGTCCAAGGGTAATGTGATTAACCCAATGGATATGATTGCGAAGTATGGTTCAGACGCCTTTAGGCTCGGTATCTTGCGCGGTCGTTCGGCTGGTATGAACCAGGCCTTCTCTGAGAATTCAGTGATTTCGGGTCGTAATCTTTGTAATAAGCTCTGGAATATCTCTCGTTACGTACAGTCTATGGTGGACGAAGCCGACGACGAAGGCGGTAGCTACAAGACCGAGAATATGGGCGAAGACTGGATTTGTCGCGAACTTAACAACTGTAAAGAACAGGTAGAACATTCGATCAAAGACTATCGCTTTGCTGAAGCGGTGGAAGTTCTCTACTCGACGATTTGGGATAAGTACGCAGACTGGTTTATCGAAAGCCAGAAGATTTATCGCAATGTCAACCTGTTGAAGAAGACGCTTGAGAACGTTCTCATCATGCTTCATCCATTCGCACCATTTGTGACGGAAGCGATTTGGCAGAACTTGTCGTGGACGGAGGGTATGATCGTCAATCAAAAATGGCCTTCTAAGCTCAAATTTGACCCAATTTCGGCTGTTTCGTTCGAAAAGCTTATGGATATCGTAGTTGAAGTGAGAGGCACCTTACAGGCGATTCCAGGCGGCAAAAAGTGGCCTCTTCTCTATGGCGACGATGGCTTGGTCGAGGATAATGCCCTGCTCGTGAAGCGTCTTTCGGGTGTGCCTTCGATTGCGGCCTGCAACGGTACGCCAAAAGGTATTCGCTTGGCTCTAGCCAACCACGAACTATATCTGGATGTGCCAGAAAACGTAGTAGCTGATTATAAGGAGGCTTTGACCGAGAGGATCTTGGCGGTTGGTCGTGAACTTGATGCCCTTAACGCTCGTATGATGAATCCACGCTATGTAGATAAGGCTCCGGCCGAGCTCGTGCGTGAGACCCGTAACGGCATTGAGGAAAAGAGCGCTTTGATTAAGCGTCTCAAGGCCGAACTCGAAGTGATTAAATAACAGGGGTGGAACAGAGATAAAAAAGTGCCCCGTTTGGGGCGCTTTTTATTTGCTGGTTTTTTGCTGGGCTTTGCGCTTATATTTTTCAAAGCAGGCTGGGCAGAGGGCTCGATATTCGATTTTGGTTTTGCCATCGTCGATGAGGATGTCTGGGCCTTCGGTGACTAGTTCCCCATTTAAGAAACGGCTGTTTCTTGTGGCTTTGTGGCCGCAGCTGCATATAGTTTTAATCTCGCCAATATCATGTGCGATTTGGAGAAGCCTTGTGGCGCCTTCGAAGCCGCCATCTTCTTGACGGAAGTTGAGGCGGAGGCCGTAAGCCATAACTGGAATATCTAGGTTGATGGTAACGAGCATGAGTTCGTCGGCTTGTTTCGGTGTCAAGAATTGAGCTTCGTCGACGAGTACACAGGCGACGTCTTTGAATTTCTTTGAGATTAGATCATAGAGGTTGGCTTTCCTGTCAAAACAGAGGTCAGTGGTGCGCTCTGGGCCAATACGAGTTAGCAATTTTGTGCCGTTTTTGGTGTCGGTAGTGGGTTTAATCACACAGACCTTCATTCCTCGTTCTTCGTAGTTGAAGGCGACTTGAAGTAGTTGGATGGTTTTGCCGCAACCCATTGCGCCGTATCTGAAATATAGTTTTGCCATGGTTCCCTCTCTTTTTAATCATTTTAGCATAGATATGGTATAATGGTGCCAAGTGCAGGGAGGTCCTTGCATATTTTGTTCTTTTAGGAGGTGATGTGTATGACGCATCAGGAAAGATTGGATGGCTTATATGGCACGTCTAGACGGAGGTTATCTGAGCACGTAGATGGTATTCTGGAAACATATGTAAATGATTTTGAAGCCTGCGGCGATTACGGCGTAAAAATGTATTTACGCGGGAATACTATTGGACTGGAGGCGGAAAATTACATCAAAGAAGCTCTCGGATCCGCCGCTATGCGGAATTACTTTGTATTGCCGGCGGATGGCAGCGCGCTTGTGGTGCTGCTCGAGACGATAGAAGATAAAGAATTTCTGCTGGCATTGCTCAGAGACGAAGTCGACTTCTAACAAAGATCTTCCACACTCATGGCCGCCATTATTTGGCGGCCTTTTTCATGTTTCTTCCCTGTTATTTTCAACAAAAAGTTGGAATGCAGAATTTTCACGTTATATTTCACACGTGATTTTTCTTTACGAAATGCCGATTATGCTTTTTGACAGTTGACATGCTTACGGTTTTTATGTCATAGCATAACCGTTTTCTCCCAATTACGCTTCGAATTAAGCATAATTGTTATTTTGATTTTAGCGCGAGCGGGATGCTAAGTCAAGTGGTTGCTAATATATAGGGAATTATGGATTTAGTGCTTATGTTTTGTGTGGAAAAAGACGGGGAATTGTTGTGGATTTTGGAGGGTCAAAAAAGGTATTTTACCCCAAGGGTTTTCGCTTCGCGAAAACCCTTAATGGCTCCAGAAAAATTTTTCGAGACAGTGATACTAAAAGTAGGCGGGGCAGGGAATTATGGTAAAATGACGGTATGGCGTTTATTCGAAAATTTGAAACTGGCTCTGGTGCGACTGGCGTACAGGTTTGTTACAAAGAGCATGGCCGCGTGGTGAAAACGGTGCACGTGGGCTCGGCTTCTTCTGAACAGGGCTTGAATAAACTACTTAAAAAGGCGCAGGGAATTATCGACGCTGATAAGACCCCGTTGTTTAACCTGGCAAAATTCGACAAAAAATCGCCTAAATAGGCGATTTTAGTACATAGAAGTTATTTAGCCTTGCGGATGAGGCGATTGACCTTGCGGAAGCCCTTGTAGAGGCGGTATTTGCGTTTGCTAAGGATTAGATCGTAGTCGCCGCAGTAATCGACTTCACGGCCTTCAAAAGTCTTCTTGAAGGCGGTAAAACCGGCCCAAGGGTGGTTTTTTGGCGCGTTTTCGGGAGCGATACCCCAACAATCGAAGATTTTTAGGCCTTTTGCTTTGGCGTCGAGAATTAGCTGGATGGTGAGGATGCCGGTGGCGTGGAATTTGCGGTACTCTTCGTCTTGGGCGCCCTGAAGGTTATAACGAGTGTTTTTGAAGTCAAAAACTAGGCCAGCGGCGACGACTTTGTCGTCTTTTTTGACCAAATAAAGGGTGGCAAAATCTTGCTTAAGCTGGGTCTTGTAATACGACTCAGAAACGGTGCTGATTTTCTTCTTTTTGGCAAGCTTTTTTTGCAAATCTAAGAGGTATTTGGCGTCTTCTGGGTTTTTGGAAGTTTCGATTTTGAAACCGTTTTTGTCCATGGCGCGCCAGTAGCGAAGCAATCTGGATGGCAGGCGCTTTTTTAGATCGTCATCGGAGCCGGAAAGATCGATTACCCAGGTTTCGGCCGGGTTCAAATCTTTGGTTTTTTTGATAGTAAGGCCGGCAAAACTGGCTTTTTTGGTCAAAAGTTTGGCGTTTTCTTTGTCTTGAGGCTCAATCCTGATAAAGAAAGCCTGATTTCTTTCGGCGAGGTTAGAGAGGTCGCGGAGGGCGTTTTTGAAACCTTTTTCGGTATCATAAACTGGGCCATAAGGGAGATAGAGGTATTTGCCGAATGGAGTGTTTTTTAAGATGGCAAGATAGCTGAAATCGTCCTCGTTAGCGGTAAAAGTGGTCTCACCGAGATCGTCTTGGAGTTTTTGCCATTTTTTGGATTGTAACAGGGATGTTTGCATTAGCCTTCCTTTTTTGCGAATTTCTTATTATTTTTGCGACGACGGAGACTCTTTGGGAGCTCGTAAGCTATTTTGTAGCCAAGATACCAGAATTTAGAGGTAATGAGGTCGAATTCGCCGATATATTCCTCGACTTGGCCGCCAAAACCACGTTTGAATTCATAGAGGCCAAAATTTGGGTCCTTCGGGTTTTTGAACTCGGAAATACCGTAAAAATTGTATTTTTGGTAGCCGTTTTCGGCGGCATATTTGATCATTTCCCAGTTTAAAGAGTAGGCGGAGTTAAATTCGCGGTAGTCGCCGTAATTGCCGCCAAAAACAGAGGTAATTTCACGGTTGGTGCGAACAAATTGCAGGGCGCCAAGGGTGAGAATGTCGTTTTTGGCCTGTTTTTTGTAAGAAGCACATTTTTTGAGGCGATTTTCGAGCTCGGAAATATCTTGTTTAACAGAGGCGATTTGCTTCTCGATTTTTTCTTTGTGAGAGGTGCGTTCGAGGTTTTTGGTTAATTTAGCAAGTTTTTCGTCCAAAACGGCTTTTTCGGCAGTAACGCTAGCCTCGTAATCTTTGAGATTTACCTCTGATAGATAGATAATATGGCGGTCGCCGAGAGCTTTCCAGAAATTTTGGTAATACTTGAGCGGACGATCGGTAAAACCGCGACGGTCTGCGGTGTGAGCCATGATTTTCTTGAATTCCGGAAGTTCTTCGTAGCTAATCTGGCGAACAGAGACGTGGTTTTTCTCGTTCTGGCGGATGCGCGTGCGATGGGCGCCCTTGAGGTTGCTATAGAGTTCGTCGACGCTGCGGCCGTTGATATTGAGCACAAAAGCGTATTGTGGCTCAATATTGCCTTCGGTTCTAAAACCGTGGTGCTTGAAGCCGAGCTTTTTGAGATTTTCGACGATTTTAGTATTGTTTTCGCCATTTTCTAGAGGTGCGCCATTGATATCGCGTTCAATATTGACGATTTCTGGGTTGATTTTGCAGAAGATTGCACGATGTTTTTTGGCGTAGCCTTTGAGATGCTCGGTGAAAAATTTTAACAGGGAAGAATCGTTATAATCTAGGAGTGGACCATGTGGCGCATAGAACATCGAGCGGTGCATCGGCAAAGGTTTTTCAAGGATGAGAGCGGCGGCGATAATTTTGTCGTCTTTTACCCCTATAAAATGAGCTTTCCAGCCGTTTTCGGCTTTAAGATTGGCCCAGGCAGAAGATTGTTGGAAATTGGAAATCGGCGATTTTTCGGCGAATTTATCAAATTCCTCAGGGGTCAGAGTAACAAAAGTTTTCGACATAATTAATTTTATTATACCACTAATTAAGAAATGGTTATGCGAGGATAAATATTTAGCTGGTATGGATCGGTTGGCTGTTTGCCGTCTTGAATTTCGAAATAACAGGCGGCGGCCACCATGGCACCGTTGTCGCCAGAGAAGCGGACCTCTGGGAAATAGGCGTTTTTTAGGGCGTTTCTAAGTTCGGTATTGGCAGAGACGCCACCGGCGAGGACGATGGATTTGGCCGGGTATTCAATTTCGGCCTTTTCAAGAGTCTCTTTTAAGATATCGACAGCGGTTTTTTGGAAGCTGGCGGCGAAATCGGCGATCTGCTTTTCAGAGAGATGATTTTTGAGGTCGTGAGATGGGTGGCTGATAGGGAGGCCGAGCTCTTTTTGAACGGCGCGGAGCACAGCGGTCTTTAGACCAGAGAAGGAGAAGTTGTAACCGTCGACTTTTGGATGTGGGAAGCGATATTTATTGGGGTCACCGTTTGTGGCGGCCTTGGCAATAGATGGGCCACCAGGGTAGGGAAGACCAAGGATTTTGGCGATTTTGTCGAAACATTCACCGACGGCATCGTCGAAAGTGGTGCCAATAATCTTAAAATCGTTATGTTTTTGCATAGAGAGAATCTGGGTGTGGCCACCAGAGACGACGAGGGCAAGAATTGGAAATTCAGGGAACTTTTCACGCTCAAGCCAGTTGGCATAGATGTGAGATTTGAGGTGATGAACGGCGTAAAGGGGCTTATCGTGCAAAATGGCCAAAGTGCGGGCGGTGAGGGTGCCGATTAACAGGGAACCGAGCAAGCCTGGAGCATGAGTAACGGCAATAGCGTCGATATCGTCCCAGGTGCAGCCGGCGTCCTTTAAGGCGCGATTCACGACTGGCATCATGGCTTCAAGATGAGAACGGGCGGCGATTTCAGGGATGACGCCACCGTATTCGGCGAAGATATCAATCTGGGAAACGACAACGTTGCTCAAAATACGAACGCCGTCTTCGACAACGGCGGCAGCGGTTTCGTCACAGCTAGTTTCGATCCCCAAAATTTTCATAAAAGAATTATAACATAATAGTGTATAATAGGGGTATTAAAGTGGAGTAATACGTTAATGAAATATGCCGTGAAAAAACGGGAGAACCCCGTCAAGATTGCAGTTTATGCTGTGGCTCTCGTAACAACTTTGGTCTATATTGGGTACCGTTTTGCCTTTACCTTGCCGTTTGAACTGGGCGCCCTCGATATAATTTTTGGTTTGATCGTGATTGCGGCTGAAACGATTGAGGCGATTGAATTTATTGTTTATTTCTGGAACACACTCTGTATGAGCAAGAAATCTCCACAAGTTCCAAAGGTGAAAAATGAGGATTTACCAGAGGTGGACGTGTTTATTGCTACGATTAATGAAGACGCGAAGTTCCTCGAGAAAACTTTGGAAGCTTGCTCCAAAATGAAGTATCCAGATCCGAAAAAGGTGCATATTTACCTCTGTGATGATGGAAACCGTAGCAGCTTGGCGGGGCTAGCTCGCAAGTACAAGATTAAGCATTTGACCAGGACCAGCCATAAGGGAGCCAAGGCTGGCAACTACAACCATGCACTAGGCGTGACCAAATCTCCGTATGTGGCGATTTTTGATGCCGACATGCAACCGACCGAGGATTTCCTTATGCGCACGATGCCGTTTTTCGTGAAATATGACAATATCGGCTTTGTCCAGACGCCGCAGAGCTTTAATAATCCAGATATTTTCCAAGCAAGGCTGAATAAAAATATTCCATTTGAACAAGATTATTTCTACCACCACATTCAGCTGGCGCGCAACAACGTGAACTCAGTGATTCTTTGTGGCACGAACTGTGTGATTTCGAGAAAGGCTTTGAAGAATGCCGGTAACTTTGCAGAAGATTCCATCGCGGAGGATGTGGCGACCGGCATGTTAATTGAATCGATTGGCTACCAGGGAATTGCGATCAACGAGGTTTTGGCACACGGTGAAGCAATTGATGATGCGGCAGCGTTCCTCAGGCAGCGTTCAAGGTGGGGCCGTGGCTGTATTCAGACGATTAAGCGCTACGGTGTATTTAGGAACCGCGGTCTAAATTTCCGTCAAAAACTCGATTACTTTGTTTCGATTAATTATTGGCAATTTAGCGTGAAAAGAATGCTTTATTTGATCTTGCCGCTCCTGTTCTCGTACTTTGGCATCATTGCGATTAAGGGCGATTTACAGGTGTTTGTACCGATCTTCTTTACGCAGTATCTGATTAAGCGCTTCGTGATTGATTTGCTTGAGAATCGTCATAAGTCTTCAACCTGGAGCAAGATTTATGAGCTGATTCAGGCGCCGCTTCTAATTGGTCCAATTATTAAAGAGACGCTTGGCTTTGGTAGCACGAAGTTTGAGGTGACGCCAAAAGGCAAAAAGAGCGAAAAAACCAAAGTTGATTACAAGATGTTCTTCTATCATTTGGTGCTGCTACTTCTTAGTATCTTCGGTATTGTGTTAGCAGTTTATAAATCGAGATTTACCGGTTTGCAACTTTATATCATTCCGTTGCTCTGGCTATCGTTTAACACGCTATATCTGTTTGTGACCTTTATCTTTGATCTGAGAAAAACGCGTGTCTACAAGGAATTCGTGCCAAATAAGGCGCAAAAATATGGATTTAAATCGTATCTAGGCATCTTTAGCAAAGGGAAAAAATGAAGAATCTAAAATGGCTAAAATGGGTGGCGGTCGCGGTCGTGGCTGGCCTGGCTATTTACGGCGTCGTGAAAGATTTAATCAGGATTAGTAATATGGATAGTGTTTCTTATAATGGCTGGCTTACGGTGGATGGGAGCCGCTTGCTGAATCAGCATAAAGAGGAGGTGCAGCTAAAAGGGGTGAGCTCGCACGGTATTCAGTGGTTTGGGGAACTATACAACAAGCAAAGTATCGAGAAGTTGAAAGCGATGGGGACGAATGTTTTTAGAGTGGCAATGTATACGAATCCAGACGACGACGGCTACGTCACGAATCGAGAGCTCAAGAATAAAGTTTTTGAACTCATCGATGCCTGTATTGAGCTTGATATGTACGTGATTGTGGATTGGCATATCTTAAACGACAATAAGCCGACGATGTACCAAACGGATGCGAAAGAGTTCTTTAACGAAGTTTCGGCCAAATATCAGGGGAAACCGAACGTGATTTACGAAATTTGCAACGAGCCAAACGGGGATGCGGATTGGGAAAACGACGTGAAAGGCTATGCCGAAGACGTGATCGGTACGATTCGAGATAATTCGCCGAATGCTTTGGTAATTGTAGGCATGCCAGGATGGAGTAGGGAAATGGTGACGGTGGCTAATTCGCCACTCGGATTTGCGAATGTGGTTTATGCTGTGCATTTTTACGCTGGTTCAGATAATATTACTCTGCGCAACCGTATTGATGATTTCCGCGAGAAGGGGTTTGCTGTGTTTGTTTCGGAGTGCGGTATGACTGATGCCTCTGGTGACGGTAGGATTTATGAGGAAGCGTTTGGCCGCTGGGCTAATTATCTGGAAGAAAAGAAAATTAGCTGGGTCTATTGGTCTTTCTCGAATAAAGATGAGGCTTCGGCAATGCTAAAGCCGGAGTATCAGGATGGTGATAATCTAGAAGAATTCCTATCTGAGAGCGGATTGGTGCTGAAAGAATTCTTAGCTCCAAAGCAACAGTAAGGTTTACGTTTGCCGTATTTTATGGTAAAATACGGGGTATTGGACCGTCGCCAAGCGGTAAGGCACTGGGTTTTGGTCCCAGCATTCGCAGGTTCGAATCCTGCCGGTCCAGCCAAGATTCGCCGAAGGGCGTTTTTTTGTTTCTTGAAAAAACAGATAAGATATTATATAATATAGGATAGAACAAGTAAGTGCTGTTTAGCTGAAAAAAGGAGGTGGGCTAAATGTTAACGGTGCTGTTGTTAGTAGCTTTAAGTTATTACATTATCGTAAGGAACGAAAAACAAGCCAAAACAAAAACCTGTATCAAGCTTGGTGAACTATTGGCATACAGCTTAGGTTTGGGTGGAGCTTTGGTGCTGTTATTCCCAGAACCGTTACAAGGAAGATGGTTGTTGGATTTTCTGTTGTCGCTTGCGGCTGCTCTTGCGGGTGTTCTGTTTTACCGCTTTTTATTCAGAATAGCTGAAGGAGCTCAGATGTCAAAGAGGACTTACGAAACTGACCCGGGCTACGGTTGGAAATCATTTTTCTTAGCGGTTTCGGGGGTTTTGATGTTGATAGTGATAGTTTGTGTGGCCATTGCTATTAGAAGTGCCGCTATATTAACTATTTACGTCGATTGTGCAATTGCTGGCAGCAGTAGTTCGCTTTCCGTGCCATGGACAGGCACAGACGTAGTGGGAGCTGCCATGATCGTCCTTAGTCTGGGGACTCTCGCATATGAGCAAATCCGTCGTTTTGTAATAACAAAAAAAACCGTGAAATAGGCTGACAATTCGTCAGCCTTTTTCTTTTGGGGTTGTGATATAATATAGTTATGGCTAAAAAGAGAGGTAGAAAAAAGAAGACCACAAAAAAGAAGGAAGTTGCCGCAGAGCACGAGCTCCCAGGTGGCTTTTGGAGGCAAGTTTTCGCCGTCTTAATGATGGCGGTAGCACTCTTTTTGGTCGTCACTTGGTTTGGCCACGGTGGCAGTATTTTGAATAAAGTCCACGAGTGGACTTACTATGCAATTGGTCTTGCTACATATGTAATTCCGATGCTTTTGGTATTTTTGGCAATTAAAATTTTCCGCAGCGACAATAATAAGTTGGCAGTGCCAATTTGGTTTGCAGCTGTATTAATGATTGTGTGGGTGGCTGGCATTGCCGGCATTGCTGGCATGGGCGGCGTAGTTGGTAAATGGTTGGATACTGTGACCACGCAAGTTTTGGATCATAGCGTGGCAATTTTGATTTACGTGATATTGATTTTCATTACTGTACTATTTATTTTGCAACTTTCACCTCTGACATTCTTTAAAGGAACCAAGAATTTGCTCAAATCCGGTAAAAAAGTTGAACATTTGGACGCGGAAGTTGACGACAAAAGCAAAGGCAAAAAACTTGGCGATATTGAAATCAAAGTTAATTCTGGTGTGGCGGTAGCCGACTCGGCTAAGGTGCCAGTTAAGCCAATGGCAAAGGCGCCAGTTGCTCCAGTAGAAGAAAAGGCTTTGGTAGCAGTATCTGATCCAAACTGGAAAATGCCATCGATTGACCTTTTGGCGAAGAAACAATCACCCGCCGATGCTGGTAATATTCAGCAGAACGCCTACGTGATCCGTTCGACTTTGGCAGATTTTGGTATTGAAGTAGAAATGGAAGGCGCAAACGTTGGTCCACGCGTGACGCAATACACAATGCGTCCACCAGCCGGTGTGGCACTTTCGAAGATTTTGACACACGATAAAGAATTGGCGCTCAACTTGGCCGTGAAGTCGGTGCGTATTGAGGCTCCGATTCCAGGTACGAGCTTAGTTGGTGTAGAAATTCCAAACGTGAAAGCTGCCGATGTGAGACTGCGTTCGATTCTCGAGAGTCCAGATTGGAAGAATTCAACCGATCCTTTGACCTTTGCGGTTGGTAAAGATATTTCTGGCCGCGCTGTGGTAGCGAACTTGGCTAAAATGCCGCACCTTTTGATTGCTGGTACAACTGGTTCTGGTAAGTCTGTGATGACCAACGCGATGATTGTGTCGCTTCTATATCGCAACTCTCCAAGCGACATGAAACTCATCGTGGTGGATCCAAAGCAGGTGGAAATGGTGCAATATGCAGATATTCCACACTTGCTTACGCCAATCATTACCGAGACGGCACAGGCAGTGTCGGCTTTGAAGTGGGCAGTAAACGAAATGGAGAGGCGCTATTCATTATTAGCTAAGAATCGTGTTAAAAACATTGCTGAATACAACAAGATGATTGAGAAAGAGAGCGTTGAGGCTAAGGACAAGGAGCCAGCCGAAGGGGAAGAGAAGAAAGAAAATGGCGGCAAGATGCCATACATTGTAATCGTGATCGACGAAATGAGCGACCTCATGATGCAGGCTAGCAAGGAGCTGGAGCCTTCGATTGTGCGCGTGGCGCAGAAGGGTCGTGCTGCTGGTCTCCACTTGGTGCTTGCAACCCAGAAGCCAATCGTTAAGGTGGTGACTGGTTTGATTAAAGGTAACGTGCCGGCACGTATCGCCTTCTCGGTGGGTAGCACGATGGACTCAATCGTGATGCTTGATAAGGCTGGTGCCGAGAAGTTGCTCGGTTCGGGTGATATGTTGTTCCTGACGACCGAAATGTCTGGTCAGCCACGTCGTATCCAGGGTGCTTGGGTATCCGATGAGGAAGAAGAGAAGGTGGCAAACTTCTTGAAGTCGCAGAGACCGCCAGAATACAACAACGATGTGATTTCGCAACCAGTACAGATTAAAGGTCTTGGTCCAACCGATGGTGGCGCCTTTGGTGATCTTGGTAGGAAATATGATCCAAATGATCCAATCGTGCGTAGGGCGGTAGAAATCTCGCTTGCTAAGGGCAAATTCTCGACTGCTATGTTGCAGACTTATCTTGGTAAGGGCCACGGTTTTGTGTCTGGTCTCGCTATTTGGTTTGAAGAAATTGGTGTAATTGGTGCCGCAAATGGTAATAAACCACGCGATCTTTTGATTTCGTCGATGGAAGAGTTTGACGAAATCACAAATATGTTGTAAAATAATATTTGTGAGTAAAGAACCTAGTTCCAGGGTGGCTAGGAGTCGTGATTCGCTTTATCTTGCTTTAGCGAATATCATAAGCGAAGACGACTATAATCTTTCTGTCCAAACCACCGATTTATGCGCTAGAGCAAACAAAGGCAGAGCCACATTCTTTCGACAATATCGCCAAGTTGGCGATATTTTTAAGTTAAAAGATGAAGAGCTGATGGCTAATTTTAATAAATTGGATTTTACTGGGCTGACAAAGAAAGTAGTTTGGCGCAGAATCTTGTTATTTATTGCGCAAAATCGGGAAATTTTTACTTTTAAATTTCGTTATGACAGGGATAAAGTATTTCGCAAAATGATTTTGAGCGTCAGGGAAGAGATTGCGCCAGATTTAGTATGTTATGAGCCTGAACTAGCGGATAAGCTATTCGAAATGCTGTATTTTGAGGTGCGCGGAATCGTCAAAATATGGGTTAGAAAGGGTGCAAAAACGGAAAGCATTAATCGAGTGGCTAGATACTTAAACCATGCGGCTAACAATGTGAGTAAAAATTGGGGAGCGGTTTTTGCGGATCAGTGATTTTACCTCTGGACAACAAAGGGAATTCGTGATATAATTCGGGTATTATTAGCTCAGCAAACGGGAAGTGTCTGCGTTTGCTTTAATCCAAAGGAGTGTAATGAGAAATTACGAACTCACGGTCCTGTTTCATCCTGACCTCGAGATGAACTTGGATCCTGCACTAGACAAGGTCAAAAAATTGATCGAGTCGAATGGCGGCAAAATTACCAAAGAAGAGAACGACGGAAAGAAGCGCATGGCTTATTCTATCGCTGCTCAAGATTTTGCTGTCTATTACTACTTCGAATTGGAGCTTCCGACGAACGCTCTATCGAAGATTTCGAGTGTCCTAAACATTACCGACGAAGTACTTCGTTACTTGTTGGTGACTGTTGACGAGCGCAAACTCAAAATGGAAGCTCGCCAAAAAGCTCGCAAAGCTTCTAGCGAAGAAGAAAAAGAAGAAGTTAAAGGAGAATAATTTATTATGCGCGGTTTTTCTAAAGCAATTATTACTGGAAACTTAACTCGTGACCCAGAACTTAGGACTACTCCTAACGGTTCATCGGTCTGTTCTTTCTCGGTAGCAGTGAATCGTGTTTTCCGCGATTCATCTGGCAACCAACAGGAAGACGTTTCCTTTATTGATTGTTCAGCTTGGGGTAAGCTTGGTGAGATGATCAACCAATATGCCAAAAAAGGTACTGGCGTCTTGGTCTCTGGTCGTCTTGATCAACGCAGCTGGGAAGATAAAAACACCGGCCAAAAACGTTCCCGCGTGGAAGTCGTCGTAGAAGACTTTAACTTCCTCACCGGTATGGAACGTGGTGATAACTCAAGCAAGGGCGCTGACGCAGCTGCTGCTGAACCAGAAGTTGTGCCAGATGATATTCCAGAAGAGCCAATTGACTTGTCTGAAATCCCATTCTAATAAGAGAGGTTTATATTAATTTTAATGAAGGAGTATTATGAGAAGGATTAAAAACGATCCAGATCTATATTTCGATTATCGTGATGTGAAGACTTTGCAACGCTATATCGATGTTTATGGTCGCATTGAGCCAATCTCTAAGACTGGTCTTTCGGCTAAACAACAACGCCAGCTCGCAGTTGCCGTTAAACGTGCACGCCATCTAGCATTGTTACCATTTGTTTCTAATAACTAATAAGGGGTTTTATGTACGGACCAACAGATTTAAAGAAGAATGTGTTGATTACTTTGGATGGCCAGCCATACAAAGTGGTCGAGTATTCACAAAAAGTGATGGGCCGTGGCGGCTCAATCGTGAACGTCAAAATCAAGAACTTGATTACGGGCGCTTTGCTTCCAAAAACCTTTAAAGGTCAGGAAAAAATTGAGCCAGCTGAAGTGACGACCCGCAAAGTTCAGTATCTCTATACTGATGGCGAGAAGTTCTATTTCATGGACCCAGAAACTTTCGAACAATACGAACTTGGCAGCGATATGGTTGGTGAGTCCAAAGATTTTATGAAGGACGGTGACGAGATGGAAATTCAGTTCTACAACGGAACTCCAATTAACCTCGTTCTGCCAAAGAATCTTTGGCTTGAAGTTACCTACACTGAGTCAGTCGTGAAGGGCGATACGACATCTTCCGTGATGAAAGATGCCACGCTCGAAACTGGCGTAGTGATCAAGGTGCCAGCATTTATCAAACAAGGCGACATTGTGTCGGTGGATACAGAAACTTATGCCTATCGTGAGCGCCGCAAATAAATTCGTTTCACGCGCAGAAGGAAAGCTCGAGGGGGCAGCGCGAGCTTTCCGCTACGATTTTCGCAATAAGACAGTGCTAGACATTGGCTCTTCTACGGGAGGGTTCACGGAACTAGCACTGAAATTAGGAGCGAAAAGAGTTATCGCGATTGAAAAAGGCACTAATCAAATGAAGGCCCCACTACGTTTTGATATGCGAGTGGATTTGCACGAGAAAACAGACTTTTTCGATGTTGCTGATTTGGAAGCGGTCGACACGGTAGTGGCGGACGTTTCTTTTGTGAGTTTGACGAAAATTTTGGCACACGCACAAAAAATCGTGAACAAAAAGGCAGATTTTTTGGTGATGCTGAAGCCACAATTTGAAGCCGAGCCAGAGCAACTCGTAAAGGGCGTGGTGAAAAACGAAAAAATGCGTCGCGAGATTTTGAAAAAGTTTGAAAATTGGCTAAAAAATAACGGATTTTTGGTAGTGGACAAACGCGACAACGATGTGGCCGGCAAAAAGGGAAATATTGAGCGTTTTTATCTTTTGAAAATAGCTAAAAAAGCTTGATTTTTATCTTGCTTATACTTATAATTTTAAGTATGAATTTACTTCATGGAGTGGGCGACTTCTTTTCATTGGATCTTGGTACCAACTCAATGAGATTGATCCAGTTGAACAGAGGTGCAAATGGTAGCTTCGTTTTGTCGAAGTATGCTTATGTGCCAATTGACCAAAGAATAACGCAGGACTCAAGTGATTTGGGTAAGCGTCATCTTGGTGAGGCAATTCTTGGGGCTGTTAATCAGGCCGGCATTAAGACCAAAAATATCGCACTAGGTTTGCCATCCAACAAGACTTTTACTTCGATTGTCGAGACTGAAAAGATGCCAGATAAGGAACTCCGCAAAGCCTTTAGTTATGAAATTGATAAATACGTGCCAATGCCGATGGATGAGGCAAAGGTTGATTATATTGCTCTAGGCCCTAGTCCAGTTGATCCAGAGAAAGTCGAGATGCTGGTTAGCTCTACGGCTAAAGAGTATGCCGAGACTCAGCTCGAGGTAATCGAGAAAGTTGGCTTGAATGTAGTGGCGATGGAGCCAGAATGTTTGGCGATGGCCAGAGCTCTTAACCCAGTAGGCGCCATTAACGCAACGATGATTGTCGATATGGGTGAGCATTCGTCTGATATCGTAGTAATGTATCAGAATCAGCCACGCTTGGTACGTGCAGTGCACGGTGGTTTTGAATTATTTGTAAAAACCGTAGCTAGCACCTTGAACGTCAGGGAAGACCAAGCCAGACAATTCATTTTGAGGTTTGGTTTGGCGCAAGACAAGGTAGAAGGTCAAGTCTTTAGAGTGCTTAGTAGTGTACTGGAAAGCTATGTGGGCGAGCTCGTGAAATCGTTCCGCTTCTTGCAGACGAAGTATCCAAACATGAAGATTGATAACATCATCCTTTCAAGCTTTGCCGCAAATATTCCTTTGTTCCCAGAGTACATCGAGGCTAAGACAAATATCCCAGCGATGATTGGCAACCCATGGCAGCTAGTCCAAACTACCGAGTCTCAGCAACAAGCGCTCATTAATGTGGCAAGCGAATTCGCCGTGGCGATTGGTTTGGCGGAAAGGAGCAACGAGTAATGGCACACGAAATTAACTTGGTTCCAGATGTCAAAAGCGAAATGATTAAAGCTTTGAAGTTGAGGAATTTGATTTTCTTCATCTGTCTCATTACTTGCTGTGTCGCGGCAGGGTTGATGTTGATTTTTGGCTTGATCGTTGGCGGCCAAGGCTTGGCACTCAACAACAAGAAAGAGCTCTTGTCGCAAATGTCGCTCAGAATCAACGATTACGATGACTTGTCTGATTTCTTGACCTTGCAAGATCAGGTCGATAAGTTGAACCGTACGGCAGACGAAAAGAATTTGCTTTCACGCACTTTCAACATCTTGCTCGCTTTGCAACCAACCAACGGCGACGTGGTGGAAATTTCGGATCTTACGGTAAATTTGGATGATTCGACTTTAACTTTCCACGCACAAGCCGATGCTAAAAACGAACCATTCATCGATTATAACGTGCTCGATGCCTTCAAAAAGAGTATGAACTATTTGACCTACGATTACGGTACTTATGTTGATAAAGATGGCAACGATATTCCGGCTTATTGTATTATCGAAAACGATTTGAACGGCACCTTCTTTGCCGAAGACGGCCAACTTTATGCTTACTGGGCAGTCGAGCGCGAAGGCTGTGCTCCAAAAGCCGAGGAGAAAAAGGAAAAAGAAATTCAAGCATTTGAAAATGGTGTTTTGGACAATGGCTTGGACGTAATTTCGGATGGCGTAGCTGAAGAAAACGTGCTCGTTTCTGGCTATGAATATGAAGAATATGCTGGTGAAAAAGTTGTGAAGATTTGGCGTACACCACAGTTTGAAAGCTGGATTAAAGATGGCAAGATGGATCTTTCTGGCGAGATTAGTGGCGTGGCTCACTTTGAAAGCGAATGCGTCATTTACTCGATTGTAAAGAAAGACGATAAGATTACTTGGGAAAAAGATGGTTCGAAGTGTCTACTCGCGCCAAAGGGCGAAGAGAGCATTGAAATCTCTGGCTCGTCGAACGGCGTAAACGATGCTGGCGAATTGATGCTTAGGTTTGATGCAGTTATCAAGGTTGATCCAAAAGTGTTCAAGTTTGCTAACCACCACATGATGACCTTTGGCCCGTCTGGTAGCTACAACGTAACCGATTCCTACACGCAGATTCAAAACATGTTCCAAGAACGCGCTGCTGATGTCGAGCAGACGGAAGAAGGGGAGGACTAAAATGGCGAATAAAGAAATTGCACTCTCGAAACGCGCAAAGATTTCCAAAGCACAGCAGTACATGCTGCTTGCGGTGCTTGGTACTGGTATGGTGGTGGGTGTGACCATCGCTGTGCTCGCATACTTTGTGAAGCTAATTGATTTTAATGCTCGTATCATTGTTGCCAAAGATCAGGCAATCGTGAATTATTCGAACACGATTGAAAATACTGGTGTTTGTAAAAAGCCAAGCGGCGATGTCTACACCGTGGAAGAATTGAAGAATTGTGATCCAAAGACTTTGAGCGCCAGCGACGTGCCAGGGACTTTGCGTGCGAATATTTTGAACATACTCGCTGCTGACGAATCGCTTGGCATGGTAGCAAGCACGGGTGGTGATGAATGTAGGAATCCAGCAACCGATAAGCAATACACTTATAAAGAACTCAGCGATAATTACAATAAAGCTAAAACCGATGAAGAAGTTAAAGCAGCAACGAACTTGATTAAAAGCTGCTCGGCTCTGCGTTTAGTCCCTGATGCATTGCCGTCACACGAGAACGAAGAAGCTTTGCTGGCTAGTTTGAACAAAATCTTTAACATGTCCGGTTGGCAGCCAGAAAGCATTGCACCGGCCAGCTCTTGGAGATCTTATGATGCCGGCATTACGGGTATTAATCCTTTGACAGTAAATTTGTCGATCAAGGCTGATGCAGAAACTGTATACACAGTACTCAGCAATATCGAACACTCGATTCGTGAATTTGATGTGCGTCGCGCCAAGATTGAGAGTCGCGAAGATGGCCTCGAGATGAGTGCACAGGCGACGGCTTACTGGGTTGAACCAACCTATGTGAAAGAGGTAAAAGAAGTTGTACCAGTTGAAGAGAAAGGAGGCAAGAAATGAAAACTGCTAAGTTTGACCTTGCTACGGCGATCTTTATGTTGCTAGTGGGCGGTGCGTTAGCATTCGGCATTTGTAGTTTCTTGTTGCCGAAACTCCAAGATGAGGAATTCTTGAAGCTGGAGCATGCCGCAAGTGGCGAAGTTGCAACGCCGAACAAAGAGATTTTTAATGGACAAGCGATTAACCCAACAGTGGAAGTTTGTGTGGGTTGTGCTAATGGTGAAGAAACTCCGATTGAAGACATATTGGAGGAGGCAGAATGACGACGTTAGCAAGAGCTGCTCAGGAGAAGATTGTCGAGCTTTTGGTTAACGAAGGCTTGGCTGATCCAGAGCTCGTCAATAAGGTTAAAACACGACTCGCCGATGGTAATGGTGAGAAGCAGCTTATCGAGGCTTTGGTTGAAGAAAATGTGATTAGCGACGAGATGGTCTCGCACGCGACTGCTGTAGTGATTGGTGTGCCATACGTTAATTTGAAAGGCGTAAGGCTTGATCAAGATACTTTGTTACTCTTGCCGCAAGACGTTTTAATGCGCGTGATGGCAGTGCCGCTTGGTGTGCGCGATGGCGTGCTCGTAGTGGCAATGCTCGACGTGACGGATGTTCAAGCAATCGATTATCTTTCTAGCATGGCCAACAAGCCGGTGCGTGCCGTGATGGCTTCTGAAGAGGGAATCAAAGAGGTTCTAGCGCAGTATCGTGGCGACTTTGAGTCGGTAGACGAAGCAGTGCGCGCGACGGACGAAGAAAATGCTGTTAAATTAAGTACTAGTAGGATTAAAACTATTGTTCAAGATTCGCCAATCTCTAAGGCTTTGACGAACATCTTGAATCACGCTGCACTTTCGAACGCTTCGGATATTCACATTGAGCCACTCGAAGACGGTGTAGTGATTCGTTATCGTATCGATGGCGTGTTACGCCGTGTGATGGAGCTACCGAAATCGGTTGCGCCAGCTTTGGTATCGAGGATTAAGATTTTGTCTGATATGAAGATTGATGAGCATCGCTTGCCACAGGATGGTGAGTTTACGGTGCTCGTAAATGATAAGGAAATCGATTTGCGTATTGCTGTGGCTCCAGTGACTTGGGGTGAGCAAGTGGTGATTCGTTTGCTCGACAAGTCTAGCTCGGCGATGGTCGTTGATAAGATGGGTATGGTGGGGCGAGCTTTGCGCGCTGTGAAATCTGGCGTCTCGAAGCCAAATGGTATGATTCTTACTTCTGGCCCAACTGGTTCTGGTAAATCCACGACACTTTATGCACTTTTGCAGGAGATTAAGAGTGAAGCAATTAATATTGTGACGCTTGAGGATCCAGTCGAATACAAGATGGACGGTATCAACCAGATGCAAATTAATGTGGACGCTGGTTTGACGTTTGCTTCGGGCTTGCGCTCGATTTTGCGTCAAGATCCGGATGTGGTGATGGTGGGTGAGATTCGTGATCCAGAAACCGCATCACTAGCTGTGCAGGCAGCTTTGACTGGTCACTTGGTGTTCTCGACGTTGCATACTAACTCGGCAGCTGGTATTTTGCCACGTCTCCTAGACATGGGCATTGAGCCATTCTTGCTTGCTTCGACGCTTAACACCGTGATTGGTCAGCGTTTGGTGCGTAAAGTGACCGATAAACGTGAAGTCTATAAATCGACTCAGCTTGAGACGACCGAGATTAACACTGTGCTTGGTGATTTGTTGCCAAAGAATAGCAGCTCGGTGATTTCGGTAAGCAATGACCTTGGCTATAATGGCTTGCCGGTAAAGAACGACAATGGTTACACATTGGTGCGCGGTATTTCGACCAAGGAAACCCCAGGCGGTTACCATGGCCGTACTGGTATTTACGAAGCAATTACGGTGGATGAAGAAATTCAGCAATTGTTGATTTCCCGCGCGACGGCACAAGAGATTATGCGCGCCGCTAAGCGCAAGGGAACTGTGACTTTGAGGCAGGATGGTATGCTCAAAGCTTTGTCCGGTATAACAACGATAGAGGAGGTAAACCGCGTAGCGTCAGATTTGGCGTAAGGTTTGAGAGGTAATTATGGAAGAAAATAAGCAACCAGTTCAGGCTCCAGTAACAACGCTCAGGATTGAGCAGTTGCTTGAAGAATGTATGCGCAGAAATGCGTCGGATTTGCATTTGCAGTTTGGTTTGCCACCGATTCTCCGTATTGATGGTGTTTTGACTCCAGTCAATAATGTGCCGGCTTTGACCGAAGAAATGGTACACGATTTAGTGTTTGCGACCCTGGACAAAGACCAGCAAGCAGTTTTGATGAAAGATAAGGAGTTTGATTATTCCTTTGCTTTTGGCGATTTGGCACGTTTTCGCGTGAACGCTTTCCATGAACGTGGCAAATTAGCGGCAGCATTCCGTTTGATTCCGAACCATATTAAGACAATTACCGATCTTGGTATGCCAAGCATTGTGGAAACGTTTGCAAATTATCCACGCGGTTTGGTGCTCGTGACTGGTCCAACCGGTTCTGGTAAGTCTACGACGCTGGCAGCCCTAATTGATAAGATTAATTCTGAGCGTTCACAACATATTATTACGATTGAAGACCCGATTGAATTTACGCACAAATCGAAACGTTCGGTGGTGGTGCAACGTGAGGTGCATTACGATACGTTTAGCTTTGCGGCGGCACTGCGTTCGGTGCTGCGTGAAGACCCGGATGTGGTGTTGATTGGTGAGATGCGCGATCTTGAGACGATGCAAGCGGCAATTACGGTGGCTGAGACTGGTCACTTGGTGTTTGCAACGCTCCACACAAACTCAGCAGCGCAATCGATTGACCGTATTATTGACTCGTTCCCAGCTTATCAGCAGCCACAGATTCGTTCACAGCTCGCTAATATACTGATGGCGGTTTGTTCACAGCGCTTGGTGCCGGCAATTGGCGGTGGCCGTGTGTGTGCAGCAGAAATTATGATTGCTAACCCTGGTATTCGTTCGCTTATTCGTGAAGGGAAGACTCACCAAATTGATACGGCGATTCAGACTGGCGCCGAACAAGGCATGCAGACGATGGACAGGACGTTGGCTGGTCTCGTGAAGACCGGTGTGATTACCTATGATTCGGCTCTTGAATACGCACTTGATGCAAATGAACTTAATAGACTGGCGAGGGGCTAATGAAGCGTTTTGACTACAAAGCGAAAGACAAGGCTACCGGCAAGACCATTAAGGGAAGCATCCAGGCTGAAAGTGAAAGGATGGCCGGTAAGCTCTTGGTGGAGCAAGGTTATATTCCGGACACGATTATCGAGTATGGAAAGGGAAGCTTGCTTTCGAAGGCTTCGAATAAAATCCGTGCGAAGGACCGTATTGTTTTTACGAGGCAATTCTCGACTTTGATTGCGGCTGGTTTGCCGCTTTCGGTAAGTCTTAGAACAATTGTTGATCAAACTGAATCCAGAGGTATGCGTGCGGTCGTGGAAGAGATTTTGGCGGCTGTGGAAGCCGGTAAGTCTCTGCACGAGGCATTTGAACAGCACCCGGATGTGTTTAATAAGGTTTACGTAGCGTTGATTGCGGCCGGCGAAATGTCTGGTACGCTCGACGTGGCTTTGAGGCGCTTGGCCGATCAGGAAGAGAAGGACCAGTCGATGCTGTCGAAGATTCGCGGCGCAATGATTTATCCGGCAATTATTTTACTCGTGATTATTGCGGTGTTGGCATTCTTGATGATTATGGTGGTGCCGCAGGTAGCTGGACTTTATGCGGATATGCGCAAAGAGTTGCCATTCCTTACGAAGTTCTTGTATGGAGTAACGGACTTCTTTGGCCACTGGTGGTGGTTAGTGCTGGCGTTTTTGGCCGGCGCGGTTGTGGCATTTATTTCGTATAAAAAGACGCCGTCTGGTCGCAAAATGTGGGACGGGTTCAAGATTAGAGTGCCGATTTTTGGCAAATTGTTTATGAAGCTCTATGTGTCACGTTTTGCCCGTACGCTAGAGATGATGCTGGCGACTGGTGTGCCGATGATTGATTCGATTACGATTGCGGCGGAAGCTACCAACAACGTGGTGGTTGAGGAAGAATATAAAAAGGCAATTAATATCGTAAAAGGCGGTAAGCCGCTGTCTGAAGCTTTGGTGAACAGGCGCTTTATGCTGCCTTTGGTGCCGCAGATGTCTTCGATTGGCGAGCAGTCTGGTAAGATCGACGAGATGCTTGGCAAGGCCGCACAGGTGTATGAAAACGAGCTCGATGAGCAAATTGCGGCTATTTCAACGATGATTGAACCGGTATTGATGGTGGTGATGGCGCTTTTGATCGGCGTAGTGATTGGTGGTACTTTGATGCCGATTTACACGCTAGTGAGTGCGATTTAACATTGAAATAGGGAATTAAAAAGGCGCCCCGTGGGGCGCTTTTTTATGATTACTGATCTATTAGTTAGTACCATTGAGGCTGATTATTAACAACGGTAATATTTGTGTTGTTATGATTTGCGTTGATGAATCCAGCATGGTTGGCTCTGGCTTTTGTGGCCGTCCAGCCAGAAATAGTACCAATATTCCAGGTAGTGGCGTTGAAGCCTGCATTGTTGAACATGTAATTCATATTGGAGACGTTGCTAACATTCCAGCTGTCAAGATTGCCAATGTTCCAGGTGGCGGTAGTGCTGTAGCCGGCACTATCAAACATATAGTGCATGTACTTCACGTTATTAGTATTCCAGCCACTAAGATCGCCAATGGTCCAGGTGGTAGCGTTGTAGCCGGCACTACGGAACATGGAGTACATGCTTGTTACATTACCGGTTTTCCAGTTACTAAGGTTCAAATTGAACGTGGTAGCGTTGTAGCCGGCATAATTAAACATAGACCCCATATTCGTCACATTGTCAGTTTTCCAACCACTAATGTCGCCAACGCTCCAGACGGTAGCGTTGTAGCCAGCATGATCAAACATCCCGTCCATAGTTTGTACGTTGTCGACGACCCAACTACTAAGATCTAAGTCGAAAGTAGTAGCATTGTATCCGGCGTCTCTGAATGTCCAGCTCATATATTTCATAATGCTGGTGTCCCAATCGTCAAGTCCGCTAATACTCCAGGTGGTGGCATTGTATCCGGCTTTTTCGAACATGCCGGAAATTGATAATACGCTGTCGATATTCCAATCGCTAAAATCTAGGCTGAAGATGGCATTATTGTAGCCTGCACTGATGAACGTATCAGACATATCCGTCACATTACTAGTGTCCCAACCGCTAAGGCCTCTGATATTTTTGAGGCTCCAGGTGGTATCGCTGTATCCGGCGCCCCCAAATGTTCTGCGCATATTCGTAACATTGCTAGTATTCCAACCGCTAAGATTGAGGTTCCAGGTGGTGGCGTTTCTTCCAGCGCTATTGAACATATCAGATATGTTTGTTACGTTTTCAGTATTCCAACTACTGAGATCTAAGTTGAAAGTAGTAGCACTGCGACCAGCACTTTCGAACATAGAAGACATATCTGTCACATTGCTAGTGTCCAAATTCGCAAGACTATCATTAATATCCCAGACGAGAGAGTTGTATCCAGCGCTGTCGAACATATAAGACATGTTTGTTACGTTGCTAGTATCCCAACCGCTAAGGTTTAGGTCACGAGTTTCGGCGTTATAACCAATGCTACTAAACATGCCAGACATGTTTGTTACGTTACTAGTATCCCAACCGCTAAGGTTTAGACTCCAAGTAGTAGCCAAATATCCGGACGAACCAAACATCCATGACGTGACCATTACGCTGCTAGTATCCCAACCGCTAAGATCTAGATTCCAGGCGGCAGTGTTGCTGCCAGCGCCGTTAAACATGGCGTCCGCATTTGTAATGCTACCAGTGTTCCAGCCTTTGATGCCATTGAAAGTGGTTTCAGTGTGATATAGCCCTGAAAACATATAAGATGCGTTTGTCAGGCTACTAGTGTCCCAGTTGCTGAGGCCTTTAATATTTATGACGGAGTTGTCATAATAACCAGTATAATAGAACATATAAATTGCGTCGGTTACGTTGCTAGTATCCCAGTTCCCAACATCAAGATCAACAATGGTTGGGGTGTCGGCATCGTAGTCTGCACCAAACTCGATAAACATACCATTCGTGGTTGTTACGTTGCTAGTGTTCAGATTTTTTGAATTGGTGAAAGATTTAATCTTGTGTAATCCCAAAAACCAACAAGACGTACTAGTTGGCTTGAACCCGTAGAAAGATATATTGAAATTTGCGGATAGCACAGATTCCGATTCTACCCATGCTGGGCAATATTCAGTGATATACCACCCATCGTGCACGTCATCGCTGGTGAATTGTGAGTCAGTGGGGACGTCATAGACTTCGGTAATTTCAGTTTCGCCGACGTTGTCTGTGTAGGTTTCTCCAGGCGTATAGGTTTTGCGGTCATATAGGAAGTTAAGGTTGCCGTTATTACCTAGTACCGCTTTAGCTACAAGTGGTTGGCTTGCTGGAACAGCGGTGTAAGTGATACTGGTTTCATATTCACCGAGCTCCAATGTTCCGCTCAACTTAAAACCGTAATAGATATCTGTAACGTTTTCTGTAGCAGCTTCTGCATAATCGCGGATAACTTTGTTTTCTAGTGGGAGGATAGCAAACCTAGAATCTGTGCTTGGTTCTGTAGTACTATATGTATTATCAAAATGAGAAATACCTGGGACAGCAAAGCCCCATTCGTAATCACCTAGGGCTTTTGGCTCTTCGTAGGTGCCAGAAGCACCATCAATTTTGCTTCCACTTGATGTATCACCATTTAGATATAATGTTTGGTGAGCTGCACTATCTGTAGCAATGGAAAGGGTATAGCCATTTTCTGAACTAGTACTTACCATGATAGAATCTTTAAATATTTTGTAATATCCATCATCTTTAGATAGAAGATTAACTGAAATATCTGATGAAGCCTTAATAGAAATACCTTCTTCTGGTTCATCACCTTCAGCATGGGTAGATTCTGGAACTACTGGAAGCATGACTAAGCAAGCAAAAAGCATAATGATTGCAGCTGGAAGTATCACTAAAATACTGCCAAAATTACCTCTGTTTCTCACGCATCCTTTCATCTCATTTAATTATAGCATAAGTAGTATTAAAAAGAGTATGATTTTTAGTACAAAAAACCTCCCCTCATGAGGGGGAGATTTTTGTTAACTATTAGGATTAGTTAGTTCCGCAGAAGATACCTGCAGACTCGAGCCTGAAGGAAATGGCAACCTTGCGGGCACCAGAGGATTCGATAACGTTTTCGCCATCGCACTGAGCGTAGTCGTAGACGTAAATCATGTGGTTGAAGGAGTTGCTTCTAGCATCGCTAGGATCAACATCTTTGGCTGAACCGACATAGGTGACTTCGTATGGATCACCATCTGGATCGACGAAGCGGTTTTCGCCAGATTTAGCGGTGTCGATAAGACACTGGTGAATTCCTTCGCTGCCACAAGTAACCTTTGCAAGATACTCGAGAAGGAAGGTGTTCCATTCGCTTTGGTCGGCTGGAATCTTACCACGGTTGTTAGCGGAATACTGGTTGAGCTGGGAAGAGAAGCGAGCTAGATCTTCGCGGCGTTGAGTATCACGCTGTGATGATTGCAAAGCAGGAAGAGCAATGAACACCATAAGGAAGATAAGGCCGGCGATTGCGAGCACGAGCACGACTTCGATGATGGTAAAGCCCTTCTTAGATTTAATATTATTTTTTGCCATTACTATCCTTTCTTAATAGTTATGTATTATTTATAATATATACTTTAAAAATGCTTTTTGCAAGGTGTTTATGCTAATATATGGGTATGAAGGTTGCGCTTAGTTTGATAATGTTTGCGCTTGGGGCGGTGATGGGTTCGTTTTTGGCGTGCCAAGCTTGGCGGCTACATTATAAAGATACTGGCAAGGGTTCGCTAGGGAAGCGCTCAGTTTGTTTGTCGTGCAAAAAACAGTTGAAATGGTTTGACAATATTCCAATTATCTCTTGGTTAATGCTGCGTGGACGCTGTCGTTATTGTAAAAAGAAAATTGGTTTAATGGAAATTCTTTCCGAGTTTTTGATGGGGCTGGCGTTCTTTGGCTTAACGTGGATGCTCTATCCGGCGGGGACAGCGGTGCTTGGCTACGTGATTTTGGGCTTGGTGTTTTTGCTGGTTTTTGTGCTAGGATTTTTGGCAATTTACGATGGTAAGTGGGGCGAGCTGCCGAGCTTCGCGCTGATTATTGCGCTGATGCTGGCGGTAGCGATTTGCGGGTTAAAGATTTGGCTTGTAGGGTTTTCGTGGCCATTAATTGGTGACTTGCTGGGTGGGGCAGCAATACTGGGCGGAACTTATTTAGTTTTATACTTAGTGTCGCACAGCGAATGGGTGGGGGACGGCGATTGGATTCTCGGTGTGATTATTGGGTTGGTGCTCGGCAGGGCATGGCTGGCGCTGATTGTGCTGTGTCTTTCTAATTGTCTGGGATTAGTTGTGATGTATCCGGCGGCGCGCAAGAAGAAGCAGAAAAAGATTTATTTTGGGCCATTTCTAGTGGTGGCGTTCGTGATTACTTTGATGTTTGCTGAGTTTTTTAACGGACTGATTTTTTAAAAAACTTATGCTAAAATGAAGATATGTTAAAGAAACGCTTCGTGGGTGATACGTTAATTGAGGTGATGTTTGCAGCCGGGATTTTTTCGATGGTGGCAATTTCGGTAGTGGCGCTTATGAACAACAGCACAGCCAAGATCCAGTCTGCGCTTGAATCGACTATGACGCGAAACGAAATCGATTCCGAGGCGGAAGCTTTGAGGTTTATTCAATCGTCTTATGTAGCAGAAATCAGCGTTAAAGCGCCGGTGAAAACTTATAGCGCGCTGTGGGAAAAGATTAAAGCCCAAGCGACGGATGATGAGTCGGTGACGACTTTTGCGCCGCATTCCTGCGCGGAGCTTTACGAGGAAAATGGCGAAGCCAAGAAGCACGGGTTTATTTTGAATTATCGCAACCTCTATGCGGAGCAGGGAACAGAACTGAACCCGGCCAGTGTGCTTCAGGTTGGTTCGGAGAATCCGCAGATGTTTACAGAGGCGCTGCTTTATCCAAGGTTAATGTTCAATAATCGTGATGACTTGTATGCGGGTACTAATATTGCCAAGAATCTAACCGCAGCAGAGGGGATTTACGTGGTGGCGGTGAAAGACATTGCTAAGACTAATGTGGTTGATGCGACTGGCGTAAAGGGTGCTTCGGCCTTCTTTGATTTTTATATTCGTTCTTGCTGGCAAGCGCCAGGTTCGGACGTGCCGACTTTGGTGTCGACAGTAATCCGCTTGTACGATCCTGATGTGGCTAAATAATTAATTAGTTTCGCTGTGGAATTTGTCGTGAATCTCTTTGAGATGATGGTCCGTGACGTGGGTATAGATTTGGGTGGTCGAAACATCGGCATGGCCGAGCAGGGATTGAACCGAGCGAAGGTCTGCGCCGTTCATGAGGAGGTCCGTAGCGAAGGAATGCCTGAGCGTGTGTGGGCTGACATGCTTGGTGATGCCGGCCATGCGAGCATATTTTTCGATGATGCGTTCGACCGAGCGAGCGGTGAGACGGCGATGATTACCAGAAGTGTCGACGGTGCCGGTATTCTTACTGTTGTTTAAAAAGAGAGCAGGAAGGGAATCACTACGTGCGCCGAGGTATTCGGCGATGCGGTCGGCGGCGGCTTCGGAAATAAAGATTGGACGGTCTTTGCTGCCTTTACCGCGGACGACGAATTCGCGACGCTCAAGATTGATTGAATCGCGATTGAGATTGATGAGCTCGGAAACGCGGAGGCCGCCAGAATAAAGCAGCTCAATAATGGCGCGGTCCCTGAGGCCGGATTCAGAAGAGAGGTCGATTTGGTTTAGTAAACGTTCGACTTCGTCAACAGTGAGGAAGGTCACCTGTTTTCGGATGATGTGTGGCAATTCAACCAGGGAAGGATCAAGGCTTTTGATTTCGCGTTTGGCGAGATATTTCAGGAAACCACGGAGCGCGATTAGATGATAAGACTGAGTGATGATGGCGAGATTTTCGTCGCCGTTTGGAGATTCGTAGCGATTGAGTTTGAGGCGGAATTTGCGAAGCAACTCTGGGGTGATATCGGCAGGTTTGAGATCGCGGTCCAAAATTTCGGTGGCGATTTCGACAAAACGATAGAGATAGAGTCGGTAATTTTCGACGGTCTTCTTGGAACGGCCAGATTCGATTTCGAGTGCTTCGAGAAAATCTTCAACTAAATCAGATACGTACATAACTATATTATATGATATAATTTACGAAAGCTAAAAGGAGAATATATGGTAAGTTCAAAAGACTATATCCAGCGTACACTTGTGGTTTTGAAACCAGATACAGTCCAACGCGGTATTATCGGCGAAATCGTTCAGCGTTTTGAGCGTGTCGGTCTTAAGATCGTTGGTATGAAAATGGTGATGCCAGATGAAAAACTTTATCGCATGCACTACGAAGACATCGGCAAAATGATTACTCGCCGTGGCGAACAAGTTTTCAAATACAATGTTGAATACATGATGACTGGCCCAGTGATTGCGATGGTGCTCGAAGGTGTTGAGGCTCAACCACTCGTTCGTAAGATCGTTGGCCCAACCGAACCAAAGTCTGCAGAAATGGGTACAATTCGTGGTGACTTCTCACACATGAGCTTTGGTTACTCTGATGCCAAGGGAACTGGTGTGCCAAACTTGGTGCACGCTTCTGGCTCTCTCGAAGAAGCCAAGGCTGAGATCAACCTTTGGTTCAACGAGAACGAGCTTTACGACTATTCAGATTTGAACGAAAAGTACACTCGTTAAAAATATTGTTCAAAGAAAGAACCCCCTTGTGGGGTTCTTTTTGCTTATGGTATACTGATGGTATGAAAAGGGTGTTTAAAAGGGGTAGTGATATTATTGTTATTTTGCTTCTCGCGCTGTGCGCGGGATTTTTTGTGCTGATTGCTGTGCGCATGTTTGGGCCAAAGGCGGAGCCGAAAAAGGTAGAGATACCGACGATCAATCTTGGCCTGAAGGATGTGACTTATGATGAGTTCAAGAGTGGAGCCAAGGATAAAAAATACAAGGGGAACACAGTAGATTTTACGGTTGATGGTGCTACGACGACTTATGAAAACGTTGAACTAAAGGGGCGTGGAAATTCAACTTGGGGCCAGGCAAAGTCGCCGTTCCAGTTGAAGTTTTCCGAGTCGGTGGATTTATTGGGTTTGGGTTCGGCTAAGAAATGGGTGTTTCTAGCGAATTATTTTGACGATTCGAATTTGCGAAACGACATAGCTTTTAAGTTAGCAAACATGTTAGGTGAGGAGTATGCGAATAGAGGTGAATTCGTCAAAGTGATGGTAGGTGAAGATTACCTCGGGCTTTATTATTTGACGCACAAGATGGAAGCCAAGAAAGGTTCGGTAGAATTGCAGGATAAGTTGGGTGTATTGATGGAGATCGACATTCTGCACCGTGATACGGAGGAATGCTTTGATACTAAGTATGGCACTTGTATGACCTTGAAGGATCCGGTAGCAGATGAGGATGAAGAGGCGGATATCGTGGCGGAGGCCGTGGATGGCTTTATGGATAGTTACAATCGTTTCGAAGATGCAGCAAGAGCAAAGGATTGGAACTGGATTTCGGAGATTGTAGATACGAGGTCGTTTGCCGAGTACTATTTGATTAGCGAATTTTCGAATAATCCAGATGCGTATTATTCTAGTTATTATTTCTATAAAGATGGTCCGGAAGACAAAATCCACGCTGGGCCAGCTTGGGATTATGACTATGCATTTGCGAACCGCAGGTGGTCTCCGGAGGCTGAAGAAATTGTTTATTCACCGTATACATCGAATTTTCACAGAGATGTACTTAAGCAAACTACGTCAGCCAAGGAGATTTATTATTTGATCGATATGCCGGAATTTATGGATGAAGTAAAATCCGTGTTCAAAGAAAAGCTGGCAGGCAGAAGCGGCGAGTTCCTAAGCTGGCTAAAGGCTCGTGCAGCGGCGATTAGGGAAGAATCTTTGAATGATGCCGATAGATGGGCAATTTATGATACCGCGGAAGAGACGGATTATCTAATTGATTGGATTAGACGAAAATACGACTATCTTGAGTATGTGCTTGGCCGATAGTGCTTACGCGTTTGAAAAAGTGCTCAAAATGTGGTATAATCAAAAGATATCATTTTGGTGGAAGGGGGATGATGCACTTTGGAATCATCAATTGTACGAAAGCAAGTAAAAATAATAACTGGGCCTACTAAAGAGGACTTAGAAAAAAGTTACGCTCTGCGCAATGACGAAGACCCGCTTTACGTGCACGTTGCTACGGAAGAGCTTCTCTATCCGTTGAGGATTGTGGTGCTGGTCGAAAGTCCTGGTGAAGGGTTTTTCTTTACCGGCATTTTTGACGACGGACACGTTGAGGTAAGAGGTCTTTGGAATCCGGAGGCAAAAGAAGGTTATGTCATGGTCTAAAAGGGGGTGAGTTAATGGTAATCGTGAGAGGGCCAGACCGAAAACAGTTAAACGGAAGTTTTAAGGCTTGGCTAAAGAAAAAAAGAAGACCAAAAGAAGAACCATACGACGACAGCAAGGCTACGGTATGCTTTATTGTTAACCGGGAATATGGTGACAGGTTGAAGATCTACTTGCGGATTAACAGTTTAGCTTGCATGGACGATGAAAAGACGGTGCAATTCACTGCTACTGATAATGTGGGGCGGAAAGTAAAAGGTCATTACGTGCCGCCTATCTCGGCCAAAGAGCGGTTGCTGCTTAGCCCTAATAAATATGAGGGAATAGGCGAGCTGGAGTACATCGATTGATTAAGAAAAACCCTCGTGTAACTACACGGGGGTTTTAAATTGGTGGTGATTAGTCGTCGTCGGGGCTACAGCCGTCAATGTCTCTGTTGTCAATGTCGTATGCAAATGCTCTGCAACCTTGCCAATAGCAAATGCTTGGCTCCTGCTTTTTAAGCGATGTCATAATAATTGGGATCGAAGGACAAACGAGGTTTTCTATATGGTCTCGCCAGTTGGTCTCGCGGGCATTGAATATTGTTGCAAACCCTCCATGGTAATAATCTTCGTGGTCTCCGACACCGATGATGCCATGAAAATCGTCTTTATGAATTAGGACATATCCCATCTCCTTTTCGTGCTTCTTTAAAAACCGAGCTAGAATACTACCCTTGTCATCGAAATGGCCCCTCCACTGGACGCGCTTATATATTTTAAGCATAGGTTGCTCGAGGTTGTTGAACGATAAATATTCCGTGACCGGCACTTGCTCGATTGGTAACCAGCTAAGATGTTCTTTTTTTATGCCTTTTAAATAAAGCACATCATCGCCTCCTGGATGATTTATACCATCGTCCCACCAAAATCGGTATCTTCTGTCTTCTGCTGCCATAATTAATCACCTGCGATTTCGTAAAAAAAGAGAGCCTTAGCTCTCTTTTTAATACGAAATCTTGGTGACCCGGGTGCGAGTCGAACGCACAACCTCTTCCTTAGGACGGAATTGCTCTATCCATTGAGCCACCGGGCCAAAATGTAAATATGCTATAATTATAGCATGAAGTTACTCAGACGTAAGAAAGACGAAAAGAAGACCGATCTCGAGCGAGTCGAGGAACGCCGCGAAGAAGTGTTGGCACAAGGTCGCAAATTCAAATATCCTTTGCAATATACAAAACACCGTGTGGTGGTGAATACGGTTTTGATTGGTATCATTATTACTGCCTTGTTGGCCGTAGGTGGCTGGCTGGCTCTCTATAAATTCCAGATGACGGATGAGCTTTTGTATCGTGCGACGATGATTGTACCGGTATCCGTGGCAAATGTCGATGGGGAAAAGGTACGTTTTTCGGATTATTTGATGCTTTATCGTAGTAGCTTGGTTTCGATTGAGCAGCAGTCTGGTAAGCTTGGTAACGATATCGATTCTGATTATGTCAGAAAGAAATACAAGAGAATTGCTTTGACTAACGCTGAGCAGTATGCTTACGCAACGAAATTGGCACACGAAAACGATGTGACTGTGACGGACGAAGAAGTGGCAGCTGAGTTTGATAGGCATCGCCAGGTTGGTAGCATTGATCGTAGCGAAGAGAGTTTCTTGAAGGTTTTGAAAGATAACTTTGGCCTTTCGAAGGGCGAATACGAAAGAATGATTAAACTTAATCTCACCAAGGCTAAGGTGATGGCTGAGCTCGACAACAATGCTAACAGCGTAGCTGGCGAGGTGGAGCGCTTACTCAGCTCAAACGGCGGTGATTTTAAGGCCGTGTACGAAGAGCTTGGTAGCAAGATTTCATATGAGGAAACTGGTGGCCTAGTTGATGGCAAGAACATCGATGGTGGCCGTGCAATGGAAGCTGCTAAGTTGGAGGCCGGTGGCCAGAGTGGCAGATTTATCTCGATCAACGGTGATGGTTATTACTTTGTAAAATTGATCAAGAAAACTGATACGCAGGTAGATTTCGTATCAATCTTTGTGCCATTCAAAGAATTTGATAATATGTTTGCCAAGCTAAAAGAAGAGAACAAAATTAGCGAGGCAATTGAGCTCGAAGAATTGTGATATAATGAACTGGTAGTCGCGGGTATCGTATAACGGCTATTATGTATCCTTCCCAAGGATAAGACCAGGGTCCAACTCCCTGTACCCGCACCAGAGAATAAGCCTTTTGGCTTATTTTTTTGTTCGTTTGTTCTTTTTGGTTTCTAAAATATAACCGATGGTTGACGTAGTTAGCAGTACGAATTCAAGAATCACGCCGAAAATAGATTTAACATAGCCGTTGTAGAAAAGCCAAAGCATTCCTACTGGTATGCCGCAGAATTTGTAGACGCGGGTACTTTTTTGCCAGATGGAATAAGTGTATAGTGCCGTAGCGAAGACGGATAGTAGGCTGAGGAAACCGTTGTAGGTTGGGATGGTAACTAAAATCATTGCAATATAAACAATAATGAGGAAGATGACGTCTTTTTTGGTGATTTTCTGGCTTTTGCCATGTTTCTTTTCGTCCCAAAGAATATAAAGGTTGCGGAGCATTGCGATTATACACATTGCGAGGCCAGTCCACGCCCCAAGCAGGATGTATGCCGTAGCATTGGTAACCAACGATATACTGCAGAGCAGAACAATAGACCGTTTGCTTTTCGCAAGATAAGTGGCCATCAGAAGTGCATAGGTAATAACTACGAAAACTTGAGAAAAGATGTATGTGATATCCATAAGTGTCTTCTATATTATAGCATTAAGGCTTGGCCATTTGCCATGGCGTAACGCGTTTTTTGATTTTGTGGTAGAATAACAGTAATGAAGGAACTAGTTTTAAAGATAAAAAACGTTGTTAAAGAGCTTTTTGATGTTGACGTGATGCCAGAGGTAACGCCGGCGCCAAAGAACACTGGAGCGGATTTTTCGTCAAACGTGGCGATGAAATTGGCTGGAATTTTGAAACAGAACCCGCGCCAAGTAGCAGAGCAGTTGGCTGATAAATTCGACGATATAACAGTGGAGATTGCTGGTCCAGGCTTCTTGAATTTTACGCTTTCTGATAAGTATTTTGCCGGCAAGATTGATGACTTGGTGCGCGATTTTGACGGCAATGTGGCGAACGATGCGTTCGCTAACAAGACAGTGATTTGTGAGTTTTCTGATCCAAACCCGTTTAAAGTTTTGCACGTTGGACATCTTTATACCTCGATTGTCGGTGATTCAATTGCTAGATTGTTTGAGTATGCTGGCGCCAAGGTAGTGCGTGCGAACTTTGGTGGTGACGTGGGGCTTCATGTTGGCAAGACGATGTGGGCGCTCCTAAAATCCGGTGCGAAAGAATTTACGATTGAAGATATTGCTGCTAAATATATTGAAGGTACGCAGGCTTATGAAGATGACGAGGCAGCCCAGCAGGAAATCGTGGCAATCAACAAACAGGTTTATGAGATTGCCGAGAAAGATTTGCACGATTCTGAACTGGCCGAAGTCTATTGGAAAGGCAGGGAATTGTCTTACCAGTATTTTGAAGATTTTTATCACCGTATTGGCGTGAAGTTTGATAAATATTATCCAGAATCAACCGTGGCTGGCCGAGGTCTTACTGAAGTAAAGAAGGGCTTAGAGCAGGGCGTTTACGAAACGTCTGACGGCGCCGTGGTTTATCGTGGCGATGAGAAGCTCGGGCTCCATACGCGCGTGTTTATCAACAAAGAAGGCTTGCCAACTTACGAGGCTAAGGACGTTGGCTTGATTTATACGAAGTGGGACGATTATCATTTTGACAAATCGGTGGTCATTACGGCGAACGACATTGTCGATTACATGAAGATTGTGTTGGCGTCTGTAGGCGAGATGAACCCGGAGCTACCGGAACGCACGACGCATTTGACACACGGCCATGTGAAATTGCAGGGCAGCGTGAAGATGTCTTCTCGCAAAGGCAATTTCTTGAAGGCGGTTGATGTTTTGAATATGATTTCTGAAGAGTTGAAGAACGAATACGATTCTGAGGACGAGAAAATCGTGCTTGGTGCAACTAAGTACGCCTTCCTTAAATACAAGATGGGTGGCGACATTATTTTCGATCCAAAAGAGTCTGTGAAGATGACCGGAAACTCGGGCCCGTACCTGCTATACGCAAGTTTACGTGCCAAAAAAGTGCTTGAAAAAGTGACCGTAAAAAGTGGCAATTGGCAAGAAAACTTTGCAGAAACAGAGAAGAATTTGATCAAAAAAATTGTTCAATACCGCGATGTGCTGGCTGAGGCAGTGGCTGAAATGGCACCACACAAAATCTGCGCATACCTTTATGAGCTCGCGCAGGAGTTCTCGCGTTTTTATGAAAACTGTCCGGTGGTGGGGAATGAATTTGAATATGGCCGCGCCAAAATCACGGCCGCTTATGCAAAAACTATGTTGCATGGTTTAAATATTTTGGGCATTGAAGTGCCAAAGGAGATGTAATGAAAAAAGCCAAGCTTTTGTGGATTGATTTAGAAATGACCGGCCTCTCGCCAGAGAAGGATCGCATTATTGAAGCGGCAGCCATTGCCACGGATTTTGAACTAAACGAGATTGCGACGTTTGAGGCCGTGGTAAAAGTGCCAGAAGAATTGATGAAAGAACGTATGGTGGGTGAATTCTGGGAGAAGAACGCAGAGTCACGCGATGCTTTGATGGCACAGAACGCTAGCGGCAAGGATAGTGAGGCAGTTGAAAAGGAACTTTTGAAGTTCGTGAAGAAATATTTTGGTGACGAGGTTTATCTAGCTGGTAACTCGATTCATCAAGATCGCAAATTTATTGATAAAGAATGGCCGAAGCTGTCTGCTAAATTGCATTATCGTATGCTCGATGTGTCGGCATGGAAGGTGTATTTCGAAAACGCACTTGGCAAGAAGTTCACGAAGCGCGATATGCACCGTGCGCTAGATGATATTAATGGTTCAATCGAGGAGCTCAAATGGTATACGACGTTTCTAAAGTAAGTGGAATTGGTGAATTTACTAAGAAAACCGAGAAGGAACGTGAGCTGTTTTTCGTGAATGAAAAGGTTTTTTTGGTACTTAATAAAAACACGGTTGAAGTACGTTGCGATGAAAAGCTCGGCAAGTTTTTAAGAGAGAAATATGAGTCAGTGATGGAGTCACGTTATTTTGGACGTGGCGGCATCGAGATTGTAATGTCCGGCCAACTACAAGAAAACGAGGTCGATGACCTCGTTCGCTTGAGCTACAATTTGAGCAAAGATTAATTATTTCTTGATCATAACGTTTCGAATTTCGCGGAGAAGTTTGACGGTTTCGTCTTCTTCTTTTTTCTCCTCTTCGGCAGCAGCGGCTTCTTCTTTTTTCTTGAGCCTTTCAGCGCGAGCGCGGATGCTGTTCAAGATTTTAATCATGATGAAGACGACGAGCGCGACGATAAGGAAGTTAACAACGTTTTGAACGAAGTTACCATAGGTGATGGTAGCATCGCCGACTTGCACGGAAAGGGAAGTGAAGTCGAAACCACCGCCAACGAGCGAGACGAGCGGCATGACGATATCGTTAACGAGTGAGTTGACGATAGCGGTGAATGCAGAACCAATGATGATACCTACGGCGAGATCCATCACGCTGCCACGGTTGATAAATTCAATAAATTCCTTGCGGAAGCCTTTAGACTTGCCGCCAATTTTTTTGAGACTGTCTTTTGCCTTTTTCATAAAACTCCTTTTCCCAAATTATAACACTATTTGGTTTCGGAGAAAGATGCAAATGAATCTTTGATGACGGAGAGACTGTCGTAGGAGCTCTGGAGAGCTTTTTGGTATTCAGTATCTTTGATGGATTTGATGAGCTTGGATTCTTCGGCCATGATGACGGAGATTTCGTAAGCGAGTTTACGAGCGTAAACACGATCTAGGAAACCATTGATTTTAGCATCGTGAAGATCGTTTTCGAGCTCCTCGGCGGCTTTGGTAACAGCTTCGGTGCCGGCGATTTTAACCTTTGGATAAGCTTTTGAAGCATAGTCGTCGGTGGCTTTGGTGGTGGAGGAAATAATGGTAGCGAGCGAAGCGGAATAAGAACGTAGGCGAGAAGATTTGACTAGGCCTTGGTAGCTCTTGATGGTTTTGGACGTGTTGTCGAGGCGGACTTTAAAGTCGAAGAAATCTTGTTTGACATCGCCCTTAAGACCAGAAAGAATTTGCCCGATGATAAAGATGAGAATAAACAAGCCAACTGTGATAATACTGATTTTGAAGATGTTGTTCTTGAGGAGGCCTGAAAGTTTAGAGGTTTTTTCAGGGCGGTTGCTTGCGGAAATTTGATTTAGATAGGCTTGATTATCCATAAGCTTATTATAGCATGAAGCGCCCTGTGAGACGAATTATTTTTAGCTGTGCTATACTATAGATATGAACGATGCGAAGGAGGAGATAAAAGCGCGCCTTCCCGTTGAAGATGTGGTTGGGCAATATATAGAGTTGAAGCGCGCAGGAAGATCATTAAAAGGGCGTTCGCCTTGGGGCGTCGATAAGACTCCTTCGTTTATGGTATCACCGGAAAAGGGGATTTGGCACGATTTTTCGGCCAATAAGGGCGGTGACATTTTTACTTTTGTGATGGAGGTTGAGGGGATTACTTTTCGCGAGGCGATTGAGAAATTAGCGGCGCAGGCCGGGGTGGATTTGTCGCGCTATCAGGGTGGCGATGCGGAAGTGTCGAAGAAGAAGGCGCGCGCACGGGAGGCTTTGGCACTTGCGACCAAGTATTACCAGGCGTGCATGATGAAGAGCCGCAAAGTTTGCGACTACGTGTTCTATCGCCGTAATTTAAACCGCAAGACAGTGGAAGAATTTAAGATTGGCTATTCGCCAGAGACCGGTACGGCTTTGAAACAAGTTTTGATGAAACGTGGTTTTTCGGTGGCGGAACTACGTACTGCCGGGCTTTTAAATCAGTATGACAAGGACATGTTCCGCGGGCGCATGATGGTGCCATTCATCGATAATGTGGGGAATGTGATTGGTTTTACGGCGCGTGTGCTGGACAAAAGTGAGCCGAAATATTTGAATACGTCGGATACGTTGCTGTTTAACAAGAGTCGTTTTATCTTTGGTCTGCATCAGGCGAAGGAAGCGATTCGTCGTGAGGGGTATGTGGTGATTGTGGAAGGGAACATGGATGTGATTTCTTCACATCAAGCTGGCGTGAAGACGGCGGTGGCGACTTCTGGTACGGCGATGACCGATCAACATTTGAAGATTTTGTCGAATTTAACTTCGGATATTCGTTTGGCTTATGATGGCGACGAGGCTGGCGTGAAGGCGGCGGAGCGTGCGATTGAAATGGCGGGGGATCTTGGCCTCGACCTTTCGATTATTTCCGATTATCATGGTGCAAAAGACCCTGATGAGCTGATTCAAAAAGATCCGGCTTTGTGGCAGGACGCCGTGAACAAAAAAATTCCAGCGACCGATTGGTTGCTCGCTAAATACGAGGAGAGATTGGACCTCGGTAGTGGCGCGGGTCGTCGTAAATACTCGGATGTGGCGCTGAAACTACTCAGCAAAATTAAGGATGAAGTGGAGCGTGCTGGCTACGAGAAGATGGTGGCGGACAAGCTTGGTGTGGCGGTAGAAGATTTGCGCAAGAAAGGCGAGCGTTTGGCGGAAAAGTTGGAGAATTCTGGTCGCAAGTATTACAAGTCTGCTAAGACGGTGGCGAAGAACGAGAGGCTGAAGGGAATTGAAGATAGTTTGCTGGCTTTGAAAGTCTACGGCGGGGTAACCTTGACGATTCCTCTGGAAGTGCCAGAAGATGAGGCGCGTCTCAGTGAGCTCGAGCTGGTGTTTGCCCATGATCACGAGAAGGTTGATGAGGCAGAAATGACGGCGACAGCGCTCGAAAAAGAAGCCCGCGAACTCTTGAAACGCTACGAAGAAGAAATGGCAGTTTTGAGGCGCGAAGAATTGGCTGCGAAACTGGCCGAAATTGATGAGGAAAGTCCGGAATATCAAGAGGTGCTAAAAGAGCTCCAAACCTTGCAAAAAAAGCAAAAATAGTTATACTTGTATTAATGGATGACGAAAAAGATGATATTTTGGATGCAAAAGATGTATCGTTAGATTTTGATGAGCCAGAATCGGTTGATTTGGCCGATGAAGAAGAGCTTTCGGATGAAGATCTTGCGATTACGGTCGAGAACGTCGACTCTTTTGCAGACGATTCAGTTAGATTATATCTTAGAGAAATTGGTAAGATTCCTTTGCTTTCGGCTGAGGAAGAGCAAGAGCTCGCTCAGAGAATTGTGAAGGGTGATAAAAAAGCCAAGGATAAAATGGTCGAGTCAAACATGCGTCTTGTGGTTTCGATTGCGAAGCGTTATGGTGGCCGCGGTCTTGATTTTCTTGATTTGATTCAAGAGGGAAACACCGGTTTGCTCCGCGCGGTTGAGAAGTTCGACCCAGAAAAAGGCTTTAAGTTTTCGACTTATGCAACCTGGTGGATTCGCCAGGCGATTACCCGTGCAATTGCCGACCAGGCTCGTACGATTCGTATTCCAGTGCACATGGTGGAGACGATTAATAAGGTGCTCCGTACTACCCGTAAGTTGACGACCGAGCTTAACCGCGAGCCAACCAACGAAGAAATTGCTAAAGAACTTGATATGGAACCAGAGAAGGTTGACTATGTGATGCGCATTAAGCAAGACATCGCATCGCTTGACGCTTCGGTTGGTCATGAAGGCGACGATGAAGATTCCGTACTCGGTGATTTCGTCGAGGATGAGGAACGTGATTCGCCAGAAGATTCTGCCGCAAACCAGATTTTGAAAGAGCAGCTTGCCGAGATTTTGTCGACTTTGTCTGAACGTGAACAAAAAATTATTCGCTTGCGTTTCGGCATTGGTGGCGGTCGTCCACATACGCTTGAAGAGGTGGGGAACGAGTTTGCTGTGACCCGCGAGCGTATTCGTCAGATCGAAGCCAAGGCATTATCGAAGCTACGCAAGAATAAAGATACGAAAAAATTACACGAGTATTTAAAATAGGAAAATAGGAGGCCAAATGAAAAAGTTTAAGAAGAGTTTAGTGCTGGCGATATTAGTAGCATTTGGCTTGAGTTTTTGTGGCGTGTTTAGTAAGGGGGCGATGGCGATTATTAGTACCAATCTAACATATAAAGGCTATCACTACGAAGGTAGCAATGTTGAAAAGTCTCACAATGGTTCAGCTACAATTGTTGCGGATTTTGCCAATGTGACTTGTGATGGTACAAATGTTGTGGTGCGTACTATCGCGCCTGGTGATGCCGAGCATACAAAAAAGTTGACGGATCTTAAGTGTGGTGAGCAAATAACGCCTACTGAATACGTGAATGGTCACCAACAGGCTGGGAAGCCATATTATAAGAACGTTCACGATATTGAAAGCCAATTAAAGAGTAATGGAGTAGGAATTTATGATTGTGTTGGATATACCAACAAGAAGGGTGTTGATGCCAGTGACAGTTGTGTAGTATCGATTTGGAAAGGCGATCAAAAAGCTAATGTGGTTGGACAGCAAGGTGGTAAGGCCAAGGTGGAATGTAATCACATTCCAGCAGGTAACGCGAGCGATGTGACGTATATTAGCACCGAGTTGGGTGGAAGCAAGACTTTTAAAACGAGTATTACTGCGGGTACTTGTGATGGCACTGTAGAAACAGCACTTAAAGAGGCCGGGTTTGATGTCGGTAATTGGAATAGCGGGTGGTATAAAAAAGACGATGATACTACAACAAAAAAAGACGAAACTAATGACGATACCCAGAAAAAAGAAACTCCTACGGGCGGCGGCGGAACAAAAACTGAGATCGATGACGATCCGGCTGTTACCGACGATGACGACGATCCAGTTACGCCAAGTACCTGGGGTAACATGACGTATAACAATGAGGGTCATATAGATTATAAAAATAACGCTTCGATTTTGAAGGGTTGTAGTGGAGCGGACAATGGTGAAGGTGAAGGCATAAAATGTATCATCGAGCTCGTAATTGATATTATGACCATTGGTGTTGGTATCCTTAGCGTAGTGGGCATTACGGTTGTCGGTGTCCAATATCTGTCGGCTGGCGGGAACGAAGAGAGAACCAGGAAGGCTAAACATCGCCTGTTTGAGATTGTGATTGGTGTGGTGCTTTATGTAGTCGCATACGCAGCACTAAAGTGGCTATTGCCAAGTTTGTAAAATGAAACGTTTGCTAGTCGTTTATAACCTAAAATCATCGCGCTTTAAAGATGTGGAGCGCGAGGTTTTGGTGAACTTGCGTAACCTCAACGGTTATATGATTGGCAAGTACGAAATCCAGCGCATTGGCGTGGATAAAAATGTTGAACAGTTCGCAAAGCTGGTTGAGGATGGCGATTTGGTGTTGTCCGTGGGCGGCGATGCAACAGGGGTAATTGCGGCAAATGGCGTATTGAAATCCGGCAAAGATGCAACGCTTGCTGTGCTGCCATATGGTAACTTTAACGACCTGGCTAGGACGCTTGGTACGAAGAAATTGGAAGATGTTTTAGATGGCAAGACGCGCAAGATGTGGCCGCTAGAGATTTTGGTGGATGGTAAACATTATCGCTACGCGACTTGCTATACGACGATTGGCATGACAGCAGAAGCTGTGGAGCTATTTGACGATTCAAAGGTGCGTAAGGGCTTGCAGAAGGGTCACAAGAGCTCTTGGCGCTCGTATATCCTACTGATGAAGTGGTATTTCAAGAATCGTCATAAGAAGGTGTTTTTGCCGGAATTTAAACTAAACGGTGTGCCAATGCACAAAAAGACGTCGGATTATGCTGCCGTGAACGGGCGACGTATGTGCCGCGTGATGAAAGGGAACGATAGCTTTCTCTCAGCGAAGAAGTTTCGCCACATGACTGGCAAACTGGTGAATTTGTGGAATTTGACGGTATTGATGGCCCGCAGTATCTTGAGGAAAGTGCCGGGCCGCGATACGACTGGCGACGTTTTAGAATTCATAAAACCATCGACGGTTGAAGTGCAGGCTGAGGGCGAGTACCAGGTGTTTACGAATATTTCGAAGATTGAGATTAAGAAATCAGAGAAGCCGCTTAAAGTGATCATGAAAAAATAACCCCGCTCTGAATGCGGGTTATTTTTTGTTTAGATAGGCGATTTTGGCTTCTCTTAGGGTCTCTTCGGTGGCTTCTGGAGTGAAGTCGGGAATGTGTGAATATTTTTCGAAAACTGCGATAGCGTCTTTGATTTCGCCGTCATAAATTGGTTCAAGGTCCCAGACGTCCCAGAGGACGATGCGGGTTGCTGGGAAGTTGTCGTGATAGAAATTAAGAGCGGCGGTGGTGGCGCGGATGAATTCTTCTTCGGTGGCCTTGGAGTGGCGCCAAGCGCGAGCACCGAGGAATTTTTCGGTGATTTCTGGGGAAACAGCAATCATTGTAAGCCAAGTTTGGTAACTCTTGGTGGCGAGCATTTGCATGAGGGCGCCTTCGATTTTTGGATCGAGTAAAGTAACGTCCAAAATAATGTCGTAGCCTTGTTCGATGAGGGCGGAAAGGGTAAGGAACATCATGATGGTCGAGAATTCGTCGGTCATTTTGCGCAGATTTTCGGAGCCGTAGGTGGCTTCGATTTCTTTAACAAAAGGATGGAACTCAACAAAACGACGGGCGGCAACTAGGACTGGCTGTTTGTTGTGCTCCTTAAAATAGTTTTCAACGGCAGGGAGGAGCTGGGTGGTTTTACCAGAGCCAGAGAGGCCAGCAATGCGGACGAGCTCGTGGCCAGTAGTGGCATCCTTAGTCCAGAGGGCGACGACCTTTTTAACGATAGCCGGGTAGTCTTCGATTTTGACTTGCCATTCGTCTTTGACCTGGCTTGGCCAGTGAGATTTCATGTATTCGATGACAGTTTGCAGTCTTGGGTCCATATTATTCCATTGAACTTGGCAGGGTGATTTCTGGGAAGTTCGTCTTGATGTGGTCGGCGTAGCCAGCGTCGATATCGTGCCAGATGTCCTGCATGTGATTAATTTCGGCTTGGTCGTTGAATTCGTTTAGGAAAGCCTCTTTGAACTCTTCTGGAACAGGGCGGGAAATTACGCGGGAAACGTCCATGTTTGGGTTGCCGATGCCAGCGAAACAGAAGTCGATGACGCCGATAACTTTGTCATTTTCATCAAGCAAGATGTTGCCGAGGTTGAGGTCGCCGTGCACGAAATGATTCTGCTCGGTGTCTTTGATATATTTGTGGTCGGCTGGAAGGTGATTTTTGTAGTGCTTGTCATCAAGCTCTTTTAAGAAGTCTGAAAGAGGGTACTGCACATCTTTTGGCGCGGTTTTTGGGTCGATTTTGCTGAGCTCTTTGATGAATTTAGCGACGTCGTAAGCGGCGCCAGCGATAGCGGTATGGGAAAGATGATAGATGCGGTCGCCAAGCGTGTAGCCCTCGATCTTTTTGTGAACAGAGAACGGACGGCCATTTTTATCATAATAAAGGGTCATTTGTGGAGTATAGTAGCTAGTCTTGCCGTCGACAAAATTACAGAATTTGGCATCCTTAACAATCATCTTGGCCCAGAATGGGTTGCGCGGGAAGCGGAAAAAATAATTGCCTGTATCGGTAGTCACCTCGATAACGATGTTGGTCCATCCGGTAAGGATGTGCTCGGTTTTGAGGATTTTTTTATCAGCAAAAGTTTCTTTAATAATCTTATCCAGCGGATCTTTGGTAGTAAAAAAAGAATCCATGCCCATATTATAACATGCTATACTATTGATATGGAAAATGTGAAAATTTTGGCCGTGGTTGGTATGAGCGGCAGTGGCAAGTCGGTGGTGGTTGACCATTTGACTGAGAAAGGCTATCCAAAAGTCTACTTTGGGGGAATGATTTACAAAGAAATGGAGAAGCGCGGGATCGAGCGCACCGAAGATGGTGAGAGCGAGAAGAAGTTCCGTGAGATGATTCGCGAGACGGAAGGGAAGGATTGGGTCGTGCGCCAGGTGATTGCCGAGGTGAAGGACCTGATTGCCGCCGGACAGAAGCGCATCGTGCTTGATGGCGTGTATTCCTGGACCGAATACAAGACTTTGAAACACGAATTTCCAGGGGTTTTGACGTTCCTAGCTGTGGTGGTTGATAAGAAATTGCGCTACAAGCGTGTGGCAATGCGTCCGGGTCGTTCGTTTGATACGGCAGCGATTCAGGAACGTGACCGTTCGGAGATTGAAAACCTCGAGAAGGGCGGTCCGATTGTGGCAGCTGATTACTATGCCCTTAATAACGGCTCGGCCGAAGAGTTGACGGCTCGCGTAGATGAAGTTTTGAAAGAAATTGAGTTCTAATTTGCCCCTTGAATGAATTGGGGTGATATGGTATAATCACCATCATGATAACAAAAGAGAATAAAGACAAGGCTATTGCCAGCGTCGCTCGTAACAAGAACGATGTCGGTTCTCCTGAAGTTCAAGTTGCTATTCTTACCGCTCGCATCAAAGAGGTGACTGAGCACGTCAAGAATAATAAACATGACTTTATGGCTAAAAGAGGTTTAATGCAAATGGTGGGCAAACGCAAGAAATTGCTCAAATACCTCGAGACGACTGACTTCGAACTTTACAAGAAGACCGTCGCAAAACTTGGCTTAAGGAAATAATGAAAAAGACCGCCTTTAAAGGGCGGCCTTTTTGTTTCCAAGTGGCAGCTCTCGATTAGTCAATGCGCTTTGTAAAAGCGCATGTGTCTCGAAGCTCCATACGCTTCAGGTCTGCATTATGCATTTTGACCGCGTATTCCTTGAGCTTCTTGTTTTTGACTTTATCGTCGATGTCTTCGGCTTCTTGACCTGCTGATGAGGTCTTCTGAGGTTTATAGCGGAGCTTATGCTCTAACTCGGCCCAGTCGTGCTGGTGCTGAGTTCGTACCTGTATCTCTACGGGTACGATATCGCTAATCGTCTCTAGGGTTTCAGGATCATAAGTTTGTGTACTGATCCTGCACTCGAGGTGATAGCCTCTGTAGCCATTTTCTTTAGGGTGCGAGATGTAATCCTTTACATACGCAACCGTGATGCCATCCATTTGTCGAATTTTAGCGACAATGGTTGACACTGAATCCAGATAAAGGCAAATGATTCTTGCGCCAGCGATGTCCCGAATTCTTTCAGGAATATCCTGGGTCTGGATTTCTTTTCTGTCGCACTTTTCTTTCAGGGAATCAAGGCTTTTGATTCTAGTCTTGATTTCTGAAATACCGAATGCGTCAACATCGGCCAATTTTCCTAATTTATGCTCAACGTCTGCCAACGCTGAGCGATACAAACGTACGTTATGTTCGTAAAATTGTTCTACGGACATATTCTCTTCGATCGTCATGTAACCACCTCCTTTTTGGATACGACAATCACCTATTATTATATCACACTTTTGCTTATTTTGCAATAGTTAACAGGGGTGAGAATGGCTCTTGTAGGACAAAAACAGGGAATTTCAGCAGAGTATGGTATAATAGAGACAGAATATTAACATTGGGAAGACGGCAGATACGAGATAGGGGCTCATATCTGATGTTTTCCCAGAAAGGAATTTTTTCATGGATATTATTAATCCAACTGGAAAACAGACCCTTCAGGTGTCGACAGACTGGCTTGGTCGTAAGTTGACTCTTGAGGTTAACAGGGTTGGTTTTCGTACTACGTCATCAGTGCTCGCAACTTATGGCGAAACCGTGATTTTGGCTTCTGTTGTGGTTGGCCAAAAACCAGTGGTGCAAGATTTCTTCCCACTCTCTATTGATTACGAAGAAAAGTTCTATGCTGCTGGCAAAATCAGCGGCAGCAAGTTCATTAAGCGTGAAGGTAAGCCGGCTGATGAGGCTATTCTCGTTGGTCGTTTGATTGATCGTCCAATTCGCCCACTCTTCCCAAAGGGTTATCGCCAAGAGGTACAGGTGGTTACCACCGTGCTTTCGATGGATCCAACCTTCCGTCCAGACTGTGTAGCAATGCTTGCTGCTTCAGCTGCCCTTATGAACGCTGGTGTGCCATTTGATGGCCCAATTGCTGGCCTTCGTATTGGTCGTCTTGGTGGCGAATTTAAGGCCTTCCTCACCCCTGAAGAACGTGAGGCTTCACCACTTGATCTCGTGGTAGCCTGTAAAGATGGTAAAATCATGATGGTTGAGGCTGGTGCAAAAGAGGTGCCAGAAGCTACCGTGATTGAAGCTATGCACTGGGCTGTTGAAAATGTGAAACCAGCTCTAGATTTGCAAAGGGAACTTGCTGAGAAGGTTGCTGCAACCGCACAAGAATACGAATTGGTCTTGCCAAAAGACGAAATTCAAGAGAAAGTTGACGCTTTCTGGGCCAAGGAAGAGCTTGGCAAGAAGGCTCGTGGTAACGTGCTTGAGCGCAGCCAAATTTTGAAAGAATACGAAGATAAGATGCACGCTGAGTTCGCTCTCGAGCTTGGTGCTGGCGAAACTGATGAAGATAAAATCGCCGATTACGAAGCCAACCTCAAGGCTGATTACTCTGGTGCCTTTGAGCTTGCTCGTAACCACGAAGTGCGCCGCGCTATCATCGAAGAAGGTGTGCGCCCAGATGGCCGCAAACTTACAGAGGTGCGTCCACTTAGCTCACAGGTTGGCATTTTGCCACGTACTCACGGTTCGTCTCTGTTTACCCGTGGTTTGACCCAGGCTATGAACATTGTAACCTTGGCTCCACTCTCTTACTCGCAAGATGTTGATACGATGGAAGTTACGAACGGCAAACGCCGCTACATGCATCACTACAACGCCCCATCTTACACTGTAGGTGAATGTGGTCGTCTTGGCTCGCCAGGACGTCGCGAAGTTGGCCACGGTTACTTGGCTGAACGTGCTTTGATGCCAGTGCTCCCAACAGAGGAAGATTTTCCATATGCTATCCGCAGCGTTACCGAGATTATGTCTCAGAACGGTTCAACCTCGATGGCCGCTACCTGTTCTTCATGTCTCGCTCTTATGGACGCTGGCGTGCCGCTAATTCGCTCAGTCTCTGGTGTGGCTATGGGTCTCATGGTTGATGTGCCAAAAGGACAGGAAATCACCCCTGAAGATATCGACAAAGCCTATGTCTTGACCGATTTGATGGATGCAGAGGACTTTGCTGGCGATATGGACTTCAAGGTGACTGGTACTACCGAAGGCATTACTGCTCTTCAGATGGATATGAAAGTTCACGGTCTCCCTGTTGAAATTATGGAGAAGGCTTTGAAGCAATCCCACGATGGCCGTATGTTCATCTTGGAGCACATGCTATCTGTTCTTCCTGGCCCACGTGCTGAGATTTCGAAGTACGCTCCACAGATTGAAAAATTGATGATTAGCCCAGATAAGATTGGTGCTGTGATCGGTAAGGGTGGCGAGATGATCAATAAGATTACCTCTGAAACTGGTGCCGAGGTGGATATCGAAGATTCTGGCCTCGTGACTGTCTCTGGTAATGACCCAGAGAATATCAAGAAAGCTCTTGATTGGATTCGTGGCTTAACTGAGGAGCCAGAAGTGGGGAAGATCTACGAAGGTACTGTCGTGACGATTAAGGATTTCGGCGCCTTTGTGAACATTCTCCCGGGGGTGGACGGCATGCTTCATATCTCACAAATCTCTGATAAACGCCTCGAGAAGGTCACTGACGCCCTTCACGAAGGCGATAAGATTCGCGTTCGCCTCGTGGCAATCGACGACAAAGGTCGCTTGTCGCTCTCGATGCGCAATCTCGACTAATAGAGTCTAAAAATAGAGCCTGGGGAGCTCTATTTTTTATGGTAGAATAAAGATATGAGAAGGTTGGTAATTATAGACGGAAAATCAGTTTTTTATCGTGGATACTACGCGATGGGGAGTCTGGCGCTTTCCGATGGTACGCCAACAGGGGGAATCTATGGTTTTGCCGCGATTGCAATGGAGATTGTAAAGAGGCTAAATCCGAGCCAGGTGGTGGTAGCTTGGGATTCGAGGACCTCTTCGGCTAAGCGCAAGGCGATTTTTGCCGATTATAAGGCTGGCAGGGTAAAGCCAGGCGACGATTTTTATGCGCAAATCCCGCTTCTTAAAGAGTTGATTATTGATCTGGGCTGGGATTTTATAGAGGTAGATGAGTATGAGGCGGACGATATTATCGGTACGCTCTCAAAACAGGCAGACGAGACCTTGGGAACAGATGGGAAATGCGAGTATGAGACCTATATCGTGTCTTCGGATCTCGATATGCTCCAGATTGTCGATGATAATACCAAGATGTATCGTATCCTGAAGGGCTTCTCAGAGATTGAGGAGATTGATGTTAAAGAGGTAGAAGCCAAGTATGGCATCTTGAAATCGCAATTTCTCGATTTGAAGGCCCTCAAAGGTGATAATTCGGATAATATTCCAGGGGTGCCAGGGATTGGCGAGAAGACGGCGGTGAAGCTTTTGAACGAGTATGGTAGTGTGGACGGTATCTACGAGCATTTGGACGAGATTAAGGGCTCTACCAGGGACAAATTGGCGGCTGGGAAGGAGTCAGCTTATATGTCTCTGAAGCTGGCACAGATTATGTTTGATGCGCCGGTGTCGCTTAGCTCAGTGCCGGAGTTCGAGTTTAACAGGGAACGAGTGATAGAGAGGCTCAAGAAATTACAGTTTAATTCGCTGATTCGTAAGTTTGGATTAGAGGGTTTACAGACAGCTGAGCCGGCCAAAACAGAGGTAAAAGTCGAAGAATTGCCAAAAGATACGGTGGTAGCCTGGGATGTGAAGGCTCTGATGCACGAAGAGACGGAAGCGGCGACCAAAATCTTGATGGGCATGCCATTTTGGGACCTCGCACAGGGTGCATTTTTGCTCGATCCTTTGGCTCGCGAAATTGAACAAAAGGATGTCAAAATTGCCTACTCGACGCAGAAGCAAGCCTTTTTACAGAGGCCAGAACTGTATAAAATATTTGTTCAATTTGACCAACCATTGATTCCGGTACTCTTCAAAATGGAAAAGAAGGGTATGCTGATTGATAGAGATTACTTTGCTAAGCTCAAAGCCGAATACACCGAGGAAGTAGCTAGAAAAGAGCGTGAAATCCAGCTGATGGCCGGGGTGGACTTTAATGTGAATTCGCCGGTGCAGCTATCAGAGGTGCTATTTGATAAGATGGGGCTTTCGACCAAGGGAATTAAAAAGACTTCGCGCGGATATTCAACAGGGGCGAAGGAGCTGGATAAGTTAAGGGGCGAGAGCCCAATTATCGAGAAATTGATGGAATACCGTGAGGCGGCTAAGCTGCTTTCGACCTATATTACCCCAATGCCAGAGCTGGCAGATACGGAGGGGCGCATTCATACGACCTTTACTCAGAATGTGACGGCGACCGGACGTTTGTCGTCTTTGAACCCGAATTTGCAGAATATCCCAGTTAGAACAGAGGAAGGCAAGCGTATTAGGGAAGGTTTCGTGGCGCCAAAGGGACGAGTTTTGGTCTCGGCAGATTATTCACAGTTTGAGTTGAGGCTCGCGGCTGTGCTCTCTGATGATAAGGCTTTGATTGATGACTTTAACGCCGGAATCGACATTCACACCAAGACGGCCTCAGAGGCGTTTGGTGTGCCGCTTGAACAGGTAACAAAGGCGCAAAGGCGTGCGGCGAAGGTGATTAACTTCGGTGTGCTTTACGGTATGAGTGTGAAGGGTTTGGCGGATGCAGCAGGGATGAGCATCGGGGATGCGAAGGCCTTTATTGATCGTTATTTCGAACTACGTGCGCCGATTAAGAGAAAACTCGAGGAGATCTTGAAGCAAGCGCGCGAGATGGGCTATGTGGAGACGTTCTTTGGGCGTCGTCGTCCAACCCCAGATGTGAAGTCGTCTAACTTCTTGGTACGAGCAGCGGCAGAGAGGGCAGCACAGAATATGCCAATCCAGGGAACGGAAGCCGATTTAATGAAGCGTGCCATGATTGAGGTAGATAAGAAGTTGCCAAAGGGCGCAGAGCTGATTATGCAGGTACACGATTCTTTGATCGTAGAGTGTGACGAGGCTTTGCAAGATGAAGTAAAGAAGATTTTGAAGGAAACAATGGAAGGCGTTGCGCCAGAGCTAAAGATTAAATTAGCGGTTGATGTAACGGTGGGCCACAACTGGGGAGAGTTGTAGCTTGGAGAATAATCAGATTGAGATTTATCAGATTCACGAGGGTGAGGTAGTTTTTAACGTCACCGGTGATACCTTGTGGGCGACCGAGGAGCAGATTTCACAGCTTTTTGGTGTGGATCGCTCGGTTATCAACAGACATCTGCGCAATATTTACAGGGAAGGCGAGCTGGATGAGTCGGCAACTTGTGCAAAAAATGCACAAGTTCGCATGGAGGGCAATCGCCAGGTTAAACGTGAGATTAGAAGCTACAATCTTGATGCGATTATTTCGGTGGGTTACAGGGTAAATTCGCGCAAGGCGACGGATTTCCGTATCTGGGCGACTAAGGTGTTAAAATCCTATGTCGTATCTGGAGTGGCGGTGAACGAAAAACGCCTAGGTGAGCTAGATGCTAAGAAGCTGCGCGAGATTGAGGGGGCGCTGGGGATTGTGAAACGTCTGGTGGCGGAGAGTGAGCTCTCTGGTATTGAGGCGACCGGTATTCTGGAGGTAATTTCGAAATATACGCCGAGTTTTAAGGCACTTAAGGAGTACGATGAAGGGCATATTTCGTTTAAGTCGAAGTCGCCGCGAGCGGTAAAGATGATTAGCGAGGAAGAGTGTCAGAAGATTATTTCGAATCTGAAAAAGAGTATCAAGGGTGACGAATATTTTGGCGAGGAGCGCGGCGATGCGTTTAAGGCTTCGCTAGGGGCGATTTTCCAGACCTTTGAGCAGCAGGATATGTACAAGACACTGGCAGAGAAGGCGGCGAACCTGCTCTACCTCGTGATTAAGGATCACCCGTTTTACGATGGTAATAAGCGTATCGGGGCACTTCTTTTCGTGGTGTTTTTGACTATCAACAACTACCACCTGACGGCGAATGGCGAGACGAAGATTTCGGACCGCGCTTTGACGGCGTTGGCGCTACTAATTGCTGAGAGTAATCCGGCCGAAAAAGAGCTGATTATTGCGTTAATCTGTAAGCTATTGGAGAACTAAATGCCGGAGCTGCCTGAAGTTGAGACGATTAAGAGGGGACTTTCGAAGTTTATTTTGCACCAGAAATTGGTAAAAACAGAGGTGCTATGCGAGAAGTCGTTTATTGGGCAGCCGATTAAGGGCGAGGTGATGGGGCTACGTCGTTTTGGCAAGGCGCTCGTAATTGATTTTGAGGGTGAAAAGTCGCTGATGATCCATTTGAGGATGACCGGGCAGCTGATCTGGCAGGGGGAAGAACGCTACGCGGCGGGGCATCCGAGCGAGAATTTTGTGGCGGAGTTACCGAATAAGCAGACGCGCGTGGTGTTTGAATTTGAAAACGGCAAGCTGTTCTTTAACGACCAACGTAAGTTTGGTTTTTGCAAAGTGATGGCGACTTCAGAGGTAGAGCAGGATGCTTTTGTGAAAAAGCTTGCCAAAGAGCCGTGGCAGATGAGCGTGGACGAGCTGGCCGAGCAGTTTAAGAGGCATAAAAGTGCACTAACAAAAGCAGTGCTCTTAGATCAAACGATTATCTGTGGGCTAGGGAATATCTACGTCGACGAGACGCTGTTTTACGCTGGGGTGAATCCGGCAAAGCGCGCGGGCGATTTGACGAAAAAGCAGATTGAAAAGATTTTGGAGGGCGCAAGACTAGTGATGCAGCGTTCGATCGACTCGGGCGGTTCGACGATGGCGACTTACGTAAAAGCGGATGGCACGCGTGGCGATTATCTCGAGAAATTCGCGCAGGTTTTTCGAAAAGAGGGAACACCGTGCCCGAATTGCGGTACAATGATTAAGAAGATTCGTGTGGCGGGGCGGGGAACCCACATTTGTCCGGAGTGCCAAAAATGATTGAAATTTTTTACGGTGACGACAGATTGAAAATTGAGCAAGCGGTAAAGACGCGCTTTGCTGATGATTACGAAGTGCTTGAGGGCGCCAGTATTGAGCTCTCTGATTTACCAAGTATTTTGCTGGGCGGTTCGCTATTTGCCGAGCAGCGCAAGATTTTGATTAAAGACCTTGGCGAGAACAAGGAAGTTTTTGCCAAATTACCAGAGTATTTGAATACTCCACACGAAGTGATTTTGTTTGAAACGAAACTCGACAAACGCTCGGCGGCTTATAAGGCTTTGAAAGATCAAGTGAAAATCCAAGAATTTAAGCTGCCGGAAAACGTCGACATGAATTTGGTGTTTGATATCTTTAAAACTGCCAAGCGTGACGGCAAAAAAGCGGTAGAGATGCTTGAAAAGATTGAAACTACGCAGGATCCATACATGTTGGTGGGCTTGATGGCGTCGCAGGCAACGCGCGATTTTGAATATCGCCAGGGCGCAAAAGAAAAGAGAGTCCTGAAAGAACTCTCTAAACTTGATATGAAGATGAAATCTACTTCTTTTCAGCCGTTTTCTTTGCTGAAGTCTTTTTTGCTGCAGGTTTCTTCGCTGTAGTCTTAGCAGCTGGTTTCTTGGCAGCTGGCTTAGCGGCAGCTTTGGCGGCTGGTTTAGCAGCGGTCTTAGCGGCGGCTGGCTTAGCGGCTTTTTTGGCAGCAGCTGGTTTGACACCGGCCTTCTTGGCAATTTTGACAAGAGCAGCTTTGCGACGAGCAGCAGTGTTTTTCTTCATGAGGTCTTTTTTGACAGCTTTGTCGTATTCGCTTTGAGCCTTGGAAAGATTCTCGGCGGTTGGTTTGGCTTTGAAAGCCTTAAGAGCGGCCTTGATAGACTTCTTGATTTCAACATTGTGCGCGGTGCGCTTTGTTGCTTGGCGGGCAGCCTTTTTTGCGGATTTGATAATCGGCATTTAGAATTCCTATTTAGATTAAAAATTAATAACTTTCGAAGTATTATATCTTATTTTAAGAAAAAAGTAAAGAGATGTTATTTTCTTCTCTCTAAAACCTCTTTACAAACCAAAGAACTTATGCTAAGATAGGACGGTAAGAGGTTCAAAAACAAACATGCCAAACGAAGAAACACAACAAAATCCAGAGGAAATTGATGGCGCAAGCGTCAGTGCTATCAACAATGTTATTTCCAAAATCTATGACGCGAAAAATGTTTTGATTGCTTTATCATCCGATCCTTCGGTTGATGAGTTGGCTGCCGCAATCGGTCTTTCGATTTATTTTGACCGTATGGGCAAACGTACCACGGCAATTTATTCCGGTACGACGCCAAACGCTTTGGAGTTTTTGAAACCAGAAGAACAGTTTACGAACTCCACGGATGCCCTTCAGGACTTCGTGATTGCGATTGATAAGAACAAGGCAGACCACTTACGCTACAAAATCGATGGCAACTATGTGAAAGTTTACATCACTCCGTATGGCACTAAGATTGGTGAAGAAGATTTGGAATTCTCTTATGGCGATTACAACGTGGACCTCGTTGTGGCGCTTGATGTAGCAAACGGTATCGACCTTGATGACGCTCTGCGTGAACACGGTCGTATTATGCATGATGCAACAGTCATTAATGTGACCACCGGTCAGCCGGGTAAATTCGGTGAGATTGAGTGGAACGCTCAGGATATGAGTTCGATTTCCGAAATGGCGGCTGAGCTCGCCTATGCCTTTGGTGCAGATTTCCCGGTGGGGAAGGATGAGGCAACTGCGTTCCTAACTGGTATTGTGGCAGCAACCGATCGTTTTTCGAACGATAAGACGACTCCAACCACGATGTTGACGGCTTCTAAGTTGATGAAGTCTGGTGCAAACCAGCAATTGATTGCCAAGAATATCACGGCAGATGTTGATAACACCGTGTTCCAGAACTTGATGAACGGTGGCGAAAACCAGATGTCCGTGGTGCATGCTGAGGAGACCGATGAGGAAGAGACCCCAGTTGAAGCCCCAGTTGAGGCTCCAGTTGAAGCGCCGGTTGAAGCGCCGGTTGAAATGCCGGTTGAAGAACCAGCTCCAGTTGAAGCTCCGGTTGAAGCTCCGGTTGAAGCGCCAGCTGAAATTCCAGCAGTGGAACCAGCAGTAGAGCCAGTTGAGGGTGGGGAAATGTTGAACGTACAAGAAACTGAGCCAATGGAAATTCCGGCTGCGGAAATTCCAGTAGCTGCTCCAGCTTCTGAAACGGTAGTTGCGCCAACCCCTGAGTTTGCAGCCGATATGATGGATGGACAACCAGACAACACCTATGGCAATATGTTGACCGATGCGATTGATAACAATAGTAATCCGGCCGTTGCAATGGCCCCAGTGGTTTCAACCGAAGAAGTCGAAACCCCAGCGATGGATTATACAGTGGAAGATAACGGCATTTTGCCACCGCCACCAGCACCAATTTCTGGTTTTGATCAGATGCCGATGCCACCAATGGACGGCCCAGCACCAATGTCTAGTGCGATTCCACCAATGCCAGAGATGCCAGTTCAGGCTACGATTCCAGAAACGCCAGTTTCAGATGTTTCGATTACTGCTGATGCACCGGCAGCTCCAGTAATTCCGGAAGCTCCAGTGGTGCCAGAAGTGCCAGAAGGTCCAGTTGTACCGATTGAGCCAGCTCAACCAGTGGTGCCACCAGCACCAGAGCCGCTTGGCCCACAGCCAGCGATGCAGGATCAGATCTACAATGATCAAGCCAACGATCCAACCGCCTTCCACATCCCAGGTATGTAAGAAACCAACCCCTAACAAGATTAGGGGTTGAATTTTTGTTCAAATTAGATATAATTGTGAACGTGGACACGTAGCTCAGTTGGTTAGAGCGCCGCCCTGTCACGGCGGAGGTCGCGAGTTCGAGTCTCGTCGTGTCCGCCATTTTTATAGCATCCCCATTTTGGGGTTGTTTTTTTACTCTATAGGTGCTATAATTTATCCCAATATGGCAATCAAAGTTAGTAGAAAAGACCAGGGCGAAGCAAACGAAAACATCATTCGTCGCTTTAACCGCAAAGTTCTCCAGAGCGGAGTCATGCCTCTTAAGAAGGAACAAATGCGTTTTTCAAAACCAATTTCGAAGCGTGAACGCCGTTTGAAGGCAATCTTGCGTGAACAACGTAAGGCAGAGAAAGCAGAACGCATCAAACTCGGTCTTAAATAATAAAAACCTCCTTCGGGAGGTTTTTTGGTATAATAATTAAGGAAATTAAGGAGAAAATCATGATAATACTATTCGGCTTAGCTGGCTCAGGAAAGGGAACGCAGGGAAAAGCGCTCTCAGAGATTTTTGGTTGGCGCTGGATTTCGGTAGGGCAGGTGATTCGTGATACCGGTGAATACACAGAGATTATTAACCGTGGCGAACTGATCAATGATGACGATGTGAACCGCTTGATGGATGCGCAGATTAAAAAGGCTGAAGCTGAAGGTTTTGATGTGATTTTGGATGGCTACCCACGTGATGAATATCAGGCAAAATGGGTAGTAGAGAACATTGCCGATAAGATTGATGGCGCGATTTTTCTAGACGTGCCAAAAGACGAACTCTATGAGCGCTTGGCTTTGCGCGGACGCGACGACGATTTGAGCCGCGAAAGCGTCGAGCGTCGTTTTGAAATTTCTGAGCAAAACTTTTATGCAATTTCTAATCTGTTAAAAGCGAAAGATATTGATATCATAAAGGTGAACGGCGTGGGTTCGGTAGAAGAAGTGACCAATCGTTTGGTAGATGTGATGAAAGAAATTGTGCCGGGTGCACGCGTGCAAACGGCTGATGTAAATGGCGGAGAAATCGAGCGTAGCTATGGCGAATGATAAACTAACGGCAATGCGTGAGGGCGGCCAGATTCTTGGTCGTTTGCTCGCAGATCTTAAGGAATACGTAAAGCCAGGGATGACTGGCAAAGAGATTGACGCTTGGGTGCGCAAGGAAATTGTGGCGCGTGGCGCTGGTGTGGCTTACGACATGCTCGAGGAAGAATTCCCGGGGGCAATCTGTATTTCGATTAATGATCAGTTGGTACACGGCGCGCCAAAAGATGAGCCACTCGAAGAAGGCGACAAGGTTTCGTTTGATTTAGTGATTTATTACAAGGGTTATTTTACCGATTCGGCCTTTACGATGCTGGTTGGTAAGGGGAGCCCGGCCGTGAAGAAGATGATTTCGGTGACAGAATCGGCACTTTGGGAAGGTATCGAACAGGTTAAGCCAGGTGCACACATTGGCGACATTGGCCATGCAGTAGAAAAGGTTCTCCGCGCGGGGCATCTTGGCGTGATTGAAAATTACATTGGCCATGGCATTGGAAAGACAATGCACGAGGCACCGGAAGTGCCAAACTATGGACGCAAGGGAACTGGCTATGTGCTAAAAGTCGGCGATACAATTTGTATTGAACCGATGTCGTGTCTTGGCAAGCCGGCCAATTATGTCGACAAGGAAGATGGCTGGTCTGTAAAGATGAAAGATGGCTCGATTGGCTGTCACTGTGAGCATACGATTTTGGTGACCGAAGATGGTTACGAAGTTTTGACTTTACCGAAATAAGCGTGTATAATAAAGCTTATGGATGAAACTAGTCGATATGCAGTAGGACTAGATGTTGGAACAGAAAATGTTCGAGCAGTTGTGCTTTCTGTATCAAAAAGCGGCGAACTTGCCGTAGTTGGTTATAACGAAGGTAAATCAGTAGGCATGCGCAAAGGCGTGGTGGCCAATTTGGCTGGCCCGGCTGGCGCAATCGACAAGATGCTTGGCGAAGTCGAGCATATGTGTGGCCGTAATATCGACTCAGCTTATATTTCGACGAATGGTTCACAAATCCTGTCGACTAACACCGAAGGTATGATTGCTGTTGGTGTGGTTGATCATGAGATTGATGATGAAGATTTGGCCCGCGTAGAGGACGTGGCGGTGGTGGGTAGAATCCCAGCCAACCGCGAAGTACTCGATGTGGTGCCACTAGAATACGCAATTGATGGCCAGGGTGGCATTAAAGACCCAATCGGTATGGCTGGTACACGTCTCGAGATGAGGGCGTGCGTGATTTCGGCTTTGTCGCCAAACGTAGAGAATTTGCGTAAGGCGGCCGAGAATGCCGATGTGGCTCCAGAACGCATCGTACCAAGCGTCGTAGCAGCAGCTAAGGCAGTTTTGACCGAGCGTCAGCGTGAGAACGGCGTGGCCGTGATTGATATGGGTGGTGCGACTACTTCGATTGCGATTTATGAAGAAGGTGACTTGCAATATGTTGGCGTAGTGCCGGCTGGTTCGAATAACATCACGAACGATCTTGCAATTGTACTTGCAATTGAGCCAGAACTTGCTGAAGAAATTAAGACGCGCTTCGTGACCGGCAATCTCAAAGCTGAAAAGGGAAATGTGATTCGCATTATGCGCGGCAAAGAAGAGCGCGTGTTTGATCGTAAAGAAGTTGAGACGGTGGTAAAAGCTCGTCTTGAAGATATCTTTGGCGAAGTACGCAAGAAGCTCAAAGCTGCCAAGTATGACCAAAGGTTGCCAGAGGGCGTAGTTTTGGTCGGTGGTGGTGCTAAGATGCGTGATATCGATGTGTTTGTAAAAGGCGCTCTAGAAGCTTCGGCTAAGGTTGGTGTGCCAACCGGGCTAGGCGGTGTAGCGAGTGATGTGGCTAAGCCAGAGTATGCAACGGCGGTGGGTCTCGCAATGATGGCGGCTGATGAGAATGGTAATTTTGTAGCACCAAAGAAGGCTAAGGCTGGCAAGAAGGCTGCCAAGGTTAAGAAATCTGGCCCTTCATTCATTAAGAAAATCTTCTCGAAATTTTAATCTGTTTAATTGATGGGCTTTTGAGGTTGTTTTTGGTTTTTTGTGTTATACTAAGATAAAGATATTTAAAGCGAGGGAAAAATATGCCTGAAATTAAACCAACTGAGGTGGAGAGCACAGCAAGTATTAAGGTCGTCGGTGTCGGTGGCGCTGGTGGTTCGGCTATTGATCGCATGAAAGAGGTTGGGCTTTCGGGCGTTGAATTTGTGGCTGTTAATACTGATGCGCAAGCTTTGCATCACTCAGCAGCAGATACAAAAGTTCATATTGGCAAAGGCTTAGGTGCCGGTGGCGATCCAGAAAAGGGTCGTGAGGCCGCTGACGAGAGCCGTGAAGAGATCGACAAGGCGCTTGATGGTGCAGATATGGTCTTCATTACGCTCGGTGCCGGTGGTGGTACTGGTTCTGGTGCCGGTCCAATCGTGGCCGAAGAAGCTCGCAAGAAAGATATCTTAACGGTTGGTGTTGCAACCAAACCATTTACCTTTGAAGGTGCTAAGCGTCGCGACAACGCTGAGCTCGCTATCGATAAGCTCGCTCACCAAGTTGATGCTCTTATCACCATCCCTAATGATAGATTGCTCCAAACGATTGATCCACGCACCCCGCTTCTTGAAACTTTCAAGATTGCTGATGATGTGCTTCGTCAGGGCGTGCAAGGCATTTCCGAGCTCATTACCGAACATTCTTTGATTAACCTAGACTTCGCCGATGTGAAGGCTATTATGAAGAACGCTGGTTCCGCCCTTATGGGTATTGGCCGCGCTTCTGGTGAGAACCGCGCAGTGCTCGCTGCTCAACAAGCAGTTGAATCGCCTCTTATCGAGGTTCGCATCGAAGGCGCACGTGGTGTGCTCTTCTCGGTCGCTGGTGGTTACGATATGTCAATGTCTGAAATTCAAGAGGCTGCCGAGGTGATTACTGGTTCGGTTTCTCCAGATGCTAACATCATCTTTGGTGCTGCTATCCGTCCAGAGCTTGGTGACGAAATTGTGGTGACCGTGGTTGCTACTGGCTTTGATTCAGATTATCGCCAAGAACCAGTTGAGGCTGTGAGCGAGAAGCCAGCCGTCTCAATGGAGAACGAAAAACCAGAAGCTGAAGAAAAAGATTTTGCCCTCGACAACAAAGGTAACATGTGGGATTCGATTAAGGACGAGCCAAAGGCCGAGCCAGAAGCCGAATCTACCCCAGATGATGACGAGATGGACGTCCCACCTTCACTAAGGGACAAACTCTTTGGAAAGAAGAAGAAAAACTAGTTAGGAGACTTAACTATGGAACCAAAGTTTAGAATTGGTGACAGTAAAGTCTTAGAGAGTCGTGAGACGGTTGATGGAAAGATGATCAGAAGGCGTCGTGAGACGCCAGATGGTCATCGTTTCACTACGTATGAGCGCATTGAAATGCCGGCTCTGACGGTTTTGAAACGCAATGGCAATAAAGAGATTTTTGATCGTGACAAGTTGATGCACGCGGTAAAGCGTAGCGTTGGCAAATTCTTTAATTCTGAACTCGAGGTAGAGAACGTGATCAACCGCGTGATTGACCTTTTGTATGGGCTTGGCACGGATGAAGTGCGTTCGCAACAAATTGGCGAGGCGGTGCTTGACGTTCTTGCTGAGGTAAACGAAGTGGCTTATGTACGTTTTGCCAGTGTGTTTAGGGAATTCAAGACGCTGGATGACTTCGAAGAGATTTTGAAAGAGCAGAAGAGAAAAAGGGATAAATAATGGCTTCTCGGGTGGTGTGCGTTTTTCGTGATAACCAGGATTATTCTAGAATGGTTTTTGAATGGCTGGAAAATTTTCGCCGCCAGACTGGGCGTGAGATTGAAGTTTTGGATCCGGATGAAAATGATGAATTTTGTAGAGTATATGACGTGGTAGAATACCCAACCATATTAGCGCTCTCTGATGATGGTGGGGTGCTGGCGAGCTGGCGGGGAAAGATGCTGCCGCTGATGAATGAAGTGCTGTATTATATGATTTAGGTAGTCTTGAGCGGATGAAAATTATTTTGTTTTCCCATATATGGCCCTTTTATGTACTTATTATACCATAAGCGGAATAATTGCGTGTAGAATTTTAGTCAGATTGCCATGGGAGCTTAGATAGGTCAACATTGGTTTGTATGCCAAAGTCTATCCACATGTAATTCACGAAGTCATTATGGCTTGTAACTTTGGACACATCCCATCCCTTATGGCCTTCATCTACATAGTTGAGATTGCCAATATCCCAAGTAGTAGCAACGCGGCCGGCATCGTAAAACATTCCATTCATATCAGTTACATTGCTAGTATCCCAACCGCTAAGATCACCGATGCTCCAGGTAGTGGCGCTGTAACCGGCTTGGTAGAACATTTGAGACATATCGGTAACGTTGCCCGTATTCCAGCCGCTGAGATTGAGATTGAAGTCGGTGGCGTGGAGACCAGCAGAATCAAACATGGAACTCATATTAGTTACATTGCTGGTGTTCCAACCGCTAAGATTCAGGGATATGGAAGCCTTGCTGCCGATGCCCGAAAACATGCGATACATATTGGTTACATTGCCAGTATTCCAGCCGCTGAGATCCATAGAAAAGGAAGCCTCGCTGCCGACATCCTGAAACATAAAGGACATATTTTCTACTTTACTAACATTCCAGCCAGAAATATCACCAACGCTCCAGGCCGTAGTGGATCCGCTTTGGTCGAACATGCCGCTCATATTCACGACGTTGCCAGTATTCCAGCCGCTGAGATCTAGAATGAAGGAAGGAGCTCTGCGACCGGCAAGAGCAAACATGCTGGACATATTTATGACGTTGTCCGTATTCCAATCGCTAATGTCACCGATGCTCCAGGTAGTGGCGCTTTGACCGGCATGGCCGAACATGCCGCTCATATTCACGACGTTGCCAGTATCTAAGCTACTAAGATCCAGATTAAAAGAGGTGGCTTTGTATCCGGCATTATAGAACATTGCGCTCATATTAACCACTGGGCTAGTATCGAGATTCGTTGTTCCAGTAATAGTGTTAAGATATCTGTCGTTATTAAACCAAAAAGCGGTGCTTAATGGCTTAAAACCGCGAAAACTGTCGCCAAAGTTAGCTGTCAGAATATCGTTATTGCTCACCCATCCAGGCTCATTATCCTCACTTGATTCCATCGGCACACTATAGATGGCACTGATTTCGGTCTCTCCGATATTATCCGTGTAGGTTTCGCCAACGGTATAGGTGTTACGATCGTAGACGAAGTTAAGATTCCCATTATCTCCCAGTATCGCTTTTGCCGTTAATGGCGGCAACTTAGCTGTTGCTGTATACTCCGCACTAGTCGTATACTCACCAACCTCCAATGTTGGTTCTACTTTAATACCATAATAGAAATCTATATCGTCTTCTGCAGTAGCAGCATTATTTTCGAAGACTGCTTGTTGGTTGTCCGCGGTTGGGATAATGGCGAATCTAGATGCTGGGTCTGGATTTGCTGGGTCATATTCGTTATCAAAGTTACCTTGTCCAGCAATAGCAAAGCCCCAAGTATTACTTGTTAGTACTGCTGGTTCAGCAATAGTACCAGATACTGGAGAAATAACACTGCTGCTAGTTGGATCATCATTAAGATAAATAGATTGATGGGCTTCTGAATCTGTAGTTAAGAATAATTCATAGCCGTATGGAGCGCTAGAAGAAACCGTAACAGTATCTTTTGCTATTTTATAATCACCTTCATCAAATAGCACTAGATTAGCAGATACTTCATTGTTTACTGTGATAGCAATACCATCATCTGGTTCATCGCCTTCGGCATGAGTAGTCTCATTAATTGTTGGAAATAACATTAAGCCGGCGAACAAAGCTAGCGAGACACCAGAAAGAATATATAATATATTATTTTTTGTCTTGGACAGACGAAAATTATTTTGTTTTCTCATATATGACCTTTTTGTACTTATGATTATAGCATAAGCGGAAAGGGAATGGAACACTTTTTTGCAAAGCGCAAGCAGTTTTATTTATATATCAAATGTGTTATGATGTAGGAAAGGCGTTAGAAGCAGCTATCACCTGCGAGCTGATGGAAGAACGGGAAACCTAGTAGAACCATCCGTGAGTCCGCGTAAGAGATTAATTGAGAGCCAAGCAAGTCTTGGAAATTGGATGGTACCGCTCCAAAGGAGTTCCAATGGTAAAACATTGGATTTTTTTAATAAAAAGGAGACCATATGAAATATAAAGCAGGCGAACGCCGCCGCGCTATTGAGTACGAAAAGGCACTCGTTGAGTGGTGGAAAGAAAACAAAACATTTGAGAAGTCGGTAGAGAATCGTCCGATTGATAACTCGTATGTCTTTTATGACGGCCCTCCGTTTATTACTGGTAACCCACATCATGGTACGCTGCTTTCTTCAATCGTGAAGGACGCAGTGCCGCGTTTTTGGACGATGAACGGCAAACATGTCGAGCGTCGTTGGGGTTGGGATTGCCATGGTCTCCCTGCTGAAAATTTCGTGGAAAAGCAGCTTGGCATTACCGATCGCCGCGAAATTGGCACTAAATGGTCTCTTGAGGATTACATTATTAAGGCGCGTGAGTCGATGGTGGCAAACTCTGAAACTTGGCGTAGCACGATTGACCGTATCGGTCGCTGGGTAGATTTTGATAACTGCTATCGCACCATGAACAAAGATTTTATGGAATCGGTATGGTGGGCCTTTAAACAGCTTTATGAAGCAGGAAAGATCTACGAAGGTCGTAAGGTTTTGATGTATGATACGAAGTTTGCGACCCCAGTTTCGAAGGCTGAAGTAACGATGGATAACGATGCTTATCAGACCGTAACTGATCCATCTGCCTTCGTGAAGTTTAAGGCGGAGGATGGTAATTACTTCTTGGCCTGGACTACTACTCCTTGGACTTTGATGGCAAACCGTGCGCTCGCGGTATCAAAAGACCTGGAATATGGCATATATAATATAGACGGCGAAAAATTAATTGTAGCCGTAAAACGTGCTGAGCAAATTTTTGGTTCAGCGGAGCCAGAAAATGTAGTCAAAGGTTCGGAGTTGGCCGGTTTGGCTTATGAATCTTTGGATGGCACGACCTGCAAAGTCTTTGCTGCGGACTTCGTTGGCGAAGAAGATGGTACCGGTATCGTCCATATTGCCCCGGCTTATGGTGAGGATGATTACGAGCTCTATAAGGCTCACGAAGATGAAATTGATTTTGTTGATGTCTTAGATGAAAATGGCTACTATCTGCCAGAATATGCCGACAGACTTCATGGGCTTGGCGTGCGCGACACTGATGAAAATGGTATTCAAATTTGGGCTGGCAATAAGTTTATCGCTAAGTGCCTAGAGGAAAAAGGTATCGTCTACAAGATTGAATATATCCAGCACGAGTATCCGTTTAACCCACGTTCCAAAGAACGCATTATGTACCGCGCATTTCCATCTTGGTTCTTTGACGTAGAGGGTCAGAAGGAAATGATGCTCGAAGAGAACGAGAATATTAACTGGTTCCCAGAGTATTTGAAGCACGGTCGTTTTGCCAAAAACATCGAAGCTGCTCCGGATTGGAACCTCTCTCGTGATCGTTTCTGGGCGACGGCAATGCCGGTCTGGAAGGGCGACAAGGGAACCGTGAAGGTAGTGGGTTCTTACGACGAGCTATACGAGCTTTCCGGTGTAAGGCTAGAAGATTATCACCGTCCATGGGTGGATGAGATTGAATTTGATATTGACGGCGAGCATTTTAAGCGCATTGAAAAGGTTTTGGACTGTTGGTTTGAATCTGGCTCAATGCCGTTCGCTCAGATGCATTATCCATTCGAGAATAAAGAGAAGTTCGAGAGCAATTACCCGGCAGATTTTATCGTGGAATATGTCGGCCAGGTACGTGCATGGTTCTATTACGTACACTGCGTGAACACTGCATTGGCTTCGATTGGCGCCTTTGGCGAGAAGGCCAAGAACGGGCCAAAGAATGCTTATAAGAACGTGATTACTACTGGTACTTTGGCCGGTAATGATGGCCGCAAGATGAGTAAATCGCTTGGCAACTACACCGATCCGAACATCTTGATGGATCAGTATTCTGCTGATTCTTTGCGCTTCTTGCTCCTTAGCTCTCCAGTGTTGTCCGGTGAGGATTTCGCGCTCCTAGATAAGGACGTCTCTGATGTGAACCGCAAGATTTCGATGATTTGGAACGTCTACGACTTCTTTACTACTTACGCAGAGGTAGAAGGTTGGGATTCGGAAAATGGTTGGAGGCCAGCTGGTAAGTTGATCGCTGATCTAAAGAACCCACTAGATCGCTGGATTTTGGCTCGTCTTTATGAGGTGAAAGCCGAGATTATCGACGGTATGAAAGAATATAATATTCCAAAGGCCCTAGAGGGCGTTTTGCCGTTCGTGGATGACCTCTCTAACTGGTTTGTGCGTCGCTCGCGCCGTCGTTTTAGTAGTAAGAATGAGGACGAAGAAGATAAGAAAGAGGCTTTCTGGACACTTCATATGGTATTGGTGCGCGTAGCGATGATTTTGGCACCATTTACGCCGTTCCTCGCTGAAGAGCTTTACCAGAAGATGACCGGCAAGGAAGAGTCTGTTCATCTATTAGACTTCCCGAAGACTACCGAGATCGATGATAAGGATATTTTGGGAGACATGAAGCGCTGCCGCGAGATTATTACCGATGCGCTGGCTCTACGCATGCAGAAGTCTGAGACTGAAGACCAGATTAAGATTCGTCAGCCACTCTCAAAGTTGGTTTATGCTGGCGAAAAGCTACCTGAGTTTTATGAGCAGATTATCGCTGAGGAAGTTAATGTTAAGACTGTTGAGAATGGCGAAGAGTTGTTCCTAGACAAGACTTTGACGGATGAGCTGAAGAGGGAAGGATATGCTCGTGAGCTCGTACGTGCCATCCAGGCGGCCCGTAAGAAGGCTGGTCTGGCTCCTGGCGACAAGATTCGTCTCTCGCTATCCGTGGAAGCTCCAGAAGAGCACGTAGACTTTATCAAGGCTGAGGTTTTGGCTGATGAGATTGTTCTAAATGGTAACTTTGCTTATGATGAGGTTGCGAAGATTAATGGGGAGAATGTAACGATCTCGCTAGAAAAAGCGTAAAACAAAACAAAGCTAGTTGCATCTTTTTCGAGACGCCTACAAAACCCGAAAAGTAAAGACCTAAAGGTTGTTGACTTTTCGGGTTTTTCCGGGATATTGTCTCGAAAAAGAGTAACCAGCTTTATTTTTTATACATTTTTATCTCTGTTAATTTGACAAAGTGGGGAAAAATAAGCATAAGTAGTATTGACTTTTTTGGCAAAGTGTGCTAATATAGAAAATAGTTAGACAATAAAATAAAAAATCTAACAAATAACAAAAATAAACAATAAGGAAAACAAAAAATATGACGGGATTCCAGTTTCATCCAGGCGAAGGCGGCGTCAGTGACGTAGCCAACGTAGGAATAAAAACAGAAGCTAAGATAGCAGCCTTTAGGCGAGAACACTACGGTGCGATTGGTGGTAAGGTTACTGATCTGCTTGGAATCAAGCCTTAACAAAAGAAAGGAAAAATTTACGCCAATGTAACGACAAAACACAAAACAAATAGACAATTAAACAGGGAAAAGTTTATCGACTAGACATAAATTACCTAAAAAACCGAACAGTCCGTTCGGTTTTTTAGTGGGCTCAAATTTTGGGTGGAAAATTGGGCCTTTTTTGGTGGTTTTTGGGCGCATTTTTGGTTGACCTGCCAAAGAGTTTATGCTAATCTTAAATAAGAATAAGGGCATATAACAACAAAAAAGAAAGGTCTCCACATGGACAATTCTAATTATCAAGACGGCGGTCAGGTTATGACCGACGAAGAACTAAAGCAACAACTCGAAAGCATGTCGGGTGATGAAATCCTCGATGCTTACGTACAAAGCTTGTTGATCGAAAAAGGCTTTACTAACCTAGATGAGGAGACCGAATCGAAGATGATCGCCGATCTTAAAGAGCGCGCGATCGATATGATTAATTTCTCGATTATTGATGCTTTGCCAGACGACAAGGCGGCTGAAATTTCTGAAAGAATCGACAACGGCGAAGATGCTGAGACTTTGATGAATACGGCTGTCGAAGAGGCTGGTATTGATGCACAAAAAATTACCGGTGAAGCCTTGGATAAACTCCGCGAGCTTTACCTCGGTGAAAATAAAGCTGAGGAATAGATAGATGAGCGCAGCTGAAAAAATTGTTGCCAGCAGTAGCGCGCAGGCCGGTAATCCAGGTCAGACTTGGAATAGCAAAGTCGTGACGGATTACGCCTCTGACTACTACGGCCAGCAACAGGCTGATGCCTCGATGATGAACGCCTTCATCCAAGATGGCGGTCGTGTTCAGGACTCGGTCGATTTAACTCCGAAAACTTCAAAATTTGATAACCCAGAAGGATTTAGACATAATGCCCCAGAAATCAGTAGTGCCGTTAATGGCGTGAATGCTGGTAGTGGCGAGGCCTTTATGTTTGAACACCCTGCTGAGGGTAATAGCCTAACCGAAAGCAGGGGAACCATTATCGACGAAACTAAACCGTTGGCCAACGATATGCCTGAGGTCACGGAGCAGAAGCCAATTTGGGAAAGAACTTTAACGACTAGAGAAGATATCAATGAACGCACTAACGCAGCAATAGAGGAAAGTGTTGCTGCTGGTCATGATCCAGAATATTTTGCTAAGGCAAAACGTATCTTGGATGAGAAAAGAGCCGCGGCAGTTGAGCCAACCGGCATACCAACCTCCGGAAGCGGTTTTTTCTCGAAAGCCGCGAGTGCCGTTAAGAATGTTGTGGGTGCTGTTAATGGCAAACTGGCTCAAGATAAACGTGGTGTAATACCAATAGGCCGCCGAGGCGTCAACACTAGCTCAAATGTGGAGCCAGCACAAAGACCAGTTAGGTCTGCCGCTGAGCGCGTTGCGGGTAACCCGTCTAAGACGGCTCCGGCGCCAAAAGAGAATCCTAAGCAAACTCCAAATTCGAATGGACAGAAAAATAAGAATGAAAAGCCTAAAAAGGTCGAGCAGCCTAAGGCAGCTGAACAGCCTGGGAAAACTTTTGTAACTCATCCGCGACCAGCTACTGGCGAGGTGAAAAACGAAGAGGTTAAAACCGATGCTTCAACTGGTCCGGTGAGAACACCGAAAGCGGAAGCAAAGCCAGTAACATTCAAAACGTCTGCAAAACCACCAGAAGGGTCTGTGGTAAATGAAACCAAGTCAAGCGCTGAGGTGAATGAAAAAGCCCTGACTCCTGAGCAGAGAATTGCAAGTAGGTTGAAAGCCCAACAACGCGGCAGCAAGGTACTTGATGCTGCGGGCAACATCAACATGGTGATTTCTGAGAAGATTAGCGAAAAGGAAGCCAAGAAAGAGGCGGCCAGCGCAACGTACCGCGCATTAAGGGAGCGCGATGATGCCATCAAGGCTAAGAGAGAAGAGAAAGCCAAGGCTAAGGAAGAGAAGTCTCACATTGCGAAATTCTTGAAAGATCACAAAAAGATTGGTGTCGTGACGAAAACGATAAAATCTATGCCAGTCAGTATTTTTGATAGGACTGTTGGCGCGCTCCAACGTCAGGCCGCCATAGCGGACTATTATGAGACGGCAACCCAAGCAATTAAAGAGACCGGCAATTTGTCTGCTGGCCAAATGGCAATTGATGAACTAAGAAATGCGATCGATAACAAAGAAAAATTCAAAAATAAAGGCGAGAGGCGCGAGGCTGTTGTCGAAAAAATTAAAGATGCGAAAAAAGGAATTAGCCTTGATTTGTTCAATGCGACTACTTCAGAAGACGTTGATAAAGCTAGCGGGTTAATCGATCCGGATAAGGCCGTGGTTGAACGTGCTGAACAAGCCGTCAGGGCTGGAGATTCAGTGCTCAAGGATAAAGGAATCGAGCTTGTTGATGCTAACGCTGAGAAGAAGGATAGGTTAACCGAAGACTTGAAAGAGTATGCCAAATTGGTCGCAAGTTGGGATACCGAGAAAACTGAACTTAGCGAAAAAGAACAGGCTGATCGTGATGCGGCACGCGAGAAGATTATTGATACTATCAATGAAACAACGGAGGGTTCGATTAGTAATGCGGCCGAGATTGTACGTTTGATTGAGAACAATCTTGGTGGTGTGTTTAAAGATGAAATAAAGATGGGCGAAGAGCTGACCGATGATGCAAAGGCTAAACATGAAGAGGCCGTGAATGCGATTGATCAGTATATTGATGACCACTTTAAGCTGAAAGGATTTAGAGTTAAAGATTCTGGTCTTGCGCTAGACGAAAATCAGATTGTTAGAAAAACTGATGCGTTGACGATTCACAGCAATATAATAGTCGGTGCTTCTGTAGCTCTTGGCGCTAGCCTCTTGGAGGGCGTATTGAAGAATACTGTAATCACACGTCTCACTAACTCACAGATCGTAATGGCTGTCACGAAGGTGGCTTTGGCTAGTGCGGTTGGTGGCGCGCGTGGCTACCAGAAGACGAAGACGCAACAACGTAAATCGAATATTGATGCAGCACTTGGAATTGAAACGGAAGGCAAAGAAGGCAAGAGAAAGGCTGACAAAGTTGGCATGAACAGCTTGATGCTCGACGTCAAAGAAATTACTGGTAAACTCAATAGTGGTGAGCTTAGTAACGAAGACGCAATTGAAACAATCGGTGAAATTCTTGCAAGGTTGGATTTCCAGGATGAAAAACGAAGCAAGAACGGCAAAGGCAAAGTTAACCTCTTTAGGTATGAAGGTAAAGATAAGATTGAGCGCGGCAAAGCTGAGCTGTTCGATGCTATGAATGAAGCTGCGGAACGCTTAAGGGCTGCTGGTATCGATGTGGAAACCGAGTTCGGTAGAGCGAAAAAACGACAACATCAGAAACTCGAGCAAGAGTATAGTGCAATTGTAAAATCTGAGCTCAAAGATAGGTGGAAAGCTGCAGGAAAGTCTGCTGCGATTGCAGCTGTAGCTGCAGCGATTGCTACGGTTGCTTGGGACGAAATTAGACACGGCGGCAAGATTAGGCAAGAAATTAATGATCTTGCAGCGGGTAGAAAAGAATTTAACTGGAAGAATCTTCATGTTGTTGATGTGAATAGTGAAGCCGCAATGGCTGGTGTGGTCAGTGGGCAAAAGGCTAGTCAAGAAGCGCAAGAGCAGATTCAGCAAAACATGAACAACAATCCAAACAAGGGTCCATTCAGCCAGAATCCTGAACAGAACCCTGGCGCCACTGAACAACTGAAGTTAAGTGAAAAAGGCCAAGTCTACATTAAAGATGATCCGGACGGTGGACAATATATAGAAATCGATCATGATGGAAATGGAACCATTGATGAGACTTTGTTTGGTGGCAAAACCGGAAACGGACTTAAGGGAATTAATTTGAATAATGAGTCCGAGCTTGGTTTGGCTAACAGCACGCTTAGGGAGAAATACGGCATAGAACTTATTCGTGATCCTTCGGTTGGCGAAAAGCTCTCTCCAATGAAGGTCGCTGCCTACATTGATAGTCAACCGAATGCCATGAAAGGTATGAACATCAATGATGTTGACTGGAATAAGAGCCAACAGCTCTGTAGTATCGAAAGGGAAATCAAAGTATTCCCGAATGATGGTGCTGAGCTTTATGAAGTGCCAATCGATGGTAAGGTTCCTGCTGGTGCTAAGCTCTACATCGACCTTGATGGCGATGGCCCTGGCGCGCCGCTTGAATACACGATTGATAATGGCCGCGCATTGGTCCCAGCTAGCGTGCTCGATGTCCAGACTGGTGGTACGGCTAAATTCATCGGTACGGTACGTGTGGCTAGCGTTGAAAATGGCCAGTTCATTTCTTACACCACCAACATCGGCAAGAAGACATTATCCGCAGAAGACATGCTTAACGCGAGAGTTGAAGAAACTGGTTCAATCATTTCAGTACAGGATGCTACAAAGGGTACAGTAATCAACCAGACTGCTTTGGATGGTGAAGGTCACACGGTAAGCAATTTGTCTGAAGCCTTTAACGGTCGTCCAGTTGCGAACTCGACAGTGAGCCGCGTGCCGTATATGTTGCAAGAGAAAGCTCCGGCTGCTGGTGTAACGGCTAATGTTGCTAAACTCGAAAATGGTGCCGAAATTCCTGACTGGGAATACAGGGGCGGTTACAAAGACAACTTTGATGCCAGCTTGAACTACATGTTTAAGGAAAAGGCCTCTTACGTTGGTACGCCAATGACGCTTGATGTGAATGGTGATGGTATCATCGACTCGACCGAAAGCGCTGCTTATATCAATCAGATGTTCGTGCGTACGGCGACTAACCCATATGTCTTGGCAGAGAACGCTTCGGCCTATGGTTTGCTTGAACCAAGCACGATGAATGACCTCGGCTTTACCACTGACGTCTTGAGGCGCCTTGGTATTATGGACGGTAAGGTTGATACGATGGATGAACTTAACTTACTCATTGAAGAGTTGAAGAAACCTGGCAATGCCGATTTGTATGACAAGTTGGTCAACGGTACGCTCAGTAGAATGAGAGAAGATTTGGAGGGTGCACAATTTGAGGTGATTGACCTTGGTGCACGTAATGCAACCTACCTCAACAACAACAATGCGCTCGACTTCATCGATGCATCGAGAACTCGTACGGCTGTAACTTACTACAAGATCGTAAATGGTGAGAAAGTCTATATTGGTAACAAGGGCATGTTCGGTGATGGCAAGAAACCGGTTTACGATATCCTAGCTTGCGAACAGAAGGGCATCAAGAAGCCGCCAGTGACGACTCCACCGAAGGAGCCAGAACTGCCACCACCGGTAGAAGAGACGCCGCCAGTGACGACGACTCCTCCAAAAGAGCCAGAGTTGCCACCACCGGTAGAAGATACGCCGCCGACACCGACACCAACACCGACACCGACACCAACACCGACACCGACACCAACACCTGAGCCAGAGCCGACGCCACCGGTAACCTTACCGCCAAAGACTGATCCTTTGCCGATGAAACCACGACCGGGCGATGGCGAATTGCCAACACCTGAGCCGGGTACGCCGATTGGCCCAGTCACCGAAAGACCAATCATCGGTAACGGCGAAGCGACGGGTGTCGACATCCACGAGGTGACTAGCACAGGGGGCGGAACCGTAAGCGGTCAGACGAGAGATGAAGCAATAGAGAGTTATCGAAGACTAATGGGTCTAGACGACGAAGAGGTCGCAGCGTAAAACTTAAAAATTGAGAGATTAATAAAAAAGGAGGTCAATGAAAAAATTAAAAATAGCAGCAGTGCTGGCGGTGGGATTCGCGGCCTTATGGTCGCCAGTCGCAATGGCTTGGGGGCCAGAGCGCGAAACATATACAATGGAGGTCCCAGCTCCGCATGCAACATTTAACTCGATCACGGATAACCCGTATCTTGGCGATGAACGTGATTTTGTGCGCATTGCCGAAGATAACGGCACCTATGCCAACGAAGTTAAACTCGAAGATGGCAAAATCTATATGATTTACATTGGTTATCACAATGATGCCGCATCTTCGACTAACGAAACTGGCGAAGGTATTTCGTTGAACACTAAAGTTATGACGACCTTCCCGAAGGAAATCGCTGCGGGCGAACAAAAAATGATTAGCGCAATCATCTCTTCTACGACGGCTGATCCAGCAGAAGTTTGGGACGAAGTCTATATTACCGCTGATGAGGATCTTAAAATCCAATATGTGGCAGATTCAGCAACGATTCATAACGACTGGGCGCTAGATGGCACAAAGCTTCCGAACACAATTTTTACTGAAACCGGTGCAATGATTGGTGTCGAAGAAGCCAACGGTACAGTGTTTGGCTGTGCAGAATTCTCGGGCTATGTGATTTACCGCATTAAAGCCTACAAAGAAGGTACACCAACTGAAACACCTCCAGAAGAACCTACTCCATCTGAATTGCCAAAGACCGGTCCAGCCGAAATCGTAATGGCAACGGCTGTAGTGCTTGGCATTTGCGGCGGCTGCTTCTACCTCTATCGTACTAAACGTGCCCTCAAGAAGGCCACGGATAGCGTGATGAACGAATCGATTAATCCAACGGTTGACGAACCGACGCAAATGAATAACGAAAAGCACGACGGTGCCAGTGATGGGAAACAATAAAAATGAAACAAAGAGGTGTGTTAACAATATCTAATCAGAAAGGGCAGGTCGCCAAGTGGTTGGCGATGTGCGCTGGTCTTGTGCTGGTGGCGGTTTCGCTGGTCGCGCTAAACTCTGCCAAGGCGGCAGAAAGCCCATTTGAAATAGTAGACGCTAAGATTACGGCATCGTCTGACGGAGTAATTAGTGAAATTTCGGACTTTGACGAAACGAAAGTTACAACTAGCGCTACTTTCCATAAAAAAGACGAGAACATAAAATATTTAGTCACGATTAAAAATACGAGCGAAAAAGATTATACGATCAATAATATCTCTGACGATAACAGCAACGCTTTTATCGCATATAGTTATGATACTCATAGCGATGAAACCATTAAGGGCGGCGAAAGCTTGGCGCTTGAAGTTGTTGCTACTTATAAAACACTAATCACGGACATCTCTGAGCGCCATCAAAAGTTTGATTTAAACTTTACGGTTGATTATGAAGAGGATGTAACGGTGCCAAATACTGGTGCGAATAGCACTAAGGACGGTGTTAAAAATATTGTACCGATTGTTGCAATCGTGATTGGCGTTGGGATCGTCGTGATCGTTTTGGCTAAGAGCAAGGTGAAAGCTCCGGTGAAGGTTGCTGGCATGGTATTGATTGGTTCAGTGGCAATCTCTTCGGTCGCGAACGCTTTAGCAACGCAATTTGTCTTTAAGTTTGACAATGATTTTATGCTCAAATCTTTGCTTGAGGTGAAATACACGGTAAGAAGTGAGACTGGCACGGTAGTTGTGCCATATGGTGATACTTTGCCAATTGCTGATCCAGAAGTTACTGGCTATGACTTTGATGGCTGGGAGACTCCTGATGGCGATGACGTGTCAAAGACAGAGCCAATTGTGGATGACATGGAAATCATCGCACAGTTTACGCCAATTATTTATACGATCACTTATGACTTGGGTGACGGTACGGCTACTGGAAACCCGGGTACTTACACGATCGAAGATACGTTTACGCTCAACAATCCAACGCTTGATAACTATGAGTTCGGCGGTTGGAGCGGTACTGGTCTAGAAGGCGAGGCAAACACGGAAGTGACTGTCCCGCTTGGTGAGACTGGCGACCGTGAATACGTTGCTCACTACGAAGAAATTTGTCCGCAAGGCTATATCTGCTATTATGCCAATGGCGGTAATGGTACTATGGATAATCAGGCAGCCAATGCTAATCAGCAGGTGAACCTTGAAGAAACAAACTTTGATCGCTCCGGCTACGGTTTTAAAGGCTGGAACACCAAGCGCGATGGCTCTGGCACTTCGTATGGTCCAAACCAGACAATTATCATGCCGGAGAGTGGCGTACTGAAGCTCTATGCTGACTGGATTGCTTCTGTTGGCAATATTCAAAACTACAGCGGCTGTGCTGATTTGCAAAGGGGTGATTTTGTTGCTTTGACAGACGTCCGTGATAATCAGGTATACACCGTGACAAAGCTTGCCGATGGCAACTGTTGGATGACTGAAAACTTGAGGTTGGTCCTCTCTGATTTGTTGGTGCCGATGAGTGCAGAGAATACTAACAACCCAGCCGCAGAGTTTACTACAGCAGTTAATGAGCAACATCCAGGTCCGTCGGTCAAGTTCGAAACTTGGTGTAGCGACAATAATGCAACGTGTGACAACAAGATTGCGTACGATACGAGAAACGTTTCTCGTATAGGTGCCGATGGTGATCCTAGCGACCCAAGTCCTGGAAGTGACTATAACTATTGGGGTGTAAGATTTGCTCGTTACGGCTACGGCAACTATTATAACTGGTATACAGCTACGGCTGGTTATGGTAAATATGAAACTACAAGTGGTAGTGTAACTGGCGATATTTGTCCAGCAGGTTGGCATTTGCCAACTGGTGGTAACAATGCCGGTGATGAAGCGTTTGATTTAGCTATGGCAGTCTACAATGAGTCGGGCGGAAGCGTTTCTCCTAACGTTTTGCTGAGAAACTTCCCAAACAACTTTGCCTATGGTGGGTATCGTACCTTTGTGGATGTGTATAACCGTGATAATGGTGGTTATGGTGCATATTGGACGTCTACTGCTGCAAATGACGCTCAGGCTAACTGGATTTTGCTAGAATGGTCTTCAAATTTTGTCATAGCTGGTCAATATAAGTATTACGGTAACGCGATACGTTGTCTAGCTAATAACTAACCCCTTGGCAAATCCCAGAAAGTATGATAAAATACAGGGAACTAATTAAGGATTAATATGAAGAAAGCAGTTATCCTCGTTGGCGGGAAGCAATATCTCGTCGAAGAGAAAGAGACCCTACGGGTGGACCTCCTCCCGGAAGGCACTAAAGAGCTCGAAACTGACGCTTTGCTTCTTATCGATGGCGATACGACTACTGTCGGCACTCCAACCGTTAAGGGCGTGAAGGTTTCAGCAAAAGTGGTGGAACCAAAGGTTGCCGGCGACAAAGTTCGTGTCATCCGTTATCACTCAAAGAAACGTGTTCACACTGAAACTGGTCACCGCCAGAAATACAGTGAGATTCAAATCACGAAAATCGCTTAAAAATAAGCCCTTTCACGGGGCTTATTTTTTATGTTATAATACTGATATATATGGCGAAGGTGATTTGTGTTACTAACCAAAAAGGAGGCGTCGGCAAGACTACGACTGCCGTAAACCTTTGCTATTATCTTGCTAAGGATAAATTTAAGACTCTTTTAATTGATTTTGATCCACAGGGCAATGCTACCTCTGGTCTTGGCGTTGATAAAGCAGACACTGAAGCGCTTGGCGTGACGATGACCGAGGTGGTGCTCGGCACGGCCGAGATGGCTGAAGCGGTACGTCCAACCAAGTATAAAAATTTTGATCTTGCTCCAACCACTCCAGAGCTGGCTAATGCTGAGGTAGAGATTACCGGTATGCAACGCAAATTCGTGAGACTACGCGACGCCGTGCGCAAGGTAGCAGATAATTATGACTACGTCGTAATTGATTTGCCACCATCTTTGTCGCTTCTAACTGTGAACGGCATGATTGCTTCGGATTACTTACTTTTGCCAGTGCAGACCGAATTCTACGCCCTAGAAGGCGTGGCACAGCTGCTCGAGAGCATGAAACTCGTGATGAAGCAGGCTAATCCAAAACTGCAATTACTCGGTGTGCTCGCAACCATGTATGACAAGCGCACTTCGCTTTCGACCCAGGTCTACGAAGAGATTAAGAAGTATTTCAAGGATTTGACGTTTAAGACGACTATTCCACGCAATGTGCGTGTGGCAGAGGCACCAAGTCACGGTGTGCCAGTGGGGGATTATGATAAGTTTTCAAAAGGGGCTAGGGCATATCGCGAGTTTACTAAGGAAGTGGAGGCCAGAATTAAATGAAAAGTGGTTTAGGGCGTGGGTTTGACAGTTTAATCCCAACGGAACTTTTTGATGACGAGTTCGACATTACTGCGGCAGAGGACAAAAAAGAGAGCGAATTAAAAGAGCTCCCAATCGACAAGGTTGTCCGCGACGAAGAACAACCGCGCAAAGAGTTCAACAAGGAAGCCATTGAGGCTTTGGCCGCTTCGATTAAAGAGCACGGCGTTTTGCAGCCGATTGTTGTAACAAAAGAAGAAGATAAGTATAAGATCGTAGCTGGTGAACGTCGTTGGCGCGCTTCGAAATTGGCTGGACTCGACAAAATCCCGGCGATTGTGCGCTCGATTGATTTGCAAAAACGTTTGGAGCTAGCGATTATCGAGAACGCTCAGCGTGAAGATTTAAACGCGATTGAACTTGCCACGGCTTATGCCAAGTTGAAGGCCCAGTTTAACCTTACCGCAAAGGAGATTGCGGCACGTGTAGGCAAGAGCGAATCGTCCGTGTTTAATACAATGAGATTGCTTAATTTCCCAGATGATGTGAAGCAAACCATTGTGAAAGAGAAGTTGTCTGAAGGCGTGATGCGCCCGCTCGTGACGGCCGAGCCAGAGATGGTGAAGAAGGTTTTGCCAAAGATTATCGAAGAAGGTTGGACGGCGCGCAAAGTAGAGCGCTACATGGCTGATAACAAGAAAAAATCTTCGGCTAGCTTGATCAAGAAAGATAATTATCGCAAGGACGAGGACGCTTTGTCTGCCAAATACGGTGTGGGCGTGAAGATTTCTGGTCGCAGCCTCACCTTTAAGTGCAAGAACGAAAAAGAACTTAGGGAGCTGATCTCTAAGCTTTGATGATATAATTTAGGTATGGACAAGAAAAAAGATTCAGATCGAATCTTGGCTGCTGTTGAATTAGCCAAAAAAGCCCACGAAGGGCAACTTCGTAAAACGGGCGAGCCTTATATTGTGCACCCGATGGCGGTGAAAAAAATTCTTGAGGAATGGGGGATGGATGAAGACACGATTATTGCCGGTATTTTGCACGATACGGTAGAAGATACCGATGTGACGCTTGATGATATTCGCAAAGAGTTTGGCGAATCGGTGGCGTTTCTCGTGGATGGCGTGACGAAACTTTCGACTGCGCGTGCTGGTATGCGCGATATTGATACGTATCTTCCTGAGACGCGTAATAACTTTTTGCGTTTGATGATTGCGCTTGGTGATGATATTCGCGTGTTGATTATTAAGCTAGCTGACCGTTTACATAATCTGCGCACATTGTCCGCTTTGACGCCGGATAAGCAAAAGAAAATCGCTAAGGAAACCCTTGAAGTGTTTGCGCCGTTAGCGGATCGACTTAACATGGGTCTTCTCCGCGTGGAGTTGGCTGACTTGGCCTTTAAATACGTGGACCCGAAACGCTACGACTATCTGAAAGATTTGCTTGATAAATACAACCGTTCGGCCAGCAAAAGCTTGAAAAAGATTGAGGGTGAGATTACCGAAGCGTTGAAAAAAGAGAAGATTGATTTTGAACTCTCGGGGCGCGTGAAGTCGATTTATTCGCTTCACAAAAAGATGGCTAAACACAATCAAAACATCAACGAGATTTATGATTTGATTGCGCTACGCATCATTGTGGAAGATGTGACGACGTGTTATTTAGTATTGGGCCTCATCCACTCGCTTTATACGCCAATGGCGGGCCGTATCAAGGACTATATCGCCATGCCAAAACACAATGGTTATCAGTCTATCCATACGACGGTGATCACGTCGGATAAGCGCGTGGTGGAATTCCAGATTCGTACCAAAGAAATGCACGAATATGCAGAGCGCGGTCTTGCGGCAAGCTTCTATTACAACGAGCAGAAAGTGACAGAGAATTACAAGAAGGGCAAGATTGAGCATTTGCCAATGAACTTGCTTTGGATTACGGAGCTTCAGATGACGGCAGCGAAACTGCGCGAAGGAAAGAAGGTGGACCTTGATAAGTTGAAACTTAACTTGTTTGCTGATAAGATTTTCGTCTACACTCCGAAGGGTGACATTGTGGACTTGCCGAAGGGGTCTTTGCCGCTAGATTTTGCTTACCGCCTGCATTCTGAGATTGGTGACCACGTGGTGGGCGTAAAGATTAACGGCAAGATTTCAAACCTCAATAAACCACTAGAAAACTTTGATATTGTAGAGATTTTGACGTCTAAAAATCAGACGCCAAAGAGTTCGTGGCTGAGCAAGATCTTTACTCCGCACGCGCGTTCTAAGTTGATGCGTCGCCTAAACCAAGAGGGCGAAAGCATTATTCCGCCGAAGAAAAAATAATTAATAGTCCGAAGTACGGGGGGCGCTGAGGGGTTGATCGTCGTCTGTAGTGAGGAAGCTGACGATAACGCCCTGAGCTACGGCGTCGCCGGCTTTAAATTTAACGGTTTTATCACCTTCGTTTTTGATTTTAATAAAGATGTGACCTTCGTTGTCTGGGTTGTTATAGTAGTCTGAATCAATGACGCCGACCTGATTAACCAGGCGGATATTGTATTTGAATCCAGTGGAACTGCGCACGATGATGAAGAGGACTTCACCGTCGCCATAGCGGCCCTTGATGCCAGTAGGGAGTTTAACGGTCTCGCCAGGGGCGATTTTGAGATCTTGAAGCAAAGCAAAATCGTAGCCAGCGGCATTCTCGGTTTTACGGATAGGAAGGGAAAAGCTATCATAGAGCGCGCGGTCGTCCGCGACGTCTTTTTTAAATTGTTCAAAACTGATTTTTTCGAATTTGCGCATATTAATTTAATTTTAGCACAAAAAATGGAGCCGTTTGCCCCTTGGGACGCTCCGCGCGACATTTTTTTGCAAAAAAAATGGAGCCGATGGCAGGGATCGAACCTGTGACCTGCTCGTTACGAATGAGCTGCTCTACCAACTGAGCTACATCGGCGTCTTTTGCCATTATAGCACATTTCATGGGTCTGTTGTATAATGGAACAAAGGAGTTATTTTTCGAATGAAAAAACCAAAGGTGGAAATTATGACCAAGTCTGGCCTCAGAAGGACAGCGTGGTCTTCGACGCTCGAATCAATCCTCACGATCGTTTTCGGCGTACTTTTAGTCGTTTGGCAAGACGACATTGTCAGAATTATCGCTTATCTGGTGGGTGGTTTTTTGCTACTCAAGGGCGGCTTTACGATTGCTAGCTACATGTTCTCAAAGGAGCAAAAGAAGGGCCTAAATGGCGAGCTGGTTTTAGCTATTGTGACGTTTTTGATTGGCGTGGTGATCTTTGCCGTGGGTGAACAAATTGCTGATGTCTTCCGCGTGCTAGTCGGTGTTTTGATTATCTATGAAGGTTTGATCCGCCTAGACAACGCCATGAAACTCCGCTCGGCTGGAGTAGTGAACTGGAGCGCCGTGATGGCAATTGCAATTATTATGCTGACGTTTGGTATGTTCCTCGCATTCTTTAATGGGGCGATGGCATTCCTGATTGGCTGGTTCTTGATTGTGACCGGTTTGATTGGCCTGTTCTCGGACGTGATGTTTATGCAGAATACAAGTGCTTTATTAGAGAAGTTGGGTGGTAAGAAGAAATGAAAAATTTAAAGGTGAAGTTTATTGAGATTTATCGTGAGCATCGTTCGCTCCTCGCTTTGATGATGTTGACATTTTTGTTTGCACTAGGCGTATTTATATTCTCTCTGACCAAGCTCGACCCAACGAGCGCAGTGGTGAAGGTTGGTTATGGCGACATCGGTGGTTACCGTGATGGCGCGTGGTCCAATTTGATTGTTTTTCCAACCTTGATGGTTTTGTTTGGGGTTTTGCATAATTTTCTCGCGATTAAGATTTATGACAAACGTGGCGTGGGCATTGCAAAGTTCTTTCTTATCACGACACTGATGCTGATTTTTGGGGCATTAATCGTGTTAATTAGATTATCAAGCGAGGGCTAATGAGAAAAAACCTGGAGATTCCACAAGGGAAGCGAACCAAACTGTATCGTTTTTTTGAAATTCTGCCAGGGGCGATTTCGATTTTGGCAATTGTTTTGCTGTTCGTGTTGTCATTTATTGACCCGATTTTCGGTGCGATTTATCTGTTCTTCGTGATTTCGGTGACTTTGGTGAAGGCGGTGAGCGTGGCTTATCGCACGATTCAGGGTTACAACGTGATGAAACGAGCCGAGCAGACAAACTGGCGTCAAAGAATGCTGGATCTCGAGAATCCGCACGAAGCTTTTGAGAGATTGCGCGATAAAAATTTGAAAGAATATAACTTTGATCAGCACGTCGAGAACTTGAGGATGGTGGTGGCGATGAGGGAAGAATACCCGGACGCCAGCAAGATTTATCACGCGGTGATTATGACGGCTTATGACGAGGGAATGGAAACGTTGAAACCATCGATTGAAGCGGTGAAGAAGACGTCTTTTCCGAACGATCGAATTATCTTTGTGCTGGCATACGAAGAGCGCGGTGGGGAAGCGATGGAGGAAACGGCCGAGGAGTTGAAGGAGAAATACAAGGGAGTGTTCCGTGATTTTATCTTGTCTAAACACCCGATGGATTTGCCAAATGAGGTGATTGGTAAGGGGCCGAACTTGACCTGCGCGGGTTGGGTGTTGGCTGAGTATATCGAGAAGAAACATATTCCGATTGAGAACGTGATTGTGACGTCGCTAGATAGTGATAACCAGATGGCGCCTGGATATTTGGATTCGGTGGCGTATGAGTTCATCGTGCATCCGAACCGCCAGAGGCTAAGCTATCAGCCGATTTCGCTATTTATGAATAATATTTGGGATGCGCCGGCGCCAACGCGTGTGATTGCAGTGTCTAACTCGTTCTTTAACGTGATTACGACGATGCGTCCGCACGTGATTCGTAACTTTGCTTCACACTCGCAACCTCTGCAAGCGCTAAAAGCGATGGAATTTTGGAGTAAGCGCACGATCGTGGAGGATGGACATCAGTATTGGCGCAGCTTATTCTTCTTTGACGGGGATTATACGGTGTTGCCGATTCGCGTGCCGATCTATCAGGACGCAGTGCTGGACGAAACGTTCTTTAAGACGATTAAGGCGCAGTTTATTCAGGTAAGGCGCTGGTATTATGGGGCGAGCGATGTGGCTTATGTGGGCGTAAGGCTGTTCTCGAAGCGTCGCAATATGCCGTTTTTGCCACTGTTTGCAAGGTTTTGGCGTTTGCTCGACGGGCACGTAACGCTGGCGATTATGGCGCCGATTGTGGCGTTTGGCGGTTGGGTGCCAGTGATTATGAATATGTCTTCTCGCGCGATGGTGGCGCATAGCCTACCTACGGTAGTGAGCGTGGTGCAGACAATTGCCTCGGTGGGTCTTTTGATTACGGTTTTGGTGTCGCTTCGCATGTTACCGAAGCGCCCGAAGAAATATAAGAAGGGAAAAGGCATCTTTATGATTTTGCAATGGATTTTGATGCCGGTGACGTCGATTTTGTATCAGAGTTTGGCGGCGTTTTATGCGCAGTTTAGACTGATGACTGGTCACTACATGGAGAAGTTCGACGTAACGAAAAAGGTAGTGAAAAAATGAAATTGAATAAAAAATTTATACATATTGCAACAGGGGTATTTTTGGCAACTGAAGCGTTGGTTGTGCTACTTTATACGTTCGTTTTTGGACGCGGATTTCATCTGAATTGGTCGATTAGTAGGTACATGGGCACGGATTATTGGAGCGCGATTCTGTTTGCTTTGACGAATTTCATTGTGGTCTACTTGGTGCTACGATATTTGCTCCAGGTGCGCAGAGTGCACGGGTTGTCGGCATTCTGGCTAGTACTGGTGATTGCAATGGTAGTGGCATATATTGGTCTGTCGATTTGCCCGATTGGATTATTTGATCCGTATTGGGGCCATTTTGGTATTGTGAGTACTCTACATCACACCTTCTCGCAGACGCTGTTTGCGATTATGGCGATGGTGGCGCTTGGCACGATGCTAGTGATCAAGAAGGGGAAGCTATTCATCGCGTTTGGGGTGGCGTTGATTGTCTATATGGTTGGCAGTATCTACTGCTATAAGGCGAGCGTCGGGTTCTTTGTCGACCATGTCTTGCTCTTTGAGTCTGGTTACATCTTGGCGAATTTGATATTTTATAGCTTAATCCCTAAAAAATCTGGTATAATAGAGAAACAAAACTAGGGTCGCTAGCTCAGTTGGCTAGAGCGTCTCGTTTACACCGAGAAGGTCAGGGGTTCGAGCCCCTTGCGACCCACCACACAATCGCAAAACGACCAGAGGTCGTTTTTTTGTGCTTTAGCACAAAAAGAAGCGTAGCCTCTGCGATTGCGTGGAAAGCCGGCAAGCGATAAAGCTCGCAAGGCGAGCTATTAGAGCGCCGGCTTACCATGATATAATAATGAATATGCAGAACATCGTTATTACTTCTGGATGCAAGTACGTCGATATCGACGCTTACGCCAGCATGATAGCTTATCGCGAATTGCTCAAAACTACGAGCGATGCTAACGTTATTGCTTCAACGACAGCCACACCCAATCAGAGTGTTCCGCCATTAATCTTGGATTTAAAGTATAGCTTGGATGACTTAACTAAGGATGAGAATTGTAAGTATATCTTGCTGGACGTCTCTAATCCTGATTTCTTTGATACTCAAGTTACTGTGGATAAGATAGTCGAGATTATAGACCATCATACGGGTTTTGAGCAGCACTGGGCTAGTTACCCTAATATTAAAACTCAGATTGAGTTTATCGGCTCTATCTGTACTCTGATTTATGAAAAAATCATTGAATCTGGGCACACTGAGATTCTCGATACTGACATGTGTAAGTTGCTGATTGCGGGTATTTTGGATAATACTCTTAATCTCAAGAGTAGCATTACCACGGACCGCGATCGCGTCGCATATAACGAGCTGTTAAAGCTCGGCAACGTCTCTGAAGATTTTTGCAAAGAGTATTTTTCTGCGTGCGAATCTGGAGTTATGAAAGATTTTGAAAAGGCCATCAGAGATGACTTGAAGGTCGAAAAAGCCGGAGTGTTGCCAGAGGTTATCGGGCAGATGATAGTGCTGAATTTGGATAATTTTGACCACGAGAAAATGAATAAAATTTTTGCTGATTACCCAGAGTGGATGATGAATGTTGTCTTGCTCGAAGAAGGGAAAAGCTATATCTACTTTGGTGGCGATGGGGTTAAGCAAAGACTGGAGCACTTATTTGATAAAAGGTGCGAAAACGATGAGTTGTTGATATTGGATAAATTTTTACTCAGAAAACAGATTATGGAGAAGGCAAGAGAAGCCTCTTCTATGTAGCACTAACCCCTGTAACGACATTGACAGAACAGGGGTTTTGCGGTATAATTAAAGTCTAATTCTTTGGGTTTGCTTTCTGGGGAAGACCGTGACGGTGAAGCTAAGAATAGAACATTTATATTTTTGATGAAAGGTAGGTACGCATGAATGAAACGTATTGGAATTATCGGAGGAATGAGCTTTGAGTCCACTGCTCATTACTACGAGCGCATTAATCGCCAGATTAGTGAGCTTGCTGGCGGATTCTGTTCCGCTGATTTGGTAGTGAGGAGCGTGAATTTTCAGAAGTATCACGACCTGATGGACAAGGACGACTGGGCGACGATTAGCCTTAGGCTGTTGCTCGAGACGTCTAACCTTGTTGATGGGTACAAATGCGACTATGTGGCAATTGCCACAAACACCATGCATAAGGTGGCCGACGAGCTTTATGGTTACCCGTTGGTACACATCGGAGACTGCGTAGCGGAAAAATGTAGGGAAGTTGGAGCTAAGCGCGTCGCTCTGCTTGGCACGAGGTTCACGATGGAAGAGGACTTCATGAAGAAGCGCCTCGAAGCGAATGGGCTCGAAGTGGTCGATTGTCTGAAAGAGGATGACATCCACAAGATTGATCAAATTATTTTCGAAGACCTTTGCCACGGCAGAGTGATGAGCGACGCTAAGATATATCTTCAGACGTTGTGCAATGATTTGATCAGTGGAGGTTACGACCTCGATGGCGTAATCCTTGGCTGTACGGAGCTCGAGATGGCTCTGGATGAGCCGATTAGGAATCGGTATCTGGAGCGCGACGGGTTCTATCTGTTTGATACGACCCAGGCTCACGTCGACAAGATTGTGCAGCTCAGCCTTTCGTAAAAACTTTGAAAACCCCGGATTTTTCCGGGGTTTTTGATGCTATAATACAGATATGGAAGAATTTAATACACTAGAAAAAGTAGAAAAATTGTTCAAAGGGAAGGGCATCAAGGGGAAAGAACATCTTTATGATGTTTTGCTCCTCGACAATCGCAAATACGCCGGTATGGTGAGCGGTATGGAATATCCGTTCCTCGGTTTGGTGATGGATTTCACCGATGAGGGAATCGGCTTTTTCCATTTGGTGTCTGCCAAGTTCTCTTTGATGGTTTCTCTCGATAAGCTAAAACTTAACAAGGATTCTTACACCTTCCTCAAGAATGAGGACATCACGAGTATTGAGGTGAAGAAATTCGCTTTGCTCGATAAAAAGAGGAAATCAATTATCATCAAGACGGTAGACGGTAAGAAATATTACCTCTATCAGAAGGTGGATGATAATACGCTTCCTTACCACAACGAGAATTTTGCTAAGATTATCGCTAAATACGAAGCCTAACAAACGAAGCCCCCTGATAAAAAGGGGGCTTTTTGTTTGTTCTTTTTCTCCTTTTATGTTATAATATAAGGGATGCTTGGGCGGATATTTTTTTATTCAGTCCAGATAGAAATTTAAAATGGAAGAGGTGATGAAAATGGGTAGCAGTAGGACAGAGAAAAAAGCTGCGCGCATCGCCGAAGAATATGGATTTGACCGCGCAGATGTAGCCAGATTGCTTAGACATGGCGTACGTAAGAAAGCGGCAATTCAGATTCTGACGGAGGCACGCAAAGAGGCCGAGAGGGCCAAGGTATGCAATGAACCGATTGGTGATTATAGAAAGGGGTTGATCGTGTGAACAGGATAGAGAGAAAGGCTGCGCGGATCGCCAAGGAACACAATCTTGAGTACGAAAAGGTACTCTGGTTACTTGACGGTGGCGTAAGTAAGAAAAGGACGATTGAGATACTCGAAGAGGACAAGAAGTTTCCATACTATGATACGATCGGTGATCCTAGAAAATTTGTCGGATTGCGCTCTGGTTTGATTTGGAAATCTAGGAGACGCGGCGTTTGCTATGGCTTATATGAAGGAGGAATAGAATATGCAACGGGAGAATTACAGATCAGGAAAAAGCCAAGGAGATTCAAGGTATGTTGCAAAAATGGGATCAAAGAGGCGCATGTAATAGTAAAATAGATCAAGCTGGTCCTCTTCCAGTAATTTAGAAAGAGCTCTGCTTTTGCAGGGCTCTTTTTTATGTTAGTATAAGGTTAACCGTACATTAAGAAAGAGGTGATTTTGTTTGGATAAGGACAATCAACAGATTGCAGTTGAAATAGCACAGAAAAATGGTTTCGATGTCAGGGATGTGCGCGAGCTGCTAGATTGTGATACTAGCCCGGAAGAAACCGTGGAGCTTTTGAAGAAAAAGGTAGAGTTGGCCGAGAAGAACCGCAGGGATGAAGCGCTCGAAGAAGAACAAAAGAGGTGGATAGAATCAGAGAAAGAGAAACGTAAAAGAGACTATCGGTTGATTGCGGCTGAGGAATGGTATACTGGTGACGGCAATCTGAATGAGACTCTAAATGGAGTAATAAAGGTTTGGAACGCCGTATTCGTCGGAGTGGTCGGATTTGTGCTCTTATTGCTCGTTTTTGGTGGCACAATAGGTCTCATATGGGGCAGCTGCGTTGCGTCTGGCCTGCTATCTGCCATATTGGGGTTATTGGTGCTTCCGTATTTGGTTGCTGGGGTGGCAGGATTTACGATCTATTGTTATATAGACGAAGAGATTGACTCAATGAAGATGCCAAAATGGTTGCTAAGGCGTGTTATGCGGTTTTTTTGGCGAAGAGCATTCATCAATAGCGATAAGGAACCGAATAGTGCAGGTGCGTTTATTTTGCCTGATTTAGGAATGAAACCAAGAATAGCAAGGCGACTCGTCAAGAGGAAGCGCAGAAGATTCAAGGCTAAAGCCAAGATTAAGGCGCAGGAAATGCTGCGCCGAAAAGTCATAGAGAAATATTGCGAAGTTACACTTCCGAATTGGTTTGAACAAAAACAGACTAAGTGTTACGAGATATACGATTCTGTAACGCAGTCTGTAAAGAATGTCGAAGTGCGCAAAATACTCCTTTTGACGGAGGCCATTTTGATTGGCGGGGGACTTTTGCCAGCTATTCTGCTATGGGTGGTTAAAAATAATCTTGCGGCGGTTGCCATTGTGGTGGCGATGGATGCTTTGGCGACCATTGTTATACCGGCTAGTCTTTATGCGACCATTTGCCTTGTTCGGCCGATTAGGCTCTGGCTGGATAAGAAAGAGAATCCGATGTTCGAGGAGCTCGTAAAGACTAAAATAAGAAATAATGTATTGTACGGGAAACGAGATCCAGAAGAACAGGCGGTGCAACGGGTAGCGCAAGAATCACCAGCACGTTGAATTTGAAGAGGCTCTCGCAGTTAGCGAGGGCTTTTTCATTGGACAAAATGAAGTTTTTATGCTATAATTATAGTGATTGAGGTGATTTTTTGGTCTGACCGAGATAGAAACTTAAATTTATGAATTGAGGTGATATGAATGAATTATGGACAGGAAGCGAGTAGGATTGCGAACGAGCATGGCTTCGAATACGGAGACGTGCTGACATTACTTAATGGCGGGGTCGACGAAAAGAAGACGATCCAGGTGTTAGGTAAGAAACAGAGGGAAAATGAGAGGAAAATCGCACGAGAAGCCAGAGAACGGGAGGCAAGACAGAAAGAGTTGGAGAAGCAGGAAGAGGAGAGAAAAACTTGGACGCCCCCACAGCTATGCACGCGTTTTATCCCAGTGGCATTCTTGAGGCTTGTGCCAAAAGCGAACGAGTATATAGAGATTGCCGATGAATACGGCCTCGAAGACCCGGAGGAATACGTTATGCGTCACGCGATGCCAATGAAGGATGCGAGAGAAGAGATAAGGGCAGAATGGAAGTTCGAAACTCTCAACATCGTGCCGTTTCCTGGGGTAGTCGTATGGTGCGGTCTTGCACTTTTCACAATTTGGTTTCAATTGTGGAACAATCCGTCACCGTGGGCACAGGAGTCGTGCGTGATAACCTTTTTCTTCCTCTTATGGGTCTGTAACATTCTGATTAGATATTTTTGCTGGAAGCCAAAATGGATGTTTAGGTTGCGCCTGAAATTAATCCAAAAGGTTGACCAGGCAATAGACAAGACGAACTCTGTAACTAGCAGGCGTGAGGCTAATCACTCAAAGAAGAAAAATGAAGCTACCGGGCGGCATCAGAAAATAGTCAGGAAGTACTTTTCGCGAATAGACAGCTATTCGGCTCGATTCGAGGCGGAAAGTATGGCAAAAAAGCGGATATTCCTGATGAGTGCTATAAAAAGCCTGATTGCTGGCGCGATAGCCTTCTTTCTTAGTTTGGCCGTATTTGGTTGGAGGCCTGGGCTTGTTATTGCTTTGGTTGTCGCTGACGTGGGATTGCCCAGTTTTAACGCCTACGGCAGGATTCGCCTTGCGAAAGACGACAAGTACTTCGAGCGGTTTGTTATCAAGCTGCGTAGGGAGAAAGCCATTAGCGACGTAACTCGCCCCGATTTTATTGGGGATTTTATGAGAGATTATTGGATTACGGACGGAAAAGACTTTATTTAACCTCAATGAGAGCTCTGCTTTTGCAGGGCTCTTTTTTATGGGGTGGAGTTTTTGCTAGATTATAGAGATTGTGGTATAATGAGCAGATAAAAGAAAGGATAAAGCATGGACAATAATATCAACAAAATGCGACATACTCTAAGTCATGTACTTGCAGCTGCAGTGCGGGAGCTTTATCCTACAACAACATTTGGTGTTGGTCCTTCGATTGATAACGGCTTTTACTACGATATCGACTTCGGTGATACCAAAGTTTCTGATGCTGATTTAGCTAAGATCGAGAAAAAGATGCGCGGCATCATTGCACAGGGATGCAAGATGGTGCGCAGGGAAGAATCCCGCGAGAATGCGCTCGCTTGGGCTAAAGAGAACAGCCAAAAGTATAAGGTTGAACTCATCAATGATCTTCCAGAAGGTGAACAAATTTCTTTCTATGACATGGTCACCCCAGACGGCAAGGTGCTTTTCGCTGACCTTTGTAAGGGTCCACATGTTGAATCGATGAAAGAAATTGGCGCGTTTAAACTAATCCGCGTAGCTGGTGCTTACTGGCGCGGCGACGAGAAGCGCGAGATGCTCACTCGTATCTATGGCGTGGCCTTTGACACCGAGGAAGAGCTTGACGCTTATCTGAAACAACAGGAAGAGGCTAAGGCGCGTGATCACCGCAAACTGGGTAAGGAGCTTGATTTGTTCTGCTTCTCAGATTTGGTTGGTGCCGGTTTGCCACTCTTTACTCCACGCGGTACTTTGCTACGTGATTTGATCAATGATTTTACTCAGGGTTATCGCTTGCGCTGTGGTTACAAAAAGGTCTGTATTCCACACATTGCCAATATTGACCTCTATAAGACCTCTGGCCATTTTGAGAAATTCCCAGAATTGCTCCGTTTCGTGAGCTCGGAATCAGGTGATGAACTCGCCGTAAAACCAGTGAGCTGCCCACACCACAGCCAGATCTTTGCTAGCGTGCCACGCTCTTACAAAGAGCTTCCAATCAAGTATCTTGAGACGACGATGGTTTATCGCGATGAGCGCAAAGGTGAGCTCGGTGGTCTCTCTCGTGTACGTTCAATTACCCAAGATGATTCACACGTGTTCTGTACTGATGAACAGGTTGAGGGCGTGTTTGGTGAATTGATCGAATCAGCTAAAGATTTGTACGCTCGTATCAATATGAAGCTCAGGCTCCGCCTCTCATTCCGTGACGACGGCGATGGCTACATCGGTGACGCTGCAATGTGGGAGAAAGCTCAGAATTCGATTCAAAAGATGGCTGAGAAGTTTAACATGGAATATTCTATTGGCATGGGCGAAGCCGCTATGTATGGCCCAAAGATGGACTTCATGGCTGAGGATGCTTTGGGACGCGAATGGCAGCTTGCTACGGTCCAGCTCGACTATGCAATGCCTGAGCGTTTTGGCCTCGAGTATACGGCCGCTGACGGCACCAAGAAAACCCCAATTATGATTCACTGTGCTTTGGTGGGTTCTCTTGAGCGCTTTATGAGCGTGTTTATTGAGCATACGGCTGGCTGGTTCCCATTCTGGTGTGCGCCAGAACAGGTACGCATTGTAACCGTGAACGAACAAACTAGCGAATATGTTGGCAAGATTAAAGAGGTGCTTGACTCGGTGGTGCTTGATGATCCAATCAGAAACAATGCTTTGCGTTACTCGATTGATGACTCGACCGACTCGCTCGGTAAGAAGATTAAGCGTGCAACAGAGCTAAAGATTCCTGCAGTTTTGATTGTTGGTCCAAAAGATGCAGAAGCCGGTGAGGTGTCGGTGAGACTACGCGATAAGGAGGAGAAAGTGAAACTAGATGAGCTCGGAAACTACCTCCAACAACTTCAATAAGACAATTGTGATTCTTGGCCCGACCGGTTCGGGCAAGACTGGGGTGTCGATTAAAATCGCCAAAGCGATTGGTGGCGAGATTATTTCGGCGGATTCACGTGCGATTTACAAGGGAATGGACATCGGCACCGCTAAACCGTCTCTAGAAGAGCAAGACGGTGTGCCGCATTTTGGCATTGACTTGGTAGAGCCAGGGGAGCGTTTTACCGTAGCAGACTTTAAGAAGTATGCCGAGGAGAAGATTGCTGAGATTCAGGCGCGGGGGCATGTACCGATTATCGCTGGGGGAACGGGGCTCTATATCGACGCTTTGGTTTATGATTATCAATTTGGTCCGGAGGGCGGCGAAAGAAGTGCCGTGAACCCGCATCATCGCAAAGACAATGAAAAGGAAATGACGGATCGCAAGGAACTCTGTTCAAATTATTTACTGATTGGCGTAAAGACTGAACCAGAGGTTTTAAGAGAGAGACTGAGGTTGAGGGCTGAACAAATGTTTTGTCCGGAACTTTACGAAGAAACCAAGAGACTCGTTACTAAATACGGCTGGGACTCCCAGGCGATGAAGAGCAATATCTATCAATTTGCTTGGCAATATATGGAGGGAAAGATTAGCTTGGAACGCGCAAAGGAACTTTTTGTGTACGATGATTGGCATTTAGCTAAGCGTCAAATGACATGGTTTAAACGTACTCCGGAAATAATTTGGCTGCCGCTTGAAAAAATTTATCCATACGTGCTAAAATATATACAAGATGAGCAAAGAAGATAGCACGCCGGTAGAAAAGCTGTTCGGATCCAAGACCCGAGCAAAACTACTAAGATTGTTTTTCGAAAATCCGGGAAAATCATTCTATGTGCGTGAAATGACACGGGTAATTGAAGAACAAATTAATTCCGTACGTCGTGAACTTCTGAATCTTGAGAGTATTGGAATTATCAAAAACGAAACTTTTGATAACAAAGTGTACTATTCTGCGAATGCAAAGCATCCTTTTTATCGTCCAATGATGGATATTTTCTCGAAAAAAGTTGATTTGGCCAGAGATAAAGACGTCAAAGAAAGCACTTGGGAAGAATATGTTCGCCCAGTGAAAAAATATTTGCGCGGCCTGGTCGTAACGAACCGTTTGCCTGGACAAGATGGACTCGATTTGTTAATTATTGGCGACGACAAGACAAAAAAGTTATCCAGGTGGGCTGAAGTTATTGAAAAGCGTCAAGGCAAACCACTCAACTACGCAATCATTTCAAGCGACGATTTCATTTATCGAAAGAGCGTACGCGACAGGTTCATCTTGGATGTGCTAGAGATGGAGATTGCCGAAATCGTTGACCCAGATGGAATTATTAAATAAAGGAGCAAGCCATGTTTGATATCGAAAGCAAAAATCAAGACGAAATTACCATTATCACCAAGAAGAGTGCGATTACTTTTAACATCGCTGATGCTGTGATTGATGCTGGTCTAGAGATTGGTAAGATTACTGGCCCAGGCGAATTTGAGATCGGTGAGGCAACGATTCGTGGTATTGCTACTGAAAGCGGCAAGACGATCTACGACGTAGAAGTCGGTGGCGTGCATGTTGGTATTATTGACGGCATTGAAGAAGGCCTCGATGATCTTGGCGTTTCTGATATTCTTTGTACCTCTTCGGTGCGTGCAGTGCGCGAAGTTGAGCCAAAGCTCGTCGTAGCAATGGGCAACGTTGATGGTATGGTGGCAGAACTTAAACTTACTGCCCGCGTGGACAAGAAACTCAAAGTAAAGAGCGTTGACGCTTTGCCAGCTACCAGGGAAGTGGTAGTCTTAAACTAAGATGAATATTGCGGGTGCGGTAATTACCCTTGTTATCATTCTTTTTTCGATGGTTCTGCATGAACTGTCGCATGGGTTGGTGGCGTACTGGCTAGGGGATACGACGGCCAAAGAAGATGGACGTCTAACTTTGAACCCTTTGAAACATCTGGATCCGTTTATGTCTGTACTGCTCCCAATGATGCTGTATTTTATGAATGCACCGGTGTTTGGTGGGGCAAAACCAGTGCCGGTGAACTCTCGTAATTTGAAGGGCAAAGAGTGGGGCATGGCACTGGTGGCGCTGGCTGGGCCACTAATGAACTTTATCTTGGCTTTTATTGGGTTCTTGGTGTTTAGGTTTGGCGGTTATAGCGATATTGCGGTGCAGTTTGTGCATATTAACCTTGGCTTTATGATTTTTAACCTGTTGCCGATTCCGCCACTAGATGGTTCGAGGCTGCTTTATGCAATTGCGCCAGATGGCGTGAGGAGGATTTTGGAGCCAATGGAAACCTATGGGATTTTCCTGGTATATCTGTTGATCTTGGTAGGTGGCAGTTTGTTCTCGAACATCATGGTTAATGGCGTTAATGGCGTGATTGATTTCTTTGTAATGATTACGGGTGGACTATTCTAGCTGTGCTATAATAAAAGTAGCCCTATCGGCGACATGATTTTCCTGAATAATCATGTTTTAGGGATTTCGTGGCAAACTCCCGTGGGAGTTTCGCATAAGATTTTACCCACCTTGTATATATTACGGGGAAAACAGGCTGGTAGGGTCCGAGACTAAACGGTGGGAAAAGATGAAACAACGAATTCGAGTTGTAGGAATTATTCGTAACGCCAACGGAGTGTTGGTGTTTAAGAAGTACCGTGGTCGTAGTGAGGCCCCGGTTTTTTGGGAGCTTCCTACCGGTAAGATTGCCTTTGGCGAACAACCAGAGGAGGCCATGGTGCGTACGCTGTCTGAATATGCTGGCCTTACGGTGTCTTCGATTAAGATTAAGGACGCCATTACGTTCCTCGCACCAGAGGGAGCGTCGCAGCTGAGTAATTTATATATAGTATATGATGTGTCGGTAGGGGGAGAAGCGATTAAGCCGGAGCCGCGAGATCGCTATTCGGCCTATAAATTCTTGAAAGACTACGTTGGTAGCGGGATCAAGCTCGATGCGGCGACGATGTCAGTGCTTGAGATTGAGGACGAGCACGTGGTATCTGGCGCCGACCGTAAGGGTGACGTGCGCAGCGCAGTCAACTCGGCGACGGTATATGTGGACGGTTCGTCTAGGGGTAACCCAGGGGCGGCCGGCATTGGTTATTATATTGTGGGCGAAGACGGCCAGCTGATCAAGAGAGGTGGCGAGTTCATCGGCTTTGCAACCTCACGCGTGGCCGAGTATTATGCGCTTAAAGAGGGGATTGAGCAGGCAATTGGGCTTGGCTTTAAGTCGGTCCGGTTTGTCTCTGATAGCTTGATGGTGGTGAACCAGATGAACGGGATCTTTAAGGTAAAGAATGAGGATATCCAGGCGATTAATAAAGAGATCAAGGAGTTACTCAAACAGTTTGATGTGGCGGTCTTTACGCATGTCCCGAGGTTGCAGAATGCGGCCGCTGATAAAGAGGCCAATCTCGCGATTGATAGGGTATTAAAAAATCGCGACGAATATGATAATATATAGGGGAGCTCGAAAGACAATCGCTTTTTAAAGAGGAAAGTCCGGGCAACACAGAGTACGGTAGTCGCTAACGGCGACCGTTCGTAAGAATAGGGAAAGTACCACAGAAACAAAACTGCCCTTCGGGGTGATGGTGAAAAGAGTGGGGTAAGAGCCCACAGCAGGGTGTAGCGATACGCTCTGGCGGCAAACCCTACCGGTTGCAAGGAGTGCTATTAGCCTTGACTCGAGGACGCACGCTTACCGCTCGAGCCATGGAGCAATCTATGGCCTAGATAGATGATTGTCGGCCTTTTGGCTACAGAACCCGGCTTACTGAGAGCTCGTTATCAAAAAACCACCCTTCACGGGGTGGCTTTTTGATTTTGTTGTTATTTGCTGGTTTTCTTTGATTCAATCAAGCCTTTTTTCTTCAAAGTACGAAGAGCAGAGGCGGAAACGTTGCATTTAACTTTTTGGCCGTTGATGACCAAGGTTTTCTTGGAAACGTTTGGTTTGAAAACTTTGCGAGTATGGCGCTGGGAGAATGAAACATTGTGGCCATACATTTTGCCTTTTCCGGTAACTTCACAGATAGCCATATTATTTCTCCTTTACCATGTTAACGATTTGTTCGAAAGCTTTTGGATTGTTAACAGCGAGGTCAGCGAGGACTTTGCGATCCAAATTGATGTTCTTAGCTTTCATGCCGGCAATCAATTGAGAATAAGAGATTCCGAGATTGCGAGAGGCATTATTGATACGGGTGATCCAGAGAGCTCTGAGATCGCGTTTCTTGTTGCGACGATCGCGGTAAGAATAGCGAAGAGCCTTGATAACACCTTGTTTACCTAAACGGAAGCTGCGGGTGCGGGCATGTTGCATGCCTTTTGCAGCGGTTAAAATCTTCTTGTGTTTTGCGTGAGCAGCCACGCCGCGTTTTACTCTCATGATTAAACTCCTAATGCAGTCTTAACGTTTTTCTTGATTTTGCCGTTGATAACTGCAGCAGTTTTCATGTTGCGTTTGCGGGCTTTGCTTTTCTTGGCAAGAATGTGGTTGCCATAGGCACGTTCACGAACCAATTTACCGGTGCCGGTAATCTTGATACGCTTGGCGGTACCTTTATGCGTCTTTAGTTTTGGCATAAATTATTTCCTTTGATTATTGATTGATATTGAATGTGCGAACGGGGAACCGTGGAAGTAGGAAATTACTTCTTCCGAATTCCGACCGATAGGTTACGTCCGTTAAACTGGGCTTTGCCTTCGACAACGATGCCGTCGCCGATCTCATTTAAGATACGGTCGAGAAGTTCTTGACCGATTTCTTTGTGAGCCATTTCGCGGCCGCGGAAGATAACCATGATCTTGACGCGATCGCCATCCTCGAGGAAGCCTCGGATTTTACGGATTTTGATGTTAAGGTCGTTGTCTGAAATCTTGAGACCGATTTTCATCTGCTTAAGCTCGGATTGTTTTTCACGGGCTTTCTTGCGATTCTTGGCCTCTTCTTTCATCTTTTGATATTGGTATTTACCCCAATCGATGATTTTGACAACGGGAGGATTAGCATTGGCAGCAATTTCTACCAAGTCTACTCCTTGCTCTCTCGCGAGAAGCTGAGCTTCGCGGCTCGACATAATACCGAGCTGCTCACCATTAGTACCAATTACGCGAACTTCAGGATAACGGATGTCTCCGTTAAGTTTGGTGCGTGATAAATTATTACTGATGGTGTTCTCCTTCTCTTGAATTAACCTGTTTCAAATTATAGCAAAAATCTTGAGAAAAAGCAATGGTTTTTTAAGGTTAGTTCTTGCTTCTAAAACTGAGGGCTTCGGCGATGTGGGCCTCGTCGATTTCCTCAGCTTGTTCGAGATCGGCAATCGTGCGGGCGACTTTGATGATTTTGAAGTAGGCACGGGCGGAAAGTTGAAGTTTTCCGGACGCGGATTCTAGCAGTTTTTTGGCTTTTGGTGTGAGATTTATGAGCTTTGTGACTTGGTATGAGGACAAAGAACTGTTAAAAAACCCAGGTTTTTTATAACGGAGGTATTGGCGAAAAAGCCCCCCTGTTATAGTATTTTTTACAACACTATGTTTGCATGGATTTTCGGGCAGATTTTGGAAGAGCTCGGCATTGTCTACTTTGTCGACATTTACGAAAATATCGATGCGATCGAAGAGGGGACCAGAGAGTTTCTTGCGGTAATTTTGGATTTGGTATTCGGTACAGGTGCACTTATGGGTGGGGTCGCCCAGATAGCCACAGGGGCAGGGATTCATGGTGGCGATCAGCATGAAGTCGGCAGGGTAGGTGGCTTTCTGGTTGGCGCGAGAGATGGTGATGGTCTTGTCCTCTAGGGGTTGGCGGAGCGCTTCGAGGACCGCTCTGGGGAATTCTGGGAGCTCGTCTAGAAAGAGAATGCCGCTGTGGGCCAGGGATATTTCGCCGGGGCTAGCGCCGTTACCACCACCAATAATAGAGGTGGGCGAGGCGGTGTGATGGGGGTTTCTGAAGGGGCGAGATGTAACGATATTGTCGGTCTTGAGGTTGGCCAGGGAATAAATCTTGGTGACGGCGATCTTTTCTTCTTCGGTGAGGCCAGGGAGCAGGTTGGCGGCAGCTCTGGCGAGCAGGGTTTTGCCGGCGCCTGGTGGGCCAGAGATTAGTAGGTTGTGGTGACCAGCGACGGCGATCTCGACGGCGCGCTTGGCGAGCTCCTGACCCCTGATATGGTCCAGCAAAACGGCGTTTTCGCACGTATTGGCCGTTTCTAGCGGCTTTGGGTTTTTAGCCGGTAAATCTATCGACTTTTGGCCTTTTAAATGCAGGAAGAGGCTTTTTAGCGTGTCTACGCCAAAGATTTTGACGCCATGGATGAGCTGAGCCTGCGGTAAATTGGCGGCTGGGACGTAGACCTCTTTTAGATCAGCGGTGCGGGCGGCCTCGACGATATTAATGATGCCTTTGACGGGCTTGAGGCGGCCGTCCAGAGAGAGCTCACCGACAAATAACTTATCTTTGGTGTCTGCTGCTAGAAGCTGTTTTGAGACGGTGAGAACAGAGAGGGCGATGGGCAGATCCAGGTGGGAGCCGTCTTTTTGGAGGTCGGCAGGGGCGAGATTGATGGTGACCTTGTAGCCCGGGAAACTGAAGCCGGAACTGATGAGGGCGCTCCTGACGCGTTCTCTGGCTTCGCTGATGGTTTTGTTGGCCATGCCAACGATGTTGAATGCAGGGAGGCCGTGGTTCATGCCGCCTTCGACCTCTATGAGCCGGCCATTGAAACCATAGGGGATGGCGGAGTAAATCTTGGAAATCATGGCCAGAGTATTAGCATACATTTTTCAAAAAACAACCCACAACGGGAATTACAGGGGTGGACATTTGGCGCCGCTTGTGGTAAAATTAGGGTAGTTGGGGCTGACAAAGCTTAGACGGATTATTAACAGATATCAGGCGTGTCGATTGAATACCGTAAGTATTAAACAAGTGAAAACACTGAATCTGCGCATGTTGCATACATGCCAGCTTTTGCCTAATCTATATTTCTAGGCTGGTCTTTACCTGAGATTCCGTAGGGCAGAGATTATCATACAACGGGAATAAGGTTATCTAATTGACAAGAGATGGCTCGAAAAACTAGTCATGGCGGCCGTCAGTTTCGTTATCTGCAGCTGATAGTATAAGCCGAGATTAAAACAGAGAACTACGCACGTAGAATGATATCCAGGTGATTTTTCGGACCCGGAGGCAGTATCCGGCAGCTCCACCAACATATTTTGCATAAAAAAGATCGCTCGTTTGGGCGATTTTTTGTGTGATTTTTGGCTGAATTTTGGATCGGAATTTTGAATAAATTTTCGGGTAGTTTTAGACAAAGTGAAAGACCGGTAACTGCGAGGAAAACCGGTCTTTCTGTGTAGAGTGTGGAGTTATTTTTTGGCTCGCTGGGCTTACATTTCCCAGCAAGTTTTGTTTTGACTAAGATGTTTGTTTTTGGCTTATGAGTAACTTTTTTACTCAAAAGCTACCCCTATAATAACGCGAAAAAATGCTTATGTCAATGGTTTTTTTGAACAATTTTTTATATTTTTTTGTGGAGTTTTCCACAGGTTTTTGTGAACAAAAATGTTAATTAGGGAATGGCTGCGCGGGCATGGCGGCGGTTGTGCGGTTTGACATATGCTGATGCACGAAAAATGTGTGCTTGTTGCAACAAATTTGGCATCATTTTGCATGAAAAAGCATGCGTAGTATGTACGTTGTGGTTTTGTGAAAATTTGTATAGTCGCAAAATGCATGAAAATGCACGTGGCATATATATGTGCGTTCAAAATACAGCATTTTACAAAAACGCGTGGATCGCGGCATGGCCGTGGCGTGACTGCATAAAACGCGACGCGTGAAAACGACATGCCAAAATGCAAAATAGTAGCAAAAGCCAAAAAGCTTACAATTAAAAAGTTTGTTCTGGCATTTTTGTTGTGGCAAGTACAACAAAAATGGTCCAAAAAAGCCTAAACGGTATAGAAATAAGCCTAAAAAGAATGATATTGTTGTAGAAAATACAACAATGGCAAAAATAAGTTGTTCAGGCACTAACGGGGGTAATGATGTAAAAAGTACAACATTTTTGTACAAAAATACCTTGAAAAATCATAGTTTTTATGCTAATATGAAGGCAGTCGAGATGACTAAAATAAAAACTTAAAACAAAAGGCAATTTAACATGAGAAAACCATAGAAAACACTTAGCGGGCGAACAGGTTATTTCTAGCCATAAATTACAATATAGGAATAACCTCAAGCTCCGCTAAGTCTTATGACAAGTAACTCCGTTACCGAGTCATAAGATAAGCGTCGAGCGCGTTAGCAAATCTTCTACTAGCACATTCGGGGGAAACATAAACCAGAGTAGATAGAAAAGGCTAATAAGGATCAATGCTTCACTATACGTGAAGCGGTCAAAAGAGAAATGCGGGATCAAGGTTGCGGTCAATAGTAATGTTTTAGGTGCCGGATAACCTCCCGCTTTCTCCATATAAACTTGGGGGAATTAACCATAAACGTGTTATAATATGGCTATGAAACGTAGCCGTATCATATTAAGCATAAGCATGATTGGACTCGCAGGACTCATTCTTGTGCTTAACCTAACATCTCCGACGGAAGTAGGGCCGTTCGGGGTTTTGTTATTTTTTACAACATTGTTTATTGTAATCTTTGGCATCGTGAGCTTCCTGATGAGCGTGTTCTGCCGCATGGCTAGTAAAAAGAAGGAATTGACGGGAAAAGATTATCTCTATGCAACAGTGATTACTTTTGGGCCAATTATGCTGCTAATGGCGAGGTCGTTTGGCGCGATTTCTATCTGGACGATAGGATTAATCGCGATTTTTCTGTTTTTGGTGGGATTTTTGGTCTACAAAAAGGTTTAATATGGTAAAATAAGCATATGGATTATCAAGGTCAGAACGTGAATCCAAATCTTACCCCTGACATGGGGCAAAATGTTGTGGCGCCGAATAATTTGGAGACGCCCGATTTGCCACACGATATACAGGGAATGGGGGCAATTGGCTCTTCGGCGGCGAACGCTGAGATTGAGCAGATGATGAGTGGTGAAACGGTTGGCCAAGAGAAAAACAGAGAGGACGGAACGATTGATCTCCTGAGCGAGATGCCGCCACTGTCGCCAACTGAGATGGCCGAGACGGCCGCGGCGGAACCGGTGGGGTCAGCGCCAGTTGAGATAAAAGCGGTTGGTACGACCTCTGAATTGCCGGTAAAAAAGATCATGCAAGGCGATACGATTAGTCCAGAGATGGCAAAAGAAATGGATAGAGTAATCGATATGGCCGACAAGGATCTGGTCGGATTTTATGAGCAGGCAACCAATATGATTGAGAAGACAAGCGAAGCTGTCAGGGGGAAGGTAGCGTAATGGCTTCTTGGGTGGTAATTGCGGTTATTGCAGTAGTGGTCCTAGGGGTAGGGCTAGCAATTTTGTTCTCGAAGCTGAGCAATATGCGCAAACTCAAGAAATACGAGCGTGGTCTGAAGATGGTACCACTCCTTATCCATTTGCCGCCATCCACCGATGATATTCAGCAAAACGGTAGGGATGAGCGCGATATTAATACTGAAATTATTTCCCAAGCCCAGGTGATGTATTCGATTTTGTCCTCTACGATTAAGAAGGGCATGAATGCGAACCTTTACGGACAGAGGCATTTCTCGTTCGAGATTGAGGCGAAAGACGGTTTAATTAAATACTATGCGGTGGTGCCAGTGGTGTTGGTTGAAACTGTCAAGCAGGCGATTCAGTCGGCTTATCCAACGGCTAGACTAGAGGAGAGGCGCCCAGATAATATCTTTGAGAAAGACCACACGGTTAAGACTGTAAGCGGCGCAGAGCTATCTCTGAAAAAGAAGGGTTATTATCCACTTGCTACTTATGAAGAGACCAAGCGCGACGCCAGCATGGCGATCTTGAACGCTCTTTCGAACGTTGGCAAAGGGGAAGGCGCCGTGGTGCAGATGTTATTTCGCCCGGTTAGCACCGAATGGACTAAAGAGGCGAAAGAGTATGTTGAGTCTACACAAAAGGGTAAGACTAAGACGACTGTTAGCGGTCACCTCGGTGAATACCTGATCGATATCCTTAAAGCGCCGTTTGAGCCACCAGCTGAGCACGATAAAGAAGTTAAAACTGAGCAGATTACGACCATCAAGCAACAGGAAATCGAAGCCGTAACGAACAAAATGCGTTATCCAGCTTTTGAAACTTTGATTCGCGTGGTTGCAGCGTCGAACAATAAAGTTAGATCCGACGGAATTTTGTCGGGAATCGTGTCGGCCTTTGCACAATTTAATTCTACATCCATGAATAGTTTCAAAGTGAACCACTTGAAGGACGAAAAAAGCCTGGTTACGGACTATGTTTTCCGCTTTTTCCCCTTGAAGATGAGATCAAATATTTTGAACAGCGTGGAGCTAGCCTCGATTTATCACTTGCCAGAGCAGAATGCAATTCCGACGGCACAGGTAGAGCGCCAGCTAACCAAGCAAGTAGATGGCCCGGCCAGACTTGCTACCTCTGGTGTATTCCTTGGTGTGAACGAATTTAGGGGCGAGCAAAAGAAAATTTACCTCGATGATGATGACCGTCGTCGCCATATGTATGTAATTGGTCAAACCGGTATGGGTAAATCTGTATTCCTCGAGAATATTGCTTATCAAGATATGTGCGACGGTCGCGGTTTCGCCTTTATTGATCCGCACGGTGATGCAGTGGAGAAGCTTTTGCAACTCGTACCAGAGGATAGAATTGATGACGTAATCTATTTCGACCCGGCCGATATTGAGCATCCAGTAGGCATGAATATGTTTGAATTTACCGATCCGGACCAGAAAGACTTTATCGTGCAAGAGGGTATTAACATGCTTCAGAGCTTGTTTGACCCGGCAAACCAGGGGTTCTTTGGCCCGCGCGGTCAGCACATGTTCCGTAATGCGGCGCTTCTTCTCATGGCTGATCCGAAGGGTGCGACCTTTGTTGATATCCCGCAGTGTTTTACTGACGCGGAGTTTGTGAAGTCGAAATTGAAGTACGTAACAGACAAGGCCGTCTATGATTATTGGACGAAAGAGTTCCCGGCTTCGCTCAAATCAAATGATGCTGGCGAGGTAATTACCTGGTTTACCTCTAAGTGGGGTCCATTCCTTTCGAATACCATTATGAGAAACACCTTGGGTCAGGTGAAGTCCGGCTTTAATATTCGTGAAATCATGGACAATAAGAAGATTTTCCTCGTGAACCTCTCTAAGGGTCGTTTGGGTGACTTGAACGCTAGATTGCTTGGTATGATCTTTGTGATGAAGTTCCAGCAGGCGGCCATGAGTCGTGCCGATATGCCGGAAGAGGAACGTAAGGATTTCTGTCTGTACGTGGATGAGTTCCAGAACTTTGCAACAGAGAGCTTTGAGTCGATTCTGTCGGAAGCTCGTAAGTATCGCCTCAATTTGATTGTTGCTAACCAGTTCATGACGCAGCTAACTGATAAAATCAGGGAAGCAATCCTTGGTAACGTAGGTACGATTATCTGTGGTCGCGTGGGCGTAACAGATGCGGATTTGATGGTGAAGGCCTTTACGCCGACCTTTACGGCAGAAGATTTGACCAAGACGGCCAACCACGAGGCAATCTGTAAGGTAATGATTTACGGTATGCCTTCTTCGGCCTTTACGATGAAGTTGCCAGCCCCAATGGGCCAGCCTAACAGAGAATTGATGGAGTCGCTCAAGCTGTATTCGGCAGCTAGGTTTGGCAAGACGCGTGAAGAGGTAGAGAAGGAAATTACTGATCGTTGGTCGGCAGCCGAGAAGGAGGCAGCAGCGTCTGCCCCAGAGGTAGCGCCGCTAGCACCAGCAGCACCAGCCTCGGAAGCACCGGCCCCAGCTCCGGCACCAGCCCCAGAAGCAGAGCAGCCAGCAGATGATTTTATGGAAAAATGGAAGAGTCGACAAGCTGCCGCAGCTTCGCCGGCACCTCTAGAAATGCCGTCAGAAGCGAATACGGCGGCCGTAGAGCCGGCTGAAACTCCAAGTGCGGTTGGTTCACAAATGCCGGCGCAAACACCCGTTCAAGCGCCTGAAAATGCGCCAGAAGGCAATCAAACTACGATTTCTCTGCACTAAATCTTGAAAAATCCAAAAAACGGAGTATAATACTATATATATTATATAAAGTTGAGGTAACTTATGTCCGAAAAACAAACAGGTGGTGGGGCTTATGATAGCTCCGAGATTCGGGTGCTCGAAGGATTGGAGCCAGTACGCTTGCGTCCTGGCATGTACATCGGTTCGACTGGCTACGACGGTTTGCATCACCTTATCAAAGAGATTGCCGATAACTCGATCGACGAAGCAATCGCTGGTTATGCCAACAAGATTGACATCACCATTACAAATGACGGTGGCGTAAGGGTAGACGACAACGGTCGTGGTATCCCTGTAGACATCCACCCAAAAACTAAGAAATCAACCCTTGAAACGGTGCTTACTGTGCTTCACGCTGGTGGTAAGTTCGGCGATGGCGGCTACAAGGTGTCATCCGGTCTTCACGGCGTGGGCTCATCAGTAGTGAACGCCCTTTCCACTCATATGGTGGCGGAAGTTTATCGCGATGGCAAGACTCACCACATCGAGTTCGACACCGGTAAACCAACTTCTGAACTCCAAGTTACAAAGGGCTGCCCAAGGGAATCTGGTACATCGATTACTTTTTATCCAGATCCAACCATCTTCAAAGAGACTACTACCTTTGATTACGACTGGGTATCGAGCTATGCTCGTCACCAGGCTTATCTGACCAAGGGAATCTTGATCTCTGTTTCAGATGAGCGCACTGGCGCTAAAGAATCCTTCTATTTTGAAGGTGGTATCAAGAGCTATGTTAAGAGGCTCAACAACGGCAAGGAACTATTATCGGACGATATTTTCTACGTTGAGAAAAAGATTGAAGATTCAGAGGTGGAAATCGCGCTTCAATATAATGATACCTTCTCAGAAATCTTGAAACCATTCGCAAACAACGTTCTCACCCCTGATGGTGGTATGCACGTGGTTGGCTTTAGGACAGGCCTTACCCGTACGGTGAACGATTATGCTCGTAAAAACGGTCTTCTTAAAGAGAAAGAAGACAACCTCACTGGTGATGATATTAAAGAAGGTCTTACTGCGGTCGTCTTGGTGAAGCTTCCAGATCCACAGTTTGAAGGCCAGACCAAGAACAAACTTGGTAACCCAGAAGTGCGTGGTTATGTCGATAAGATTATGACTGAGTACTTTGGTTACTATCTCGAAGAAAACCCAGCAATTGCCAAGAAAATCGTCGGTAAAGCGACCTTGGCTGCTCGTGCTCGCAAAGCTGCACGTGCTGCTCGCGATAATGTTATCCGCAAAGGTGCCTTTGAAGGTTTGAACTTGCCATCAAAGCTCGCCGACTGTTCTTCTAGAAATGCTGAGGACTGCGAACTCTTTATTGTAGAGGGTAACTCCGCAGCTGGTTCGGCCAAGGAAGGTCGTGATTCGAAGATTCAGGCAATCTTGCCACTCCGTGGTAAGGTGCTTAATACCGAGCGCGCTCGTCTTGATAAGATGCTCGCGAACGCCGAGTTGGTCTCTTTGATCAAGGGTCTTGGCGTAGGTATTGGCGATCAATTTAACATCGAAGGTCTTCGTTACCACAAGATTGTGTTCATGACCGATGCCGATGTCGATGGTTCACACATTTCGACCTTGCTTCTCACCTTCTTCTTCCGCTATATGCCAGAGGTGATTAAGGCCGGTCACGTTTATCTTGCAAAACCACCACTATTTGGTTTGATTAAGGGTACCGGTAACGGTCGCAAGATTGACTACATCTATGATGAACAAGCACTCGAAGATACTTTGACTAAGAAGATTGAAGAGCGCAAAGCTGCCGGTACAAAGATCGATGAGACCGCCGAGCGTTTCAAGCAAGCTGGTTATACTGCTCAACAACGCTTTAAAGGTCTTGGCGAAATGGACGCCGCTCAGCTTTGGGAGACGACTATGAACCCAGCCAATCGGGTACTAATCCGTGTCAACATCGAAGATGCCGAAAAGGCCGACGCCATCTTTACGAAGTTGATGGGTGACCAAGCGGAGATGCGTAAAAACTTTATTCAGGCAAGGGCCGCTTCGGTTAACCTTGATGACTTGGACTTCTAAGGAGGAATATGGAAGAAAAAGACAAGAAATTTGAAACCGACGAAGGAAAACACATTGATTTTGGCGAAAACGTGGAGCAGGTTGAGGCCGTGAAAGCTACTGATGGGGAAGTGGTGGCCGAAGACGGTATCGAGCTTCGTACCGTCGAGAACACGATGGAGGATTACTTCCTTCGTTACTCGCTCTCGGTGATCGTGGATCGTGCACTTCCAGATGTCCGCGATGGTCTTAAGCCAGTAAACCGCCGTATTCTCTATGCAATGAACAAGAACGGCTGGAAAGCCCCACATGCAACAGTGAAATCTGCTCGTATCGTTGGTGAAGTGATGGGTAAATACCACCCACACGGTGATTCTTCGATTTATGATTCAATGGTGAACCTCGCTCAACCTTGGAAAATGCGTTATACGCTGGTTGAAGGTCAGGGTAACTTTGGCTCGATGGACGGTGATGAAGCCGCTGCTTCACGTTATACCGAGGCTCGCCTCGATAAGGTTGGCGCAGAGCTCCTCGCTGATATCGAGAAGGAAACCGTTGATTTCCGTGATAACTTCGATGGTACAGAGAAAGAGCCAGCAGTTTTGCCAGCCGCAGTGCCAAACATTCTTTTGAACGGCCAGATGGGTATCGCTGTCGGTATGGCTACCAACATTCCACCACACAACCTCGGTGAGTTGGTTGATGCTACGATTGCTCAAATTGACAACCCAGATATCGACCTCGAAGGTTTGATGAAATACGTGAAGGGCCCAGATTTCCCAACTGGTGCTGAGGTCTACGGTGGTAAACCGATGAAAGAGGCCTATGCTACTGGTAAAGGTTCAGTGGTGATTCGCGCCGTTGCTAATATCGAAGAGCGCAAAAATGGTCGCTACAACATCGTGATTACAGAGGTGCCTTATGGTATGAGCAAGGAAGACTTTATCGAGAAGGTGCGCGACTTGGTCCTCGCTAAGAAGCTTGACCACATCGCTGATGCTCGTGATGAGTCTGCTCGTGGTAAGGTTCGCGTAGTGATTGAGCTCAAGAAAGACGCCTTCCCGAAGAAGATTTTGAACCAACTCTATAAGTTGACTCCACTTCAGACGTCATTCCATTATAATATGTTGGCTTTGGTCGATGGTATTCAACCACGCATCTTGGGTCTTAAAGAGATTTTGGCTGAGTTCATCAAACATCGCCAGAAGGTGATCCGTCGTCGTACTGAGTTTGACCTCCGTAAGGCAAAAGAACGTGCCCATATCTTGGAAGGTTTGAAAATTGCTCTCGATAACATCGACGAGGTGATCAAGGTGATTCGCGCCTCTTACGATGACGCCGACAAGCAACTCATGACGCGTTTTGGCCTCTCTGAGATTCAGGCAAACGCTATTCTTCAGATGCAACTTCGCCGTCTCCAAGGTTTGGAGCGCGACAAGATCGAAGAAGAACTCAAAGAGCTTCACGAGCTCATCAAGAAACTCGAGGCAATCCTTGCCGATGAGAACGAAGTGCTTCGCGTGGTGAAGGAAGAGCTCCTCGCCGTGAAAGAGAAGTACGACGATCCACGTCGCTCCAAAATTATTAATCACGAAGTTGGCAAGTTCTCTGAGGAAGAGTTGATTCCAGAAGAAGAAAGCGTGATCTTGCTGACAACCGAGAATTACATGAAGCGCGTCCCACAGAACGATTTCCGTCGCCAGAACAGGGGTGGTAAGGGCAAACGTGGCATGACCACCAAGGAAGAAGATGTGATTTCCCAGATTATTACCGCTAACTCACACGACTTCTTGCTATTCTTTACCAACCAAGGCCGCATCTTTAGATTGAAAGCTTACGAAGTGCCACAAGCTTCGCTCGCTGCAAAGGGAACGGCTGCCGTGAACATGCTTAACATGCATCCAGAAGAGAAGATTACCGCCATCATCAAACAGGGTGATGCCGGTGAGAATGGCTTCCTCTTTATGGCTACCAAGAAGGGCACCATCAAGAAGAGCGCAATTAAAGACTTCTTCAACATCCGCTCGAACGGTTTGATTGCGATTAAGCTTGACGACGGTGATGAGCTCAAATGGGTGAAAGAGACGACCGGGGAAGAAGACATCGTGATCTCGACTTCAGCTGGCCAGGCGACACGCTTTAACGAAAAAGAAGTGCGTGCGATGGGCCGCTCCGCTAGGGGTGTGATTGGTATGAGACTCCGTCCAAAGGATGAAATCGTTGGCATGGATGTGATTACGGATCCAAAGCAAAAGCTGCTTGCTATCTCGGCTAACGGTTATGGTAAGGCGACACTAGTTTCGAACTTCCCACCACACAAACGTGGCGGCGTTGGTATCAAGGTTGCTGCAGTAACGGATAAGACTGGCCCAATTGTGGCGGTTCACACTCTCGACCAGGCTGCCAAAGAGGTGATTATGATGTCTACTAAGGGTCAAGCGATTCGCGTAGCGATGAAAGAAATCCCAACGCTTGGTCGTGCTACCCAAGGTGTTCGCATTATGAGAATGGCCGAAGGTGATACGGTTGCTTCAATCGGTATTGTCTTACCAGAGGAAGAAGACGCTGCTGAAGGTGACGTTAAGGCTGAAAAGCCGGCCGCCGAGAAAGCCGAGAAAAAGGCCGACAAAGCGGAAGCATAAAGCCAGAAAAAGCCAAAAATAAAAAGCGCCCCGTCTAGATGGGGTGCTTTTTATAGTGGTGAAGATTGATGGGGGTTGATTTTTGACAGGAGTTTGCTAAAGATAGGGCCGTTAAAAAGGAGAAACTATGACTTACTTGCTGGACGGGGTGCTCGTGATAGCGAGCCTTTGTACGCCAGAAAAATTTCCGTGGTGGATGGCGGTGATATTAGTGTTGTCTTATAGGGTGTTTATATATTTTTTCGGTAGGGAAAAGAGGTAATTTTTATCGCCAGTTTGGCTCGGCGGCAAGACGACCAGCGTCGACGAAATTGGTAGGCCTCGAGATATTGACGGTCCAGACGCTAATGTCGCCGATGCTCCAGTCGGCATTGGCGGCACTGGCTCCGGCTCCACTAAACATATAATTCATGGCTGTTACGCTGCTCACTATCCAACCGCTAATATCGCCGATGGTCCAGGTGTTGGCTCCATGTCCGGCACCAGAGAACATGGCCTGCATATTTGTTACCTTGCCAACATTCCAGTCGTTGAGGCTGCCGATGCTCCAGGAGGTAGCTCCGTACCCTGCACCATAAAACATGAGTTTAAAAGAGACTGACGATGTAGTGTTAAATCTCCAATTTTCGATACCAGTGATAGACCAAGAGTCAGATTGATAGCCGGCCTTATAGAACATGTTTTCAAAAGTGGTGACCTTGGCAACGTTCCAGTTCGAAACATCAATAGCCCAATCAGTAGTTTTGTAACCGGCTTCCTCGAACATATAGCTCATATCTGTGATGTTGCTGGTGTCCCAGTCTTTAATATTGCCAATACTCCAGGAGGTAGCTGAATGAGCGATATATCTAAGCATGCCTTGTGCATATTGAACATTGGAAAGGCTCCACTTGCTAAGGTCACCAATGTACCAAGAGCTGGCTTCGTGGCCGCAGGCCGAAAACATGTGTTTCATATTGGTGGCAGCAAGGGTTCGCCAGCCCTGGTGGTCACTATCAATATAGCCGAGATTGCCGAGACTAAAGGAGGCGGCACTATATCCGGCGGAATCGAACATGGACTCGAAATTTTGGACTGCACTAACATTCCAGCCGTTAAGGTTGCCGATGCTCCAAGAAGTGGCTTTGTAACCGGCCTCTCTAAACATATTGGCTAATTGGGTGACGCTGTCGGTTTCCCAGTTGGAGACGTCTAGAGTAAATGACTGTCTAGCGCTATAACCGGCTCGTCTAAACATATCAGTCATATTGGAAACCTTTTTGACGTTCCAGGCACTGACATTAAGACTCCATGATGTAGTAACTGAGTATCCGGCGTTATAGAACATGCCACTCATGTTTTTAACGTTTTTAGTGTCCCAGGTAGACAGGCTTCCGATACTCCAACTGGACGCGAGACAGCCAAAGGAGTTGAACATATTAGACATGTTTTCTACGCTGCCAACGTTCCAGCTAGAGATATCTCCAAGGCTAGCACTGGATGACTTATAGCCGGCGCTTTGGAACATACCGTTCATATAGATGGCGCTACTAGTATCCCAGCCCTGGTGATCATTGTCGATGTAGCCCAGATTACCAACGCTCCAGCTAGAGGCGTTGTACCCAGCGCTAGCAAACATATTGGCGAAAGTGGTAACTTTGCCGACATTCCAGCTACCAATATCACCAATGGTCCAGGCAGCCATAGTCTTGTCTCTGGCGACGTTCTGGAACATACTTTCCATGGTGGTAACATTTTCAGGATTCCAACCAGGGTGGTCTTCGTCGATATAGCCAAGGTTGCCGATGGACCAGGCCGACGCCCTGTAGGCGGTTTGATAGAACATGTAGGACATATCTTTAACGCTGCTTACATCCCAGCCGTTAAGATCACCAAGAGTCCACGATGCCATGTTGTTGGCGGTGGCAGCATTTTTGAACATGTTGGCCATATTTTCTACTTTGCCAACATCCCAGCTGCCGATATCGCCAATAGTCCAGTCTACATCTTTACAGTTCACCTCTTCAAACATAGATAACATAGTCGTGACGTTTTCGGTATTCCAGCCCGGATGGTCGGTGTCAACGTAGCCTAGATTACCGATGTTCCAGTTGGTAGCATTGTAACCAGCATCTTTGAACATATATGACATGTTTTGGACTTTGCTGACATCCCATTTACCGATGTCTCCAATGTCCCAGGTTGATGCGTTGTAGCCAGCCTCGATGAACATAAAGGCCATATTGGTGACGCTACCAGTGTCCCAACCACTGATGTCGCCAATGGACCAAGAACCTGCACCCTTGCCGGCAGAGTTAAACATATATGACATATCTTGAACTTTGCTGACGTCCCAGCCGCTAATATCGCCAATGGTCCAAGGATTGCCGTCGCCGCGGGAAACCCACTCAAACATTCTGGTCATGTTAGTGACTTTGCCAACGTAGAAGTTGGTGAGATCGAGGCCGCACCAGGCATTGGAATAACTGAGCCTATAGAACATGTAGGCCATATTGGTTACTTCGCTGGTGTCAAGGTTGTTGATGCCCACAAATGAGGTGACGCGGTTTAAGCTATAGAACCAATAGGCCGTGCTGGTTGGTTTGAAGTCGTGGAAATTAGGGTTAATATAAACGGAAGTGACCCTTTCTTGGGCGACCCACGCGGTGTCGTATCTGGAGCTCGAATTAGTTGGCACAGAGTAGACTCTATAAATTGTAGTATCTCCGATGTTGTCGGTGTACGTATCGCCTGTCGTGTAGGAGAGATTATCGTAGACGAAACTAAGGTTGCCGTTGTTGCCGAGGATGGCTTTTGGGGTGGATGGTTCGGCAGTGCCGACGGCGGTATATATAACGGTAGTAGAATAATCGCCAGCAATAAGCTCGTTGTTGTTTTTGACACCATAGTAGACGTCGATTGAGTCGGTGGTGATAGCGGATTCGGTACTGGCGATAAGCTGTTCGGTGGTTGGCACGGCGGCGAATTTCGAAGAAGAGCTTGGGTTCGTGGTGCTGTAGCTTGGACTAAAGTTGTCTAGTCCGGCAACGGCATAACCCCAGGCTGGGAAAGACTCGCTATAAATTGCAGCTGGCGATTCATAAGTGCCAGTAGTAGGGGAGATTTTGCGGGTGTCGGTGTTGTCGCCATCTAAATACATATTTTGTTCAGTAGTAGAAATATATAGTTCGTAACCAGAGGCCGGGCTAGCGGAAATCGAAACTGTATTTTTGCCAACGGTAAGGCGGTTGGCTGGGTTGATGTCGAGATCGATATCTGGTGCAGTGATGGCAATAGAGTTGCTGGCCACGATTCCTTCGGCGTTGACTCCTGGGATAACGATTGGGGATAGAGATAAGATGCCGAAAATAACTAGTATAAATATGCTAATAGGGAACAAAAAGGTCATCGGTACCCGATAGGACGACAAGCAAAAATGTTTGTTTTGCGTTTTCACACATGACCTCTTTTTTGGTTTTTGTATTGGCACCTTAGTCAAGAATTCTACACTCTAAATTTAGATTAGCATAAGAGTAATAAGATGTCAATGACATTTGGGGTGAAAAACGATGAAAAAATTGTAAAAAATCTTCAAAAAAACCCTTGACTTTTTTGTTTTAATGCGATAAGATGGTAACAGTCTAAATTACTGCGAGTGGTTACTGTTTTTTAGTAGTGTTTAGAAATAGCTTAACAATTTAGTTGTGCAATTAATTTCATCGTCAGTTTTTTTATTTATCCAGAATCTTTCGATTCTTTTTTTATTGAATTGACGTTGTGTTTTTTCTTGTAATTCTATTTAGTTTTCAAAGATCGATTCGCTCTGTGAACTTCCGTTCCCTGAGCGCTCGTTTATAATACCATCACACTACCACCATGTCAACAACTTTTTTGTCTTTTTTTACTCTTTTTTCTTTCTTTTTATCCCTTTTTCTCTGTATGCGCTTTCTTTTCCTTTCT